>NZ_CAJHBC010000004.1:0-421013 GCF_904846535.1 Psychrobacter muriicola 2pS
ATATAATATTGAAAGAACTATTAAATTTTCTCATCTAAATAATATATTAATTTCAGATCATTTTAGCACAAATGATCCTTCTGAAACTTTAGAAAAGTGTGTAAGGTTTTTAGTTCCTTATGAACATAAAATAGAACTATTTGAAGGATATGTATTAATTTCTAATCAGAAATTTAATCTTAAGTTAATTTATAAGGCAGGAGTGGCCTCTATAAAAAGTGGAGTTAGAAAAAATAATATCCCTTATGAGGGTTGGGTTGTAAACACTCCTTTTAAAGACTTAAAGAGATGCAATACTATAGAAATCTATTTAGAATCGGAGGAAGATTTTTTGGTAACAAACCTATTATTTGAAGAAATTGATTTAACATAATTCTATAATTGTATATTAATTGCTGCCTTAATTCTAAAAAATCTTCATATTTGGATAAAATTTAGCCGATGTTTAACAATACAAAAAAATTAAGAATGGTATTTATAGGAGATGCTTTAACTTTTCAATCATTAAAAAATGAAAATATATTCGTAATGAATCATACAAATAATTTTTTTGATAAGTTTGCTTTAAAGCATGCAAATATATTGTTAGTCGAATCAGCTTGGAGTGGTCACAAAAACAAGTGGCGCTATAAAATTGCCAATTACACTGATTATCCTGAGCGTAATAATGTTGAGTTACGTCGACTCTTAGAGCTAGCAGATAAATACAATATTCCTGCGGTATTTTGGAATAAAGAAGACGGCGCTCACTTTAACCGTTTTATCGACTCTGCTAGTTTATTCAAATACATTCTGACCGTTGATTCTAACTGTGTTGAACGTTACCGCGCTATATTGGGTAATAGCGTGAAAGTAGGCGTGCTACCTTTTGCGGTACAGCCTAAGTTTCATTACCCCACCGATTTACCATCACGTTATAACGAAAGCCTATTTGTCGGTAGTTATAGTCAGCACATTCATAATGCACGCCAGCAGTGGCAGGATATAGCATTTACTGCAGCGTCTCCTTATGGACTTACCATCGTTGATCGTAACTCTGATCGTAAGTCTGATGTCTATCGCTATCCTGACCTACCGAATATGACTATCAAGTCTGCTGTTCCTTATGACCAGACGGGTGAGCTTTTTAGGCAGTATTCGCATTGTCTTAACGTTAACACTGTGACTGACTCTCCAAGTATGTTTTCCCGCCGTCTGATTGAGATTATGGCCTGTGGGCGATTGGCAGTGACCAATCCTAGCTTATCAGTCAGCACTCGTTTCGAAGGCATGTGCGAAGTCATTGAAAGTAAGGAGCAAGCAGATGAATTGTTCGCGCAGTTGTCTAGAGGCTATACCAAACAACAAGCAGAGATGATGCGCTACGCCAGTGACCATGTACTGAAAAATTATAACTATGATCAGTGGATTAAGCGTATTGTAGAGTTTATCGAGCTATGATCAATTGCCGTTGCTTTCTAAATCCTATTCTTATATGACAGTCTAAAATTATGAACAAAATAACTCATGCCGTTATCCCAGTCGCAGGCTTTGGTACACGTATGTTGCCATTGTCTAAATCCGTGCCAAAAGAGCTATTGCCACTTGGTAATCGTCCTGCTATTCATTATGTCGTTGAAGAGGCGATTGCAGCGGGTATCAAGCATATTGTCTTGGTCGGCCATGCGCAAAAGAGTGCAATCGAGAATTACTTCGATATCAATGCTGAGCTGGACAATCAGCTGCGTCATAAAGGTAAAGATGAGCTAGCCGATAGCTTAAATTGGTTACCAGAAGATGTGACAGTTTCGATGATACGCCAAGGTAAGGCATTAGGTTTGGGTCATGCCGTACTCGCGGCTCGCCCCATTATTGGTGAGCATGATTTTGCCGTATTATTGCCCGACGTTGTGCTTGATCCTTTTACGGGTGATATGGCTGCTGATAACTTAGCCTTTATGATTGATGCTTTTGCTGAAGATAACCATTCACAGATATTGGTCGATAAAGTCGCTGATGAAGATGTGCATAAATATGGTATTGCCAAACTGCATGAAGCATTTAGTGAGGAGAGCAAGGAAGATGATAAAGCAAACAGTAATGCCAGCTTTAAAGTCGCAGGATTTGTAGAAAAGCCCGATTTAGCCGATGCACCCTCAAAATTAGCAGTCGTTGGTCGTTATGTCTTTAGCAATCACATTTTTGACTACCTGGCCAATACCAAAGCCTCGGTCGGTGGTGAAATTCAGCTGACCGATGCTATCGATGCCTTGATTAGCGAGTATGGCGTTAATGTCACGACCATGCGCGGCGACAGCTATGATGCAGGCGATATGCGCTCATATATGCAGGCATTTATCTATTTTGCAGAGCAGCAATTAGCAGAAGATGAATAGCTGATGGATGAAATAAAGGGCAATAGCGCTTATAACAGTGCTCGAAACTCTACATACTGGCAGCAACTACAAATGCTTGCTAAGCAGCCATGGTCACTGGCAGCATTGTTTGCGCAAGATGACAGTCGTGCAACGCGCTTTAGCATGCAAGCTGGCGCACTATATATGGACTATAGCAAGCAATGTATCGATGAGCAGGTACTGGCAAGTCTGTTGCAGCTAGCAGAAAGTTGTGAATTGTCTACACGAATTGATGCGTTGATGCAAGGCGCAATGGTGAACACCAGTGAGGAGCGTGCCGCTTTGCATACGGCATTGCGATTGCCAGAGGATGCACAGTTAGACATTGATGGGCAAAATATTGTCGCTGATGTGCATCAGAGTCTTTCGCAAGTAGCGCGCTTATCTGAACGTGTTCGCAGTGGTACATGGCGCGGGTTTTCTGGTCAAGCTATTACGGATGTGGTTAATATTGGCGTTGGTGGTTCTGATCTTGGCCCGCTTATGGCGACTACCGCGTTGGATGAGTGGGCAGATACTGAAATTGAAGTACATTTCGTCTCTAACATGGATGGTACCCAGCTTGATAACTTGCTCAAGCACCTAAATCCTGAGACCACCTTGTTTATCATTTCATCCAAATCATTTGGTACGATTGATACGTTATCTAATGCTAAGACAGCATTATCGTGGCTGCTGGCCACTGCCAAGCTGCGTGCAGGCACTGAAGACAGTGTGTTACGCCGCCACTTTATTGGTATTTCAGCTAATAGTGAAAAAATGAGTGCTTGGGGTATTCATCCTGAGCATCAGCTACAGCTTTGGGAATGGGTTGGAGGGCGTTTTTCTTTATGGTCGGCGATAGGACTGGCGATTGCCATTCGTATCGGGATGGCTGGGTTTAAAGAATTATTAAGCGGTGCGCATAGTATGGATGAGCACTTTGCGCAGACGGATTTTGCAGAGAACCTACCCGTATTATTAGGGCTACTTGCAGTTTGGAACAGTACATTTTTACAGGTAAATGCTCATACCGTATTGCCTTATGATGGTCGTCTCAGCTATTTACCAAGCTACTTAACCCAGCTTGAGATGGAGAGTAATGGTAAATCGGTCACCCAACATGGTGATCATATCGATTATGATACTTGCCCGATTTTATGGGGCGAGATTGGCTCTAACGCGCAGCATGCCTTTTATCAGCTGCTACATCAAGGCACACAGCAGGTGTCTTGTGACTTTATTGCTTGTGTGCGCCGTTATAGTGGTCAATCGCAAAACGCGCCATTACAGCAGCAGCATGAGCTGTCTTTAGCCAATTGCTTGGCACAGAGTCGAGTGCTGGCTTTTGGTAATGCCGCGCTTCAAGAGTCTGAGGTTCAAGTAGCTTCTGCTGCGGATAAGTATAAATATTACCGTGGCAATCAGCCATCAACTACATTGCTAATCGATGAGCTGACGCCGCACAGTTTGGGCGCGCTGATTGCGCTTTATGAACATAAAGTCTATGTCATGGCCAGCATTTGGGATATTAACCCGTTTGATCAATGGGGCGTTGAGATGGGCAAGCAAATGGCAGAGTCCGTACATCAAGCCATGCAACAAGCAGGTGAGAGTCAGTTTGACAGCTCTACTAACCAGCTCTTAAAACATATTCAGCAGCTGTCTTGATCGTTTTGCTACTAAGTCGATAATCATTAAAGGTGAACGCATGAGCGCTGTTTCTATAAATGACAATACACCTAAATATACGTATGAGTCTAAACTACAAAGCACTGCAAGCAAGCAAGTTTGTGTGCTTATTGGTCATAGCATTGAGGCAATTACTAGCGCCGTTGTGCTGGCAAGTCTTGGTCAGCGCGTGCATCTTTATGCCGATATTGAGCTATTGACGCAGCAAATACAACAATACGGCTTTGAGCATCATTTGCAAGCACTGTGGCAGATGTATGAGCAGCAGCAGGTTATAATCAGTACAGCATTACCGGCTAGCGCTGACACGTTAATACAATATTATGAAACGGCAAATTTTAGTGACAGTCGTCACATCAATGAGAGCAATGAGATTAGTAAGATTGACGACCAAGGCACCGTTGCGCTTTATTGGTTATTTTTAGACAGTATCAAGCCAGTATGGGCAGAAGCCAGCTGGATTACCGCCTTCAACCACAGCCATCAGCAATCGTTACCCGTGATTATAAGTGGCATTGAGAAACTAGGGGTTGTCTCAGCACTGGCGCAAAATTTGCAGCGCGCGTGGGTCTACTATGTGCCGTTTGTATTCTTGCAAGACGGTGATGCTTATAGCTCAATGTTAAATCCTTCACTGTGGTTACTTGGTGAAAAAACAGCCAACAGTAGCCAGCATCTAGAAGTATTGAAGCCGTTAATGCAGCATGCGCGTGCCGCTCATCACGCTGATATCGCAACGATAGAGTTTGCCCGTAGCAGTATCATGGCGATGCTTGCAACGAGAGTAAGTTTTATGAATGAGATGTCACGCTTGGCTGATAGTCAACAGGTAGATATCAAGCAAGTCAGTCGTATCATGGGGCTAGATGCGCGGGTTGGTAGCAGTTATCTGCAAGCGGGCTGGGGCTTTGGTGGTAACACACTACCCACTGAGCTGGCTAAGCTACAGCAGTCCAGTCAATCGCACAGTTTAGATATGCCGCTGTTGCAGTCAGTCATGCACATCAATGAAGACCAAAAAGAGCTAATATTCCGTAAATTCTGGCAATATTTTGATGGCTTTATTGATAATAAAACTGTGATGATTTGGGGCGGTAGTTATAAATCAGGCTCAGGACGTACCGCAGGCTCAGCCATACATCCACTACTAGCGTTATTATGGTCTTATAATATTCGTACTTTAGTGTATAGCGATAAAGCACAAGGTGAACTTGCCATGCTTTATCAGCAGCAATCATTACTGCAATTGATTAACAATCCTTATCAGCAGCTAAATGCCGCACAGGCGATTTTTATCGTTAGTTGGTCGCCGCAAGATCAACTAGACATTGCCAAGCTTAATCAACACGCGATGCCAGTATTTGATGCGCAAAATGCACTGACACGATTGCAGATCGATAGTCTGGTAGGCGATTATATGGGCATTGGTCGGTCTAAGTAGCTTTATTCAAGTTTTTCTGTTATTAAAAAAGCTCGCTGATAATTATTAGCGAGCCTTTTTTTTGATTTGTAATTAAAACTATCCGCATTAAATCGTATTCATTTACGCTGGTACAGCACCTTGCGCCGCTAGCCATTGTTGAATCTCTCGAATTTTAATAACTAGTAATTCTTTATCGCCACGACTTTCAATGTTTAATCTGATAAGTGGTTCGGTATTGGAGGCACGCAGATTAAAGCGCCAATCGCCAAAGTTAAGGCTTAGGCCGTCCAGTGTCGATTTGATCGGATTTTCGCTGCTAAATTTTTCTTCAATAGCGTTAATAATCATCGATGCATCATGAGTTGTCAGACGAAAATTAAGCTCGCCTGAGCTAGGATAAGCTTGGATATAGCCAGTGACCAATTCCGATAGGGTTTTACCAGTGATAGATAACAATTCAATGGTTAACAACCATGGAATCATGCCGCTATCGCAATAGAAAAAGTCTCGAAAATAGTGATGGGCAGACATCTCGCCGCCATAAACAGCGCCAGAGTCACGCATGACTTGCTTAATAAATGAATGTCCAGATTTACTGATGACAGCCTTACCTTCATGCTCTTTAATCACCGCTTCAGTATTGTAAATGACACGTGGATCGTAGACGATTGATTCATTTTGGTACTTATTCAAGAAGGCTTGAGCGAGCATCCCAACGATGTAACTGCCATCAATAAATTCACCATGTTCATCGAATAAAAAGCAGCGATCAAAGTCGCCATCAAAAGCAATACCAAGGTCTGCTTTGTTTTCCAAAACCGCGTGCTGAGTCGCCACTCTATTGGCTTCAATCATTGGATTGGGGATGCCGTTAGGGAAGCTACCATCTGGTGTATGATGCAGTTTAATCACTTCAATTGGCGCACCAGCTTGTGCAAGCTTTTCAATCAACAAATCAACCACAGGCCCTGCACTGCCATTGCCTGAGTTAATCACTAATTTAAGAGGTTTGAGCTTATCGGTATCAATAAAAGTCATGACATGATCGATATAGGCGCTTTTATCAGTTAATAATTGCAACGTTCCTGATCGGTTTTTAGTAGTAAATTGCCCAGACTCTGCCAATGCTTGAATCTCTGCCAAACCATCATCGCCACTGATTGGCTTTGAGTGCTCCTTAACCAGTTTTAAGCCGTTATAGTTAATAGGGTTATGACTGGCTGTGACCTCAATACCACCCAAAGCCTGATAGTAACTGGTAGCAAAATACACTTCTTCTGTACCGCTCATGCCCAAGTCAATCACGTCGACACCTGCATCAACGATGCCTTTGATAGCGGCTTGTTTTAATTGCTCACTAGAGTGGCGAATATCACTACCAATGACGATAGCTGGTTTTAGGTCTGCTATATCATTGGTTTGGGTTTGAGCAGATGCCTGATAACGCTGATATAGAATCTGTGCAAAGGCGCGCCCGATGCGATAAGCGATATCTTCATCTAGATTCACGCCAAGTTCGCCGCGTATATCATAAGCTTTAAACGAATTGATGGTGATAGCATTGAATTCCGTGGCTGGCTGATAGCTGGTGGTCGCAGAAGTCGACATAATGATAAAATTCCTTGCACGTGAGCAATGATAAAATAAGAAAGTAGATAGCATAATTATAAGATAATCAGGGTTCAATGATACACTAACTGCCGAATGAGTTAAGTGAGTGTCAATAATTTTGACTCAAATTTGTAGCGATTCATGACTAAGCTGCACGCTATACTAAACAATAAAATGGCAACTTCTGTATTACGTAAAGCTAGCAAACAGCACAATAGACAAAAAAATAAGAGCATTCCTTATGAGTATTTTAGACAATAAAGTAACAGTGCCCGCGCCAGTGCAAGGGACGCCAACTGCTAGCGGTGAATTAGACGATTTATTGGCTTTGATGGCACGGCTACGTGTTGATTGTCCGTGGGATAAAAAACAAAGCAATCATAGTTTAATTCCTTATGCTATCGAAGAAGCCTATGAGTTGGGAGAAGCGGTACAAGATAATGACGATGAGGATATCAAAGGCGAGCTTGGCGATGTGCTGCTGCAAGTCGTTTTTCATTGTCAGATGTATGCCGAGCAAGGTCGCTTTGATATGAGCGATGTTATCACCACTTTACAAGAAAAGCTCATTCGTCGTCATCCGCATGTGTTTGAGGCTGAAACCCTTGAAGATGACGCGGCAGTAAAAGCTCGTTGGGATGAGATTAAAGTGGAAGAGCAGCAAGCGCGCGAGGCACGAGGCAAACCCAAACGTCGTCTAGACAATACCAAAGCGGGCAGTGCGCTCATGCAAGCGCAAGATGTACAAAAACAGGCGTCAAAGCTAGGGTTCGACTGGGAAGGCGTTAGCGGTGCCTTTGATAAGTTGGATGAAGAGATTACCGAGCTTAAGAATGAATTGATAGATAAATCCAAAACTGAAGTCAAAGCCAATATCAGAGAGATTGAAAAGGAGCTGGGTGATTGTATGTTTGCGCTCGTCAATGTCGCCCGTAAACTTAACCTTGATGCAGAAGCAGCCACCTTAACGTGTGTGCATAAATTTAAATCACGTTTTGGCTATATTGAAGAGCAATTAGCGGTAAGTGGTAAGCGTTTAGAAGACAGCGATATAACAGAGATGGATGCACTATGGGAAGCGGCGAAACAACATGAACGTTTATCATAAGGTCTCGTTTGTTAGCTTAGTCAATACGGCTGTTTTCAGTCTAGTATTGGCGGTTCTCATCTTGAACAGTGTTCAAGCTGCGCCTTGTTTTGATAATCCTCAGCGTGCCTACGATTATCTATTGGCGCAAGAAAGTGCCAAAACACAGGCACGTGATCAAGCCACTGTGAATATCAATCGAGCCAGTGAAGGCGAGCTGGTTTCGCTAAATGGTATCGGTAGCAGTAAAGCCCAAGCGATTATTCTATATCGTGAGATGTTTGGTAGTTTTAAGACCGTTGATGAGTTAGCAAAGGTCAAGGGTATTGGCGCAAAAACGGTTGAGAAAAATCGAGGACGTTTACGCGTACAAGATTAAGGGCCGTATTTTGCTTTAATTAACCCCAATATTGACAAAATAGCACGTAAGTAAATGTCATAACACACCTACTACGCGCAAAATTTGTTAAACTAGCGGGTACATCCGCCTGATAAACGCTGTGTTATTCAGGGGTGGTTAAAGAATACCGGCGAGGAGTAGATGCATGGCCGAGCGTGCCGCCAAGCAGTTAGAACTGAACAAATCTGAATTACCCAATTCCATTACTGAAGTCATTGCCACATTGACCCGAGCTGGGTTTGACGCCTATATCGTTGGTGGTGGTGTGCGTGATACCTTATTGGGTCTGCGTCCAAAAGACTTTGACGCTGTCACTGATGCCAAGCCGCATGAGATCAAAGACGTCTTTGGCAAGCGCTGCCGCATTATCGGTCGCCGCTTTCAGTTGGCGCACGTGTATTCAGGCCGTGAGTTGATTGAGGTCGCTACTTTCCGTGGTCCACCAACCAATGATGCTAATACCAATCAAGACGGTATGATTCTGCGTGATAATGTTTGGGGCGATATCAAACAAGACTTCTCTCGTCGTGATTTCTCTATTAATGCGCTTTATTATCAGCCGCTCAAAGGGGTGGTTCATGATTTTTGCGGTGCCCTTGAAGATATTGATAATAAAATCATTCGGCTGTTGGGTCATGCGCCAGTGCGTATCGAAGAAGATCCAGTGCGTTTGTTGCGTGCTTTACGCTTCAAAGCCAAGCTCGGTTTTGAGTTTGATGACGAGTTAGCCGATCAGTTTCATGATGGCAACTGGGCATTGCTTGAGCAAATATCACCGCATCGCCTCTATGATGAAACCCAGAAGATGTTTACTGGTGGTTATTTAGTGCCATTATTGCCGCTATTGTTTGAGTCGGGGGCGATTGATAGCTTAATTATCTATCCACCGTCTGAGCCAAGTGCACTGGTCAATCAAGTCGCTATTAATACCGACAAACGTATTGCTGCGGGCAAAAGTATCAATCCCGCGTTCTTTTATGCCGCGCTATTATGGGAAAACTATCTGCATCAATTGGCAAAGGCTAAGAAGCGCAATATGCCGTTTGCTGAAGCGCAAATGCATGCAGCTGGTAAAGTGATTGATCGTCAACGTATCAAAACGGCGATTCCTAAATTTGCAGAGCAGTTTATCCGTGATATCTGGATATTGCAGCCAAAACTAGCGGCGCCACGTAGTAAACAAATCGTTCAACTCTCTGAGCATCCACGCTTCCGTGCGGGTTTTGACTTTTTGTTGTTGCGTGAGCAATGCGGTGATGCTGAGCATCCGTTATCAGAGTCTACTAATGGTATGGGCGATTGGTGGCAAACCTATCAAACGTTGTCTGAACGAGAGCAGCAGCAAGCCATTGACGATTTTGATGAAAACATTCGTCGCGGTGCCTATAAACAAGCGCAGCGTGGTCGTGGGCGCAATCGTCAAAAGCCAGAGTCAAATAGCGTCGATCACTCAATATCTCATCAAAACAATACCAAGCATAGCAAAGCCAATGATACAGCTGAGCAGGGTAGGAATGATCAGAATATGGTAAATGACCCGTCAAATATTCCAGCACGCCGTCGCCGCGCTGCCAGTCAATCTGCCTCTGTTAAGCAATCTAGTGGCAATAAAAACAAGCATTATGAGTCGCAGCAAGTAAGTCAAGATAGTGATGAGCTTGCTCAGTTACGACAGCTATCCCTTGCTAATAATAGCAACCAAGCGGCAAATAAACGTCATCATTCCAAGCCTGCACCACTATTTGTAATCGAGCACGAAAAAGTTGTGCCGCCATTACAGAAGCAGCTATCAAATGGCGATAAGCCTGATAGTCGTCAAGAGGCTGTCCAGAAAAAACCTGCTCATAAGAGTGCATTGGCAGAGAAAGCGCTAAAAAATCAGGATGCCAGTTCTGATGCTAACTCTTATAGTAAAGCTGATAATAAGCCTGATCTCTCAAATCAAGCTCAGCAGCCCAAAGCAATACAGTCAGAGGATACGTCTTCATCTGTGGCTCGTTCGGTAGCAAGATCGCCTGCGTTAGTCAGTATGAATAATGAGCCGATACCGCATAAGCGTCGCCGTCGTCAGCCAAGTGTAGATAGTATAAATCTTGCTAATAGCACAGAGACGCCAGTAACGGTTAACAACAACGATAAAGCTGCAGCAAAGTATGCAAAAAAAGCACCTAAGCCAGCAGCCCAGCCTACTGATAAAGTAGATATTCCGGCTAAAAAAACGGCTGAGCGTAAAAAAGTGGCTAAGGTTGCGACACCTGCAAGTGCAAAAAAACCAGCCAAAACGACAGAAGCAAAGTCTGCTAACGGCAATGCTGGTACGAGTAGTGTGAATGACAATAAAGGCCCTGTACCATCGAAACGTCGCCGTCGCCAGCCTAGTACCAACAATGTCTAACATTACTGACGATGCGGGCAACGCTAATTGGGTAACCTGCTATGTAGGTTTGGGTAGCAATTTGTCTAACGAGTTGGGTTCACCGGTAGAGCATTTGCAGCAGGCAATCGCAGCGATGCAAGAGCATAAGCAAATACGCGCGGTTCGTGTTTCTTCATTTTACGCTTCAGCACCTATGGGGCCGCAAGATCAGCCTGACTTTGTTAATGCCGTCGCTGAGTTTGAGACGATACTGCCGCCTTTAGATTTGCTTAGCTACTGTCAACAGTTAGAAGAGCAGGCTAAGCGCGCACGAATACGGCGTTGGGGTGAGCGTAGTTTGGATGTTGATATTTTGTTATACGGTGCAGCGCAAATCAATGAGCCGCAGTTGACCGTACCGCACGCTGGATTGTTTGAGCGTAATTTTGTCTTGTTACCGCTGCGAGAGTTAGCACCAGCGCTTATCATTGCTAGTAAATCAATAGATGATTATCCGCCTAGCAAAGATTGGACAGGCTTAAAACTACTATAACCAATCTACTATAAAACAGTGACAGCGTTAACCTGTTTTAAGTTGAATCAACCATACCAAACGATTGCTAAGTGTTTTGATTACAATCAGAATAATGGCTAGAAACAGTTAAAAGCACTACAGGTTAATCGAGGATCATATGACGACGTTATCTACTTTAAAAAAATTTAAAAAAGACGGTACCAAGTTCACTTGCTTAACGTGCTATGACTCGATGTTCGCACGAATGATGGACAAGGCACAAATTGATACTATTTTAATCGGTGACAGTTTGGGCATGGTTGTGCAAGGTCATGACTCAACGTTACCTGTGACTGTCAATGACGTGGCTTATCATACAGCCAATATTGCACGTAGTAATAAACACGCTCTGATATTGGCTGACCTGCCATTCATGAGCTATGTGACCCTGCCAGAAGCGGTTGCCAATAGTCGCCAGCTGATGCAGGCGGGCGCGCATGTGATTAAGATTGAAGGCGGTAGTGAGCTTTGCGATTTAATCACGACTTTGGCGCAAGCAGGGACGCCTACTTGTGTGCATTTAGGGTTAACACCGCAGTCAGTCAATGTGTTTGGTGGTTATAAAATCCAAGGTCGCGGTGATGAAGCGGCTGATAAATTGCTTGCTGATGCGAAAGCAGTTGTCGCTGCAGGTGCTGCGCTGCTAGTGTTAGAGTGCGTACCTGCTGAGCTTGCAAAAGCAGTTACGGAAGCCGTCGCAGTGCCAGTTATTGGGATTGGTGCTGGTGCAGATACGGATGGTCAAGTGTTGGTCATGCATGACATGCTAGGTATGGCGCACGGCCGTGTCCCGCGCTTTGTTCATGACTTTTTGACTGATGAGCGTAATAGAGCACACAGTATTGAAGGCGCATTTGTCCTTTATCAGCAGTCAGTACGTGAAGGCAGTTTTCCAACTGAGCAGCACCAATTTAGCTAATATTTTATTTTTTATGATTATCAGTAGAAGAATAGTTAACCATGCCAATCATTCATCATCATATCTCCGAATTGCGTACCGCTTTACAGTCTTATCGTGGACAGAAAAATGACAATCAAAATAGCCCACAACGCATCGCTTTAGTACCAACGATGGGTAATCTGCATGATGGCCATCTTGAATTAGTAAAAATAGCCAAGCAACATGCTGATATCGTGGTGGTTAGTATTTTTGTCAATCCTACTCAATTTGGCGCGGGAGAGGACTTTGATAGTTATCCTCGCACGCTTGATGAGGATGTCGCTAAGCTAGCAACGGTCGATACTGATTATGTGTTTGCGCCCAGTATCGAAGAGATGTACCCAGTGTTACCGCCGCCGACTTCTGTTCTCGCAGGAGCTATTACCACTCAATTATGTGGTCAATCACGCCCTGGCCATTTTGACGGTGTTGGTATTGTCGTCTCTAAACTGTTCAATATCGTACAACCGGATATTGCTGTTTTTGGACAAAAAGACTATCAACAATTAGCGATTATTAAGCAGTTGGTACGTGATTTAAGTTATCCGATTGAAATTATAGGGGCACCTATTGTCCGCGCTGCTGATGGTTTGGCGCTTTCATCGCGTAACCAATATTTAAGTGCTACTGAGCGTGAGGCAGCACCTATCATCCATCAATCGCTACAGTATTTAGCAAAGCAGTTAGAGAATGAAGAACAAAGCCAACAAGCTGTTCAGTCGTTGTTAGCAGAAACGCATCAGCGTATTACTGATGCTGGCTTCATTATTGATTATTTAGAAATTAAAACCGATATGCTAGAGTCACTCACTAATGATGCTGTAATTTTTAATGCAGAAAACAAGAATTTGATGATTCTAGTCGCTGCTTGGCTAGGACGTGCACGTTTATTAGACAATCAATTAGTGACAGTGGATCAATCGTTGTGACATAGTAATTTGCAGGATGCAATGGACTAGAATGGGTGAATCATGGATGTAAGTCAGGATGGAAATAACGATAAATCTGAGCAGGCCGCACGTAAAGTAGCAATCGATAAGCTCAGTATCCTAGTGGTATCAGGGCGTTCGGGTTCAGGTAAAACCTCAGTATTGAATATCTTAGAAGATTTAGGATATTATTCTATTGATAACTTACCGTTATCCTTATTGCCGGATGCCGCGCATAAATTGGTCAATGAAAGTGGGATTCGTCGTATTGCGCTTGGCGTTGATATCCGAACACCGCGAGCGGATCTATCCAACTTTGCAGAGATGCATGCATCCCTAAAGAAAACGTACGGGGCGCATGCGGTAAAAGTGGTGTATGTGACCGCGCAAGAAAGCACCTTGATAGCACGTTTTAATGCGACACGCCGCGTACATCCGCTGATGTCACAGGATATCGATAGTGACAATGCCAAGCACATTGCTTTTAATCTACCTGCCGCGATCAAAAAAGAAGTGGAGCTGTTAGAGCCTATCGCAGGTCATGCCGATATCAGAATTGATACCAGCAGTCTGAATATTCATCAATTGAAAGACAGCTTGCGTGAACATGTCGGCGTGGACAATCAGATTGTGGTTAATCTGCTGTCTTTTGGCTTTAAATATGGCAGTCCTATTGATGCGGATTTCGTCTTTGATGTGAGGATTTTACCCAATCCACATTGGAACCCTGAACTGCGTACTTCGACAGGTCTAGACACTGAAGTTGCTTCATTCTTTGCCGACTATCCTGAAGTGGTTGAGATGACTGACGATATAGATAAGTTTTTAACTCGTTGGTTACCAGAATTTTTACACAATAACCGCCATACAGTGACAGTGGCTATTGGCTGTACTGGCGGTAAGCATCGTTCAGTATTCATCACCGATAATTTACAACGTCGTCTTGCCGATGTTATGCCACAAAGTATAAAAGTGCTGGCGAAACATCGTGAAAAAAATCGTTG
This sequence comes from Psychrobacter muriicola 2pS, assembly GCF_904846535.1. NCBI lineage: Bacteria > Pseudomonadati > Pseudomonadota > Gammaproteobacteria > Moraxellales > Moraxellaceae > Psychrobacter > Psychrobacter muriicola. Next base: position 14,392 of record NZ_CAJHBC010000004.1, read on the forward strand.
GTAGTTATTGGTAAACATCAGGGCATGTTTTCATTTTTATGACTATTTTTAAAATGAGGACACGCCCTTATTAATTTTATTACTTATTATTTTGGAAAGCTTTTATGATTGACTGGAAAGAACAGGATATGCGCGTTTCGCGCACTGAACTCAAAAAAGCCCATGAGCGTTTGCAGAAGTTGTCGATACCACTTGCCAGCTTATCGAAAAAGCAGCTCAAAAATCTGCCAGCCAGTGACTATTTTATGGCAGAACTCATGGCATTGGCCGATATCACTAGTGCTAATGCTCGTATTCGCCAAACCAAGCGCGTTGGTAAGCTGATTAGTGAAGAAAACCGCCACGAATTGGTAAAAGCATTATTTGATGCGTTTTTCCCTAAAGAACAGGTCTCAAAAATAGAAAGTTGGTTTGAGCGTTTAAATATTAATGATGAAGGGACGCTTAAGCAGTTCGTTAAACAATACCAAGCATCTGAACAAAATAGTATGTATCAATTACTGTTATGGATTGAATACGCCAAACATACCCAAGATGATGAGCTGATGGCAGAGTCTAAAGCAGACTTAGCCAGTTATATTCGTGAAGTCGCTATTTTGTCGCAATTGAAAAAAGAAAAATAATAAGATGATAGCGACTAAATAACTTTGACCACTATTTATACAATATCTCCACTTATAAATTAATTTAGTATCCAAATAAAAAAGCCAATCATCAAGTGATTGGCTTTTTTATGGGTAAGAGCATTTATGTCCAAATGACACTTATAGATAAATGCTAGTCCCTAACTTATAACGGTGCCTAATTTATATTAGTACCTAACCTATTTCTTTTCAGCACGCACTTTGTCAACCAAATAGTCAACGACTTTAGGTACAGTGGCGCTTTCACCAGTGACAACGTATTTGCCTTGCACGACGACTGCTGGCACACCAGAGAGCTGATAACGCTTAGCGCCTGCTTGTGAACGACCAATTTTCGTGCCAACGGCGAATGAATTATAAAGGCTATTGAATTTCTTCTCATTAACGCCTTTCGATGCATACCATTTGCTTAATGATGATTGGTCAAATATTTTCTTACCATCTTTATGAATGGCATCAAATAGCGCGTCATGGGTCTTGTCTTCAAATCCTAACAGCTGAGCGGCATAGAAACCACGAGCGTTGGCTTCCCAGACAGGGTTAAGCGCTGCTGGTGTTTTGAAAAAGGCAACATCTTTGTCTTTGTTTTTAGCCCATTTTTCCATATGTGGGTTAAGAACGTTACAATGCGGGCAACCATACCAAAAAAACTCACGAACAATGATAGCATCACCGCTGATTTTTTCTGGATTGTCTAGCACGCGATAGTCTTTTCCGGCGACATAGTCGGCAGCTTGTGCGCCCATAGTGGCAAGTCCAATGGCCATGGCCAGACCAGTCAGTGTGATGACACGTTTCATACTTTATCCTTGAGGTGTGAAAACTTAGGGTTTGTTGAGATATTCTAGTATCGTATGGTTTTGAGTATAGCGCACAGGTTTTTAAAGTGCCCAAACGAGATAGCGTCGAGTATAATCGAACTATAGTGACGTATCGACTATAATAACGTAAAACATGGTCACTTGTGAATCCGATTCTTAACTAATGGTTGTAAAGCTGTGAGCTATTATTTAAGGCTTATTTCACTGTATTTTTTGGACTTTTTTTTAGCGTTTTATTATTTAGGCTTTAGGCTGTTTGAGCCATCTATCACCTAAAAAAACGGAACAGAAAATATGAACGTTTGCTAAGACCATTCACAATCGGTGACGATGTACTCACGACAAAGCTGCCGCTCTCATGCTAATATTAGGTACATAATTGTGCACTGTATATGATTACAACGATAATGACAATAAAGGAAAAATGCAATGAGCTCAGCTCCATCTTCCTCGCCTTCTTTGAATGAGCAAGCAAGCAGCAGTCTTGATGAAACAACGGCTACCGCCATTAATGTAGATCCTAGCGAAGTCGACAAGTTTAATAAGTTGGCCAGCGAATGGTGGAGTAACACGGGTGCATTTGCGACTTTGCATGAAATAAATCCACTGCGTTTAAATTGGATAGAGGAAAACGTCAAGCGTAGTTATCAAAATGACAGCGCTGATAAAGACAGTCATAAAACGGCTGAGACAGGCTTGGCTGGAAAAAAAGTGCTCGATGTTGGCTGTGGCGGCGGTATATTGTCGGAGTCTATGGCACGTCGCGGTGCGGATGTGACAGGGATTGATTTGGGTACCGAAAATCTAAAGGCGGCAGCGCTGCATGCAGAGCAAAGCGCTTTAAATGAGACTTTACGCTATCAGCATATTCCAGTAGAAGAATTAGCCAAAACTCATGCAGGTCAGTTTGATGTAGTGACTTGTATGGAAATGCTCGAGCATGTGCCTGATCCAAGCTCGATTGTACAGGCGTGTTTTGAGCTATTGGCACCAGGCGGTGTCTGCGTGCTATCGACGATCAATCGAAACCCTAAATCATATCTATTCGCCATCGTTGGGGCAGAGTATGTATTGCGCTTGCTTGATCGCGGCACTCATGACTATGCCAAATTTATTACGCCAGCTGAGCTAGACAAAATGGCAATTGACGCTGGATTTACACGTCAAGATATCATTGGGTTACATTATAATCCGCTGACCAAGCGCTATTGGCTGGCTCAAAATGTCGATGTCAATTACATGATGGTAGTACACAAGCCACTGGCTTAAGCCGAATGCCGTATTTGGTTGTTTTCATGCCATACTATTTCACTCAACACCTTATCTATATTAAGAGCATTCACTATGAGCCAATTTGTAAAAGCGGTTTTATTTGATCTCGATGGGACATTAATCGATACGGCTGCTGACTTTGTCCGTATTATCGGTAAAATGAGCCGCGAAAATGATTGGCAAGCACCGCCTGAAACAGAAATTCGTGAGCAAGTTTCTGCTGGTGCCTCAGCGATGGTACAGTTGATGCTACGTCATAACGATCAAATTGAGGTTAACGAGGAAGCTTTACTGGAGTTTCGCCAACAGTTTTTAGATGATTATGAAGCTGAGATATGTGTTGATAGTTGTGTGTTCGCTGAATTAGAAGACGTGTTGACTGCTCTTGAAGAAAAAGAGGTGCCATGGGGTATTGTGACCAACAAGCCGCGTTATTTGGCAGAGAAATTACTAGACAAGATGCAGTTAGACGGGCGCTGTTCTGCTTTGGTCTGTCCTGATGATGTGTCTCGCTCAAAACCCGATCCAGAGCCAATGTACATGGCTTTAGAAAAACTTGGAATCCCTCGCGGCGCTGCTGGTTGTGTACTTTACGTTGGCGATCATATACGTGACATTGAAGCTGGCAACGCGGCTGGTATGCCAACAATTTTGGCGGCTTACGGTTATATTCCACCTGAAGATCAAAAAAACCTAAAGAAGTGGGGCGCAGATTATATTACTGATACGCCTGAGCAATTAAACAAACTGTTGCTCTCTTCTGGTAAATTTGACTATCTATAAATCAAGTTTGCTACCAATCTAGTTTTTTAAAGAAACCAGATAAGTATTCAACATTCCAACTATTAAACGATAAGCAGTGAGCAATGCCATGAGTGACAATATTAATCAGCCGCCTAATCAGCAAGACAACCAGAGAACTGTTCAAGGTCTAAATCAACCTTTAACTCATGATGATATTCGTAATTTTGTGCCGTCTGATAATTGTTTAGACGGTAAGACTATTTTGGTCACGGGTGCAGGTGACGGTATCGGCCGCGTTGCAGCGCTGACTTATGCTCGCTATGGAGCTACAGTCCTATTATTGGGACGTACCAGCAGTAAACTTGAATACGTTTATGATGAAATTGAAAGTCTTGGCGGCAAACAGCCTGCCATGCTGCCGATGAATCTAGAAGGGGCAACCTATGCTGAGATGCAGCAGTTAGAGGGGTTGATTAATAAAGAAGTCGGTCAGCTCGATGGTATCTTGCACAATGCGGGTATGCTTGGGCAGCTAACCCCACTTGAGATGTATGACGTCGATACATTCGCACAAGTTATGAAGGTTAACTTTACCTCGACGTTTATGCTCACCCAAGCATTGCTACCATTACTCAAAGATGCTGAGAATGGTTCTATTGTTTTCACCTCTAGCACAGTTGGTACACATCCTCGCGCATTTTGGGGTGCTTATGCGCTGTCCAAGCAAGCCGTAGAGGGTATGAGCGATATCTTTACTCAAGAGACACAGACTACGACTAATCTACGTTTTAACTGTGTTAATCCTGGCGGTACTCGTACCAATATGCGTGCTCATGCTTATCCAGGGGAGAACCCTATGAGTCTAAAAACACCGGAAGATATCATGGCAGGCTATGTCTGTTTGATGAGTGATGCCAGTATTGGGGTACGTGGTCAAGTGGTTGAGCTACAGCCGAAAGATTAGCCATGGGATTTTTTGCTAAGAAATGTCATTATTTAGCCCATTTAGTCGCTTGCGTTCAGATTGAAGGCACGCTCTAGTAGGTTGCAATCAATCATAAATAACCCCATCTATTTGTTATTAAACTGATTTGTAATATCTAATTATCATAAATAGGATAGAGTTATGGCAGGTGGTTGGTCAAGAGATGGTGCTGAGCACGAACAGATGGATGCGACCGTTAATGATGCATTAGAGCGGGCGCGACGTGCGTTGCCAACTGGCATCAGTGCCGAGCTGTGTGATGAATGTGGCAATCCTATTCCAGAAGCACGGCGGTTAGCAGTACCTGGTATTCAGCATTGTGTCAGCTGTCAGACAGAACTTGAACAAGAGGCGAGAGCCGCTGAGTTGTTCAACCGGCGCGGTAGCAAAGACAGTCAATTACGTTAAAAAAGAAAAAGGGCAGACATTGCTATATAAAACAGCAATGTCCGCCCTTTTTTTGTCTATTATTATATAACCAGTGCCATTAGTTCACGATCGCAGGCATCCCAATCGATAAAAGGCAGTGTCTCTATAGAAGACAAAAATGCTGTCCTATCTTTTTCTTCTGAGCGGTCGCTTTCTACCGTGGTCTCGTTGTCGTTACTAGTGTGTGCATCCAACTGCAAGATAATCTCTAGCCGACTATCAACTTGTGCGCTGACCGTACTGGTGGTTAAGCTGTCAGGAGTAAAATTGATTTGTAGCCAGCCGTCAGAGGTATGTACCACACCTTTGATACGTTGCCAATTCGGTAGCGTTAATAACCAACTCTGTAACTCATCCGCTTTTAATATGTAGTGCGCTGGCAGTCGCCAACCCGCCAACTGTAACTCTTGCTGTTTCTCATGATAACGGTAAGGTAGCTCAATATCTGTGTCGGTCTGCGCGTCATCTCTATCTGTAAAAGCGTTGGATGACAAGGCGGTCGATAGGGCGTTACTCTGCGATTGCAAATTAATAATCGATTTTTGAGCGTGAACGATATTGACTGTGCGTTGTTTCGAGATAACCTGACTGGGCTTGGTTAGCTGAGTGGTCAGCTCTGACATGCTTGATTCTGATAGATAGGCATGGGATAGGTTTGCAATATCAGGCGTGGTTTGTGAAAATGCTGCCCAAATAATTTTTACCTGTGCATTTAGCTTGGCTATCCATTGTTGCAGTGCTTGTTTTTCGCTATCGCTTAATTGCGCATAGCGATTAATGACCAACACATCGGCATCACGGACATGCGCTTGAAAACCGTCATGATCACGATATTTGTCTTGCTGCCATTGCACGCCACTCAGTACCGTTATTACTGCCTGCATATTGAGCGCTGTTTGCCAATGCGGTGCACTGAGCTGCATGATAAGCTCACGCGGATGAGCAAGCCCTGTAGGTTCAATGAGCAACCGCTGTGGATGATGCTCACTAAGTAGCCGACTGATAGCAATTTGTAATGGCAGCTGACTGGTACAACAAATACAGCCACCACTGACCTCTCGTATCGCAATATTATCTTGCTCAGCCATACTATCTTGCGAGCTTGCCAACAGCGCACCATCAATACCGATACGACCAAATTCATTAATCAGTAATGCCCAGCGCTCATCGGTAGGTTTAATAGCAAGCAGCTGATTAATCACGGTGGTTTTGCCAGCACCCAAAAACCCTGTCACCAAGGTGCAGGGTATGTTTTGAAAAATAATAGATGGTTTCAAAATGGTCTCAAAGATGCGCCTCATCTGCTAGGAAACGTAAACGATGCTAACAGAAAACGAGGTTAAGCAAATGTGTTAAGTGACTGTTTTAAGTGATTCTCTCAAACAAACGTATTAAGTGAATACATAACGCAAAGTCTATTCACTTTTAACGGTTTCTACTTCGGCTTCGTCAGGAACGAATACGTAGCCTACACCCCAAACGGTTTGGATGTAACGTGCTTGTGACGGATTGTCTTCAATCAAACGACGCAAACGTGACACCTGTACGTCGATAGAACGCTCCATCGCACCCCATTCACGACCACGCGCAAGGTTCATCAGTTTGTCACGGGTTAATGGCTCACGTGGATGCTGCACTAAAGCCTTTAATACTGAAAACTCACCTGTCGTTAAGGTAACAACATTACCATCGCGCTTGAGTGTACGAGTCGATAAATCAAGGGTCCACGGTCCAAACTCAACCACTTCAAGCTGATGGCTTGGTGCACCAGGCAGCTCGCGATTTTGACGACGTAATACCGCTTTGATACGAGCCAATAGCTCTTTTGGGTTAAATGGTTTTGGCAGATAATCATCCGCGCCTGCTTCAAGACCGGCGATACGATCGGCATCACCCCCTTTTGCGGTAAGCATGATGATAGGAATGTCACCATTGTCTTCACGTAGACGCTTACAGATACTAATGCCATCTTCGCCTGGTAGCATCAAATCGAGTACTACCAAAGAAAACAGTTCACGCTGCATCAATTTATCCATCTGACTGCCATCATGAGCTGTACGGACGACAAAACCATCGTCTTCCAGAAAGCGCTGTAATAAAGAGCGCAAGCGTGCATCATCATCGACGACTAAAATACGCTGAGTCAAAGTATCGGGGCTGTTATTATCGGTCATACAGGCATCCTCTTATAAAAATTATTATTAGTAGAAATTATCATTAACAGTTAAGGCTAAAGGTTATATAGTCAAAATGACATAAAGAAGATACGGTGTCAGGCTCGTTGAGTCTACTATTCATAGTATTTTAACGTGCTTTCATCATAGCTAAATTATCTTGAATCGACTGTACAGAAAAAACCATGAGCAAAAAACTGTTTTTATTTAATGAGTGGTGAAAAGTAAAGGTCCGTCTCAATCCATCATAAATTTGAATACTATTGTTCAATGCGTCAGCGCGTACCAATATTTGTGCTATTGATACTTTAGTGTATAAGATTGCACCGCGAATTGCATCACCCATGAGAATAAATGCTGTATGCGTTTGTTTAACAAAGCGACAGAACCTATGATATGAGACGATTTTTGCCATAAAACAAGCGATAAAGAACGAAAAGATAAAAAGGATTTTTATTCATGCAGCTTTTGCTATAATGCAAAACTACATTTCTCAACGATTGATACGTCTATGAGTAGCACTGATACCTTAACGCCATCTCAAACCTCGACAAATGCACAGGTTTTGGATGCAACCACACACGCGAATATTCACGACAAGCTTGCTCGCGCGCTTGGCATTAAGACTGCTCAAGTCAATGCGTTTGTCAAACTTTACGATGAAGGCGCGACCGTTCCGTTTATTGCCCGTTACCGTAAAGAAAAGACGCAGAATCTTGACGATGCGCAATTGCGAGCTCTAGAGAAGTCACTCAATTATGAGCGCGATATGGCAACCCGTCGCCTTAAAATCACTGAGCTGCTTAGTACACAGGGCAATCTAACGGACGAGCTACAGACGCGTATCGATAATGCGACGTCGAAACTTGAGCTGGAAGACATCTACTTGCCATACCGCCCGCGTCGCCGTTCTCCAGCTGCCAAAGCACGTGCTGCTGGTCTTGATGTGGCAGCGCAAGCCGTCTTGACGCAAGAAGTAACACCAACCGCTGCACTTGCTGACTATCAAGTACCATCTAGCATCACCGATGATAGTGGTAATGAGATCGAAGTTGATTTTAGCGATATCGACAAGCAATTGGCTGGCGTACAAGCCATCATCGTTGATGAATGGACGCAGGCTTTGGCGTTGCTAGACAACTTGCGCAGTGGCTTTGCCAAGACGGCCAGTATCGTGTCTGCCGTTGCCAGTGAGGAAAAACGTGAAGTCGGCGAGAAGTTTAAAGATTACTTCGAGCATAGCGAAAGCCTTGCGCGTCTGCCGAATCATCGTTTATTAGCGATGCTGCGTGGTCGTCAAGAAAACGTCTTAGGTCTCAAAATAGAAGGCGAAGACGCACCCTTTATTGAAAAAATTATTAAACATTTTGAGCTTGATGCCAAAGCACCCGCTGAGCGCCGTGAATTTTTAGTAGAAGCCGCGACCAGTTTATGGAAAGATAAATGGCGTCCGCATATCGAACATCGCTTATTGACGGAAAAACGTCTGACTGCTGAAGCGGATGCGATTGATGTGTTTGCCAATAATCTACAGCATTTACTCATGTCAGCGCCTGCTGGTCGCAAAGTGATTTTGGGCGTTGATCCCGGTATTCGTCATGGTGTCAAAATGGCCATCGTCGATGCGCAAGGCCACGTGATGCTAGACAGCGAAGACAAGCCTGTCGTCGCCACAGTTTATCCATTTGCGCCTGATAATAAAATGGATGAAGCCAAAAAAGTCATCGATGAATTATTAAGTACTTACAACGTTGATTTAGTTGCTATCGGTAATGGTACGGCGAGCCGCGAAACAGACGCGATGATTAAAGAAATTTTGGCTGCCAACTCTGAGTTACAAGCCAAAGCAGTTATCGTCAATGAATCTGGCGCTTCCGTCTATTCAGCCAGTGAGCTGGCCAGTGATGAGTTGGCTAATTTAGATGTTTCTGTACGCGGAGCCGTTTCTATTGCGCGTCGCCTGCAAGATCCATTATCAGAGCTGGTTAAAGTCGATCCAAAAGCCATTGGTGTGGGTCAATATCAGCATGACGTCAACCAAACCCAGCTGGCAGACAGTTTGGATAAAGTGACTCAAGATAGTGTAAATGCCGTTGGCGTTGATGTGAATACGGCAAGCCCTGCTATCTTGGCGCATATTGCTGGTTTGAACAAAAACGTCGCGCAGCAAATCGTGACCTATCGTAAAGAGCATGGTGCTTTTGATAGTCGTGAGTCATTGAAAAATGTCCCACGCTTAGGCGCTAAGACCTTTGAACAAGCAGCAGGCTTCTTGCGTATCCATGGTGGTAGTAATCCCCTTGATGCCACTGGTGTGCATCCAGAAAGCTATGCGCTGGTCGATAGCTTATTGGCACAAACTGGTCAAGCATTGCCAGAAATAATCGGTAATGACGGCGTACTAAATACGATCGATACTACTGCACTTGCTGCTAATGATGACAATATTAGTGTATCCGCTATTATCGAAGAGTTAGCCAAACCAGCACGCGATCCACGTCCTGAATTTAAAACTGCCAATTTCCGTGAAGACGTTAACAGTATTAAAGACTTAGCAGAAGGTATGCAGCTTGAAGGTGTGGTGACCAATGTGACAGCCTTCGGTTGCTTCGTTGATGTTGGCGTCCATCAGGATGGTTTGGTACATATCTCACAAATGGCCAATGACTTTGTCGCTGATCCGATGAATCGTGTTAAGCCAGGTGATATCGTTTCAGTACGTGTCATCTCTATCGATGAAAAACGTGGTCGTATTGGCTTTAGTATGAAGCCAGAATCTGAAAAGCCTGCGCGCCCAGCAGCGAAGGCGGCTGAAAGTACTGGTAATAATGAGAAAGTCAGTCGTCCACGTAGCGATAATGCAAATAGCAACCGTCCGAATAGTAGCCGTCCAGCTACTGATAAACGCCCGTCGAAACCTCGTGGTAATCGTCAGGATAAAGACAATGCTAATAATAATCGTAGCAAAGCACCAAAGGCTGATAAAGCAGAAGCGCCTAGCAAAATGGGCACGCTTGGTGCATTGTTACAAGAAGCTGGCGTGACCAAAACCAAAAAATAGTTATTACTCATCATCATAAAAAAGGCAGCCTAATGGCTGCCTTTTTTATGGAATTTATCTACAAATAGAAATTGCTAATGAACACTGATAACTGCTCAAAACTTAACTCGCTAAATAACTTTTTTTCAGTGATCTCAGTTAACAGCAGCGTTTGTGTCGTACTCTATTTCGTATTCTATAAAGCTTCTGTGGTTTCTTCGCCTTCTTGTAAATCTTGTTGTGCTTCTAATGAGCCTTCTTCTTGCATGGCCTCTTCTTGCATCACTTCTTCTTGCATCACTTCTTCAGCATCTTGAATCCCTGCCTGTTCGGCATCCATTTCCATTGATTCTTGCTCCGCTTGAAGCTCAGTAGTCATCGGCTGTTGGCTAGCGCTATTATTCACGTTTGCTCTTGAGATAATTTGGGTCTCACTAATCTGAAACGGAGTAGATTGATTGTCTGTTGAGGCATTATTTATATTTTCAGCGTCTGTCTCAAGTGTGGTGGCGGTAGCCGCAGCTTGCATATCAACTGCTGCAGTATCAGCAGGTGCTGCCATAGCCAAACTTGGGATGGTGAGCGCAGCGCCAATGAGTAGCGATAAAGATAGAGTACTTTTTTTCATGAATCAATTCCTTAATTTACAATCTTATAATGTCAGTTTAAAAAATTTCAAACTGGACGCTTATGTTGCCAACTGTCATATATCGCAGTTGCATATCAAAAATTTATTTAGTAATTCAAATCTATATATTTAATATATCTAACATTTGATTTGTAGACAAAATAAAATCATGATAACCATTAAGAGATTATCATGATGGATTTGGATAAAGAGCTTTATAAGCTGACCTAAATCAGTGATAAAAATCTAAAGGGGAGAATACCAACTAAACAAGCGTTAGTTCAGTAGTGCATAGATTAAAATTCTAACAGACGGATGTTAGCAGGTGACTTTGTGCAACTATTGTATGGTTATTGTCAGATAGGAAAATAGCGTTACTCTCTACCTTCCTTTCCTTGTTTTTCATAATAATGGTGCTTCAACTAACCTTGTCCATCTGTATTTTATTAAAGTCTTACTCAATCACGATATACTTACCAGTGTTTGGATCAACGACGCGTTGTTGAGGGCTGCTATTAGGAACACGAGTGACTGGGAAGGTTTGATTGATTTCAGTGTTATCGATAACATCCTCATCTGCTTCTTCGCCAACGATTAGGGTACGATTGGCCTCATCTTCGATAGCAATGGCTGTACCTGTCGCCGTATTTATACGCTTGATTTGATCTTCTGGTACGATGATGACTTCTTTTACGCTATATTTAGTAGGGCGGATAACACGTGTGGTTTCAACGATGACAGGCTCTACACGGCGATCTTCAACAATAGCGATTTGTGCCTCTGGTGCTATAGCTTCTTTTATTTCGCTCATAATAGGCGTTGGAAACTTGGCACCGAAGTGGTTATCGCACTGCTGCATGCTTAAACGTATTGGATTGCCAGCCTTGTCCATATAGACGTTGACAGGCATGCCAGCGGCGATAGGGACGTATGTACCAACCAATGCGCCCGAAACACCATAGCGCCCATTCGACTGCCCAACGCCTAAATCGCAAGCACCTGCGGAGTAATCATTGGCTGTTAGGTTGTTTGCATTGACCACTGTTTGAGGAATCATTACTTCAGATAAGCGCATTTTTTTGACAGTTGCTTCACCCGCTTGGCGCTTTGGGTTTTGATAAGTATAGGGGGTATAAAATTTGGCCGAACCATCTTTGACGGCGGTGACACACTTCTCATAACTATCATAGCCAACGTTGCCATGGTTATCGGTAGTCATAGCGGCGTTAGCAGAGCTTGCAAACATAGCAAGACCAGATGTCAGTACGGCAGCGGTCAATACATTCATTTTCATCGTTACGTCCTTTTAATTAGATTAGGATCTTTTGATTGGTTCTAAATTAATGATAAATAAGTCAGACTTAGTTTTTATTAATATGATTTTTATTACACTGGCAACTTACTTTGACACGTCTAAAGCCTTAATGAATTTCAAACTCTCAGTGAATAAACGGTTCGTTTTGATAATTATTTTTTATAAAAAGTCACTATAAAATATGGGGTAAAAAATACTTTACCTTTTTCATGCTACGTCATTCATTGCAATATGGCTGTGACATTAATCTAGGGATATGTAGATTAATGTATTAGAAAGGCAAAAATTGCCAATATTGTTTACTGAAAAATTACGTTATTATTATTTATTAACAATCACTCAAGAGATTGCTATCCGACTAATGAGGAAACATAGGCAATGAAAAACCGTATCTTATTGCTAAGATACGGTCATTGATAAGATATTAAGAATTAGATTGCTTCGATTTATAGATAGGTAATTTTAAGAATCGACAACTTCAAAACTAAGACCTGCATGCTCTTCTAAACGTGCTAGTAGATGATTACCCATGGCAGAGGCTGGCGTCCAAAAACCGCCACCAACTTCTTCTTTGCTGATATCTTGTGCGAGACATAATGCTGCTTGCGCTAGCATACGCGAAGTACTGCCATAACCTGGATCTTTGTCACCCGTTACTTTCGTATTGATTGTGTCTTTATTAGCCGTCTTTCCGAAGAGGCGAATGTCAAAGTAGCCGTTTGCTTGCTCTTCTGCAGATGGACCAGAACCTGATTTGGGTAGCACGTGCTTAGATAATAACTCACGGCTCGGTTTGACCATCATAGCAGTGGCAAATCCAAACAAGCCGGCGCTCATTGCATAGCTTGATAATTGACCTTTCACGCCATCTTTCATCCACATCGCTTCGTCATATTTAAAGTCGCGGCCATACTCATAGCCAAGCAATTGGTTGGTGCGATGCACGATACGGGTATTGATACTGGCCATCACAAAAGGAGCAAGCCAGCGTTTGTGCTGGTTATCGTATTCTGGTTTGCTGACGTTATCTTGGCGCACGTTTGGTGCATCTTTGTCATCGTTGAGTAGATAAGGATTTGCTACCTGCTTACGACGTGACTTATCCTTTCCGACTTCTTCAAAAATAGTCGCCATCGAGGCAATGGTGCCGCCTGATAGACCGCCTTTCGCCGCTTTGACACGCATATGAATCACATCGCAGGCGCTACCAAACTTCTCTTCTGCCTGTTGTTGGGTAAAGTAGACGCCCAAATCCGATGGAATCGAATCAAAGCCACAAGAATTGACGATACGAGCGCCGCTTTGCTTTGCCGCGTCCTGATACTTGTCCATCATATCTTTGATGAAGATAGCTTCACCGGTGAGATCGACATAATCTGTACCATGAGTGGTACAAGATTTTATCAGCGGCTCACCATATTTGAGATAAGGACCGACGGTTGAAATGATGACTTGGGTTTGTTTGGTCATCTCATCAAGGCTGTCCTTATCGTCACTATTGGCAATGATAATATCGACGGTGCTGCCAAGCTTAGACTGCAATTCATTCAGTTTTTCTTCATCACGACCAGCAATCGCCCACGTGACATCAGAGCCATCTTTGTCTTTAGTATTAGATAAAAACTCTGTTAAGTAGTGTGCTGTGATTTGACCAACAAAGCTGGTTGCACCATATAAGACGACCGCATAAGGACGATTTTCATCGTTGTTCTGTCGCGTGTTGTTTGCAGTATCCGTATTGGTATCCATATTTATTATCCTTAATAGATGTTTTGATGAGTAGTTTGACGTTTAAAAGCTATTGCCGTTTAACAGTCAGAGTTTGAAGTCTAATGTGTGGATAGAAATCAAATTAACCACATGATTAATGTCTAAAATTTATATCTGTCTGAAAGGCTATATTAAAGTATTTTTGACCAGTAAAAATGACTTGTAAGTTACTGTTTATAGCAGATTATATGATGAAAATGTTGAAGGCTCAGTGATAACTAACCATCTATACACATAAGTGCTATTAAGCGATAGAAAAAAGGTCTGCTGCTAAGATTTGCTACAAAGGTTACATAACCTACCGATATTATTACTAAAATGAACGTTTTCTGAAGATAAACATTGCTAATCTATGGTCGTAAGCAGTAGTAATGAGTATCAAAATTAACGAGTAGTAAAAAAACAAAAAGTAAAGTGAAAAGGATTTTAGAGGCAGCAATACCCACATCAATAATAATGATGATTATTTTATGATTTCTTATTGGTGGGGTCTATTGTATGACTTTGAATATCTGATTTTTCAATAATAATTTAAGGAGAAGGTTATGTTTCGCTGGGCTATTATTTTTGCCGTGATCGCATTGTTAGCAAGTTTATTGGGTTTCGGCGGTGTCGCTGGGTTGTCTGCTAATTTGGCATACATTTTCTTGGCCGTTGCTGTTATTTTATTTATTGTGGCATTTGTAAGCCGCAAGATGTAATTAATAACTGTAAATTGTTAAATAAAAAAAGTCCTCAATTGAGGACTTTTTTATTGATGTGTATTAATCATTAATTTATATAAATTTTATAAAAATAAATTCATCTTTATAAACGTTTAGGCTGAATAATGTGTTCCATCCGTTTGGCTAGACGAATATCATGGCTGGTAATGCCGCCGGTATCGCCAGTTGTCAAGCGCACCTCTACCACGTTATAAGTGTTACGCCATTCGGGATGATGCTCGAGTGCTTCGGCATGGAACGCTGCTTGATTCATAAAGCTTATGGCTTCGACGAAATCGCTAAAGTGATATGTTTTCACAATAGCATTACCCTCACGCTGCCAGCCAGGCAATTCTTCCAGCTGCAAGTTTACTTGTTTATCAGATAAACTACTCATATTAATAACCTTTATTGTTATGTTGGTTTGGTTTATTAAAAACTATATCAGGCACAAAATTGTAGATGCTAGAGCTATTTTATAAAAAAATATCCATTATCTTTTTCAGCTGTAGCATTGGCACTAGTACATCCGCTTAAAGGTACATCAATTTAAAGACCTTTTACTCTATAGCCATTATAGGACAGAAAACCCACCTATATTTGTTATCTTGCCATATATTCAAAGATAAATATACGACGGCAGACAGCAAATAAACAGGTGGGTAATGGTATATTAACGCTTAAAATTTATTAGGGCGTGTCCTCATTTTTAAAATGGTGATAAAAGTGAGATAAGTAGCAGCCAAATTGAAAAATAATAAGTACGTCAAACACTTTTAAATAAATCGTGATGCTTATTAGCGTACTTCATTTTCTATGGCTCATCGCTTAAGCATGAGCTATATCAAGTCTTGGTAATCAGGATGTTTGCTGATGTATGACGAGACAAACGAGCACTGTGGTATTACTTTTTTATTCTGTTCACGTGCATAATTCAGTGCATGCTTAACCAGTGCGGAACCAATGCCGCGCCCGCCCAATTCTTGCGGTACGATCGTATGATCATAAACAAACTTATCATCACGCTCTTGATAGCTAATATAACCAATATGATTGTCAATGGATGTTTCAAAGCGCTTGGCTGCTTTGTTATGAATAATCTCTAGATCCATCTTAGAATTCTGTTCGCTCATCTGTACGCTCCACTTATTGACTATCGCTATCGAGAACTTAGCATTTATTAAATGTGCTATGCGCCACAATAACCATAGCTATGTATTATGAAATATTAACTTATAAAATCGAGTATAGGATTCCAGACCTTAGTAATCCATGGGCTTACCGTAAGAGTAGATAGTGCGACTGTTAACTTTCTTAAAGTATAGCTATTTAGGCTAACCACATAGGCATCTTACGGACAGCTATAGAGAGATATCACCAAGCATAAGACAAAGCATGGCGGACTACTGGTGGAAGCCATTTTCCTAAACCGTCGGCATCTTGTTTATCTGGCGCGACACCATAAGCAGTTGTATTTTTCACAGTAGATAGGGATTGAGTATGAGCCTGCCATTCTTCAGTGCTCGGTTTACTAAAGTGACGGATACGTCCTAGCATTTGCCGGAATTGTGTACCAAAGCGCCCAGTATTATAGGGTAGATTATACTTGCGACATATTGCCTGTATTTGCGGCGAAATACGAGCGTAATGACTGGCGGGCATATCAGGGAAGATATGATGCTCAATCTGATGAGATAAATTACCAGTCAAAATATGAAACAGCTTATTTCCTTGAATGTTGCTAGAGCCGAGAATCTGGCGTACGTACCAGTCGCCTTTGCTCTCATTGTCATCAAGATGAGTATAAATATGTGCTTGTTCGGTAAAGTGCCCGCAGAATATCACCGCCCATGTCCATAGATTACGAGCAATATTGGCAGTAACATTACCACTCAGTGTCGTCATAGCACTACGCCGACCTAATGTCAGCCCTGCTAATGTGGGTAGCAAAATATGATCTTTACCGACTTGTCGTGCGATTTTGGCAAATAATGCGCGAGATTTTTGTTGCATGGTTTGGTGTCGATCAGGGGAGTCTGCATATTCGTCGACACTGATTTGAATGTCATGAAAGGCGACAGCCCACTCAAAACCTAGAGCCAGTATCGCCGTTTTAAACATATTATGGCGGTCGCTTGGCGTCCAAGGTTGCTCATCAGTCACGCGAATTAAGTGATAGCCAACGTCGTGGTCACGACCAACGATATTGGTAAAAGTATGATGCAAGTAATTATGAGAGTGTTGCCACAATGGGGCAGGACAGACAATGTCCCAATCAAATTTTTGGCTATTGAGATGCGGATGCTGCATCCAGTCATACTGACCATGCATGACATTATGCCCAAGCTCCATATTGTTTAGGATTTTACTAAAGCTAAGCAGTGAGGTACCCAATAGCCAAGTCGCGACAAGCTTACGTTTTGACTGCATGCATCCAGCCGCTGCTAATAAGCTACGCGCCGTCATCTCACTATAGACTACCGTGGCATAAACTCGTTTAATGTATCGTGTCTCCTCACTACCTAACGAATTCATCACGCTTCGGTAAAGCGCGTTTAATTCATTAGCGAGGGCATCAGATTGCGCCTTCGGTAGCGGCGCTCCTGTCAACGTTGGGTAGCGAGTCAACTGCTTTTTTTTCGATAGTTGTGCATCAGTTAGTGGGGTCAAAACTGGTACAGCAGATTGTGCAGTAGTGACGGGTGGTAGCAAGCGCATAAATAATCCTTAACCGAAATGGTACGGATAGACGGTACTGGGTTCGGTTCAATAAGTTGTTTAAGTTTTTTACCGTAGGCTATAAGTTAACGTCAAAACGTCAAGCTGTGTTTCTATCTTATGAGCATTTATTTTTATCACCGTGTTGCTAAATATCCAGCACCACATCAGTCATGGCAATGTTGATGCAAGTCTGAATAGATTCATAACCATCACTGCTCATTTTGCCAGTTTGGATATTTTTGACCACGCCGCTGACTTTATTGCAGCGACACAACTGGCAGATACCTTGTCTGCAACCATGCGCTAAGCGAATTCCTGCGTCTTCCGCGGCATTCAATAATGTCGTGCTACTGTCAAACTGCCGTTGCCTCGCCCGTAAATAGACAGTATGTTGTTTTGCGTATTTTTTTCTATCGAGCGCTTGATCGTTATCAAATTTAGAATCGGGCGAAGTATTGCCAAAGTTTTCTATAATGATGTTATCGCGCAAGTTTTTGTTTTGCGGTAAGGTTATCTCTGCCGCTGCTTTATATAAGCCAGTTAACAGAGCCTGCGAGCCGCATGCAAATATTTGCGTATCTGCCAGTGGTAGGCCTAATGCCAACAAACCGTCCGCGCTCAAGTGTCGCTTGCTAGCCAAATAAGTAGCAGATTCTTTAGTATTGACCAGATGATAGGTAAAAGCTGGGTACGCTGCGCTCAATTGTTGCCATTGGTTTTGAAACGGAAACAGTTCAGTACGACTATAATATAACAGCGTCACCCGATGCCCGCTTTCCAGTGCCTGTGTAATAAATCCTAACATGGGAGTAATACCGCTGCCACCAGCGATAAATAATAGAGGGGCAGGTTTCTCGGCATCTGATTCTATTCGTGCTGTTATAAATGATTGTTGCAAAGTGAAAGAGCCACTGGGAATACTACTGTTGATGATACTGCCAAGTGTCATATGTTTGGTTAAATAATCCGAAACCAACCCTTGTGGCTTAATAGCAATGGTAACGGTAAGGTTAGGCGGTTGTTTTTTGCTAGCACCACTATTAATAACATTGTCGATAGTATCATCGTGCCACCAAAGCGGTTGGTGCGCCAAACCTACTAATGAATAGCTGCGCTGGTGATACACGTCCTCAATAAGAACGCTTAAGTTAAGATGTTGCCCACCTTGCCAACCACGTTGCGTACCAATTAATTGCCGTCGAAAAGCGTGATTGGTCTCAAATCTGAGCGCTACTAAGTCATCGTTCAGTGGATATCGCGCAATAAGGCGTAGCTTCGGAGTCGTCAATGACCAAAATGGATATAGGTGCGACCCGATAAAATCGATAAACGCATGTTGAATAATTTCAGGACTATAGCCGTTGGCCATATGGTCAGTACCTTTGTTAGTGCTATCAGAGTGATTTATATCATAAATATTGTGTTTGCTTGTGCACCAGTTTAGTGGATATCACTGATGTCAGCTCACTCGTTCTGTTAAGCTACTCTAACATGCTAACGACTATTGATTAAATTTGCGAAAGTTTTGATGCTATTTTTTGTGGTCTTTATAAAACAGTTATAAGTCAAAATGTTAAGCGAGGCGTTTCGATGATAGGTTTCGTTACCACTTTTAGCTAGAAAGCTTCGCACTCTGTGACAAAAGCTTTAAAACAACCGCTAAAACAATCTGTTGGCTTGCAGGGTATGCGCCACAATGCGATAATGGCTTATAATTTGTAACCCTGATTTTGAGGTGCAGCAAGCTTGGCATCATTGCTAAGTATGATTCGCTTGCCTCTTCTATGCAGTCTATCGGAGTGTTAATGGCTCAATATATTTACACGATGAACAACGTGTCAAAACTTGTTCCGCCTAAGCGTGAAATTTTAAAAAATATTAACCTGTCATTTTTCCCAGGTGCCAAAATTGGTGTATTGGGTATTAATGGTTCAGGTAAATCAACCTTGCTACGCATTATGGCGGGCGTGGATACTGAGTTTAGCGGCGAAGCGCGCGCGCAGACAGGTACTAAAATTGGTTATCTGCCGCAGGAACCACAGCTCGATGACAGTAAAGATGTGCGCGGTAATGTCGAAGACGGCATGCGTGAAGCATTAGATGCACTCGCTCGTCTAGATGCGATTTATGCCGAATACGCTGAGCCGGATGCTGATTTTGATAAATTGGCTGAAGAGCAAGGTAAGATGGAAGATATCATCCAGTCTTGGGACGCTCATAACCTAAACAATCAGTTAGAAAAAGCGGCCGATGCGCTACGTCTGCCACCATGGGATGCTGATGTTAGCAAACTGTCAGGTGGTGAAAAACGCCGCGTAGCACTATGCCGTTTGCTATTGTCACGCCCTGACATGCTGTTACTTGACGAACCAACCAACCATTTGGATGCCGAATCTGTTGCATGGTTAGAGCAATTCTTGCAGAACTACAGCGGTACTATCGTTGCCATTACCCATGATCGTTATTTCTTGGATAACGTCGCTCAGTGGATTTTGGAGCTGGATCGTGGCCATGGCTATCCGTACGAAGGCAACTATACCGAATGGCTAGAGCAAAAGAACACGCGTTTAGAGCAGCAGAACAAACAAGAAGAATCATTCGCTAAAGCGCTGAAAAAAGAGCTTGAGTGGATTCGTAAAAACCAAAAAGGGCAACAAGCCAAGTCTAAGTCTCGTGTACAGCGCTTTGAAGAGCTGAACTCAACCGAGTTCCAGCAGCGTAATGAGACGGCTGAAATTTATATTCCACCTGGTCCACGTTTGGGTAATAAAGTCATTGAAGTGAATGATATCTCCAAATCATTTGGCGACCGTTTGCTATATGAAAACTTAAGCTTCAACGTGCCAGCAGGCGCTATCGTTGGTATTATCGGTCCAAATGGTGCGGGTAAAACCACGCTATTCAACATGATTACCGAGCGTGACAAACCAGATACTGGCTCAGTCGATTTGGGTGAAAGTGTCAAAGTTGCCTATGTTGGTCAGGTACGTGATAACTTAGATGACAACAAAACCGTTTGGGAAGAAGTGTCTGACGGTCTTGATATCATTACGGTTGGCGACTATACCACGCCAAGTCGTGCTTACATCGGTCGCTTTAACTTCAAAGGCTCAGACCAGCAAAAACGCGTCGGTCAGTTATCAGGTGGTGAGCGTAACCGCTTGCAGCTTGCTAAGACACTAAAGCAGGGCGCAAACGTCTTGCTACTCGATGAACCATCAAACGATTTGGATATCGAAACCTTACGTGCGCTAGAGGATGCGATTCAAGTATTTCCAGGTACGGTAATGGTGGTGTCGCATGATCGCTGGTTCCTTGATCGTATCGCCACTCACATCTTGGCATTCGAAGATGAAGGTCCTGTTTGGTTCGATGGCAACTATTCTGAGTTTGAGACTTATCGCAAGAAAACCATGGGTGATGATGCCAGTCCTAAGCGTGCGAAGTATAAGAAGATTACGAACTAATACTTCTACTTAGTATATTTACATCCAATAAAAAAGACCTCTAATTATTAGAGGTCTTTTTTTGTACTTGTTTTAAGTGAATAATAATTAACGCTTACGACCAAATTTACGCTGCTTTTTATTGCTAATCTCAGTAATCGCATGGGTAATTTCTTCTTCGTCTAGGCTAGCGACTTGCTGCAAAATCTGCATCATATCAGGCGTCAGGACATACTTAGCATGATGGGCAATGTCATTGATACGATGATCAAAGGTCAATACGCCAGTTTCATCATCTTTTTGCAAGTAATCAAGACGAGTCAAGGCACTGATGAAGCTGGTGAATAAGGCGCGGTCAAAGAAATCAGGGATATCATCTGCATATAGTACAGATAAGCGCTGACCCAGCAGATGACACAGATCAACGACTTCGTTTTCGGTCAGATTACCTGAGCCTTGCTGGGCGAGTAGAGCAAGGGTCATAAAGTAACGCTCAAGGCTCTGCCCAACAGGTGTCGCCAGCACTTGCAACTGCTGATAGCATTTGCTGTTTGATTCAGGGACGCTGAGTACGCCATCGCTCAATTCGACAATCAGACCATGAGAGAGTAGGCTATCGACTTTTTTGTTCAAGGTATCAGCCAAGCCATGTGCTGGATAATATAAGAACAGCTCGCTTTGTAAGAATGGATAGAGTTGCTTAGCAATATTGTCCAAACGACTGCGTTCGATACGACCATTACGCGCGACTAAGGCGGCTAAAAAAGACAGTAAAATAAAGACATGGAGAATGTTATTACGGAAATAGCTGAGCAAGGCCGCTTGCTTGCCGGCGATCTGAATGATATCGCCTAGGATATGCGGCGTACGCTCAATAAGTTTCAGCTTAATACCATAATCAATAATTTGCTGCGGACTCATATCTGTAATGACGGTGTCATCTGAGTAGGACAGCTGCTGAGCAAGACCTTGATAGAGGGCAATTTGTTCGCGGCATATCGTTTCATCTAGAGCAGCTTTAGGTGCAGATAAGAGCACTAAAGACAATAGTGATACTGGCGTTACGACCGCAGCCTTATTGATGTGCTGCATGATTTTGACGCCGATGTTATCGACCATCGCACTGGCTTTATCATCGAGAGGGGTATCGGTACGATCTGTCGGCAAGCTATTGGCTGGCACATCGAATTTTTTCATAAAGTCGCTAAGATGCAGCGGTGTGCCAAAGCTTAAATGTACATTACCAAAGATACGCTCAATTTTACGGCCAACTTTGAGTAAGCCTATTAAAGATTCAGATTCTTTAGGCTTGCCTTTTAGCTCACCAATATAGGTGCCACCTTCCATGATACGCTCATAACCGATATAGGTCGGGATGAAAACCACTGGCTTCTCAGAATAACGTAATTGACTGTGCACCGTCATTGCTAGCATGCCCATCTTCGGTGGTAATAAACGTCCTGAACGTGAGCGACCACCTTCGATAAAGTACTCAATCGGCGTGTTCCGCGTAATAAGGGTGTGCATATATTCGCGGAGGACGGCAGTATAAAGTGCATTGCCACGAAAGCTACGACGTATATAAAAGGCAACCGCACCGCGTAATAGTGGCCCCAATACGGGCACATCTAGGTTGTCACCAGCAGCGACATAAGGAATGCTCAGACCGCGCTTGTAGATGACATAAGACAGTAATAGATAATCGACATGGCTACGATGACAAGGCACATAGACAAGCTCATAGTCAGTCGCAAGCTCGCGTACGCGCTCGAAATGATGGACTTCTACGCCATCATAAAGTTGCGTCCATAACCATGTTAAAAACTTATAAAAACCACGCACGATAGAATGTGAATAATCATTGACCATCTCATTAGCATAGCCTTTAGCCAAGATACGGGCTTCACGTACGCTGATACCGGACTCTACCGCTTCTGTCTCTATCGCATGTTTGATAGCTGGTGAATACACTAGCTTGTCTACTAAATTGCGTCTGTCTGATAAATCAGGGCCGAGCATACTGGCACGCTGCTTGTCTAAATAAACGGTAAGCTGCTGCTGTAGCATACGGACCAGTTCACGATTGCTGTCGGCGGTCGCTACCAAAGCATAATTTGGTGCTTCGTTGGCATCACTAATGCTACTCGTGATGTCTAAATTGCTGTCTTTTGCAGGACTTTCTTTTATATCATCTTTTTTTATAAAATTATCTTTTGAATCAATGGCTAGCGCATCAAAAATAGAAGACCCTTCGTCATCACCTTTAAGGCTATTATTGATAAGGGTACGTAGATCTTGGGGTGGATGGAACTGTACAAAGGTGTCACGTCCCATTACCCCGATATTAAAGAGCTGCTTGGTAATGCTAGGGTCTTGCCAGTTGTCAGCGGTCAGCAACTTAAACAATGAATCCTCTTTTTCTGGAGCACGTCCCCATAAAATAGAGACGGGCACTAGACGAACCTTGAGATCTGGATGCTGTAATACAGCGGATACTAAGCGTGACAGGCGCGGCGATAGCTGACTGTCTTTAGCACTTGGATGTTTTAAAAAGATAATAGCCGCATTTTCTTTGATATCATGGGCAGCATCATGTACCCCAACCAATGCTGGCGGTAGATTATGCTCTTGCGTCTGCAAATCAATCAAAATACTGTTGGAGCGTGAGTAATCTTGTAGTACATAAAACCTTAGCGTTTGATCGTCAGTGTCGAACTCAGGTAATTCACCCAATAGCTTAGGTTTGACAGCGACGTCGAGCAGTTGCCCCGATAGCTTGCGATACAGCTGATTAATCGGAGCAGTCGAATAAGGCTTGGGGGCGATTGGATTGACGTCAGTATTAGAAGCGCTGTCGGTTGTAACAGGCGCTTTAAAAATCCGTTTTTTTAAGAACTTCGGTATCATAATCAGTATCAAAAATAGTCAAATATGTTGCGCTTATGATGCCATAAAAGCCACCAAAGCGATATATAGTGTCTGTATATACTGCTAATATTAATACGGTCTGGTCACTATATAGTGAGTTAAGCCGCTCTTAATAAGCTCAAATAATTGAAAGTTAATGTATTTAGCGTGATAATAGTTTGGCGGCAACCAAAAATAACTATATTTAAACTCACCCTTTAATATCATTGATATAAGCTGAAATATTATGACACCAGCGATTAATCTTGCCAAACAACGCGCTCTTGATTATCAATTACATGAATATATCCATGACAGTAATGCCGACTCTTTTGGATTAGAAGCAGCAGAAAAGCTAGGCGTGGATGTGTCACAAGTGTTCAAAACCTTGGTGGTGTCGACAGATACTGGTGCGCTTGCCGTTGCTACCTTACCCGTGGACAAAACGTTAAACTTTAAAAAAATGGCTAAGGCACTATCTTCGAATAAACTGTTGACCTGCAAAAAAGTTCAAATGGCAGACCCTAAGCAGGTAGAGCGGAGTACTGGCTATGTGCTGGGCGGCGTCAGTCCATTGGGACAAAAGAAGCGCTTGCCGACTATCATAGACAGCTCGGCTGCAGAGCAGACAACGATTTATGTCAGTGGTGGTCGTCGTGGTTTAGAAATTGAGCTGCCACCAGCACAATTAGCTGCCACCCTTGCTGCTTGCTTTAGTACTATTACTGATGATTAAAAAATTACTGCTAACTAAAAATCATTGCCGCTGACGGGTTGTTCAAGCAAGCCTGAGACGATAGCTGATACCTTACCCCTCGCTCATATTTTATAAGGACATATTCATGCCACATTTAACCATTCAAATGACGCCCAATGTCAGTATTGCTCATGAAGAATCATTTCTTAAAGCGTTAAATAAAGCATTATGGGACAGTGGTCAGTTTAAACAGCCTGCTGAAATCAAAACACGTATCGTGCCTATTGAGACATTTTTGGTGGGGGTTGAAGATGATGAGCAGGCGTCTGGCTTTATTTATGCGAATCTAAAGCTCATGAGTGGTCGTGATATGGTCGTTCGCAATCAGCTCGCTGAGCTATTGACGGTAGCCATAGAGAATACGCTGAGTGAACAGCAGTCAGGGCGCGCAGCGTTACAGATATGCGTAGAAGTTGAAGAGATTAGCGCGGTGTATCATAAAAAAATGCTGGGTAGCTAAAAATGTGAATATCGTCCAAAGTGACTACCCATAAATCGCTATAAGTACTCACATAGCGATTTGCTGGCATACTGGGGTAATATCATCACTTCGACTTTATAACCAGCCGTTTTACCTTCAGTCGCCATCAAGTTGCGGGCAATACGTAAGCGATATTCTCCTGTTGTGGGCAAGCAGCCTTGATAAATGATACCGCCTTTGGTGCCATCTTGCGTACCATTCGGCATATGTAACACGCCGACGTTAGCAGTCTCGGGCGTGCCAGTAAGTGGTGCAATATTAATCACAGTATATTGATGACTGGTTGCATTAAAACGATACCACCGCTCATTTTCATGGGTGTTCAACTTGCCAGTGATGATGCTACTAATGGCGCCTTTTGTAAAGTGAAGAGGAGTATCGCTACTTTTAGCAATAGCACTGTTGGTGGCTATGCTGACTAGCGCGGTACTAATGACCAATGCTTGTATATATCGAGCGGCTAATGAAGCGGTCTTATAATGGGTTGGTAGCATGAGATACTCCTGATTTAGCTATCTACTATTTATTGTTTTTCGTCAGACTGCTTTCAGTTAAACACAAAAAAGCGCCTAAATGATAGGCGCTTTTTTGTTGATTATTGATGCAATCTTAGTCTAGAAAAGCGAAGTTCTCAATTTCCATCGCTGTCATGCTATCGCTTGGTGCGACCATGGCTTCGGCGTGACCTGAAGTACGTGGCAGCAGCTTATCAAAATAGAATTCAGCCGTTTGGATCTTAGCTTTGTAGAATTCTGGTGATTCAGTGCCACCATTTTCAAGCTTGTCGTAAGCGACTGCTGCCATACGCGCCCAATGATAACCCATCATCACATAGCCTGAATACATCAAGAAATCGTCTGATGCAGCAGAGATGATCTCACGGTCTTTACGTGCCATTAGCATCAAGCGTACGGTCAGTGTGTTCCACTCAGCACATAGCTTGGTGAGCGCCCAAACAAATTTACGCATGTCTTTATCAAGCGCATACTCGCCACACCATTTCATGATGCTTGAGGTGTAATCGCGGATGATTTTGCCTTTAGACTGCAAGATCACTTTACGACCGAGTAAATCCAATGCTTGAATACCAGTCGTACCTTCGTACATGGTGGCGATACGAGCATCACGAGCAATCAGCTCCATGCCCCATTCTTTGATATAGCCATGACCACCATATACTTGCTGACCGTGTTTGGCCGCTTCGATACCTAGCTCAGTTAAGAAGCCTTTTAGGATTGGTGTGTAGAAACCCAATTTGTCATCCCACTTTTCAAACTCTTCATCATCACCGTTAGCGATACCCTGTGCCATTTTATCGGCATAGCGCGCAGAATGATAAATCATTGAGCGGCCACCTTCTGCAAAGGCTTTTTGGGTCAATAGCATACGACGTACGTCAGCATGGTTGATGATAGCATCAGCAACTTTTTCAGGCTCTTTCGTGCCTGATAATGTACGCATAGAACGGCGGTCCTTGGCATACGGTAGCGCATTTTGGAATGACAGTTCAGTGTGTGCTAGACCTTGGATGCCTGTACCGATACGTGCCGTGTTCATAAAAGTGAACATAGCTTTAAGGCCTTTGTTCGGCTCACCAATGAGATAACCAACCGCATCATCAAAGTTTAAGACACAAGTCGCTGATGAGCTGATACCCATTTTGTGTTCGATCGACCCACAAGTCACGCCATTACGCTCGCCAATTTCGCCTTCAGTAGTTGGCAAAAATTTCGGTACGATAAATAATGAGATACCGCGTGTGCCCTCTGGAGCATTTGGCAGGCGCGCAAGCACAATATGCACGATGTTTTCCGTTAAATCATGCTCACCGCTTGAGATGAAGATTTTGGTGCCGCTAAGCTTATAAGAGCCATCGTCTTGCGGAATGGCTTTAGATTTAACTTGACCCAAATCCGTACCACATTGTGGTTCAGTCAAACACATAGTACCAGCCCAAGAGCCTTCAACCAATTTATGTAGATAGGTTTCTTTTTGCTCATCGCTACCATATTGCATAATGGTATTGATACAGCCGGTTGATAGACCAGGATACATCGCCCAAGGCCAGTTCGCAGTGCCCATCATTTCAGACTTAATGAGGTTGATTGACATGGGCAAGTTCATACCGCCAAATTCCTCAGGGTACGAAATACCTTGCCAACCACCATCTACGAACTGATCGTAAGCTTCTTTAAAGCCTTTAGGGGTGGTAACCACACCATTGTCAAAATGACAGCCTTCTGCATCAGCTGGCTGGTACAAAGGTGCTAAAACGTTTTCAGCGAAGTCAGCAAAGCCTTGTAAAATCATATCGACCGTTTCAGGATCCGCATTTTCACCATTATCTAGGTCTTTGTAATGGGTTTGAAAGTCAAAAACATCATTTATTAAAAACTTGATATCACGTAAAGGTGCTTTGTAAGTTAACATAGTCGCTCTCTTTAGTTATTCGCTATCATAGATGGTTAGCTCAGTAGTTGAGCCACGTTTCATACAAACGGTTGTTTATTTTTAGAGATAAAGATAGACAATATCACTGATTGTCATACAGATTTGTTAAAAACAGCTCGTCCATTTAGATTACCGTTGAGGCGTCCCTGATAAAAAACAGCTGTTGTGGCGTTGATGTCAGTATAAATCTTCTATAGCGACAAATATATAACTAATAACAAATATTCATAATTTATATGTAAAATAAAAACATTAAGTTATTAATTGCCAATCAGATTTTTATTGATATTCATCGTTAAAGCGCTGTTTAATGAAATTTTTTTTAGTAGAAAATAATATTTAAGTGCATTGACGAGATAAGGAAAGCCAATTATGAGTGTATCAAAGCACGAGACAAAGCGAGTATCTTGGCTGACAGCGTTATTTGCTCGCATGAAGATTTTAATTAATGGGGAGCTGGCGCATCTGTTGACAGTGAACCGTAGTAAGAGACCGTGGCACATGCCGATTATTGCCGCGATCGCCATTAGTTTCCCTGTGTTTGTGGGCGCTTATTTTGATGCTTTATCGTCAGGTATTAAAGCATCTTTGGGAGCGATGGTTATTTTAAATACACCATTAGCTGGCAAGTTGCCCTATCGCTTGGTGACGGTGATGGCATGGGGCTTTGCCATGTCGCTGTGCTTTGCGCTGGGTTTGATTGCGCAGCATGTCCCCATATTGAAATTGCCGATATTTACTTTAATGGCCTTTGGTATCATCATTCTTGGACGCTATTATCGTCAGCCGCCGCCAGCAGGATTGTTTATAATGATGGCAGGTGCGATTGCGTTATTTATACCACTGCCTTTAGAGGACGTTATGCCAGCTACGGGTCTGGTGATGCTGGGTAGTGGTTTTGCCTTGATCATGGCGCTGCTGTATTCGCTGTTTTTATTAGCGACGCGCCCGTCCAGTCCTACGCCCATTTATAGCTATGAGCCAGATACAATTAGTGAAAGTATTATTGTGGCTGGTTTTGTTAGCCTAACCTTACTCATAGCATTAACTCTGAATCTGACCAATCCATATTGGGCGGCAATTAGCTGCTTTATTATTATTCAAGGTATTCATTTACGTACTATGTGGATTAAGCAAATACATCGTTTGCTCGGCACAATATTGGGCGTAATTCTGGCGAGTTGGATGTTGTCTTGGGGGTTGTCGATATGGGGCATAGCGTTGGCAATCTTGATAATGATGCTCTGTATTGAAAATTTGGTTGATCGGCATTATGGCTTGGCAGTGATATTTATTACACCGCTGACGATATTTATTGCGGAATATGGCAGTGGTTTGCCGCTTTCTGAGCAAGCTTATTATGACGTGATTCGTGCGCGCTTGTTCGATACAGTGATTGGCTGCTTGGTTGGTTTGAGTGGCGGAGTAGTGATGCATTCAACCAATTTACGTGTACCACTAAGGCGTATGGAAAACTGGCTGCTGGCGCGCTTTGAATAAAATAAAAAGAGAGGCATTAAAGCCGCATGAGCTGAGTTCATGCGGCTTTTTCAATATAGATTTGCAGTTAACGACTGTGGAGAGTCTTGGTTGCTTGCACAACATCAATAGCGTGACCCGTCCAACGCTCAAAGCTTAGCGCTGCTTGCCCGATGAGCATGCCATAACCGTCCGAGGTCTGCGCGCCACGTGCAGAAAAATGCTGCAAAAATGGCAGCTCACGTCCATACATCATATCGTAAGCGTAGTGACCGTTTAGATTGTCGCTCAGTGGTAGCGTATCCGCTGATA
Source organism: Psychrobacter muriicola 2pS (assembly GCF_904846535.1). Lineage (NCBI taxonomy): Bacteria > Pseudomonadati > Pseudomonadota > Gammaproteobacteria > Moraxellales > Moraxellaceae > Psychrobacter > Psychrobacter muriicola. The sequence continues at coordinate 43,472 of NZ_CAJHBC010000004.1, forward strand.
AACCGATAGAGGTCGCATTGATGATGATATCAAACTGTCCGTCTAATTCAGCCGTGCGGCAAGTTTCAATCTGCTGCTCATGAATAACAGGGCTGGCCGCGCTCAGCTCATCGACGAGTGCCGTTGCTTTATTTAACGTACGATTGGCAAGAGTAAGACTGGCAATACCTGCTTCAATTAATGGCAATATCACCCCACGTGCTGCCCCGCCTGCACCAATGAGTGCTACGCGAGCATCTTTTAGTGGCCAACCCAAACTTAACATGTGATTGACCAATCCTTGTCCATCAGTATTATCGCCATACAATGCTTCGATGAGTGGCACACCACTTTGTAACAGTGTTTTATTTAGTAGCAGTGTATTGACTGCGCCTGCAACCTTGGCGTGTTCAGACAGGCCACCGCGCGCCACGCAGCAGTCATAAGCGATTTGTTTAAAAGGCACAGTCACATTGGCTCCAACACCGCCGCCCTGAAAGAATGCTTCGATAACAGCGGTAAAACTTGCTGCATCATCGGGACAATATTGACGCTGATAGCTAATCTCAATGCCCGTCTGCGCTGCAAATAACGTATGAATTTCAGGGGATTTGCTGTGGGCAATGGGATTGCCGATAACGATAAAATGCTGGGTCATAATGGATTCGCTTGCAGTAAGAGGCAAAAATTGATTAGTAGAAAGGCCTTAATAGGCAATCATCATAAGGGATAACACTATGTTTGACAAATTGGCTCTCTAACGAGTAAATACTTGAATAGGTAGGTTTTTTGATAGGTTAGGTCTTTAACAAATCTGTACTGTCTGGGAGCGTTATCCGTAACGTAAAGGGTAGTCAAGTGTTAAGCAGTTGGGTAAACTAGAGAGTATGAAAATTTTATATTGATATTTTCGGCAGTTGCATAACTATAAGGAATTGAACTGTCAAAACCCAGTGATAAGAAAGCTTATTTATAAAATATATTATCCATTATCAGCGGCCCATCTGCCTGCTCGTTAATACTATTTTGAGAATCATCTAAAAGTGTGAGTAAATTGCCCATGTTGAATAATAGCCTACAGACCCTATTGGTCGGTACGATAATGGCAGTTGGCGTGTCGCTCAGTGGCTGTGATAGCAGTAAAGACGACGCCCAAAATCAAGGTGCCAATGCAGATATGAGCGAGCAAACCGTCGCTGACAATGCTCAAGCACAGGACAGTGCTGCGACGAATGCCGATCTAGACGGCGCTACTGCTCAGCAAGGTACGCAAGTGAAATATGACGTGTCGGGATGGGGCACTAAAGATGTAGCGTCACTGAACGTCGATGATTTAGATGAGATCAAAGCGACTTTTGGTAAGGTCATGAGCACTGATGAGAACAGCCTCGACTATGCCAGTAATCCAGCCGTCAAATATCGCTTTATGGATACCGATGCGCCGTATTTGGATCTGATTGATTCTGAGAAATATCTCGAACTTGGCTGGTACTTTGCCAATCCTACCGATTCCGATAAAGAAAAGGAGATAAGCCAAAACCATGCCGAAAAAGCGCATAAGCTTGCGCGTCAACTGATGGGTGATGAGGGCGGACAACTGATTTCTGATATGCTTAGTGGTCAAATTATCAAAAATAAAGTCATCGGTGGACAAAAAATAGAACTGGCGAAATGTGAGTTCTATAGTTGTATGCTGGTCATCAATAAATCTGCTGCCCAAACAGATAATAAATAAGCTGTGCTAGCTATGATGCCGCTCAGTAATTGGCTATGTATACATCCATCAAGCACTAAAACGGTTAGCTCAGTGACAGTATCATTAGACAATCGTGGGTTGGCATATGGCGATGGCTTTTTTACCACTATGGGGGTCATCGATGGACAGATACTGTGGTTGAATCATCATCAGCAGCGCCTTATTTCCCATGCTGAAGCTTTACAACTTGAATTAGACAGTCACTCTGTATTGGCGATATTGCAGATGCATGCCGAGCAACTACAACAAGGCATGCTGAAGTTGATGGTGACTCGCGCCGTGCAAGATGTCCGTGGTTATGGCTATATGCCAACCACGTCTGGTAGTGCTTGTGAGATTTGGCTAAAATCCTCTGCGATGACCGTCACTACGACTGAGCAATTACGCTTGCCTGATGGGTGCTTAATCCCGATGCAGCCTATCAGTTCTGCCATTTGCCTATCTTCGCAGCTTGCCTGCTTACCGCCACCATTAGCAGGACTCAAAAGCCTCAATCGCCTCGACAATGTGCTGGCAAGTGGTGAGCTACAAGGTATCAAAGCTCAAGTATCGGAAGCCAAGATCAAACCAAGCATTGGCGAGGGTCTGCTACGAGATATGGGTGGTCGTTGGGTTGAAGGAACGATGAGTAATGTTTTTTATCAATTGTCTGAAGCACCGTTAGCAAAACTATCATCAGAAAAAACATCATCAGAGAAATTATCTACGCTTCCGCTTCAGCAAGACAATGCAAACTATCTAACTACTGGTCAATGGTATACACCCTCCATGGCGCAATCTGGTGTCGCTGGCGTGATGCGTCAAGTGCTTATCGATGCTTTATCCGGTATGGAACAGCCTGTCATCGTTAGGTCATTGCAAGATGAGGATCTACCGCATTTAAGCCAGCTATTCTTTTGTAATGCACTACGAGGTATCATGCCAATGAACAGCCTGACTTTATTATCGGGTGAGGTGGTGTGTTTTTAAGCGATTTAATCGTATTTAAAAAGGGCGGCCTAGAGCTGAGCGTTATAACGGAAAGCGTTTAATATAATTTACGATATTGCCCACGACCAGTAAATTGAATAATACCTCTATCGCGTAACACTTGTAGTTGCTGACGAATTTTATCTTTAACATGATTGTTTTCGGGATGTTTAAGCTTTAATAAGTCGGCAAACGCATAAACTTGATTGAGAGAAAATCTATCTTCTAGTCTATCGATACATTGCCAAACATCTAACGTCCAACCACGTGAAGTCGTAGATTGCGCGCGTAAAAACAAAGTTTTTTGAAATTGCTCGGTGACATTATCGCGTGGTATGACTTGCTCTCTTTTAATCAAAAACACCTTTCCTGATTCAGGCACTTTACGCAAATCAATATTGCAACCAACCCAACCAGCACGTCTAGCAGCGACTGATAAAGGTTTGCGCTTGATAATCATATCAGGCTTAAAAAAATGCTTAGGGATGATTAAAAAGTTATTAACTCTGTATTCTGGCGAATAGGTTAAAAAGAAAAAGCTTGGATTATTGTCGCTATTGATACGCTCAATCATGGTGTCATAAGCGCCGTCATTGATAATGTTGCTTAATTTTGCTTGCTTACTTTTTAGCTCATATTGCTCATTACAATTTGCACAATAAAAGTCAGCGACAGGCTTATTGTTAGTAAATTCTGCCAATGGCTCAGTATTGCAATTAGGGCAGTAGCTTTGCTTAGCAACCCAATCCTCACTCAACACTCTAATGATTTGACTAGGTGACTTATAATTTTTGGCAAGGTTTTGATTAAAATATAGATTCATAACCAGTTTTCGTTATTAGAGAAAAGTAAAAATACCAAAAGAAGGTAGTAATATTAGCGCATATAAGCAGGCGTAAATACCAAGATAATTGATAAGCTAAGCAAATACCATTGAAAATCGCGCGGTTCAGTGCTAAATTCTAGCAAACTTCTGCCTCGCGAGTTGCCATGAGCAAGCCTACATCTGAAACGCCTCCTGAACGTCCTAATGAAACGCCGTCGAATAGATCAGATAGCAGTGTTGAGGAGCGTGTCGATACCACGCTACCGGACGCGCAGCCAGTAGTAGACGATAGGGTAGAGGAAACGCCAGCGACAGATGTGTCACTCATCAGCGGAGATAGTAAGCCACGTACATATAAAGTGGACAACCAATCATTTTTTATGCAGCGTGGCTATCAGGTGTTGCTGGTGCTGGGGCTTATCGCTGCATTTTTCTTAGTGATGGTCTATCAGACATTGTTTGGGCGGATTGAGCAGCCAAAGCAAATGGTCACAATTGAGCAGGGTCAGAGCTATTACGGTCTACTGCCGCAGTGGCAACAGCAAATCCCGCTATTTTCTGCCACGATTGCCAAGCTTTATATGAAAACACAAGTCGATGGCCCCTTACATGCTGGTATTTATCGATTACCAGAAAACCCGACCTTTGCTGAAACGCTACAAGTGCTCACGCAAGGGGTAAAAGCATCGATGGTAAAGGTGCAAATCATCGAAGGCAAAACCTCTAAAGATTTATATCAGACTTTACGGGATAATAAAGGCATCAAAAAAGAGGTGCTGACCGACGATAGTGGCAATGATAGAGACAATGCCGGTATTGCTCAAGCGTTGGATTTGGTCGGTATATTGCCAAGTGAAGTGATCAATAGTAACGACCCTATCGTCAATCACAATCTTGAAGGCTGGTTTGCACCTGACACTTATTATTACGGTGAAGGCAGCACTGATAAGCAGGTACTGACCGATTTATATAAGCGTCAACAGCAAGTATTGACTGAAGCGTGGGAAAATCGTGCGCCCAACTTACCTTATAAGACGCCTTATGAGGCGTTAGTGATGGCCTCTATCATCGAAAAAGAAACCAGTGTGGCAGAAGAGCGTCCTTTAGTCTCTGCGGTATTTAGAAATCGCTTGGATAAAGGTATGCGGATGCAGACCGATCCGACCATCATTTATGGTATGGGCAGTCGCTATGACGGCAACATTCGCCGCAAAGACATTGATGAAAAAACGTCTTATAACACTTATCAAATTGATGGCCTACCACCAACACCTATCGCGCTACCATCGGCCGCCTCTATCGAAGCGACCTTGCATCCTGCAGATAGTGACGCATTGTACTTTGTGGCGACAGGTAATGGCGGGCACAAATTTACCAATAGCTTGGCGGCGCACAATCAAGCGGTAAAAGACTACCTAAGCGTCATGCGTCAAAAGAAATCGCAAACACCACCGCAGTAATTTAATCCTCTATCTTTTTTCAAACCTATCGTGAAATGAGCGTTATGCAACTGTCTATATAACGATATAACGCTCATCCATGACATAAGGTCATATCATGTCAGCATCTATACAAGACCACTTATCTCAAACAGTCCAGCCGAAAGCAAGTCAGCCCAAAATAATCAATGACATCGCACCCAATCGAGGGCGCTTTATCAGTTTTGAAGGTACTGAAGGCGTAGGTAAAACGACTGCCATTGAGCAGCTGTGCACACGCTTAGAAGATAAAAATATTGCGTATCTGCGTACCCGTGAGCCGGGTGGTAGCCCGTTTGCAGAACGTTTGCGCGCCATATTATTGGACCCTGCGACCGACATCAATGATGATACAGAGCTATTGCTACTATTTGCGGCGCGCTGCGATCATATGCAGCAAGTAATCTTGCCAGCGCTGCAACGCGGGACGTGGGTAATATGCGACCGTTTTATCGATTCCACCATTGCTTATCAGGGCTTCGGGCGGGCACATGGTGATGCGGTGGTACAAGTCAAAATTGAATCGCTTATCGAGCAGTTTGTGCCGCAACTACCCGAGTTGACATTGTGGCTAGATTTGCCCGTATTAGAAGGCATGGCGCGTGCCAATAAACGTAGCGCGGCCGACCGCTTTGAGCAGCAAGCGACCGAATTTTTTACTTGGGTACATAAAGGTTTTAGCGCGCTTGCGAATCAGCATCCCGAACGGATACAGCGTATTGACGCATCAGGCAGCGCCGATGAGGTGAGCGCGCGAGTATGGCAGACGGTACAAAACAGATTTGATGTTTAGTAACCGATTTTATAAAGTCATCACCTATCCAAATAAAAAGCCCCAACATTTCGTTGGGGCTTTGGTGTTTTATAAACTATTATTTTTTTATAAAGTATTAAAACAGTTGTCAAGATATTGTCAAAACTGTGTTAAATCAAAGCTGTGGCAACGATTATTTATCCTGTTTATTCACAGCTTTATTATCTGAAATTTCTTGAACATTGTCTTTGTTAATGTTGTCTTTATTAATATCGACATCAGAGCTTGCATTGGCTGTATTATCTTGACCAGAATCGGGTAGACGATTTGGATCAAGCGAGCCTTTCTTAGTTTTAGGTGCGTTGCCATTACCATTCCTACTGCTGCTGTTAGACACCTTATTCTTAGGAGTTACCTTCGAGGTCGCTGTTGAATTAGCTGACATGACGCCTTTATTAACGACGTCAATAGACTCATCTTTTGATGCTATCACTTTGTCATTTAAGGTGTCTGGTGTGGTTTTAGATTCAGCACTGCCGCTCGAATGGTTTGATACCTCGTTATCTGCATTTTGCTCAGCGATTCTCTGCTCAGCGATTCTCTGCTCAGCGATTGTTTCTTTAGCGCTGTCGCTATCAATGGTTTGCGCTGTTGCATCAGCACTATCATCGCTCAGCTCTTTTTCTTTACGCTTTTCAGGCGCTTTTGAGCTGGACTCAAAGCTGGCATCAGCAGCCATGCGCGCTTGCTCTTGTTTAGGTGTCACGTCGACAGGTTTTGGCTGTACTTCATCTTCCACCACCAGTGAGATGAGCTTGCGATCACGTGGTACGATACCATCAAACTTATCGGTAATGACGTGCAGCTTGCCTTCTTTGTCGATTGTATACAGCGGCACGAATTGCTTATTGTCAGCTTTGTATTGCTCAAAGCTGTAGCTGTCGGTGATGTTGGTAATCTTGATACGGGCTTTTTTCGATAGCATGCTGGCAAGTTTGGTATAGGTGACGTCTTTACCAAACAACCACTGCGAGTGGAAGTTTCCTTGCTTATCATCGCGCTCGCTTTTGACCTTTTCGTCGCTGAATTTGAGACGGTACAATTTGCGCTCACCAAATTCATGACGATAATGAATTTCAGATAAGGTATTCATCTCTTTGTCCATACTCATGGCAAACAGACGACCGATACCAATCAAGTCAAGATGATGATCGGCGTGATCAGAGATAGGATTGCCAAAATAAGTGCGCAGACCACTCATGCGTGCGCGGGCAATATTGGTGTAGTTATTGTGTGCGACAATGACATCAAAGCCCTGATCTTTTAGAGAAGTTGCTATCAACAGCGCAATGGGATTTGAGCCGACGATCAAGATACCATTGGTCTCAGGTTCACGGACGCCAAGCAAGTTGCCGACTATTTTTGCCCCCAAGCCCTGAATCATAACCGTGCCAATAATGACCATGAATACTAAGGGCACAAGCAGTTCAACACCTTGAATATCATACTCTTGCAGACGAATAGCAAACAGTGATGAGATAGCTGCAGCGACGATACCACGTGGCCCAATCCAACTAATCATCAGCTTTTCATTGGTCTTTAAGTTTGAGCCAATAGCCGATGCCCAAACGGATAATGGTCGTGCCACAAACATCACGATAGCAAGTAACACCAGACCGGCAAAACCAACGCTAAGTAAGCTTTCCAGCTCTACACGTGCTGCAAGGATGATAAACAGCACAGAGATAAGAAGGATGGTTAAAGATTCATTAAACTCTAAAATCGTGTCGCGTGGGAATTTTGGCCAATTCGCCAATGCCACACCCAATACGGTGACTGTCAATAGCCCAGACTCATGCTCTAAATGGTTCGATACTGAAAATAACACCAAGACAAAGGCAAGCGTAAAGACATTGCGTAAAAACTCAGGAATCATATGCCGACGCATCAGGAAGGCAAGCAGCCAAGCGCCTGCCATACCAAGCGCTGTCGCTAATACTACGATTTTGGCAAACAATAAGATACTACTGGCTTCGCCGCCAGAGATGATATATTCATAGACCAAAACCACGGCAATAGCGCCGATTGGGTCAATGATGATACCTTCCCATTTAAGGATATTAGAGATTGTCTTATTGGGGCGCACACTACGTAATAGCGGCATAATGACCGTTGGACCCGTGACGCACACTAGCGCACCGAACAGCAAAGCAATCAGTGGATCGACATCGAATAAGAGATAAGTCGATAACGCCACGATAGCAATGGTGATAAGTACACCGACCGACACCAGCATTTGTACCACGGTACCATGCTGTTTAATCTCATCAAACTCTAATGTCAGCGAGCCTTCAAATAGGATGATCGCCACGCCCAAAGAGATGAAGGGGAACATCAGCTCCCCGAGCACCAAGTCAGGATCGAAAACACCGAGCACTGGGCCCACAATAATGCCAATCAGTAACAAAAATAAAATGGACGGTTGCTTCAAATACCAAGCCAACCATTGGGCGGCGATGCCAATCCCAACCACGCCAGATAATAATAGGGCGGTATCCATAAATTGATCCTTTTATAATCTTGTCGTATTTTATAGCTATCAACCGCTTTTTCAGAGTAACGGCTGCCAGAGTATAGTAATAAGTTGACGCTACTCTCTATAGAGAAAAATCTCTATAGAACGTGAGCGACGACAATGGTATCCATCATGAATCACAACATGAGCCAGATATGATATAACTACGATAGAGTAGTAAAGACAAAAGCATTTCTAGAAAAAATCGTCAATCTCATATAAATCGTATATGGCGTCAAGCTCGCTCAGCCTATTATTGATAGTACTGTCACGCGCCTTTTCTGTATTCAATTATCTTGAATCGACCATAGCACTATTCTAGTTATGCAAAAGATGAAAAATAAGGGTGATAATAGCCAGCTTTACAAAGTAATAGTCAATAATGATTAATTATAGACTTTAGTTTGCTTTTAAAGTTATTTGGCTTGCTATCATAACATGCTTTTATTTCATGCTGAGCAAGGCTGCATTTACCACGATATCAGTGGGCAGTGGTAAAAATATACAATAAATGGGTCAAATAACCGCGCCTTAGGTTATCCTGCATGATCGAAATAATGACAAAACAGCACGATGACTTATCATACAGTAGCCGCCTTTATCATGCACGTAGCGAGGATCACCATTATTTTGGGGTTTTTGTAGAAGGAAAGGCGAATGGGCGATGGTATAAGGGTATAAAAAACAGTAATCTAATAAATGACTAGATAGTGACTAAAAAGGTTGGCAAGCATAACAGCAAGTGCCGATGCAAAGTCTGTCATATACGGATGTGGATGAATATTCCATTGACCTATCGCTATGCAAGTGTCATTGGTTAAGATTAAGACATCGTATACACGTTACTAGCCAAAACCTAACTATTAAAAATAACAACGATTACTTATATGGAGGACAACATGCCTATCAATATGCTTACAGTGCAATCTAAGTTTCGTGTGCCGCATTGGTTAAAACATAGTGCGCTGGCGATTGCTATCAGTACCTCGATGGTTACTGGCGTCACTGCCATAGCCATGACGAGCGCTCAAGCTGCTGTCACTACGGCAGATTTTTCTGACTTGGTACAGCAGGTCACCCCAGCCGTTGCCCGTGTGAATGTCACCAAAACCGTCAGCGAGGCTGAGCTTGCCAAAGCCCAAACAGCCGAATTGTTACGGCAGTTCTTTGGTGATCGTTTACGTATTCCTGATCAGGCCGCCACGCCAGCGATTGAGCATGCTTATGGCACGGCCTTTTTTGTCACAGCCGACGGTTATATGCTGACCAATCATCATGTGGTGGAGGGCGCTGATAAAATCACTGTCACTCTTAACGATAGAAGGGAGCTTGATGCAACCTTGGTTGGTAGTGATGAGCGCTCTGATGTGGCGGTACTAAAAGTCTCGGGTAACCAATTTCCCGCTTTGCCTATCGGCGACTCGAATGCTTTGAAAGTAGGGGAACCAGTACTAGCCATCGGCTCGCCATTTGGTTTTGATTACTCAGCATCGGCGGGCATTGTCAGTGCTAAGTCACGTAGTTTTTCACGTGATACCAGCGTGCCATTTATCCAAACAGACGTGGCATTGAACCCTGGTAACTCAGGCGGTCCGCTATTTAACCAGCGTGGTGAAGTGATTGGTATTAATTCGCGTATTTTTAGTGGTACTGGCGGTTATATGGGTCTGTCATTTTCCATTCCGATTGATGCAGCGATGGATATTTACGAGCAGCTAAAGACCGATGGCGAAGTGGTACGTGCTTATTTAGGTATTTATCCGCAAGACATCGATCGAAATTTAGCGGAAGCTTATAATCTAGATCGTCCTCAAGGTGCACTATTGACCAGGGTATCACCAGACTCACCTGCACAAAAAGCTGGTCTAAAACCTGGCGATATCATTTTGCAATATAATGAGGTGCAAATTATGCGCGCCTCAGATTTATTAAACCTGCTCAATCGTGCCAAACCGAGCGATAGCTTCCGCGTACAGATTCAGCGTAATGGTCAGCAGATGACCATCAGCGGCAAGCTTACTTATGCGCCTAATGATGTGAGAGCACAAGGCGGCGATCAGCAGAATGATGAGGTGCAGTTAGGCTTGCGTTTACGTAACTTGACTGCCGATGAGCAAGCAGAAATCGCCGTGGACAATAAAACTGGCATCCTAGTGACCACGGTTGATCCCACTGGTTTAGCAGCGCGCTCAGGTATCTTGGCAGGTGATGTGATTACCAATTTTCACCAAAAGCCGATTAAAAAGGTCACGGATTTTTCAAGTGCTATCTCATCATTGCCCAAAAAGGGTGTAGTGACCATTGAAATTATCCGCCAAGGTATCCCCGCGATCATTGGGTTACGTATTGAATAAGTATGGATAGATAGAGTGATAGGGAGAATCGGAGCGGCAATTGAGCATGACATAACAGGCGCGTCAATAATTCTACTTGTCTATGATAGAGCTCGACCCCTATAATGGCTGATTTTTTTATCCAATGACTCAAAACGCTCCAACACTGTCATTAACTTATACATTGAGCGATTTATTTATTGCTTTATACGTTCTAATATAGGGTAAGCCGTTTGATAGGCTCATACTCTTCCGTAACCATCAGGTAATTATGACTGACCATGCTCTTTATATCCTAAGTATCTCTACGGCAGCAGCATTGCTTGCATATATTATACTGTGGTCAGGATTACAAACGTTCAATGCCAATCCTACCAAACGGTTTATGCGTATTTGGTTTAAGTTGGCACTATATTATGCCGCTTATACTATGCCCGTTTGGGCTTTACTGTTGGTGATAGGTTGGTTGCAAGAAGTGTTGCCGATACTGGCACAGCTATCATTGACACCAGTGCTAGTGGCTATATTTGCAATGGGGTTATATTTTTATACCGTGGTGGTACAACCCAATCGTTTACGCTTAGATCATCATGCAATCGACTTAGATTTATCCACACCGCTGACGGTTGCTGTACTGGCTGATTTACGCATTGGATTGTATAGCGGCAAGCCGCGCCATATCCGTAAATTGGTTGCTACCCTTAATGCGTTACCCGCAGACGCTGTGCTGATTACGGGCGACTGGTTATATTATCCAAGTGCAGACTTGGTGGGTCAGCTCATGTTGTTTAAAGGGGTTAATAAGCCTATTTATACAGTGATGAGTACCTCAGACTTGCGTTATCAATCGATCAACACGACCAAGCAAGGACAGCCACTATTAGAAGATACGTTGTCCAGTGCCTTTGATGTACTCGATATCAGCTATATCGGTCAGCAGTGTACGTCGCTGCCACTCAAATGTACTGGGGCTACTAATGCGCTTTCAGTAACGTCCGATGCAAGCTCAAGCTATCCTAAAAATAATAAAGAGTGCTTTAGACAGCAAAGTTTGGAAGACAGTCCAACCATTGCTGTGCTTTGCGGCTGGCAAGATGTCCCTAAACAACTTGCTGATATTGAAGATGCAAATGCGTCTGATAAAGTAGCGCTTGGTGCTGAAATTGCTAATGCCACTAAGCCCGTCATCATCTTGGCTTCACGATTTGATAGTATTAGCGATTTGCCAAAATCCTTACAACCACGACCACTATTGATTACTGGTGCGGCAAAAGCGATTCAAAAAAATATATGGTTGGCACAAAAACAAAAAAATATCGAGCGTAGTAGCGAGCAGTCAACTCTGTTAAATAATAGCCGCATGGGTAAGCAGCAGGGTTTATACCAACATGGCAGTGCACAAATCTTTGTCAGTAGCGGTATTGGTACACGAGGGCTGCCTTTTCGCTTGTATCGCCCCACTATCGATGTGTTGACGATTCGTTAATACGACTCAAAAGACTTATCAGCGCTGATTCATTACGCTAAACTAAGAGTTGAGTAATAAGGCTATTGGTTTATCGGTTTTGATAGCATATCATCAATTCAATTGATTGAACGTTAATTGATTGATAGCGGTCAAATCAAAATATGCTACACTAGCAGGCGTTTTTATTATTCTATTTTTAGTGCTTAATAAGCGTTGTCGGCCATTGGCAAAAATAAGGTTAAGACGACTTTGAGCATCTACATTGCGACCGCTTTTATCATAGAAAAATATTGATAATAAAAAAATACTCAGCATTAATATCAAGCAAGATATTGCCAATGGTGCCTATGAATGTACACAGTATGAGTGCAGACGTAGACATAATAATTGACACTTGCAAACGACCTATCATGTGACAGCTTTGAAAAAAGCTAGGATAATACAGTAAGGCACGGTTATGAGCACAGCATACGACGAGATCAAAACCCGACTACAAGGCTCAATGGTAGCCTTGGTAACGCCCATGCATCCTGACGGCACGGTTGATTATAAACGTCTGGCGGATCTCATAGATTGGCAGATTGAGCAAGGCACGCATTGTCTCGTTGCCGTTGGTACTACTGGCGAGTCAGCGACATTGTCTATGCAAGAGCACAGCGATGTCATTCGCTACTTTGTTCAGCACGTCAAAGGTCGTGTACCAGTGATTGCTGGAACAGGTGCCAATAACACGATGGAAGCCATTAAGCTGACCCAAGATGCTGCCGATGCTGGTGCAGATTGTGCTTTATTGGTTGCGCCTTATTATAACAAACCGCCACAAGAAGGCTTGTACCAACATTATAAGGCTATCGCGAGCGCGGTGAATATCCCTCAGATGCTCTATAATGTGCCAGGACGTACGGTCGTTGATATTGCACAAGAGACGGTAGAACGTTTGGCTGATATCGATAATATCGTCGCGATTAAAGATGCCACAGGCTCTATCGCTCGCGGTGAGCAATTGATCAAAGCAGTTGGCGATAGAATCGTCGTGCTATCTGGTGATGACGGTACGGCGCTTGATTTGATGCAATTCGGTGGTAAAGGTAATATCTCAGTCACTGCCAACGTCGCCCCAAAAGCGATGAGCGAGACTTTTACAGCGGCGCTTCGTGGTGATTTTGACGCGGCTCATAAAGTCCATGATGTGGTCAAGCATTTACACCGTGACTTGTTCATTGAGTCAAGTCCTATCCCAGCCAAATATGCGCTTCATAAAATGGGTATGATAGATACCGGAATTCGTCTGCCTTTGGTATGGTTGGCTGAACAACATCATGCCACTATTGATGAAGCCTTGGTGCGTGCGAACTTATTATAAAATGATGCGTATAAATGCTAACTCAGAGAGATAATATGATGAAAACATCATCACCGACTGCAAAAATATTCCCTGCAATGCTGACCTTAATATTGGGAAGCACCTTGGTACTGAGCGGTTGCCAAAGTGTCAAAAACTTACTCGGTAAGCGTGACAATGGTAGCTTAGAGTATCAGCAAAGCAAAAAGCTTGTGCCAATAGAGTTGCCCGCTAACAAAGAGCCAGCTCCTTTTGTACCTTTATATGCAACCCCTAATGCGGGTGCAAATACGCTGAAACTACAGAACGAATCAGGTAATCAGTACCAGCTACCGAAGCCTGAGCGTGCTGTTAGTAGTCCTTCGAATTAAACCTATTTCCTTATTTGTACCGCTGATATTTTACAGTGATTAATGTAAATATTATTAATTCTGTCATACAAAAGTCAGCGGTCGCTGCGCGTTTTTACCACATAAGCTTGAACGAACAGGAACTCCCATAATGCAAAAGCAACAACTGCTGTATAAAGGCAAAGCCAAATCTGTCTATGAAACAGAAGACAACGACCTGCTGATCTTACATTTCCGCGATGATACCTCAGCGCTTGATGGAAAACGTATTGAGCAATTAGCACGCAAAGGCGTCGTCAATAATCGTTTTAATGCTTTCATCATGCAAAAACTGGCTGATGCTGGTATCGAAACGCATTTTGAAAAGCAATTATCTGAAGATGAAGTATTGGTCAAGCGTTTAGAGATGATTCCAGTTGAGTGCGTGGTTCGTAACTTTGCTGCGGGCAGCTTGGTGCGTCGCTTAGGCTTAGAAGAAGGGCAAGCGTTGACGCCACCTACTTATGAGTTGTTTTATAAAGATGATGCGCTGGGTGATCCGATGGTGAATGAGTCGCTTGCTGTGTCTCTTGGCTGGGCCACCAAAGAGCAGTTGGCTAAGATGGAAGAATTGACTCATCAAGTTAACGATGTATTAAAAGCTTTGTTTGATGCGGGTGATTTGATACTGGTCGATTTCAAACTAGAGTTTGGGGTGTTCCATGACCGTATCGTCTTAGGAGATGAGTTCTCACCAGATGGTTGCCGTATTTGGGACAAGACGACCAAGAAGAAGCTGGACAAAGACCGCTTCCGCCAATCATTAGGCGATGTCATCGAAGCTTATGAAGAAGTGGCTAACCGTATTGGTGTGCCATTAAGCTAGATATTTGATTGGCACTGCATTGCAGGTCAATTTCTATTGTAAAACAAAAAACTGAGCCACGCGCTCAGTTTTTTTGTGATTCTAAAGGGGTTTTAGTGTTTATCTTACGACTACTAATATAAAGGTTCTGGCCTAAAGATAGTCATTATTATCAAATATGGTTTTCTGAATAGCTCTTTACCAAAGCAGTTTCCAAAGTAACCAAAGCGATTGATAGCTCCACTGCTATTTGATTCACTCTATTGTTTCTAAAGTTAAAAATAACCTTATCGTTAAGACAGGTAAGGTTAGAGTTCTAGAGTTTATTATAAAAACAATAGTCCTAAACCAATCACAACACCACTGACAATCAGCACGATGACACAAAAGCCCATGATATCTTTGGCTTTTAGACCTGCGATCGCCAGTGCTGGTAATGCCCAAAATGGCTGAATCATATTTGTCCAAGCATCACCCCATGCCACAGCCATAGCAACTCGCGACGGATCACTACCCAACATTTCCGCCGCTTCTAACATAATCGGCGCTTGTACTGCCCATTGTCCACCACCTGAAGGAACGAAAAAGTTGACGAGTCCTGCACTGAGGAAAGCAAAAAGTGGTAGCGTCTCCGTTGTTGAAACGTTGACAAATGCTTCTGACATCACACCTGCCAACCCCGAAGCTGTCATCATTCCCATAATGCCTGCATAAAAGGGAAATTGGACGATGATAGCACCTGCACCTTTAACCGCTTCTTGAACCGCAATCAAATACTTGCGAGGTGTACCGTGAAATATAATACCAAGAAACAAGAACATAAAGTTAACCAAGTCGAGCGTTAGAGCAAAACCGTTCTGTGCGAAATAATACACGATAAAGGCGATGCCCAATACGCCAATGACCATTGATAAAATCCAGCTGTTTTCTAAACGTTCTGCTGGTGTCATATCCGATTTGGCTGGAAGTTCCTCAGGGATAGGATCTACTAGAAGTTTTGGATCTACCGTAATAGTATCTTCTTTTTTTGGCATCATCAGACGGTTTAATAAAGGGACGATAATCACCAATGCTGCAACGATAATTAGGTTATAGCTAGCAAAGATGGTTGCACTTGTTGGAATAACACCGATTTTATCAACGAAGGGATGGCCTGCTGTTGCAATGGATAATGGAATCGACCCAGAGAATCCGGCATGCCAAATAATAAATCCAGAATAGGCGCTGGCAATCAATAAACGGTAATCAACATTTTCGACACGCTTCGCCAATTCTTTGGCAAATAATGCCCCAATGACCAAGCCAAATCCCCAATTAATCCAGCTTGCTGCAAGCGATACTAAGGTGACCAGTATAATCGCACTACCTGGCGAGCTTGCAAAACTGGCAAGTTTACCCAATCCTTTTTTGAATATGGGGCTGCTTGCCAATACAAAGCCAGTTACTAACACCAAAACCATTTGCATTGAGAATGCTAGCAAAGCCCAGAAGCCTTCGCCCCAAAACGCCACCATCTGTACCGGTGAAGAGTCGGTTAAACCTAAGCCCATTACAAAAATAACCAAGGTTAAAATAATGACGAACAGAAATGGATCTGGTAAATATTTTTCCATCAAGCTATTCGAGAAGCGTGTAATCCCTTTCATTTTTTGACTTCCTTTTTGTCTAAGTTTACGTTTCATTCCTCATTCCAATGTTACCTCATTCTTACTTTTTTATGCTTATTCATTCAGCAGAAATCATCTTTTTTAATGCTATACCGACCTTGCAAGGTTTGTTTGAACATTCCTTAAACACTGTGCGCCATATCTTGCTTTATTTTTATGCTAACTTATTAGGGTATGTGGAACAGTCACCAATCGGTACTGTCAGTGCCATAGTCAAATATTACACACGCCCTAATTATTCAATAATATAAAAAGTATAAAAGGTCATTACTAATGTCAACGCCTGAAACTTCCACGACGCAGCCTACTATTTTAGAGCCATCATGGTTTACTCGTCCTACTTGTGTAGTGGCTGCTGACTTGGTTGGTAAGGTATTGTGCCGTCAGCTTACAGACAGTGATGGTGTGCAAAAAACGCTACGCATGCGCATCTCTGAGACTGAAGCTTATATCGGTGAGGGCGATCCTGCCTGTCATTCACATGCTGGTAGCCGAACGCCGCGCACTGAAATCATGTATGAGCAAGGTGGCATTTTTTATGTGTATTTGACTTATGGTGTCCATCATATGCTCAATTTAATCAGTGGTTCTATAGACTCGCCTGAGTCGGTACTGATACGTGCTGGGTTTTTGGCAGAGGGTAGTGATCGCCTGCGAGAGGAGCAATTGCTGAGCTTAGACCAACAACTTATTCATCCTAAGCAGTTTGCTGGTCCTGGTAAGCTGACCAAGCGTTTACAAATCGAGCGTGACTTGTATGGCAAATCTATTCATCCAGTGTCTGCCGTTTGGGTAGAAGAGGATGGTTGCAAGCCACCAGTATCGCTGCGTCCGCGTATTGGTATTGATTACGCAGGCGAGGCAAAAGAGTGGTTATTGCGTTATGTGTGGACAGATCATCCGTCGCTATCTAAGAAGTAAAGACAACCAAAAAAAGGACACGTTATGTATAAACTTACCGTTTTTATTCCAAATGCAGCGTTAGAGCCAGTAAAGTTAGCTTTATTTGCAGCGGGCGCTGGGACGCTTGGCAATTATGAACAGTGTTGTTGGCAAGTGCAGGGAACAGGGCAGTTTATGCCACTGGTAGGCAGTAACCCAAATATTGGAGCGCATGATAAACTTGAAACCGTTGAGGAATGGCGGGTAGAAATGGTGGTGGCTGATGCTGATATTAAGCAAGTTATCGAGGCGTTAAAGCAGGCGCATCCTTATGAAACGCCTGCCTATGATGTGATTGAGCTGCTAACCTTTTAGGCCAAGCTATCAGTCTTTTTTAATTTTAATCACGTTATAGCTCGGATAGCCAAGCTCGATTTTGTAATCTTCACCGCCGCGACGGGCTTTTACTTTTATTTTACTGTCACCTTTTTTGTATTTGACGTCTTTGACCTGATAACCCATATTGCTGACTTTATTAGCGGCTCTTTGCTCAATAGCAGGCTGATAAAGCTCTTTATCAATAGAGTTGATAGTCTTCTTATGCTTTTTGTAGACCTTACTGTCTTTATAAATGTCCTCATAAAGGTCGCCGTATGCATTATACCCCGGTGCGGTGACACAGCCAGTCGTTATGGTCAGTAGCGCTGCAATGAGACTGGTTGCAGCGGTGGTTTTTAATAAATGATGTTTTTTCATAATATCCTCTTATGATGTTAACGGCATCGGCAACTATGCCATACTAAATCATGCTATAAAAAGTCATGCTATAAAAAGTCATGCTATAAAAAGTCATGCTATAAAAAGTCATGCTATAAAAAGTCATGCTATAAAAAATGGTCAAATAAACCAAGGGCTGGCTTATTTGACCAAAGGCATCAAGTAGTCAACGATGCCAAAAAACTTAGTGGTACGTACTCAAAGGAAATTTAAGCAATCATTAGGTACAAGTAAGTACTAAGTACAAGCAATTTCCATCAATTCTAAGATAATTAAAAGCCGTATGCTGTTAGTAGAAGTGATATGCAGAGCTACTCTCTAAACGTGTAGCCGATAGACTACACCCGTATTTTTATGAGTTCTTCAATACTGTCAATTTACTTATAACGGTAATGGCTGTTTTGATAGCGACCATCATTGTTGTAGCGGCCGTTATTTTTTTTATGCTGACTTTTTTTATTTTTATAATGATTATTCTTATTTTTATGCTGATCTTTTTTATTATCATAGCGCCCGTTATTCGTTTTATAGCTGCCATTATTGTAACGCCCATTATTCTCATACTTCCCGT
The DNA here is from genome assembly GCF_904846535.1 of Psychrobacter muriicola 2pS. Taxonomy (NCBI): domain Bacteria; kingdom Pseudomonadati; phylum Pseudomonadota; class Gammaproteobacteria; order Moraxellales; family Moraxellaceae; genus Psychrobacter; species Psychrobacter muriicola. Next base: position 62,043 of record NZ_CAJHBC010000004.1, read on the forward strand.
TACCCTGATGATGACCATTTGGATAATAGCCTTTATGATTGTCATATCTTGGCGTTACAGTGGTACAACTAATGGTGGTGCCTAATAAAGCAACCACAACCCCCGCAGAAAAAATACTTTTTAAAGCTGAAAAGGCTGATATTTTCATAATAATTAATCCTATTATCTAACTAATACTTTGGTGACTATTGTTGTTAAGAATGCAGCATACAGAATAGTGGTGTATCCAAAAAAATAATAAATCCATCTAAGGCGGGAGCATCGTGCCAAAGGTGTCAATTCAACAATGACGCCAAAGACCTAGCTTGATGCTGTGTAAATGACTGTTAGCAGGAGATAGCCAATGAAATCAGTCTTTCTCAACTTTAATCACATTTAAGTTTGGATAGCCAAGTCGTATTTCATACTCCTGTGATCCGCGCTTGGCCTCGATCTCAAATACACCGCGCCCGTTCTTTTCTTCCAGCTCAATATCTTTAACCCGATAGCCCATGCCTTGTATTTTATTGATTGCACGTTGCTTGATTGCACGTTGCTTGATTGCTGGATAACGCGACTCTCTTTTAATACTATCTTCGATATCATCATTCTTGTAGCGCTTATTATTCTTATATTTGTCATTATTTTTATATTCATCTTTCTTATAATGGTCTTTTTCATACTTATTATCTTGCCAAACATTAGACCAAGATTTTTTATTTGAGCTAATAAGTTTTAGATCGGGATAAGTATATTTCAGCTCGTAAGCTTGGTTGTTCTTTTTGGCATAAGCGGTCATTGCGCGATTGCCGCGGTAGTTATCAGATTTAATATCCATAACCTGATAGCCTTTACGGCGTAGATCAGTGCGTAGCTTTTGACTGATGCGGTTGTAATCAGCGTTACCATAATCATCATTGCCATCATATATTGGGTAATTGTCATAACCTGAACCGACGACGGCACACCCAACTGTAGTACCCAATAATGCAACCGCAAGACCAGCAGATATAACGGTCTTAAATGAGAAAGGCTTTAGAGTTTTCATGATCCAATATCCTATAATATTTTTAGATTGCCCGTCGCATCATTGCTGGTGATAGCCAAGCACCTACACACTCTGACTCTGTAGATTATTCATCTTCATAAGAAACGCGTGCTTACTAACACTGTATACATTACCATTATGCGCTTTGAAATATTTTCTTACATTATCTATGATAAGGGACAAAACTTGATGGTAAGTGTCTTTTGCGTTAATAAGTTGTAATCATTGTCAAAAATGCGGGCAATGTAAGCATATGCTTACACGTAATGACGCTCACGCGACTTAACATCAGGTTAGGAATTAGGCATTATAGTCATACGGCATTAGGGAATGTGACTCAAGGATTGAGTTAACCGCATTAAGGATAATGATTCACTTATTAGCATCAGGATGATAATGATAAGTGGAGTAAGGACACATACCCTTTGCTGCTATCAGTAGTTAATACTGGTAGTTGTAGTAAAAAGGGCAGGATGCCCAGTATCACAATATGCTGAATATTATGCAAGGATGCATGAGAAACAGTCGTGATAGGTAACATGGATGGTTAACAATAAAACCGCATAACAGTTGATTGCTATGCGGTTTTATCGTGTCTGGACTTTGAAAAATGCCCAATCAATAAAGTAATCACTATTTGTTTTAAGGGCTGGCAATAAAAAAACCGTATAAAGAATATACGGTTTTTTGCTTTTCAGAATTAAAATAACTTAGTACTTATGTTCATGACGCCATGCATCTACTTCACGTTCAGCAGCATCTTTGCTATGACCATAACGTTCTTGGACTTTACCGACCAATTTATCACGGCTACCTTTGACATGTAATAAATCATCATCAGTAAGCTCAGCCCATTTTTGTTTTACTGAGCCTTTTATTTGGTTCCATTCACCTTTTAGAGTATGTTCGTTCATTCTTATTTTCCTTCTTTTATTATAAAGTTAGTTATTGAGACAATTATTCCGTCTGTCTTTAGTCGAGCTTCTACTCAGATGCCGTCAATAGACGTTGATCGGCTAACTGGTGATATCTAATATAAGCGCTCACCATTGCCATGTCTGTATATGCAATGTTGAGAGTGTTGCTCCATTATGGATATCTACACAACTATGTTATGCATTGGCTATTTGTGTAATAAATAGAGTGCTTTATCAGTGACATACGTAACGACAATCAACAAGTCTAGCGATAATTTATAAAAAATGACGTCGCAAAACGCTTTAAATCTAGGAATAATAAAAGCAAAAAAATAGCTGTCATCATAGATATGACGGCTATTTTTTTATGCTTGCTTTAATGTGAGTGTTAAAACGAATCATTAAGAATGAGTAGGGTCAAATATTTAGTAATAGACTTCTTGTTTAAATGGCTATAGCCTTATAGCTGAAATAATAATTGTCTTGTAGATCAAGCTGGGGCAGATTGAGGGTGAATGTACTTGATAGTGTAAGTGCTACAAAATCGGAAACAAATCGCGAGCTGGCAAAGGCGAAAACGCGTCATGCCTTACTGAAAAGTGCCTTGCAGCTGTATAGCGTAGAGGGCACTTGTGGTATGAGTATGAATAAAATCGCGAAAGGTGCAGGTATTGCTCAGCCAAGTTTTTATAATCATTTTGATAGTTTAGATGCGTTGCAGCAGGTGTTAAGCGAGCAGCTTAAAGACAATTATTTATCGCCGATACGCATGGCGTGGGTAGATATGCTTAAAGACTATCCAACGCTGTCTAAAGAGGGTTTTAAACATCGTTGTCAGCAATGCCTAATGTTAATTTTTGATGCCGCCTTTCAAAACATCACTTTATTTCAACGTCTAATCGAAGACAGTCTGCGCTTTGATTCAAAAATAGAACGCAAAGGCTTGGGAGGTCTAATCACAGAGATAAGAGAGGAGTGGAGCAAGATATTTATGCAAGGATTACAGTCAGCCAAGTGCTCTTTTGAGGAATCTGACGTTCATCTCTGTGTCGATATCGCTGCCGCCCAAGTACATGAATTGATATTGGGCTGTCATCAACAGCGTTATTCACGGCAGCAAGCCATTGAGATGTTGTGCAAAAACTTTGATGGAGTCTTTAGTCCTTTTTTCACCAAAGACAGGCTTAGAATACATGGTTAGTTATTCAGCTTATCAATGCTGCACTTTGGCTAATTCTCAAGATTTTTAAGATGAGTCAGTTTATTAACTTCATAAAACGGAATTTATATAGTGGAAGCTATAATAAAAAATAATAGGGAGCGCCGCCATGAGTAGTGAAAAGAGTCACACGGATGAACAAACACATTTTAGAACTTGTAACTTATGTGAAGCGATGTGCGGTATTGTCATCAAGCATGATGGTAAAAAGGTATTATCGATTAAAGGCGATAAAGACGATCCATTTTCTAAAGGTTATATTTGTCCAAAAGCGACCGCCTTGCAAGACTTGCATGAAGACAGTGATCGCCTGCGTCATCCCGTTGAGAGAACGGCTAACGGTTGGAAAGAGATTAGCTGGGCTGATGCGTTGGATAAGGTGGCAGCCGGTATTCAGTCGGTACAGAAAAAACACGGTCAAAACGCCTTCGGTATTTATCTAGGCAATCCTAATGTCCATAATCTGGGCGGCATGTTAACCATTAAGCATCTATTAACCAGTATCAAGACGCGCAGCCGCTTTTCTGCGACTTCCATCGACCAGTTACCGCACCATATTGTGAGCATGCATCTGTTCGGGCATATGCTGCGCATCCCTGTACCTGACGTCAATCGTACCCAATATATGCTTATCATTGGTGGCAATCCGCTGGCATCTAACGGCAGTATTATGACCGCGCCAAATATGCGTCAAAAACTAAAAGACATCAAAGCACGTGATGGTAAAGTGGTGGTGATTGATCCAAGGCGCACCGAAACCGCCGACATTGCTAGTGAGCATCACTTTATTCGTCCAGCGACTGATGTTTTGCTCTTGCTTGCCATGTTCAATGAAATTTATATCCAAGGGTATGCGGACAAGGCACGCGCTAACAATAATCGAGCGGCGGCGCTCGCGCCAGAGATTGCAAGCATTGCAGACTTTGCCAAAGATTATAGCGCCGAGTCCGTTGCTGATATTACTGGCATTGCCGCAAATGAGATCAGGCGACTGGTCAAAGAATTTTGTGAAGCCGAAAGCTCGGTTTGTTATGGTCGCATGGGCGTATCGGTGCAAGAGTTTGGCTTACTGAGTCAATATCTGATTATGCTGATTAATATTGTCACAGGTCGCTTGGATGAAGTGGGTGGTCTGATGTTCCCCAATCCTGCGGTCGATGTGGTCAATAACTCAGGCCCAGGTTATTTAGGTAAGCGCCATAGTCGCGTGAGTAACTTGCCTGATTTTAATGGCGATTATCCCGTCGTGGCAATGGCGGATGAGATGTTGGTAGAAGGGGCGGGACAGTTAAAAGGATTTATGACTGTCGCGGGCAATCCTGTCCTCAGCACACCGAATGGTGAAAAATTAGATACAGCTTTTGCCAACTTAGACTTTATGGTCGCTATTGATTATTTTGTCACAGAAACCAGCCGTCATGCTCATATAATTTTGCCACCCGTATCGCCACTAGAGCGCGATCATTATGACGTCACCTTTAACAATTTTGCCGTCCATAACGTCGCCAAATATTCAAAGGCATTGTTTACTAAGAAAAGAAGCGCCAAGCATGACTGGCAAATCTACTTAGAGCTGGCGAAACGCTTGGATAAAAAAGCCGCACTTGCAACCAAAGCTGAACGTTTGCTAGTAAAAGTTTTGGGACCGAAATTTATGCTCGATCAGGGTCTAAAGCGTGGGCCTTATAAGGGGCTAAATCTAAAGCAACTGAAGAAAAGTCCGCATGGTATTGATTTAGGTACTCTCAAAAGGATGTTGCCAGAAGCGTTAAAACATAAAGACAAAAAAATTCATCTCAATGTCGATTTTTATCAAGCAGATTTAGAGCGAGTACAAGAAATGGTGCAGGGTTATGATGACAAGCAAATTCTATTGATCGGTCGTCGTCATGTACGCAGCAATAATTCGTGGCTGCATAACAGCTATCGCTTGGTAAAAGGTAAGCCGCGCTGTACGCTCATGCTACATCCTGAAACAGCAAAAGAATATGGTATTGAGGATGGTCAGAATGTAAAAGTTACCTCGCGCGTCGGTAGTGTAGTTATTGTTGCAGAGGTGACGGATGAGCTGATGCCTAGAGTGGTGAGTATTCCCCATGGTTGGGGTCACGGCCGTAAAGGAGTAAAACAAAAAATCGCTCAAGCGCATGCTGGCGTCAGTGTCAATGATTTGACGGACGATACCTTAATCGATCAGCTAAGTGGCAATGCAGCAGTCAATGGCGTACCGGTACAACTGCAAGCAATCGCGCCAGAAGTGGTTGATTTGGAGACCATTGATTCTAATGTTAATTCCGACATTGAATCAGGGAGCGCTGCATAAAATAACTCTAGAATAAAAGTCTTTAATATAAATAAGAAAGGTGCTTATATCAGCGCCTTTTTTACGTTTCTAATTTTTACGTTCCTAAGCCAACAAAATCAAAATCGACTGGCGGTGTCTCGCCTTGTATTAATAAACTGATCGCCTTGGCAGAACCGCAAGCATGGGTCCAACCAAGCGTACCATGCCCCGTATTGAGCCATAAATTATCAAAACCAGCATCCACATGATGACTACCATGACGGACTTGACCCCTGTGCGCGCGCCCAATTAATGGCACATTGGAAGGTGTCATCGGCCGTAGCCCTGTCCAGTATTGTACAGAATTGGCGATGATACCTTTGGGAAATAACTGCTGCACACGGCGGGTAATGGCTGCACAGCGGGTGCTATTTAAATCCAAATTATAACCGTTAAATTCTGCCGTTCCAGCGACGCGTAATTTGTCGCCAAGGCGTGATGTCACCAGCTTAAACTCATCATCAATGAGACTGACAAAGGGTGCTAGATGCGGGGCGTGGGGGTTGATTTGATAAGTGGCTGAGTAGCCTTTGGCGGGGAAAATAGGTAGATGAATATGCAGCGGTTTCATGAGCGATACGCTATAGCTGCCCAATGCCAGTACATGGCTATCTGCACTAAAGGTTTGCGCGTTTTCGCCCTTGGGTTGAATGGTAATACTATGCACATGCGGGCGAGCAGAATGGGCGTCAGTGTTTAACGCCAGAATCTCAGTATCGTATAAAAATTTCACCCCAGCCTCGATGCAGCGCTCGGCTAAACGCTGGGTAAATAAATGGGCATTACCGGATTCATCACGGCTGGTATAAGTAGCACCTTTTAGCTTATGAGCAATAGGGTAAAGCGCAGGCTCTAGGTTAACGGCATTATTTATATCGATAATATGGCGCTCACAGCCTAACTCTTGCATGCGCTCCGTTGGCGCAATGGCGGCATCAAACTCAGCTTGATTGGTATAAAAATGCATGATACCGCGTGTTTGCTGCTCGTAATCAATACCAATATTAGCACGCAGCTGTTGTAGTGCGTCTCGTGAATACAAACCTAAACGTACCATTTGTACCAGATTGGCATCGGCTCTATCTGCACGGCACTCTTGCAAAAACTGCATTGCCCATTTCAATTGCGCTTTATCAGCACGCAAGCGATACAGTAGTGGTGCATCCTCGCGAAACAGCCATTTAAGTGCTTTCATTGGAGCCGCTGGATTGGCCCAAGGGGTTGCGTGCGAGACAGATATCTGCCCACCATTGGCAAATGAGGTCTGCATACCGGCGGCTGGCTCACGCTCAATGACGGTCACATCGTAGCCTGCTTGGCGAAGATACCATGCGGTGGTCACGCCCACCACGCCCGCTCCGAGTACCGCAATATGAGTCATAGATTGCTCTGCTGCTTTTTTAGTAAAAATGTTTTGAAGAGTGCTGCTTGTCTCGCTTCATTCATTATGTCGTACTATTTTTGGCGCGCAACATCGGCTTGCAGCGCTGGTGGTAAGTCTAATATCGTAAGCTCACTATCCGCTAAATGCTCTGGACGGGCAACGACCAATGCTTTAAAACCATTACCATTAATAGTGTCATCGGCAATCGCATTAACCACATGGATTTTTTCTAGCTTGTCACCGGCTGCTGGCACGTCACCTGCGCCGCTGACATAATGTAAAAACGCTTTTGGCGCTGCCTTAAAATAAATACGGGCAATCACTTCTTGACCAAGATAGCAGCCTTTATCATAGTCCATACCGCCGCGCTGATGCAGACGCAGCTCTTGTGGCTGAAACAGACCTTGCGTGGCAGCAACTATCCAATAGTTACCAATGGCAAGACTCGCTTGCATCCACGTTTGGATATTTGCTGGCGTATTGTGGTCTTCCTGATGGCTAAAGGTTGGCACTTCATCGAGCACGCAAGGATAAATGGGCGCGGGCGCACTGGTATCAAACTTTGAAAAGGCACCGAACTTTTTTAAATGGGCTTGAAAAGCCTCAGCACAATCGGCACTGATAACCACATCATAATGCTTTTCGGCTTGTTTTTTTATCCACAAACCAAAATCAATGCGACCTTTTAAATTACTAAGCGCCGTTGCTTGATAACTGAGTCCGAGCTTGGTGACATCAGAGGTGAGCTGACCTTGTAAGAATTTTTCCGCATCTTCACCTTGAATTGTTAGTTGAACAAATTGTGGCAATGTTGATGAGAGTGTCGATACGCTTGATTGAGTCATTATTATTATCCTATTCATAAGTAGCTATAGCCTCAGATATTGTGATGAACACTGAGTTATTAAAGTAATTGCTAAAGTAGATATTGAGGTTTTTGCCATTTAAAGACATATGGCCATCGAACCAAAATTAGTTAAAGCAGAGTACCACAAAACACCGTGTGATAAAAAAGGTCTGCTGTAAGACATGAGCGAATGTATACATTGGGCACAGTACAGTATTTACAACCGAAGCGATTGGTTAAAGCTGGTGAGTTGCGGTACAATGTTAGCTCTAGAATACACCCAATTTATCACGGCTGACGAGGAAATTATGAGCTTACCCAATTGCCCAAAATGCGATGCTGAATATACGTACGAAGATGGTGCGTTACTGGTATGTCCTATGTGTGCTCATGAGTGGACCGCGGCTGAAACCGATGCGGCGCAAGCTGAAGAGCAAGACGCGGTCATTCGTGATGCGGTCGGTAATGAGCTGCAAGATGGCGATACCGTCACCGTGATTAAAGACTTAAAAGTCAAAGGCTCATCGATCGTTATTAAAGTCGGTACCAAAGCAAAAGGTATTCGCCTGCTGCCCGATGCGTCTGATGGTCATGATATTGACTGTAAACTTGATGGTTTTGGCCCAATGAAATTAAAATCGTCAGTGGTGAAAAAAGCATAATTTATTAAATGTGCTTTAAAAATCTGCTAAGCATTAAAAACAAGCAGCAAAGTTATTTTTAATAAAATAAGACAGAACCAATAAGTAGAGAATAATGATGAGCACTAAAAACGAACAGCTATTTGCGCAAGCCCGCAAACATATTCCTGGTGGCGTAAACTCGCCAGTCCGTGCCTTTGCTGGTGTCGGTGGCACGCCTATTTTTATGCACCGTGCTAACGGTAGCAAAATTTATGACACCGAAGACAATGCTTACATCGATTATGTAGGCTCTTGGGGCCCAATGATTTTGGGTCATGCGCACCCTAAAGTGATTGATGCGGTCAAAAAAGCGGCTGATGATGGCTTGAGCTTCGGTACACCAACGCCGTTTGAAACGACGGTCGCCGATAAAATTTGCGAAATTGTCCCAAGCGTTGAGATGATTCGTATGACCAGCTCTGGTACAGAAGCGACGATGAGTGCAATTCGTTTGGCTCGTGGCTATACTCAACGTGATAAAATCGTTAAATTTGAAGGCTGCTATCATGGGCATTCAGACAGCTTATTGGTAAAAGCAGGTTCGGGTATGCTAGATATTGGCGAGCCAACATCAAAAGGTGTGCCAGCTGATTTTGCCAAGCACACCATTACCATTCCTTATAATGATCCGCAAGCGATTAAAGACTGTTTTGAGAAATGGGGCGAAGAAGTCGCTTGCGTGATCTTAGAGCCGATCGCCGGCAACATGAATATGGTCATTCCGACCCAAGAATTCCATGATACGTTGCGTGCAGAGTGTACTGCCAACGGTTCAGTGCTTATCTTTGATGAAGTCATGACCGGCTTTCGCGTCGGACTTGGCGGTGCACAAGCGCATTTCGGTATCGACCCTGATTTAACTTGCTTTGGCAAAATTATCGGTGCAGGTCTGCCAGTGGGTGCTTTCGGTGGTAAAAAAGAAGTCATGTCTTGTATCGCACCACTTGGCGGTGTCTACCAAGCTGGTACGTTATCAGGAAACCCACTCGCGATGCGTGCTGGTATTGCGATGTTTGAAGATTTAACGGCAGACGGTTTTTATGATGAGTTAGCAGCGAAAGTTGATCGTCTAGTAGACGGTTTTCAAGCGGCGGCTGACAAACACGGCATCAACATGCGTACCAATAAATTGGGCGGTATGTTTGGCATGTTCTTTGTTAAAAACAATGAAACTGACACGCCAAAGAACTTCGATGACGTGACAGAGTGTGACATGGATATATTTAACACTTTCTTCCATGGTATGCTAGATCGTGGTATCTACCTTGCACCATCGGCTTATGAAGCAGGATTTATGTCAATCAAACATAGCGATGAAGATATTGATGCATCAATCAAAGCTGCTGATGAGATATTTGCAGAAATGGCAAAAGTGTAACAAGTTTATTTAAGGCTCACGTTCTTACAAAAAACCAGTATGAGAGATTATGCTGGTTTTTTTGTGCCTAATATTTACCCTTTTGTGATTTTCACTATAAAAATAAAGGTTTTTTGGTAATGACTGTATAATTTAAAAAACCAAGACTGAGACAATTGCTTCTTTGAGCGATTGCAAAATAAACGATAAATTATGCTATTCTGAGATGAATTAAGACAATTGAGCAAGGATGCTAATCGATGAATACCAGCGCTGAAAATACTGCTCCCAGTATTACCACGCCGCCGCTATGGCAGGCGGCTTATGAGCAGTATGGACTCATAAATAATTTGGATGCGTTAGAAGGTAAGCACAACCTAATAGATTTACTACAATCAAAGATAGATCAGCATAGTGATTCTGTGGCTTTTAGTATGGGGCCTGCAACGCTCACCTTTGGGCAATTGGATATTGCCAGTCGCCGCTTTGCTGCTTTTTTGCAAGCACAAGGCATCAGTAAAGGCGACCGTATCGCTGTGCAATTACCCAATATATTGCAGTATGCCGTGGTGTTACTTGGTTGTCTGCGAGCAGGCGCGGTGTTGGTGAATGTCAATCCGATGTATACCCATTATGAATTGGCGCATCAGCTGACGGATGCTCAAGCTAGTGTGCTGATTGTCCTCGATGGTATGACCTCTGCTTACGATCAGTTAGATGATGCAGTAAAAGCGCAACTGTCATTAGTCGTACATTGTTCCGTCGACCCCAATGCCACACTTGCCGACAACGATATTGCTTTGTTAACCCGCATCAATCAAACAGCAAGCGCTACAGATCAAGCAGATAACATTCATGAAACCACAGATGATATCGTAGCCAATGCCACTTTAGCAAAGAATATAACCTTTGCTCATATTATGAGTGCATACCGCGCCGAGCAATACCAGCCCGTGACTATCGAGCGTGAGGATCTGGCATTGTTACAATACACGGGCGGCACGACTGGTAAGCCAAAAGGTGCCATGCTGACACATTATAATGTCATGGCTAATATCTGTCAGTGTTATGCGATGTTTGGCAGTGCGATTGAAGCGGGTCGTAGCGAGCAGATCAAAATACTCAATCCGTTGCCGCTCTATCATATATTCTCATTTACCGTTTGCGGCTTACTAGGCATCTATAGCGGCTGGGAAGATATACTGGTCACCAATCCACGTGATATTGATGGGCTAGTTAATACCATCGAGCAGCATTGTCCGCATGTCATTCCTTCGGTCAATACCTTGTTTATTGGTATGCTGCATCATCCAAAATTTGCTAGCCTTGATTTTAGTCGATTGGCCTTATCTATCGGTGGTGGTACCGCCATCATCAAAGCGGTATCTGACCAATGGCAACAAGCCACTGGCATGATTATCAATGAAGGTTACGGCATGTCCGAAACCGCACCAGTTATCTCTTTTAATCCACCTGGTATAGATCATTTCAACGGTAGCGTTGGCCTGCCACTTGCGATGATGGAGATTAAAATCATTGATGAAGAGGGCGCAAATTGTGCAATAGGTACACGGGGCGAGGTTTGCATTAAAGGGCCACAGGTTATGCGTGGTTATTGGCAACGAGACAATGCGGACACTTTTACAAAGGATGGTTATTTTAAATCAGGTGATATTGGTGTGCTAGACGAACATGGATTTTTAACGCTGGTAGATCGTAAAAAAGACATGATACTGGTCTCAGGATTTAACGTCTATCCCAACGAAGTAGAAGCGGCATTGACAGAGCATCCGAAAGTACTTGAAGTTGCGGTGGTTGGTATTGCGGATGAGCACAGCGGTGAGGTACCCAAAGCGTTTGTGGTTAAAAAGGATTCGAGCTTAACTGTAAAAGAGTTACAAGGCTTCGCGAGCGACCGTTTGACAGGGTATAAACGCCCACAGTCATACGAGTTTATCGATGAATTACCAAAAACTGCAGTAGGTAAAATATTACGTAAGTCTTTACGTTAGTTGTGCAAGCGGCGAGTTATTGTGGTCCGATTTTATCAAACTTACGGTCTTTTAAGCTGAGTCTACCGCGTAGGACATCACTGTACATACGAAAGTCGCTGGCAAAGCTTTTTAGCGGGAATTTAAACGAGGCAGGTTTATTTTTTTCAAAGAAAAAATGACCGACTCAAGCGCAAGCATATCCAGCAGCGATGCCCTTGATTAATGGTTTTGGCGAACGAGTTTTGACCGACTTTGCCAATCCTAATAAGCCAAAGCTACTACCGACAAAGTGCAATCGTCGGCAAGCCATATTTTGGTGCTCAGCTAAATAGAAGTCATAAAATTTTTGCTTCGTTGGACTGACGGTTTTTATCATGTTTTTTTTAGCATTGCTGACAGCTTGAGCATCAGCATTTTTAGTGGTGTTTTGTGTGGTAGTTTGATTCATCTGTTTAGCTTCCTTGCTAATCGTTTATTGAGCATAAATATTAGGGCGAGTAATTAGGGGGCTGTCTGTTTTACTGAAACGGATATGCTTTCATTAAGTAACTGTTATTTATTATAATATTGGTCGTTTTTAATGTAGCAAAACGCTATCCTTAACACAAGCAATGGCTGTTTATGGCGCATTTGTTATTTTGTTAGTGATGCGCTTGCTGCTTAATTAGAATTTGGGTCACTTGCCAGTGTTTGGCATAAATGCTTTAATGGCGAAAATTGCGTCAAATACGTGAGCATCTTTGTATAGATGGCACTATTTGGTGTAGCTGTGCTGTTTATATGGCTCAATCGTCTGATTTTTAACCCATATCCTCTCCCTTTTATCCAACACGGTAACGATTCCTATTATGCCTATTGACTACCTTACAAATCCGCCACTTGCTGATGATGAAATGATGGCAGCCATTGATATCGGTTCCAATAGTTTTCATCTGGCCATTGCGCGTCTTGACCATGGTGAGGTGCGAAAAGTAGTTTCTATGTCTGAAAAAGTACAGCTCGCCGCAGGCTTGGATGAGAATAATATCTTAAGTGCGGCAGCTGAACAGCGAGGTCTCGACTGTTTGAGCCGATTTGTGGCACGTTTGGATTCGGTGCCACCCGAACGCATTCGCGTGGTTGCGACCAACGCTTTACGCCAAGCCAAAAACGCCAATGACTTTATTGCTCGTGCCAATAAAATTTTACCCAAGCCCATCGAGATTATCGCGGGACGAGAAGAGGCGCGCTTGATTTATTTGGGTGTGTCACACACCAATGCCAGTAGTGACAAGCGTTTGGTCATCGATATCGGTGGCGGTTCGACAGAGTTTATCATTGGTCAAGAGTTCGATCCGCTGTTGACCGAGAGTTTGCAGATGGGCTGTGTGGCCTTTACCCAGAAGTACTTTGCGGATGGTCAAATCACGAAAGAAGCCTTTAATAATGCGATATCAGCCGCTCGCAAAGAAGTGTTAGCGATTCAGGGTCGCTATCAAAAATTGGGTTGGAGTAGTGTGGTTGGTTCGAGTGGGACGATTAAAGCAGTACGTAATGTGCTGGTATCTAAGGGCTGGGCTGATGAGCAAGAGCGCATCACTTATAAAGGCGTCAAAAAGTTAGAGAAACTGTTGCTTAAAATTGGCAACGTCGACGACATCGATTTAGAAGGCGTTAAGGAACACCGCAAAGCAGTCTTCCCAGCAGGGGTTGCGGTATTGCGTGCGGTGATGAAAGTGCTGGGTGTAGACACCATTACTTACTCAGATGGTGCACTACGTGAGGGTGTGATGTACGACATGCTTGGCCGTTTTGCTAGCGAAGATGTTCGTGACCGCAGTGTGCTGGCGCTGATTAAGCGTTATTCAGGTGATAAAAAACAAGCCAAACAAGTGGTGAAAACCAGTCGTCATTTATTTGAGCAAGTGAAGGAGAAGCTCACCCTTACCAATGATGATTGTGATTTACTCAGGCGTGCTGCTTTCTTGCATGAGATAGGGTTGGCAATCAGTCATAGTAGTTATCATAAGCACAGCGCGTATTTGCTTGAGTATTCTGATATTCCAGGATTCTCGCAAGTCGATCAAAAACGCATGGCACAGCTGATGCTCAATCATCGTCGTAAGCTCAAGGCCGATATGTTAGAGCAGACCTGTACTATCGGTGGTAATCAGCTCGTTTATCTCTGTCTGCTGCTACGTTTGGCCGTACTGGCGCATCACAGCCGCAGTGATTATGAGTTACCAGAATTACAGTTACAAGCCATGGATGATAATTGCTGGCAAATCACCGTTGCCGATAGCAGTGAGCACTATGCTTTCTTATTGCCGGATCTGCATACTGAGATTGAGCAGTTTGCTAAATGGGGCGTGACGCTGAGCGTGGTTGAGGCCTAGACAGCGCTGGTTTGCACTGAGCGATCAACACGATACCGTTACTATTGTAATGAGTATGCTACAGATTAACGTAACAAAAGCGGCTTTGTCAGTAATGTTATGCCATTTAAGATGTGCTACTATAGCTTCTATTGAGTTTACAACTGTACTTTCATTATCTGAAAATTGATAACGATATTATTCTTAAACATAAATACATTAAGTATAATTATTAAAGGGAAGCGTCTATGAGCACTGTCTGGGATAGTGTGCAGCTTGCACGGCACGCCAAGCGTCCATTATTTATGGACTATGTTAATCAGCTGTTTACCGAATTCGATGAGTTGCACGGTGACCGTGCTTATGCCGATGACAAAGCCATTCTTGGTGGTCTGGCGCGTTTTGATGGTCAGCCTGTGATGGTGATTGGTCAACATCGCGGTCGCAGCACCCGTGAGCGTATTGCTCATAACTTTGGCATGGCCAATCCTGAAGGCTACCGCAAAGTAATTCGTTTGGTCAAAATGGCTGAGCGTTTTAATATCCCTGTGATGACCTTTGTCGATACCCAAGGCGCATATCCGGGTATTGGTGCTGAAGAGCGCGGACAAGCGCAAGCCATTGCCGAAAGTATCGCCGTTTTCTCTAGCCTAAAAGTGCCTATTATCGTGACCATTATCGGTGAAGGCGGCTCAGGTGGTGCGTTGGCAATTGGTGTTGGTGATAAAGTCAATATGCTACAAAATAGTATTTATTCGGTTATCTCTCCGGAAGGTTGTGCCTCCATTCTGTGGAAAACAGCAGAGAAAGCACAGGACGCCAGTGAAGCCTTGAAATTAAACGCGATTAATTTATATCAAATGGGCTTAATTGATGCCGTCATTGAAGAAGGTGAAGGTGCTCATATTCAGCCGCAACCAGTCATGATGGCCTTGAAAGCGCTTATTGCTGAGCAGTTAGATGAGATTAAAGATTTAGATGCACAAGCGCGTTGTGAGCTGCGTTATGAGAAGCTGAAAACTTTTAACTCAGAGGTGATGTTGCCCGCCTAATTGGTTGCTACGACACCTCTTTTACTAAACCTCTATTAATGAATACAAAGCTTTTCATATTAGAGGCTCAGTCTTAATGCTAAAATAAAAACGTGTCATTTTATGGCGCGTTTTTTTGTGGCTTTTAATATACGTCGTAACTGATGCTGTAACTGATGTATAGGCTCATTCATTTATACGTCAATTCATGTATGCATGCTAAATAAATAAGGCTGATTATGACCAGCAGTGCAATTCTCTCGCATCCTATTGAGCCAATCGCAGACTTGCCTGTCGATGCCGATCTGGCAAAAGCATTATTGAGCAGTATGGCTGAATATGGTGAACAGCTGCACGGTCGACGGCTTTGGCTGGCTTGTAGTGGTGGTCGTGATTCATTAGCATTGGCTGCGCTGTGTGTCCAGCTCTATCGCCAAGGTAAGTTGCCATTTTTACCGCAGTTGCTGCATGTTAATCATGGTTTGCAAGTAGATAGTGGCACTTGGGCGACACATGTCGCTCATTGGGCAAAAGCGCAGCAGATACCGTGTCGGATTTTGCGTGCGCAAGTGAATGGTCATGATGAGCAAGCCGCAAGGCAAGCTCGTTATGACGTCATGCGAGCGCAACTCAATCAAGATGATGTATTGCTCTTAGCGCATCATGCCGATGACCAAGCAGAGACGGTGCTGATGCGTCTGATTCAAGGTGCTGGGGTGAATGGTCTGTCGGGTATGCAGCCGTGGCGTATCCAAACGCAGGGCGCACAGCGTATGGCACTATGGCGACCTTGGCTGACGGTCAAACGCGTCAATATCAGCAATTATGCTCAGTGCCTAAAGCTGCCTTATATCAATGACCCGACCAATGATGCTGGTGATAATGTACGTAGTGGGCTACGCCTCGACATCATGCCAGTATTGGCGACCTATAATTCCAATGTCATTGATAATATTGCCCGTAGCGCGCAGCTATTGAGTGACGCCCAATTAATAATCAATGCGCAAGCGGCAGAGGATTTGCAGCAGACCGAGGTAGTATCATCACAGTTACCACCTGCACAGCGCGTGCTAAATATAGACAAGCTAAAAGCATTACCCATTTATCGTCAGCGTCAACTATTGCATCATTGGTTGGGTCAAGATGAACCATTACCGCCTGCTAAGCAGCTGGTCGATGATGTATTCATGCTAAGCCAACGTGATGATCCTGATCACCAAACGGCGCTTTTTTGGCAAGGTCGCAAGCAGTCCTATACGATTTACCGCTACCGTCAGCAGCTTTACCGTTTAAGCAGTGAGTGGCTCAAGTGGTTAGCATTGCCGCTTGCCAAACAGCTGCAGCCCTTATTTAATCTTGTTGTGGCTGATATTGATACGATGTCTGCCCAGCCTGTGTCAGTTACCTTACGCAGGGATAACAAATTTACTTGGCAGGTGCAGATGATGCCAGATATCTTGGCAGAACTATTAGACAGCTATCAAGATGATGATGACAGTCTTGAGATTACCTTTGCGCCATTAGGCCGTCAGCAGCGTGTGCAAACTGCCTTGGCATCACGTCCACAAGCGGGTAAGAAACTATATCAAACGCTTGGTGTGCCTGTATGGTTGCGCGAGAGTTTGGTGGTGGTCAGTGCCGTATCCGTGCAGCAGGCTAAAGAGTGGCCATTATTGCTGGTTTCACCTTTTGAAAGCTGGATACTAGGGACGAGTAGATCGCTGACAGACACGACAGAAAATATTGGCATTTTAGACAGTGCTATTAGAAACAATGTTATTAGTAACAGTCTAAGCATTAATAACGCTTTTTAATGTTTGTGACTTAAACCTTTTAAGATGTCAAGCTATCTAGGAAGTCAGGTCATCAAATTTGCTGACCATTTTAATATCTATTATTTGCATGTTTTTGTAGCATTCTTCACTCTTTTCGCCATTACCTACAAAGCCAAATTTTTGATAGAAATCAATAGCAGCTACATTAGCTTCTAATACCCATAAAGAAAAATGGGCATTGATATGAGATTCTAAGAGGGCTTGTAATGATGCTGTCATTAATTGAGTACCTATACCCAATCCTTGATAGTCGGGCAAAACATACAATGTGGTAATTTCATAATCTTTATGATTAGTGAAGTACCCAATAAACCCCAAATTATGATGATGAGCATCACATGCTATCCAGACACTAACATCAGGATGCGCCATCAACCCCTGCCACATTTTTTTCTTTTTGCATAAGGTGTTTTTATCATTGATATAGGACGCTGGTAGCAAACCTAAATAGGCGGCATGCCAACTTTTGAAGTGAATGGTAGCAATATCTGCATAATCCTCAGGGTTGGCTTTACGAATGAAAAACATATTAGTCCCCGTCACTGATTTTATATAATTTCCTTGTTAATCTAACCGTTTGGTTGTGCAATAGTCCATGGCAATTCAGTGGTTCAACGGAGTGTATGGCAGGGTTAGATGCCATCAATTTATCAAACGATGCCAGTAGCAGTATGGTAAACTGAGTGTCATTTTACCTATCATTATGTTAGTTTGAGTACCTTTGAATTTTTGAATAGGAGACATGTATGTCAGTATTAGATAATAAGAAAATCAGCTTTATCGGTGGCGGAAATATGGCGCAGGCTTTGATTAGCGGGCTTGTCAGCTGCGGTGTCAAACCAAGTTTGATTACCGTTGCTGATCCTAGTAGTGAGGCGCGCGAGCAATTGGCTGCTAAAGGATTGAACACGGTTGATCCAACTGCTGATGCAAAAGCTGCCGTTATCGATGCTGACATTGTGGTACTGGCGGTCAAACCGCAAGTAATGAAAGCAGTGGTCAGTAGCTTTGCAGATGCCTTAGACAAGCAGCTGGTGATTTCAGTGGCAGCAGGTTTGTCGACTGAGCTTCTATCTGAGATGTTGGGTGGCTATAACAATATCGTCCGTGCGATGCCAAATACACCTGCAATGATTCAAATGGGCGCAACGGGTCTGTACGGTACTGATAATATTTCTGCTGAACAGAAGCAATTAGCGACTGCGGTAATGGAAGCATCAGGATTGGTCATGTGGGTCGATAATGAAGAACACATGCATGCAGTAACCGCCGTATCAGGGTCAGCACCAGCGTATATGTTTTACTTCATTGAATCGATGGTCGATGGGGCAGTGGCTTTAGGTTTGGATAAAGAGCAGGCCTCAGCCCTTGCCATGCAAACCATGCTAGGCGCGGCAAAAATGGCGATGAATAGTGAGGATGCACCTGCTGAATTGCGTCGCAAGGTCACCTCACCAAATGGAACAACCCAAGCAGCCGTTGAGTCAATGCAAGCCAATGACATCGGTCGTCAAATTGCTGAAGCCATGCAGGCCTGCTATGACCGTAGCCAAGCATTGAGTGAAGAGATGAGTAAATAGCTATCCATATATCAGGCGCGTTATTTTCTAAAAGTTAATGACACGCCTGAGCCGTCAGCCCAAGCACCAATACTAAGCGCCTAGTAATGACAGTCGTCATCCCAAAACCTGTTAATAATGTCACATTGAGTAGCACTTCATGAACAACATGTTATTTCAAATCTTTGATTTGGTCACCACTTTCGCCATGATGTTGGTGTTTATTCGTTTTATGCTGCAATTTGCAGGTATGGATGCCAGCAACCCCATGATTGCGCCTGCTTATAAAGCGACCCATATTGTCGATGTATTTGGGCGTATTTTTCCAACCGTCGGGCAAGGGCGTATCAGTATTGCGGCTATCGTCCTGATGTTTTTGATTCGTTTGATCGATATCTCTGGAAAAGCAGCATTGACACATAAAGGTATTGCCCCTGTACCGTTGTTTTTCACTGGTACCATCAGCTTGGTATTAGACTTTTTACGTATGTGTCGCTATCTCGTCATTGGTTCCATCATTGTCAGCTGGATTGTGGTGTTTACCCAATCTCAGCATCCGATTATTGGTATCATTGTTAATTTAGCGGAGCCTATCTTGGCACCATTTCGTCGAATCACGCCAAACTTGGGTATGATTGATTTATCACCAATGGTTGCATTCATTGCCTTTATTTTGCTTGAGATGTTTATTGGTGGCTTTGCAGCGAGCTTTATGCCAATGTTGGGTTGAGCTAGATTAATGGTCATTTGAAAGCGATTGATTACATCAAAAAGGGCGCTCTATGAGACATAGAGCGCCCTTTTTTTATGTATCATTTAGAGATTATGCTGAAAATCTATAAAACGATTGGGTATCAATTGGGCTTGGTCATTATTAGGGTGCGGTGCATCAGCGGCGCGCAGCGTCTGGGTAATCCAGCGATCTGCGGCTTTGACTGCATCGATAAGCGCATCACCCATTGCTAAGCGCCCAGCGATAAAGCTGGCAAGCGAACAGCCAGAGCCATGAAATTCACCCTTTAAGCGTGGCAAGGTGCTTTTATGTACCATCTCACCTTTTATATACAGATACTGCTCGATATCGCCACTATCAAAGTCGTGTGAGGTTTTTACCAATACGGCATAGGTGCCCTGGGCACATAGTTTTTGCGCGCCAATATGTAAGTCTTGCTCAGCGCTTAATGCGCGTAGTTCATGAGTGTTTGGAGTGATTAAAGTAGCGTAGGGCAGTAATGCTCTAAAGGCAGTTACTAAAGTTTGCTCATCGCCCAAACTGCCACCACTATTAGCAACCAATACTGGATCTAAGACAAGTGGTATATTAGCGGTGATAAGGCGCTCAGCAAACAATTGAGTCAGCATAGCGATATTATCAGTCGTGCCCAGCATACCTGACTTAATAACTGCAACAGGCAAATCATCGAGCACTGCGGTGGCCTGATCCTTTACCAAGTTTGCTGCACAAGCTTCAAAACCAAAGACTTGCTGCGAGTTTTGTATCGTAATAGCCGTACAAGCGATAGCGGCATGAGCGCCTGCCTGACCGATGGCTTCTATATCCGCTTGTAATCCAGCACCGCCTGAGGGGTCTAGTCCTGAAAAACACAGTACCACTGGTCGCATAAACCTTCCTTTGACATAATCTAAAATGAGTAACAAATACTATAGACACCCACTGCTAAAAAAGCCATAGTAGGTTAGAGATGGTATATAGACAATCCATCAATTAATAGTAATAATCCAGAGCGTGCTGACTAACTTAAACATCGTTTTTACTAGTTTTTATTGATATTTGAGCTGCTCAAGAGACTATGAAACCATATAAACAAATAAATATGATAAAAACTGCATTAAATTTGTAGACAGTGCTTGCAATTCGTTTTGGCTTTGCTATAATACTCGCCCACGGTATAAGACGTATTATCAGCAATAATACTATTTTTTAGAACTTAAAAAGTCTTACATCGTTTGGTGAAGTGGGTGAGTGGCTGAAACCAGTTCCCTGCTAAGGAACCATACGTTTGCGCGTATCGAGGGTTCGAATCCCTCCTTCACCTCCATTTATTCGGTTTTTAGTAGAGTAGTGACGCAGCATAAAAGCGTTAATAATCTTCTGTTTTATTAAAGCAAAAAATAATTTGATTTTAATAAAAAAAGATGTTGACACAAGCGAAATTATCTATATAATAACCAACCTAATTTGCTGCAATTGTTTCTTAACAACGCAGTAAATGATGTGCAAAGTACGCGCTTGTAGCTCAGTTGGATAGAGCACTTGGCTACGAACTAAGGGGTCGGGAGTTCGAATCTCTCCAAGCGCACCATTTGCATCATCACTTCTTTATTAGTTTAAAGAAACCATTAAATTAATCGCCTGTCTTATGACAATTTGGCGATTTTTTTATGTCCGCAATTTCTGTGTGACAGTCTTACGAGGTGATGAGTCATACGACATTGCTATATGACTTACGGCATCTTAGGATAATGT
Source organism: Psychrobacter muriicola 2pS (assembly GCF_904846535.1). Classification (NCBI taxonomy): domain Bacteria; kingdom Pseudomonadati; phylum Pseudomonadota; class Gammaproteobacteria; order Moraxellales; family Moraxellaceae; genus Psychrobacter; species Psychrobacter muriicola. Next base: position 83,082 of record NZ_CAJHBC010000004.1, read on the forward strand.
ACGATAAGACGGTTAATTACGGTACAATAGAGCCACTATTCACTGCTTGCTATGAGCTTGTACCATGTCAAAGAGTTTACCTAAACGACCGACCAAATCTGCTGCTAAAACTAAAGCATCAGCACATCATCCCTCTGAGGAAGAGCTAACGATCGCTAAACCTGGCACCCGTATGGCAGCGATTCTTTATGATGGCATGTTGATTTTAGCGTTGTTGTTTTTAGTCGGCACCCTGCTGACCGTCATTGGTACACTTATCACAATGGAGACGGGTAGCGAGTCGTCACAAGCGCAGTCACTGCCAACATGGTATCAAAACGTTGTTATGACGCCGTCTTTTATTCTGACTTTGGTAGGGTTCTACGGGATATTTTGGCGTCGCGGTGGGCAGACATTAGGTATGCAGACTTGGCGTTTAAAGACGGTCAATAGCAATGGTCATTTGCTGACGTGGGGACAGTCATTTAAGCGTATTTTAGCCGCCAGTATCATGCCACTTATATTTGGCATCATTGGTAGTGTCATCGATGGCTCGCGTGCTGTTTTATTAACCAGTGCCTTTTTGGGCTTTGTCTTTAATTATGCTTTTTGCCTCTTTAACCCGCGTGGTCTCGCAGTGCAAGATATGCTATCGAACACCATTACGTTAAAAATGCCAAAAACAGAGAATGAAGGACTATGGCGGGTGATTAGAAACCGCAAGCAGGGAAAATAAACCACATTATCATCGCCATAGTCTGTTAACACATTTTAAGCGTTACAGGTTGACTGTTTGCATCAGCCATAAAGTATAGCCGACAAAGAATAAGACCAAAGTCGACCCAGAAGTGCGACCGAATGGACGTTTACTCATAAAGGCAAAAACTGCCATAGCGACTAGTAAAAGCGTGACCAGACTCATCGCCAATATATCACGTGATAAGATAATTGGACTGACTGTGATGGGCGCTATAAGTGCTGCGAGACCAACGACGCCTAAGGTGTTAAATATATTAGAGCCAATAATATTACCCAATGCCATGTCGTGTTCGCCTTTACGGGCGGCCGATAAGCTCGATACCAACTCGGGTAATGATGTACCTACAGCTACAATCGTCAATCCAATCACTAGTTCACTCACGCCCCACAGCGTTGCCAATTCTACAGCACCCCAAACAATAGCCCGCGAGCTAATGACCAGCATAAGCATGCCGATAACTAAGCTGATGAGTCCCCGTGTTAGGGTTTGCTCGATATGTTCAGCATCGACGCTTTCTGCTATGGGTTCCCCTTCGTGCTCATGGTTGCCTTCACGTAAGCTTAGTACAATCTGAATGCCTAAAGTCACCACTAGCAACGCTATCAACACAATACCATCTGCTTGGTTTAATTGCCCATCACGCAGCTGCCATGCGGCGACAATAGTAATCAATACCAATAGGGGTAAATCACGCTTGATGATGCCTTTACGAATGATAATAGGGCTAATCAGTACAGTTGCACCCAATACCAGCGCAATATTGATGATGTTTGAGCCATAAGCATTGCCTAATGCCAAATCAGGGCTGCCTTCTAGTGCCGCCAATACCGACACCACCATCTCAGGGGCGGATGTACCTACACCCAAAATCAACACACCTATTAAGAAACTGGGGACATTGAATTTTTTTGCTAAGGCAGTGGCACCATCAACAAAAAGGTCTGCACTCCACACAAGAATAGCTAGTCCGATCAATACTGCAATAACTGCCAACCACATTAATCTGTTTCCTTATTAGTATTAATACCAAACCCAAAAATACGTTTAGCCGTGTCAAACTCTTTTAGCCTATAAACATAGCACTGACATTTATTTTTCTGACGACTTCAGCTTTTAAGAATGGTATAAAATGTGAATTTGCCATCTCAAAATGGCATAAAAAAAGCTGAATCAGAATGGAGATTCAGCTCTCATATTAGCATAGAGGTTTTAGCTGGATTATAAGAATAATTTCAACAGCTTAGTCGACTATTTACTCTTGCTTTATCCAAAAAAACCTCAGTGTTTTGGTACTTTAGGCCACTTGTACCGGAATGATATTTGCTGTGTCTTTTACAGTGTTGTCTTCGTTGCAATACACCAGTTTTGGCTGGTAGGTTGCCGCTTCTACTTCATCAAAATAAGCATAAGCACAAATAATGACGATATCTCCTAAGTCTGCCATATGAGCCGCCGCGCCATTTAGCGAGATGATGCCAGAACCAGCTTCAGCACGGATCGCGTAGGTACGAAAGCGCTTGCCATTGGTCACATTGTAGATATCGATAGACTCATTTTCGCGCAGACCAGCAAGATCCAATAAATCACCATCGATACCGCATGAGCCTTCGTAATGAAGTTCGGCATGGGTGACGCGAGCACGGTGTAATTTGCATTTAAGCATATTAAGTAGCATAGGTTGCTTCCTTAGCGTAACTGAGATTAATGATTCAAATCAGAAAGTTAATGGGGATTAAGTGGCTAAAATAAAAGGCTGCTATGGTTAAGTCAGCATTTTATTCAGGCAATTTAAAACCATTGATTTGCGAACGTGCTTTTTCAATATCGCCATCTAGTAATAATGGTAGCGCCTCAAACGCTGCTGTCAAAGCGTTATCAATGGCAATTTGCTCATTGGGCGCAGCTTTTGAGAGGACGTGTCCACTAACTTTAGACTTGTGACCAGGATGACCAATACCGATACGCAAACGATGGAAGTCGTTGCCGATATGAGGGGTAATATCACGCAGACCATTATGACCGCCATGACCGCCATCCGTCTTCAGTTTGATACTACCGGCTGGAATATCGAGCTCATCATGGGCGATCAGTAATTCATTATTTTCAATGCCATAAAACTTAACCATCGGCACCACTGACTGACCAGACTTATTCATAAAGGTGAGCGGCATCAATAGACGCACGTCATGCCCATGAATCTGCCCACGTCCAGTTACTCCATGAAATTTTTTATCATGGGAGAGGGTAATATTGAACTGTTGAGCCAAGTGATGGACAAACCAAAACCCTGCATTATGACGTGTAAACATATACTGCTGACCAGGATTACCAAGACCGACAATAAGCTTTATGGCCATAAAAATACCCTGCTTAAATTTAATAAATGAGGCATAAGATTTATGATTGTGCTATTTGTTGATAACACATCTCTTATTTTTCAAACTGTACTTACAAAAACAGCAGGAGATATTTATCACCTGCTGTTTTTTGACTAAACAAACCTTATATTACATAGTAGACGCTAAGTCGCGTGCTCTATGTAACGGCGGTTTATTATTCGCCGTCTTTGTCTTCAGTGCCTTGCTCAGTAGCAGGTACGTCAGTAGCATCAACTTCTTCAGCGTCTGCGTCAACTTCTTCAACGGTTGGTGGCTGCATGTTAACGATAGTACGGTCATGGCCGTCTTCTAGCTCAAGCTCATGAATGACAACACCTTCAGGAAGCTTGATGTCTGATAAACGGAACAAGTCACCGATTTCCATACCAGATACGTCTACTTCTAGATATTCAGGAAGTAGTGATGGTAGGCAGATAATTTCAATATCAGATACTAGTGTAGACAATACACCAGCAGCAGCGGTACCAGGCGCATCTTCACGACCAGTGAAATGCACAGGAACATTCATGTGGATTTTTTGACCTTTCACAATGCGCTGGAAGTCAGCATGCATTGGGAAGCCTTTAGCAGGATGGCGTTGCAAGTCTTTGATAACAGCTTGGTGCTCTACGCCGTCAACATTGATAGTCAAAATGTGTGAGAAAAATGCTTCGAATTCAAGTGACTTTACTAGCTCGTTAATCTTGATAGAGATTGATGTTGGCTCTTCGTTGCCACCATAGATAATAGCAGGAACTAGATTCTGCTTACGTAGGCGGCGGCTCGCACCTTTACCTTGTTGTTCAGCAGAACGATCAACTGCGTTTAGCTCAAAATGGTTAATGCTCATGGATATAATCCTATAAAAAGAATGAGAAAGTGTCTGGTCATAAAAAAGTGGATTTGCGACCAATCCACTAAGACGTGATGATAGCTAAAAGGTGTCATTGCTCATATTCGTTATTGCTAATAATACTCATAATGTACAATTTTAGCCATTTGCTCACAACAACGGTTTCATGATAATTACTATCATTGTGTTCGTTATTTTGGGCATGATCAGCACTTTTAAGAATGCCAACCTGATTGCATCAAACAAACGGTCAGCACAGGCGCGCATTATACGTGATTTTGTAGTAATAATAAAGACCTACGCAAAATGACTGTACAAAATCATTAAGCAAAAAAAGCGTCAAGTAAAGATACTTGACGCTTTTTTTAAGCTTGAGCAGTATTTTATAACGAGCATCGCCAAAAGAAAGTAGGGCAAGGCTCTTAGTAAAAATCTAAGCGTCAAACATGGCGCTGATAGATTCTTCATTATTGATACGGCGTAAGCTTTCAGCAAGCATCGGTGCGATACTTACTTGGCGGATTTTGCTACAGGCTTTTGCCGCGTCAGACAATGGAATCGTATCGGTCACGACCACTTCGTCTAGCGCAGATTCGCTGATATTTTGCAGTGCGTTGCCTGATAGGACAGGGTGCGTAATATAGGCTAAAACGCGACGTGCACCGTTTGCTTTCAATGCTTCAGCAGCTTTACACAGAGTCCCTGCCGTATCAACCATATCATCGACGATGACACAATCACGGTCACGAACGTCGCCGATGATGTGCATCACTTGTGACTCATTGGCACGGGCACGGCGTTTATCAATAATGGCCATGTCGGTATCGCCCAACTGCTTAGCCATGGCACGCGCACGAACCACGCCGCCAACATCAGGTGAAACAACCATGATGTTGTCATAATCTTGTTTTTGTAGGTCGTTTAGTAATACAGGCGTGCCGTAGATGTTATCGACTGGGATATCAAAGAAACCTTGAATTTGATCTGAGTGTAAGTCAACGGTCATTACACGATCGATGCTCACGATGTTTAGCATGTCAGCGACGACTTTAGCAGAAATAGGCACACGAGCTGAGCGTGGACGACGGTCTTGACGGGCATAACCGAAGTAGGGCATAACCGCTGTGATGCGACCCGCACTAGAGCGACGCAGCGCATCGGCCATCATCATGATTTCCATTAAGTTATCATTGGTGGGTGCACAAGTAGGCTGCATGATAAACACGTCTTTACCGCGCACGTGTTCTTTGATTTCTACGGCGATTTCGCCATCAGAAAAACGCGTGATGTCAGCTTTACCAAGAGGTATATGGAGATGATCGGCTACGGTTTTTGCTAATTCAGGGTGGGCATTACCCGTAAAAATCGCCAAATAAGGCATGACAGAAGTCCTATTGATTGACTCAAGCAGCGACCGCTAAGCAGTGTCAAACTGCTCAAATTCAGAAAAGAGTGGTGAAAAGTTTTGATGACTACTATTACAGTAAAAAATGGCAGGGGTAGCTGGACTCGAACCAACGGATGTCAGGATCAAAACCTGATGCCTTACCAACTTGGCTATACCCCTGTAATGTCTAGGCTGTGTACGTCGATATCTAATAGCAACTTTTAATAAAAGTCATTGTTAGAATAGCGTCACGACCTGTTCGCTATATTATAAACGGATAAACCATTTAAAACATAACTTTTCCCTAGCGGTGTTCATTGCGAACTATACCGAAACTGGGATGACGTTGTCAATGTCAATAAGATAAGTGGCTATTTATAAACCGCTTATAATCATTGCATATCAAACGCTTCGTACTAAAAAATGGCAGGGGTAGCTGGACTCGAACCAACGGATGTCAGGATCAAAACCTGATGCCTTACCAACTTGGCTATACCCCTATTGAGGCGACCTATTATAATTAAATTTTCAGATTTTGCAAGCCATTTGCGCTTTTTTATGGCTTTTATTAAAAAATAGGTCAAAAATAAAACGGGTATTGGGTCAATAAAAACCTTTACGCTGTATTTATAATGATTTTATTTTCACACTACAGCTCAAATCTAACTCATAAATTACGAACTAAATAGGCAGGACAGGGCGCCTCTTTAATCCACTTTACCAAACGCGCTTTATCAGATATCACACTTGTATCCAAAGGCAAAAATACTGCGCTACCTGAGCCCGTCATCCGTGCTGTACCCAGTGCTTGCGCCTCTAATCCTTGCAAATAATTCAAAGCATCTTCAACAGCAGGAGCAAGGCTCGTTACCACTGTGGTAAAGACATTTTGATAAGGCGTGTTTAAATGTTGTACATAATTATTGTACTGGTTTTTGATGGTTTTAATCGATAGCGCGGCGATATCTCGTTGTAGTTTCGGGTGCGCGAAAAGCTGGGTAGTATTCACATGGGCATCAGGCGTCAGTATTAAATACTGCTGCTCTGGCAAATCAATAGTCGTTAACTCCTCACCAATACCCATCGCAATCGCATCCTGACCAAAGATGAAGATTGGCACATCTGCGCCAATAGTGGCAGCAATTTTTATCAGCTCATCTTGAGTCAATTTTAGCTGCCAAATCTCGTTAAGTGCAAGTAAAGTCGTCGCAGCATTGGATGAGCCGCCACCCAAGCCTGCACCCATCGGCAAATGCTTATCTAAAGCGATATGCACTTGTGCTAACTGCTCAGGTAGAGTGTTTGACTGTATGGCAGACGCTAACAATGCACGCGCTGCTTTAAAGATTAGGTTGTCCTCTATATCAGCAGTTATAGTCTCTGCACCAGCCAATACTAGAAGTTGATGACAGAGCTTATTCGCATCTAATTCACTATTCGCCGTAGAAATCACGATGTCATCCGTGACCGCAAAATGCAAATAATCGCCCCAATCCAGTAAGCGGAAAACAGTTTGTAAATTATGATAGCCGTCAGCACGTTTGCCAGTAATGTGCAAAAACAAGTTGATTTTTGCTGGTGATAAGCGACTGATAGTAGAAGGTGTGGCTATGTTTTTAATCATAATGTTTGGTTGTAGACGGCTATGGTAATAAGTAATAAGCAATTTTTATCGTTTTTGCGTGACGTCTTAATGATTGATGGTCATTACCACCTTATTGCCTTGTGGCTGTACGGCACTGATTTTACTGGGTAACTTGTCAGTTCCTTTGTAAGCGAAACTGGCACTCCAGTCACCATTAACTGAGCTGATTAAACGATTCTGATCGTCGAGCTGTGGTGCGCTATCGGAAGGCGCTGGGCGACCAGATATCCAATAGGGCATTTGTGAAATAGGTGCTTGCCAACCTGTGGCTTTTTTGAGCAAAGTTTCAGGGTTATCAGCGGTTAAGGTACCTGTTTTTTCGCTGACTAAAGTGGCAGTTTGACCATTGTATTCGATGTTGGTTTTACCAATACCGAGCGCACCGATTAGCTCAATGGCGAAGCGATCATTCTGCTGCCCCCATGCATAGAATGCACTACCACCTTGAGTGCCTGTGGTGTCATTGGCAGGCATTGTCACACCAATTTTTCCAGTGATATTGAAGCTCTCAAGCTTTTGCGGCTGCTCAGCGTTTTGACCTTGTAAGGTCGCGCTGGGTTGGTTAGTAGCGTTGGCTGTTTTTAGTGATTGACAACCAGACGTGATGACGAGCGCGGTTGTCACGGCAGCGAATAGCGCTAATTTATTAGGCTTATTAGCATTGACCAATACTGACATGATGTTTCCTCAAAAATAGACAAATTTACGAAATCATTGTTTCGAAAAAAGGTTAGCTTAATGGTTGTATGTTACTCAGTTATGCGTGGCTGTTAGCATCTTATGAGTGCCTTGTAAGCATAGCACCCAACAGTTTATCCATTATAAAACGGCGGGTCAGTAGAGTTGTATACGGTCGCTGATGTTGTGCTGTCCAAATGAGAAGCGCTGCTGCAAGTCTGCGAGTAATGCCTCGACTTTTTCATTGTTACCTAAACCTTGATAAGCGCGCAGTAGCAAAGTACCAGAGCGTAAGGTAGGAAACACGTCGTAAGGGGTTTGTAGGTAGTCGATGACTTGTTGATAGTTTTCATTGGCCAATGCATTGCCAGCCAGCACATTCAGCGCTTGCAGATGCAGTTCATTATCATAACGTGGGTCATCATAGTGAATCTGAATGATGGCGGTAGCCAATGCCAATCCTTGTGCAGAGCTACGTTCATTGGCTAGCAATAGTTGCGCATAACTGAGCTGGTAGGAGAGGTTGGTTGGGTCAAGTGCCTGCAGATGATTGAGCAAGGTACGCTTAACGATATAGTCGTTTTTGTCATCAAGGAGCTGGGCGCGTGCAAACAAGAGCATTTCATTATCAGGATACTTGCGAGCAGCTTTGGTTAGTAGGCGCAGTGCTTCTTCGGTCTCATTTTGCTGCCATAAAATATCGGCTTGCATCACAAAAGTGTCAGGCGCAAAGACGTTAAAGTCTTTACGCAGTTTTTCCAAAGTAGCAATCGCCGCATCCACATCGTTGTTAAGCAATTCAAAAGCCACTACTTTTCTACGGGCTTCTAATACCAAGTCTTCTTGCATGACACCGTTGAGATAGTATTTGGCTTGGTCAAAGCGCTGCTGACGCTCGGCACTGATACCAAGGTAATAGTAAGCTTGATCAAGGTAAGCGGGGGTTTTTGCGAGCATATTGAGTAGCTCATCGGCACTGTCATATTCTTCGATATCCAAGCTCACCAACGCCGCCAGCAAGGTAATCTCGGCATCATCAGCGAAGCGACCATGGGCGTCTAGCAATAATTGCCACGCGTCTTGGCTTTGTTTTAAATCAAGCAAATAACGAATCTCGTATAGATAGAGACTTTTACTATCGGGATTACGCAGGCGTGCTTGGCTCACATAATTGACGACTGTTTCAGCCGTGACGATTTTGCGCAGTATATCAGCCTTTAGCGTAATAAAAGGTACATAGTCAGGCTGGCGTTCTAGTGCACGATTGATATGGACAATGGCAATCTCAGGCTCGTTAAATTGGTAAAGCAATCCTGCTTTCAATACGGATAATGAGGCATTTTGCTCGCTATCTAGTGGTTGCAAAGCGGCAAGCAATTCACGTTTGTCCTCATCGTTGTTTGGATAGATACCGATAAGAATTTCGCTTAAGTCTGCTCGAGGGTCATAACGCAAAATACGATTCAAGGTCTCGCCAGCTAAGAGATAATCGTGTGCTCGCAGGGCCAAATGCGCCACATAAAACCAAGCAGGCACATGATCTGGATTTTGGTCTTGCCATGACTTGGCAAATTGTAATGATTTCTCAACCCTTTCAGTGCGTAAAGAAAGGCTGAGCGCTCTTTCAAATACGGCGGTTGCATCGTCTTTAAACGCTTGCTGCTTATAGATAGTAATCGCTCGTTGTTTATCACCGCGATCTGCTGCAAATTCTGCATCTAACAGAGCATACAAGCTGGGCTCTTTGAGTTCAGGTTGCCATAACGTGGTTGGTGCTAATCCATTAATATTGGCGACATTTTCTACTGGCTGTGCATTTGTAGGAGCAGTTGCCTGTATCGTTGAGCTGTTATCATCAATGCCGTCGCTACTGACTGCCTTGTCATTCTTATCAGCAACAGATATTTTGGGTACGTGGGCTTCTATTGAGATATCAGGATGACTGGCGTGAACGGAAGATGATCCTAAGCATAAGCAAAAGGCCAACGACAAGGTTAGCTTATAACGCTGGCACAGACGTTCGATAACCGCATGCAATAGCGCGCGCAGATTAGATTGGTCGTCATGTGCAAGTTGTGATCGAAATAATGACCCAAAAAAAATCATAGATAACCGTATTCGCCCATTGTTTATCTATATCGATAAGACAATTTTATTTTAATCATTTCATACTAGGGGCTGTTCTCACTTTTATCTCCATTTTTAAAATGAGGACATGCCCTAGGTATTGGGAACGAGTACCCATGCCTGACATTATAAAAGCAGATCGATGGGATAAACAATAGTGCCCGTGTTACTCCATCATGAGTAGCAGCCACTCTACCAAATCCTTTCTAACAAAATAGGATTGGCTGATAACCTGTATCAATGAAGTCTTTCATTCGTTATGAATCGCCGCCTAAATATTGTGAAAATATAACAAGTTAACGTCAAGTAAGCGAATGATTTATGTCTATTTCTATGAGCAATCGCTAAAACACAGATATTGGTTTTAACAATCGTATCGGTAGTTGATTTGTTACTCATGTGCCCAGATACAAGCAAATAGCTATCATCGATAGCTGAGTGTTAATTAAAGCTGGCAATAATGATATAATGATCGGCTTTTAGGGTCTTCCTTTCAGCGCTGTCGTCTACAACTGTCTTTCAAGAATAATGAGATAGCGTGGCTGGCAGGTGAGCGTCATGTTTATGGTCTATCAATAATGAGATTAGTGGTCATTGGGGTCAATCACAAAACTGCACCAGTCGCTCTGAGAGAGCGCTTGGCGCTTGTAGGTGACGATGTGAATGTCGCTCTTGAACAATTAGAGGCCTTTACTGATGGCAGTGTGATTGTTTCTACTTGCAATCGTACTGAAATCTATGCGCTTGTGCCGCAGCTAACAGAGCCGCAAGATGTCCCCTCTATGTCTGCTAATGGCGCGGTCGGTGCTCAGACATCTTCGGCGGCCATTAGTGCTCATATCTTAAAAATTAAAGCGTGGCTTGCTGATTTTAAGCAGTTGTCACTGTCTGAGGTCGATCCCTATCTTTATGTGCACCGCGACACTCACGCTCTGACCCATTGGCTTAGAGTTGCCGCAGGGCTTGACTCTATGATATTGGGTGAGCCGCAGATACTCGGTCAAATTAAGCGCTCAGTACAGCTCGCGCAAGAACAAAAAGCTTTGAGTAATCAGCTTGGCTGGATTGTAGATCAAGTATTTGCTGCTGCCAAACGCGTACGTAACGAGACTAAGGTTGGCGCACAAGCGGTATCGCTCAGCTATGCGGCCGCCAAATTGGTGACGCAAATATTTGATGATTTGCCCAGTCGTACTTTGTTGGTTGTCGCAGCAGGTGAGATGAACCGTTTGGTCGCCACCCACATTGCTGGGCTTGGCGTCGGTCGCGTGATTATTTGCAACCGTAATCCTGAACGCGCTGAAGCGCTGGCAGTGGAGCTGCGTCGCGCAGGTCACTTGGTAGAAGTCAGACCCCTGCAAGAGTTACCACAAGTTTTGGCAGAAGCCGACATCGTTAGTAGCTGTAGCGGTAGTATGGATGTGTTGATCGATAAAACCATGACTTTGCGCGCGCTGAAACAACGTCGTTATCAGCCCATGTTGATGATTGACTTAGCAGTACCGCGCGATATTGACTCGACCATTAGTCGTATCGATGATGTTTATCTTTACTCTGTCGATGATCTACAACACGTGATCGCTGGAAATATCGAACAGCGTAGGCAAGCGGCAGTCGATGCGGAACTGCTCGTTAGCCAATTGGTCGTTGAGATGGATCGCAGCTTTCAAGTGCGCCAAGTCGGTAAAGACATTCAGCAGTATCGCGAGCGTACTCATGACCAAGTAGATAAACTCCTGCATGAATCCATCGCCAAGCTACAACAGGACAATGCCAGTCCTGAAGATATTATCATCGAGCTGTCACGCCGCCTGACGCAGACGCTAACCCACGCACCATCAAAGCTCATGCGCAAGGCTGCCCGTGAAGGGGATAGTGAGCTGCTAGAGTTTGTGGTATCTGGGCTGCAAGATGCTCATCGTGGACGTCGATAGCCATTATTTAATGATCAAAAAAACATAAGTGGCGCAAACGTTATTATTGCGCAAACATATCGTTGTCAACCTGCATTATCAGTGCTAATATCAAGCTGTTATGAGTATATTAAGCGACGATAATCTTTTGTTATACGCGAGCGGTTATTCTCTAAAAACCCTAGTGTATATGTTCTCGCTTGATGCCTATTCATCTCATCAGTTGTTAGTGACCATTATTAGCCTACCACCGCGTAGCCCCTATAATGGTGCACCTGTTCTGTACGACTTTGTCTAAAATCAATAAAAACACGGCGTGCAAAACACAATCACCAACGGCAATAGCGCTAGGATAAAGTGCTATATCGTCAACCCTGCGTCATGCTCTCGACTATTACCCAATATTAATACTCAGTTAATACTACCTATAGTGGTATCTAGCTGCTATGCAATCTAACGACTATGCTATTAATCAGCAATGCTATTTGACAGCCATGTTATTTAACAAAAACGTTATTTGGCGAAGTTGGCGAACAGTAGGTGTCTAGATTGGTTAGCGGTATTAAGGCAGGTTGGTTTAAGAGAGTATCTGGATTTTGCTATAGCCAATGCTTGAGAAAAATTAAACTATCTAACTATAAACTAGGAGCTTCCTATGACTGCATTACGTCAAGATATTGATCCAAACGGCTTATTAGAATACTCAGTGGTCTATACTGACCGCGCCTTAAACCACATGTCAAAAGTCTTTCAACAAGTGATGAATGACCTATCTAGCGACCTAAAATCCGTGTATAACGCCGAAGCGGTGGTGATTGTACCCGGTGCTGGTACTTATGGAATGGAAGCCGTTGCGCGCCAATTGGCCAATGATGAAGATTGCCTCATTATCCGTAACGGTTGGTTTAGCTATCGCTGGACGCAAATTTTAGAAAAAGGCAAAATCGCCAAGTCGTCTACGGTATTGACGGCACATCGTGAAGAGGGCGAGTCACCAAAACCATTTGCCCCCGTTGATATCGATGAAGCGGTTGCTAAAATTAAAGCAGAGAAACCAGCAGTGGTTTTTGCGCCGCACGTCGAAACGTCATCGGGTATTATTTTATCATCAGACTATATCAAAGCGCTAAGCGCGGCTGTACATAGCGTTGGTGGTTTATTGGTCATTGACTGTATCGCTTCAGGTTGTGTGTGGTTGGATATGAAAGATTTGGGTATTGATGTCCTCATCAGCGCCCCGCAAAAAGGTTGGAGCAGCACTCCGTGTGCAGGCTTAGTAATGCTAAGTGATGCGGCAATCGAAAAAGTAGACAACACAGAATCGGATAGCTTTAGCTTAGACTTAAAGCAGTGGTTAAATGTCATGCGCGCCTATGAAAATGGCGGTCACGCTTATCATGCCACCATGCCAACCGATAGCTTGCGTCAGTTCCGCGATACTATTAATGAGGCCAAAAAAATCGGCTTTGATACATTGTGTGATGCGCAGTGGCAATTGGGCAACCGTATTCGTGAAGTATTAGCCGCTAAAGGCATTGAAAGCGTCGCGGCGAAAGGTTTTGAAGCGCCAGGCGTCGTGGTTGCTTACACTGAGCGTGATGATATGCATAAAGGCAGTGCTTTTGCCGAAACAGGCATGCAAATTGCTGCTGGTGTACCGCTAAAAGTTGGTGAGCCGGATAACTTTAAAACGTTCCGCTTAGGTCTATTTGGTCTGGATAAATTGACCGATGTAGACGGTGCAGTACAACGTTTTGAAAGCGCACTTGATAAAGTATTGGCCAAATAATATCTTTAATTCATAAGATGTTTTTTAAATAAAAAGAATACTGAGCCTATGTAACGAGGGTTCAGTATTTTTTTACCTATTTATTATATTTTATAATATAATGTATTTATATAAAACGAAATTCAAAACTGTTTTGATAAAAATTGGCTTAGGTAAATATTATGAGTATACAAATAGATTGGCAGGCCTTTACGCCAATTTCCTTGGTAGGCGGGCTGATGCTAGGCGTTGCGACGGTTATCTTGCTATTGGGCATTGGTCGTATCGCGGGTATTAGTGGTATTTTCTCAAGTCTTCTTAAACCCAAGCGCGTCGAGATGTGGCAGGTATTATTTATACTTGGTCTCGTTATTTCACCATTATTATATCGCTTGGTCAGACCACTGCCCGATATAGAGATTAGTAGCTCTTTGCCACTGCTCATTGGGGCAGGATTACTGGTTGGTTTTGGGACACGTTTGGGTTCAGGTTGCACCAGTGGACATGGTATCTGCGGTAATGCACGACTATCACCACGTTCGATGGCGGCGACGGTGACCTTTATGTTTTTTGGTATTGTGACCGTTTATCTTGGTCGTCATGTCTTGGGTTTGATTTAAAAATCACATAGACAGTACGTTGCGAAGATAGCGATGAATATTGTTTATATCGGATGGTTATAACAGCTTGGATTAACACATTAGATGCGAGAAAAAATAATGCTAAAAAATATAATTGGATTACTGGCAGGGTTATTATTTGGCTTTGGACTGCTGATATCAGGCATGACCGATCCTGTTAAGGTACAGGGCTTTTTGGACGTCTTTGGTGCATGGGATATTTCTTTAGCACTGGTGATGGGCGGCGGTCTAATGGTGGCGATAGTCGGTGTACAATTGGCTAAGCGTCAACAGACCAGCTGGATTGGGTCATTAATTGAGATGCCAACCAAAACCACCATTAATAAAAAACTGCTGATTGGCGCGATGCTGTTCGGTATCGGCTGGGGTTTGGTCGGTATTTGTCCAGGACCCGGTATCGTGCTGCTCGGCACAGGACAATGGCAGGCCTATGTCTTTATCCCAGCAATGATAGTGGGGATGTTGGTATATCAATGGCTAGAGCCAAAGCTTAATTAATATTGGCTTGGTTTTTTTAGTTCAATAAAAGGGTCAGCCTAATTCAGTTAGGTTGACCCTTTTTTATCAATGTTCATCAATGATGTTTCATTAAGCGTTAATGATAAAAGCTTACTTAGCGCTTGCTGTTACTTTTGGCGTTTCGTGTGCTAATGACTTGGCCGCTTGACGCAGCTCAAATTTCTGAACTTTACCAGTGCTGGTCTTTGGGATTTCAGCAAAGACAATATATTTGGGTACTTTAAAACCCGCTAAATGCTGCTTGCAATGCTCCATCACAGTGTCACGCTGTAAGGTGCTGCCTTCATGAATCTCGATAAATGCCACCGGTACTTCGCCCCATTTATCATGCGGCGCGGCAACGACAGCACAGCTTTGGATTTCTGGCATTTTATATAAGATGTTTTCGACTTCGATGCTTGAGATGTTTTCGCCACCTGAGATGATGATATCTTTAAGCCTGTCCATGATTTTGATATAGCCGTCAGGATATTTAACACCCAAATCACCGGTGCGGAACCAACCATCAGCAAAGGCTTCTTCGGTGGCTTTACGGCTTTTTAGATAACCTTTCATCACCATATTGCCGCGCAGTGCCAGTTCACCCATTTCTTCGCCATCAGCGGCAACCGGCTCAGTGGTACCTTGTTTAAACAGCTCAAACCCAGTCATTAAATGTGACGTTACGCCCTGACGTGATTTCTTTTGCGCACGAGCAGCGATATCCAGCTCATCCCATTCTTGCTGCTCAGCGCAGACGGTGACCGGACCATAGACTTCGGTAAGACCGTAAACGTGCGAGATATGAAAACCCATTGCTTCCATGGCGGCGAGCATGGTTTCAGACGGCGGCGCACCAGCGACCCAGCCTTTTACTTCATGATTGATGGCGTCTTTATATTCAGCTTTTCCGCCAGCAATCATATTGTGCACCACCGGTGCTGAGCAATAATGACTGACTTTATACTTGGCAATCAGCTGCAAAATCAAATCAGCGTCAATCTTGCGCAAGCAGACGTTGATGCCCGCGCGCTCAGCAATCGTCCAAGGAAAGCACCAACCATTACAATGAAATAATGGCAGAGTCCATAGATACATAGGGTGCTTGGGCATATCCCAATCTAAAATATTGGAGACGGCATTGAGCGTCGCACCGCGATGATGATAGACCACGCCTTTGGGTTTACCCGTCGTGCCAGAGGTGTAGTTGAGCGCGATAGCATCCCATTCATCTGTTGGTTTTTCCCAATTATCCAAACTATCTGAGCTGGCGATTAATGCCTCGTAGCTCATTTGCCCAAAACGTTCAATATCGAGTGCTACATCTGTCGCATGAATCACGATTAGATTTGGAAAGGTTTCATCGATAATTTCAGCATGTTCAGCAAACTCGCTGTCTAGAATCAACACTTTGGCTTCTGAGTGTTGCAGACAAAAGGTCAGGGCGTTGATATCGAGCCGGGTGTTAAGTGTACAAAGCACACCGCCTGACATGGGCACCCCAAAAGCGCATTCGATCATGGCTGGAGTGTTTGGCATCATGACTGCAACTGTGTCATTTTTATCGATGCCTAATTTACGTAGACCATCTGCCAATTGCCGACAACGCGTGTAGGTTTGTTGCCACGTTTGCGTCAGATCATTATGTGTTAAATCGTCATAGATAATGGCAGTCTTATCAGGATAAACCTGCGCGCTACGGATAATAAAGTCGATAGGGGTAAGTGGTTGATGGTTGGCAGTATTTTTGCCAAGACCGGTATGGAAGTCTGTCATAGAGATAGTCCTTTATCTTGCTTTTATAATTCGGTGAATACGCTACAAACCTGCTATAAAGTTGGCTTCGCTATTTATCACTGTTTGATAAGCCGTTAATATTTTTGCTGATCTTCCTTGTAGCAACCCGCCGATAGATGACTCACGGTAAATATTTGTTCGTCCATTATAGACAATGCTCTGTGAAAAGCGAGTATGTTTTTAGCGCTTTCTGATATTGGACCACACGAGCAATCAGCCGAACGCACATAGTGTTCACTCATCAGTCGCTTGTCTGCATAGCTGATGATAATAGCGGTGTGTTACGATACCAGTGATGTTAAGTCCTATAGCCTAACTATTTCTAAAGAGCCTAATTTTTAAAAATCTTAACTTTTAAAAAGCCCAGCCAGCTTTAACAAGCGTTTCCACAAACCATTCATAAGGAAAATGATATGTCCGCCAGCCGTACTGCCAATGCCATTGAGACTGCCAGCACCAACGAACACTATCCGCATTTATTTGAGCCATTAGACTTGGGCTTTACGACGCTTAAAAACCGCATGGTGATGGGCTCAATGCACACGGGGCTTGAAGACCGTTTTTATAACTATGGTAAGCTGGCAGCGTATTTTGCTGAACGTGCCAAAGGCGGCGTGGCGATGATGATTACGGGCGGTATTTCGCCCAATCGCGAAGGGTGGTTACTCCCTGCTGGTGGCACCATGAATACCAAAGCTGACGTAATAAACCATCAGCGTGTGACCCGTGCGGCGCATAAATATGACAGCAAAATCATCATGCAAATCTTGCACAGTGGTCGTTACGGCTATCATCCATTTGTCGTCTCATCCAGTCCGATTAAGTCACCAATCTCACCATTTAAGCCGCGTAAGATGAGCATTAAAAACATTGAACAAACGGTAAAAGATTATGCCCGTTCGGCCAAACTTGCCAAGCAAGCTGGTTATGATGGTGTTGAGATCATGGGTTCAGAAGGCTATTTGCTCAATCAGTTTTTATCGCGTCATGTGAATCAACGTACCGACGAATACGGCGGTGATATTCAAGGTCGTATGAAGCTGGCGGTCGATGTTGTCAAAGCCGTACGCGAAGCTGCTGGTGAAGATTTTATTATTTTATTCCGCTTGTCAGTGATCGATTTGGTCAAAGACGGCAACGTCATGGATGAAGTAATTACCGTTGCCAAAGCGCTAGAAGAAGCGGGCGTGACCATCATGAATACTGGTATCGGCTGGCATGAAGCGCGTGTACCGACGATTGTCACCAGCGTACCGCGTGCTGCTTTTGTTGATTTCACTGCTGAAATTAAAAAGCATATCAATATCCCAATGATGGCAGCCAACCGTATCAATATGCCAGAAACGGCAGAAGGAATCGTGGCTAGTGGTCAGGCGGATATGATTCAAATGGCACGTCCATTCTTAGCCGATGCCCATTGGGTCAATAAAGCTAAAAATGGTCAAGCCGACCGCATCAATACCTGTATCGCCTGTAACCAAGCATGTCTTGACCATACCTTTGAAAATAAACGCTCGACTTGTCTGGTCAATCCACAAGCGTGTTATGAGACAGAATTGGTTTATAAGAAAACCAAAAAACCTAAAAAAGTTGCCGTCATCGGTGGCGGTGTCGCTGGCATGTCAGCCGCTCATGTCGCCGCACTACGTGGTCATGAGGTAACCTTGTTTGAAGCAAAAGACATCTTGGGTGGACAGTTTAACTACGCCAAAGTCATCCCTGGTAAAGAAGAATTCTTTGAAACCATTCGCTACTATATCAATGAGCTTGAGCATTTAGGCGTTGAGATTAAACTCAATACCAAAGTCGATAAAGCCATGCTTGAGAAAGCCAAATTCCATCACGTCATCGTCGCTACAGGCGTTGTACCTAGAAGCTTAGCTGGCAAACTTGAAGGGGCGGATTTGCCACAAGTAATGAGCTATGCTGAATTACTCTCTGGCGAGAAATCTGTCGGTGATACCGTTGCTGTCATTGGTGCTGGTGGTATCGGTTTTGACGTTAGTGAATATCTGACCGCCAAGCATGGTCAGCCATTAGATGAGCTAGGCCCTGAATTACTAAAAGACCCAAGCTATCGTCCAAAAGCGCAATCTATCGAAGAGTGGCGTGAAGAGTGGGGCGTGACAAATGATACCAACTATCAAACTGATGGTGGACTGATTAAGCCTGAAGCCATCAAACCTATCCGCCAAGTGTACTTGATGCAGCGTAGCAAAGGTCGCTTGGGCAGTGGTCTCAATAAAACCTCGGGCTGGGTACATCGTGCCCATGTCAAATCACACGGTGTCATCCAAGTATCAGGCGCTCAGTACGATAAGATCACCAATGAAGGCATTTGGATCACCAATAACCAAGGTCAAAGCCAGTTGCTACGTGTCGATAGCGTCGTGGTCTGTGCGGGTCAAGAGTCAGTGGTTGAGCTGATGCCAAACGTCGGTGATGCGCCAGATGCGCAATATCATCTAATTGGCGGGGCAAAATTGGCCGCTGAGCTGGATGCCAAACGCGCTATAAGAGATGGAGCAGAGGTTGCGGCAGCGATTTAGGGTTTGAATAGTTTAGGTTAAATATAGAAACGGCGAGATTAATTATCTTGCCGCTTTTTTAGTTAGAGCCTTTATTTTTATTGGGTTTATAGAATAGGTTAGAGAATACGTAATTTATCAAACTTGGTATTCAGCGGTGATTTGAGTTTAATCTGCCCTTTCTATGAAAGATTGCCATAACTAACATACCCTATACTTGCTACAACATAAATCGTTTCATCAAAACTTCATCAATATATTGTCCATTATCTTTCATTGCCTTTGTTTCTACACCATAAGTTTGAAAACCAAATTTTTTGTAAAGTTGAATTGCAGGCTTATTATCATCGGCAACCGTAAGTAAAATTTGCTCCACATGTTTTTCACTGTGTTCGATGACGGCACTAAGCAAGCTGTTTGCCACCCCTTTTCGTTGAAATTCAGGCTCGATAAATACACTTGATAAAGATGCTTTATGAGAAAACTTTATTCCATTTTCTTGTGTTAAGGTTGCTAACCCTATAATTTTACTTTTATGGTAGGCACCAAATACAGTTGAATTTAATAAACAATCTTCGAAAAAATTTAAGGGCTTGTCTGCTTCGGCCATATGGGTGGATCCAAACATTTCGGGAGAATTTTTCAAAGCGGACAGTCTGATAGCTCTGAAATCATTAGACTCATTCACATTTAAAATTTTAACATTAACGTTTAACATATGATGACCTTGTAAGTACAAGTAGATCGTTAAAATGGAAATACTTTTATAGCATATGTTAGCTATTAACTCATTTAACTTGTATGTAAACTAAAACAACAGAAATTTTTATCTTAAATATTAGCAAGCGCAGGGTATGCTGACGTTAGCCCACCCTAAATTTATATATGGCATTAAAACCCCAACCCTCCATCTCAGAATCCAGCCACTTCCCAAAACCATCAACCTGCGCCGCCAACTCCGTATGCGCTTGTTTTAGCCCATCCAGTGCCGCTTTGACAGTATTGCGATCGTATTTAATACCCGTCAGCGTATCTTTTAACAAATCAATCAATTCAACGTTTAGCGCATCTGAGAAGATAGCAATCATGTATAAATATTAAACCAAGTTGCGTATCACTCTAGTTGTTTAAACTATTCTCGATATCACCCAATGTAAGCCCCGTTTCTTGAGTGCTATAGATAGTGATGCCAGTATCATCAATTTTACCATTCATGACCAATCTACCAATGCGATTACTGGCTTCTTGATTGCCTTGGTCGGCGGCCTTTTTGTACCATTCAAAAGCTTCGTCATAGTCTTGAGGGACGCCATAGCCGTTTTCGTAGAGACCACCGATATTAAGTTGTGCTAAATCCAGATCTTGAGCGGCAGCTTTGGTATACCATTCCAATGCTTCGGTATAGCTTTGTGGCACGCCGTAGCCGTTTTCATAAAGATTGCCAATATTGTTTTGAGCATCAAAAGATCCATTGTCAGCAGCTAATACATACCACTCCATTGCTTTTTGGTAATTTTTCTCAACACCACTACCTTCATAATACATGATGCCTATACGATATTGAGCATCAGAATCTCCTTGGTTAGCAGATTTTTGAAACCATTCAAATTTTTTGAAATCATCTTGCTTAACAGCAATACCTTCGTGGTACATAACACCTAAATCAAATTGAGCATCAGAATCTCCTTGGTTAGCAGCTTGCTTAACCCATTCAAATGCTTTTTGATAATTTTGATCTACGCCTAAACCTTCATAATACATAATACCTAGATAATGTTTAGCAGGGGCATAGCCTTGATTGGCAGCTTTTTCAAATAGTTCAAAAGCTTTGTTATCATCTTCAGGAACTGAGTTGCCTTCATAGTAGGCAAGGCCAAGATCATAGGTCTCAGCAGGAGTGCTTTGATTTGATAGTACTGGTGCGTTTGATGATTCAGCTGAACAAGCGGAAACGATTAATATATTTGATAATAAAGTAGCTAATAGTAAAGACTGAATGAGAGTAGTATTTTTTCTTTGATGCATTGAAATCTCTTAGATAAACATTTATTTGCTAGGCTGGTTTGGACTTACCTGTTTATGGGTCATGGCTTTTGGTACAGGTATACACTCTACTTCTTTTTGGGATTGGTTAGGCTGACAATAATCAAGCGTGTCTGATATGATCTCTTCTTGCATCTCTAAAATATTTGGATCCGCTGGAGTCAAGTAAACTTTACCCATATTGATATACCTTTTGATATCTACGTTATAAGATTCTTGGTCTTGAGCAGTATTTGTACTGGGTAAATTACCTAACGTGTAGGATTTATCTTTGTAGTTATCTTTGATAAATATTAAAGCAGCACCGCTATAATCACTATAGTCATAACTCTTAGGAGGAAATACTCTATAGTGATACTCAATCTGCGGTATCAAAAACTTACCATCATTGTCTGTTACGTCGAAATCCTTCGACGTTAATATGACCTTAACATTACTAACAGGTTCGCTAGTCCTTCTGTCTATTACCTGCCCTTCGATCTGAGGCGTCATGTAAGCTACCTTTGCTTCACACGCCGTTAGCACTACGCACATCATAACTGTAGTCATAGAAAATATATTAAGTTTCACTTAATTAATCTCCAGTCGGCTTGCCCATAATAAACCTTTAACATCAGTTTCATTAGCCACCACACGTTCAAAAAAATCTTTTGGTTCTCCTCTAGCATATTTCATTAAATCTAACTCTCCTTTTGTAGGGTATTGATATGTATCATTTGGTGCTTGTAGTACAGTAGAGCTGCCTTCATGAATTAATGACTGATAATCACCTCGGTAGGCTGAAACGAAGGTATGGCCCAACTCATGAGCAAAGGTTTCTTCAAACTTATTATTACTATAGTCTGCATTTCGAGTGACCCATCTACCATCGCTTCTCTTCAAACAGCCAGTGTTGTAAACTACTTCTTGGAATTTAGGGAAGTTGTTCGATCGTCCAAATTTACCGTTTGTATTGTAGGTAACCTTTGTCTGATTTGTTGCCCTCTTATTGGATAATATGGCCTCGGTATATACTTGATAAACTTGTTTTTGAATAGTAACGTGCGGCTTAATATGGGAATGAGTACTATGGTTACGACTCCAATACTTTTTTACTCCAGCCGATGCAAGTTTAAGCAAATCGTTATCCGTCATGTTCGGTTTTACTAGCATTCTATTCAATAGGCGGCTGGCTTTAATTTCCTCTACCGCTACTTTAGAGGGTGGAATGCCCCTGAATTCTATAGCGTCGGCAATATTAATACGTAAACTTACATCAATACGTTTATTCTGTTTATTAATTTTAATGTCTGCCCATTGTTCTTGTTTATATCCAAACTTAACCTTTTTTGAATGATCAGCAGAAAAACCAGATTTAGACTGCCCTGTTACCTTAAACTCCTGTTCTCCATGAACAAGCATACTGCTATCATACTTATCTTTAACAAAGCCATTCCACTCAAAGGCAACCATATCTCCTGCACTAAAAATACCTATCTTCTCAGCAAGAAGTGCAGAGCCTCCTGAACTTCCAGATCCTGTACCTAATATGTTCAATTTTAAATTCTTAAAAGTACCGCTATGAATTTTTACTTCAATATAAATTTTACTGTGTTTAAGTCCGTTGGCGATGGAATCATTAAACTTTGGAATACCCATGGGTACGTAGGTATTATCTTTTAAATATATTTTGCTTAATGTTAAATACGCTCCCTTATCTTTCTCTTTAAAAAGGTTATTTTGTAAATCTGACTTCGGAAACACTAAAGGCTCTGCCTGCGCAATACTGCCAACATCAAAGTCAGACTCCGCAAATGACTGCTGAATCGCAATCAGCTTCGCGCCGCAGCTAGTGACATCGCCACCACGTGCGATGGGTGCGCCATCGACAATAAAGGATGGGTCGCCACTAAGAATGGTGGTCACCTTTTTGCATTTTTTACAGATGACTTTATCGCCTTTACGCGCGACAGGGATACCGTTATGAGTGGTGTGCGGTGAGCCGGAGATGACCGTCCCACCGTGAGAGGTCTTTGCGCCGACGGTGATATAGGCTGCCATAGTGCTACCTTGCTTAAACGTTTAAAGTTTGGACTTTTATAGCGGATCTATTATTTGCATCACATTATAGATGGCTAAAGCGTAATATATCAAACTTAAGTTTGTCTAAAGGCGTGGTTTATATGGAAAGCTGAGTCGGCATAAAGCACAAAAGCGTTTGAGTAATTGGCTGCAATAAGAACTTGAGATTTTTTATACAGTATTATTAATGAGCAAAAATCTAACCTTCCATCTCACTAGTCAGCCATTTAGACACATCATCAATTTGTACTACCAGTTCAGCATGAGCCTTATCTAATTCAGCAAGTTTGGCATTAATCTCATGTTTGTCATATTTAATGCCCATCAATGTGTCTTTTAATAGGTCAATTAATTCAACGTTTAGCGCATCAGAGAAGATAACCACATCGCGTATCACTGCGTGCTTCACATCAAGGTGCAAATCAATAATGCCCCAATCAAATCGCGTCTCAATGTGATGGGTAAATTCAGGCGTCTTACCAAAGCGCCAATTCCAGTCCGCCATTTGTTCATAGTATTTATTTAATGACGGCTCTTTTGCGAGCGTCGCTTCATCCAATTCTTCTACTGGCGTAGTGTCGCCATAATCTTTGTCGCGATAGTATTCACAAAATGCTTTGATAATCGCCTCAGATAACGTCTCGTGATTGATGTCCTCATTAAACTCAACCAAGTTGGCAACGCGCGCGCGTACCGATTTGATGCCTTTGGCTTTCAACTTAAGTGGATGCGGGTTGAGATACTCACCGAGCTTTTGCATGTTGGCATTGACCAATAAGGTCCCATGATGAAAGCTGCGATCCGCTGCATGTTTAAAAGCGCTGCCTGATATTTTCTTATCACCGACTTGCATGTCGTTACGCCCAGATAAATCTGCCTCTATGCCCAATTTTTTTAGCGCATTGATGATGATGGTGAAGTTTGCGTCTTGGTCGTAGTCGTCTTTGGGTGATAAAAAGGTAAAGTTGGTATTGCCCAAATCATGAAACACCGCGCCACCGCCACTCTGACGCCGCGCAAGGTACACCGCGTCTGCTTCCATCTTATCGATTTTGCATTCTACCCATGGGTTTTGCGAGCGCCCAATGACCACGGTCTCGCTATTGCGCCATAAAAATAGCGTGTGCGAGTCTGGGTCGAGCGTATTAAATATCCAATCCTCGGTCGCAAGGTTAAACCAAGGGTTGGTCACGGCAGATTTTAAGATGCGCAGTTTCATTGTTTGTCCTTCTTATTATGAAGATTGTTAGTAGAAGCTACTGTTATTGTTGCTGATGCGAGATTGGAATTCAATGGCTGTGTGGTAGGGAGAAGAGTTTTGAGGCTTGTTGGCGAAAAGGTTTTTCAAGGTGTTGAAAGCTTAATAGATTGATATACTCTTCATACGAGTTTTTTGTGAGGGTGTAGAGGGTGCAATATATTAAAAAGTTAAAGCTTGAAAATTTTAAGAGATTTAAGTCTTTAGAAGTGGATTTTAAAGAGGGTGTCAATACTATTATTGGTGATAATGAATCAGGGAAAAGCTCAATAATCCAAGCAATTGACTTAGTTGCAAAAGGAAGTCGTAGTAGAGTTGAGACAATTGGTATTGAGTCTTTGTTTACAAAAGAAGCCTGTACTGATTTTATACAGCTTACTCAAAAATCTATAAGTGATTTACCTGAAATACATGTTGAAATTTTTCTTAATGAAGACTCGAAGTCTGAATTAACAGGCAAACATAACTCTGATAATATAAATACAGCAGGGCTTCACTTAATTATAAAACCCAATGATGATTTGTCTAAAGAGATAACACAGTTATTAGCACAAAACCCTTTTTGCTTTCCATTCGAATTCTATATAGTTAATTTTGTTACTTTCAGTGGTGAGTCTTATTCCGGTTATAGTCGATTTCTTTCAACACTAACGATTGATAATTCACAAATTAGCAGTGAATATGCCAATAGAGAGTACACAAAGACAGTTTATTATTCGACTGTCAACGACGTTCAGCGTGTCCAATTAAAAAATGAGTATAGACAGCATAAAGAAAGCTTTTCAGCAAATCATTTAACAAGTATAAATAGCAGTATGGTTGGCAACTACGACTTTGCTATACGCTCAAGTTCTAAATCGAACTTAGAGACTGATATAGGTTTAATCGAAGATAATATTCCAATTGATGAGAGAGGGAAGGGTCAGCAATGCTTCATCAAAACTGAGTTCGTTTTATCACAAAGTTCCAATAAAAATATAGACGTATTACTACTTGAAGAACCTGAAAATCATTTAAGCCATACTAATATGAAGCGATTAGTATCAAGAATTGCGGATTCTGAACAAAATCAGATTATCATCGCTACTCATAATAGCCTAATTAGTAGCAGGTTGAATTTAAGAAAATCAATTCTATTGAGTAGTACAGGTACCAGTATTGCTACACTTGAAAACCTTTCAATTGATACCGCCAAATTTTTTATGAAAGCACCTGACAATAATATTTTAGAGTTCATTTTGTCTACTAAAGTTATTTTAGTAGAAGGTGATGCAGAGTATATGCTATTTGATACCCTGTATCGTAATCAAAGTCGTAATCTTGAAGATGATGCTATCCATATTATTTCAGTAGATGGGTTGAGTTTCAAAAGATATTTAGATTTAGCGAAAATATTGAATATAAGAGTTGCTGTTATTCGTGATAATGATGGAGATGCTCAAAAAAATTGTATTGCTAATTATGCCGAGTACCCTGAAGATAACATCAGTATTTTTTACGACTCAGACGATACAGTACGTACGACTTTTGAAATATGTGTTTATGAGGATAATAAGGATTTCTGTGACAATCTATTTAATAATGGCATTATTCAAAAACTACCGTTAGATTACATGCTAGATAATAAAGCCGAAGCTGCCTATAGAATTGCTGAAAAATGTGATTCTGATCAAGTCTTTTTAAAAGTGCCTGACTATATAGAGAGGGCAATAGTATGGATAAACGAGTAATTCTAGCCGTTGCGGGTTCAGGAAAGTCTAGTACCATTATAGATAAGCTCGACGAAAAGATAAGAGCTTTAATTGTCACGTATACAGATTTGAATACTAAACAGCTTAAACAGCGGATTATCAATAAATTTGGCTATATGCCAAATGGTATTAAGGTTTACTCGTACTTCTCATTTATATATGCTTTTTGTTTTAGACCTATTTGTGGTTACGAGTTAAAAACTAAAGGTTTGGTATTCCTGAATCCTCTTCCGCAACATATACAGCGTAGTAGTAAAGATTGTCGTTTACATTGGATGAATGGTCATAATCGCCTCTATTCGAATAGAGTAGCTAAGCTTTTGATTGAGGCTGGTGCAATCGATGAGGTTATTGCGAGAATAGATAAATATTTTGACCTAATCTGCTTTGATGAAGTACAGGATTTTGCTTCAAACGATTTTAATTTTATTTGTAAGCTAGTCAATTCAACAAAAGAAGTACTATTAGTTGGTGATTTTTATCAACATACTTTTGACACGAGTCGAGATGGATCGACAAGAAAAAATTTGCATAATAATTATGAAAGTTACTGTAGAGAGTTACGTAAAGTGGGTTTTTATATTGATGAAAATGCACTTTCAAAAAGTTATCGATGCAGCCCTACAGTTTGTGACTTTATATCTCAAAAGATGAAAATATCAATTGACTCGTATAGAACAGATAATGTTCATATTCGTTTTATAGATAAGGACCTCGAAATTACAAGCATTTTTAACAACGACTCAATAGCTAAGCTATTTTATCAGAAGAGTGATAGATACATAGGGAATACTGCTAATTGGGGAGCTGTAAAAGGCACTGATGGATATAAGGATGTATGTGTTGTTTTGAATCCTAATACTAGTAAAGCATACCATGAGAACAAGTTACATGAACTATCAGCTATTACATTGAATAAATTGTATGTTGCATGCTCAAGACCTAATGGTAATCTATATTTTATTGATGAAAAGAAATTAAAAGCATTTATTAAGTGATGAATATATTTGTAGAACAAGGTAGTGAAACGCATCCTGCATATTATATTCAAAGCGAATACCGTATGAAAAACGCCCATCAAGAGCGTTTTTCATACCTCTAAATCCTAAAACCCTACCCAAAATCTCTCTTCAAAATAGCCGCCATATTACGCTCCGCAAGTCCTGTGATAAACACATACGGATTGACGCCAGCACTACCGGGGATTAACGCGCCATCTTGCACATATATATTTTTGTGCCCTTTGACGCGTCCAAACTCATCAGCCGTTCCACTCTGTTAGATTTATTCCTTAACTTGACCAAATAAGAAATTTCCCTTACTATCTTGTTTCAATGTACTAGAACGTAAATACATAAAAATATTTTTATCATCAAACATGCTAAATAATTCGGCAAAAATGCCAATACTAATCCTCATTTTAAAATAATAAGGCTTAACTATGACAACGCAAAATACCAACACTGGCTACGGTTTACATCAATCAATATTACCGAATAGTGATGGCTTATACGGAGAGTTCGGTGGCAAGATTGGTCATCCTGAGCTTGCCAAAGCCATGGCAGAAATCGAAGTAGGCTTTCGTGAAATCATTAAAAATGACGATTTTATCGTTGAGATGAAACGCTTGCGTGAGACCTATGTTGGTCGCCCAAGTCCTATTTATCATGCACAGCGTTTGACGGAGCATTGCGGCGGCGCGCAGATTTATTTTAAACGTGAAGATTTAAACCATACGGGCGCGCATAAGATTAATCACTGTTTGGGTGAAGTGTTATTAGCTAAGAAATTAGGCAAAACCAAAGTGATTGCCGAAACGGGCGCGGGGCAACATGGCGTAGCGTTAGCAACGGCAGCAGCATTGATGGGGTTGGAGTGTGAGATTCACATGGGTGTGGTCGATATTAAAAAAGAGCATCCAAACGTCAGCCGCATGAAGATTTTGGGTGCCAATATCGTTCCTGTATCGCGTGGCGCTGGTACGCTAAAAGAAGCGGTCGATAGCGCCTTTGAGACCTATCTTAATGAGCTAGATACCAGCATGTTTGCGATTGGATCGGCATTGGGACCCGCGCCTTATCCTGAAATGGTCAGCTATTTTCAGTCAGTGGTCGGACATGAAGCACGGGCGCAGTTCTTAGCGACAACGGGTCAGCTGCCTAATAAGGTAGTTGCTTGTATTGGCGGCGGCTCTAATGCTATCGGTATGTTCAGTGGCTTTTTTGATGATGCAGATGTAGAAAAAATCGGCGTGGAACCAGCTGGTGAAGGTTTGGACACCCCCAATCATGCAGCGACGATGTCACTGGGCGTGAAAGGCGAGATTCATGGTTTTAAATGCTACGTGCTGCTCGATGAAAAAGGTGAGCCAGCTCCCGTACATTCGATTGCATCAGGGCTTGATTATCCAGGGGTTGGACCTCAGCATTCGCATCTGCGAGATTTAAAACTGGCCACTTATGAGTCGGCGACTGATGCAGAATGTTTAGAAGCCTTTATGGCATTATCGCGCCTTGAGGGTATTATTCCTGCCTTAGAGTCGGCACATGCCATCGCCTATGCGATGAAAATCGCCAAAGATATGTCAGCGGATGAGACGATTTTGGTCAATTTGTCAGGGCGAGGCGATAAAGACATTGATTTTATTTTGGATAAAGTTAATTTGTAGAAGAAATTGGCTATAAATACAAAAAATACAACACCCATTGAGCGATTAAAAAGTTATCATCGAGGTTTTTTTTATCACACGATACTTTTTACGACTCAGCCTTTTATAAATGCGCTTTTATGATGAGTTTTTGATAATGAGAAGTTCATAAATCGCCATTTTATAAGTCAGGAGCAGTCGTCTAACGCTTGATAGGATTCACTCATGTCTAACCGCGACCTCATTATTTTTATGACACTGTCCTTTATGTGGTCGCTGTCTTTTATTTTTTATCGTATCGGCGTGCCTGAATTTGGCTCGTTGGCTTTTGCCAGCCTGCGTGTTGTCTTGGCTGGGCTGACCATGCTGGTTTTTGTTTTAATCAGCCCAAAAAACAGAGAGGGCATACGGGATAATTGGAAAGTGTTGACGCTGGTTGGATTATTTTCTGCGGCTATTCCTTTTATCCTGTTTGCTTTTTCAGCGCGCTCGGTAAACGCTGGAGTATTGGCGGTGCTCAATGCGTCTGTGCCAATGATGAGCGGTTTCATCGCCAGCACCTTTTTTAAAGATAGACTGTCAAGAAAGCAAATTCTCGGTTTAGTCATCGGTGTTATCGGTGTGATTATTTTGATGAGTGAAAATTTATTTGGCGGTAGCGGGCAGGGCGCTGAGTCAAGTTCAGGGTTGCTACCAATGGGCTATGCGTTACTGGCCTGTGTCGGTTATGCCGTCGGTGCCAATATCACCAGAAACTACTTATACAATGTCTCACCAGTCGCTATTACCGCAGGTTCGCTTATCATTGCCAGTATTATCATGCTGCCAATAGCGGTCTACGAATTCCCGTATGGTAAAAGTATTAGCCTTACTGCTTGGGTTTCTGTCATTTGTATTGGCGTATTTTCAACCGCCATTGCTCTGATTTTTATGAACCAATTGATAAAAAGCATTGGCCCTATGCGCGCCACCAGTATTACCTTGGTGATTCCGATTTTTGCCATTATTTTTGGTTATCTGCTGCTTGGTGAGGCGTTGGACACACCAGCGATTATTGGCTCGATGGTGATATTATTTGGTACGTATCTGTCGTTGGAGCTGTCTATTAAAAAGATGCTCAAGTCATAAAGGTCTTTGATTGATTCATCGTTCAGGCGGATAGGTGATGAGTAGATTTTTGACTGAGAGGTTATGAGTACAAGTTATTTGTGATTAATAATATTCTGCTATTTATGTTTTTCAATGGAGAAGGTTACTGCCAAATCCAATGCCCATAGTTTAGATTAACTTTATTAAATGTATCTGTTTGTAAATTATACTTGAATATAAGCAGCTATTCCTCATTAAGAAAATGGCTGGTTAATGTAGTGTTTCACTTATTTCTAGTTAAGCTATTAGCGAAGCAACGATGCATTCTATTGACCCAATAACTTAGAAGGTTTTCATAGTTTGATCAAATTACTTAAGAGTAATAAGTATCATAATAATGAATACCAACTCATAAAAACAAACAAAGTAAGGCTTTTTATGGCACACGATAATTTATTTGAACCCGTAAAAATGGGCATCCAAACGCTAAAGAACCGCATCATTATGGCACCGCTGACCCGTGTTCGTTCAATTGAACCGGGTGATGTACCGACTCCATTTGCGGGGGAGTATTATTCACAGCGCGCGGGCGCTGGATTAATCATTACTGAAGCGACGCAGGTTTCTTTTCAGGCGAAAGGTTACGCGGGCGCGCCGGGTATCCATACCCAAGAGCAAATCACTGCGTGGAAAACTATCGTTGATAATGTCCATGCCAAAGGTGGCAAAATTGTGGTACAAATCTGGCATACCGGTCTGGTGTCGCACAAAAGCGTACAACCGAATGGTAAAGCACCCATTTCTGCTTCTGATGTTGATGTTGGTATTCGTACCTCACTTCGCGATAGCGACAATCAAGCCATTCGTGTAGACGCCACGCCGCCACGTCCAGCGACACTTGATGAGATTAAGCAAGTCATCGCTGATTTTGCTCAGGCCACTAAAAATGCTAAAGAAGCAGGTTTTGATGGGGTAGAGATTCATGGTGCACACGGTTATCTATTGCATCAGTTTTGGGTTGAGCAGACCAACCAGCGTGATGATGAGTATGGCGGTAGCCGTGAGAATCGTGCGCGTTTAACACTCGATGTGATCGATGCTTGTGTTGATGCGTGGGATGCTGATCATGTTGGTATTCGTATCTCGCCGCTAGGTACTTTCAACAATGTAGAAGCGGGCTACAACGAAGACGAAAACATTTGGCTGATTGAGCAGATTAACAAGCGTGGTGTGATGTATTTACATCTGTCA
Organism: Psychrobacter muriicola 2pS; assembly: GCF_904846535.1. Lineage (NCBI taxonomy): Bacteria > Pseudomonadati > Pseudomonadota > Gammaproteobacteria > Moraxellales > Moraxellaceae > Psychrobacter > Psychrobacter muriicola. The sequence continues at coordinate 114,134 of NZ_CAJHBC010000004.1, forward strand.
GAGCCTGATTGGGCAGGTGGCACCCCTTATAGCGATGCATTTCGTCAGTGTGTCCGTGATGCCTTTGATAATATGATCATCGCTGCTGGTGGGTATACTGCTGAAAAAGCAGAGAAAAATATCAAAGCAGGCTACATCGATGCCGTCGCTTTCGGTCGTGACTATATTGCCAATCCTGATTTGGCTGAGCGTATCCGCACAGGGGCGATGCTCAATGAGCAGCACCCAGAGTCTTTTTATGGTGGTGGTATTGAAGGCTATACGGATTATCCGTTTCTTAACCAAGCGTAATGGATGATCAGTTGCCCTTATGATGAGCTAACTTTAAGGCTTGTCAAATATACCTTTGTTAGCTCATACATAAGCGCATAATAAAAAGCCACCTGACGAAGACCGTCAGGTGGCTTTTTTAATGCCTGAATTTCAACTACTTAATAAAATTGCCCGTTTGGTAATCCCGAAACGTTTGGCGAAGCTCTTCTTGAGTGTTCATTACAAAGGGTCCATAACCTGCGACTGGCTCGCCGATAGGTTCTCCACTGAGTAGTAACAGTTTGACAGGTGCTTGCTCACCATTTTCGGTAGCAGAATAATGCAGCTCAATAGTATCAGTAGCCGGTTTTTGCTCAGCTTGCATATCAGTACGGTGCTGAGTTGGCGCATCAAATTGAATCAAATTACCGGCACTAACTGACGTACCATTGACCAGTAACTCACCTTCTTGTATCAGCAGGAGCGTATTGTGAGTATTGGGCACTTTTAGCGTCGTTGCGCCCGCAGTATGCAGCTCGATATCCCATAAGTTAATCGGGGTAAAAGTATTTGCCGCGCCTGTTATTTCTTGCCAAGTACCAGCAATGATAGCCGCCTTACCAATCGTCGTTTGGTGGTCAATATTGCGGCTGTCGATCAACTCAACGATAGGCATGTCTGCCCGTTTGATGCTTTGATAGTTTGGGTCGGTCAGTTTGTGCGTACTTGGCAAGTTAACCCACAGTTGCACCATACTAAAGACGCCGCCGCGCTGACCGAAAGCCTCCGAATGAAACTCTTCGTGCATGATGCCACGACCTGCGGTCATCCACTGCACATCGCCTTCTTGAATAGTCCCTTGTCCGCCTACTGAATCGGCATGACTGATTTCACCTTCGTAGGCGATAGTGACGGTTTCAAAGCCTTTGTGTGGATGCTGTCCGATCCCATGAGGCTGTGTTTTATAATTAGGGTTCGGGTCAAAGGTCGTTGGTGTGCCGTAATCAAACAATAAAAACGGGTCGGTATGGCTATAGTTAAAATCAGGGCTATCATCAAGGTGATTGATTAAGGTTTTTACATAAAAGCCGTCACCTACCCAATGCGGTGCTTTATCACCATGAATATTCTTGATTGGACGCATTTGTTACCTCATAAGACAAAACATATTTTTGTAATAAAAAATTTCTGTTAAGTTATTCTACATTTATAGCTATCTATATTGTGTTTATTTTAATAGTTATCAAGAGCTAATGTGGATAAAAGGCAACTTAAGTTGAATAAAAATAGTGACATCCTAGGGCGTGTTTAACATTCGACCATGACACTGCCGATAAACACTGTTTATTATGAAACAATGCTACATTGTTAGTATTAAATGAGGCTAAACCACTTCACCGCAGACAAAGCCACTGGCCCATGCCCATTGGAAGTTATAGCCGCCAAGCCAACCAGTAACATCCAGCACTTCGCCGATAAAGTATAAGCCATCTTGCAAATTGCTTTGCATAGTCTTTGAGGAGACCTCATCAGTTTTTACGCCGCCACGTGTTACCTCGGCGGTACGATAGCCTTCTGTACCAGAGGGTTTGAGCTGCCAGCCATTCAAAGTCGCGCCAAGCTCCGTCAGCCGCTCATCTTTAATATTGGCAAGTTCGGTGTCTTTGATATCGTCCCACAAGTGCGTTTGTAGTGCTGCCAGTAGTTTTTTTGGTAGTGCATTGTCCGTGTTTTCTGCCAAGACAGTGCGGATCAGTTGCCGTGGATGTGATTTTTTGTGTGCAAGCAAAATATCGGTGACATCTACCTCGGGTAGCAGGTTAATATTGATGGTCTCGCCAGTGTGCCAATAGTTCGATAGCTGTAGCATAGCGGGGCCAGAGAGGCCGCGATGGGTAAACAGCATAGGCAATTTAAAAGAGATGCGTTCATTGCTGGCGATGACCGGCAAACTAATACCAGCCAAAGCGCGGATAAGCTCACCAGTTTTATCAGTAAAGGTAAAAGGCACTAAGCTGGCATCGGTTGCGATCAGCGTGTGTCCAAATTGCTGCGCCAATTCATATCCTAAACCGCTGGCTCCCATCGTTGGAATAGACAGTCCGCCAGTAGCGACCACGAGCGACTCACAGCGGTAGCCTGTTTGCGGCAGTGTGGTTTGATTTTCGGATTCTTTTCTCTCTTGCTTTTCTTTTTTACTAAGCTGCTTGGTGGTCAGTAGTTCAAATCTGGCATTCTTGTCGTTTTCAACAGCCTGTACACTGTCAATCTGCACATTCAGCTTTACTTGTACGCCAGCTGCCGTACATTCTGCGAGGAGCATGGTCAAAATATCTTGCGCTGAATCATCACAAAATAGCTGACCGTGTTCGCGCTCATGGTAAGGGATTTTATGTGCTGCCACCATACCAATAAACTCCCAACTGGGATAACGACTGAGCGCTGATTTACAGAAATGTTGATTGGCACCGATAAAGTGCTCAGGCTCGACATAGTAATTGGTAAAGTTGCAACGTCCACCACCTGACATGAGGATTTTTTTGCCCGCCTTATTGGCATGGTCTAATACCAGTACGCGGCGACCACGGCGACCCGCTGTGAGCGCACAGTATAGCCCTGACGCGCCAGCGCCGATGATGATGACATCATAGTGGGTGTATTGTGATGCATTGCGGTGATTGCTCATGGTAGTCTCATAAAATAATAGGTTTAAAAACCAGCCACCAAATCCGTCATCGAATCAACAACGCCGATTGCTTATCTTTATAGCAGCAGGTCAATAAGAGGGTTTGGTGAAGGGTGTATTTTGGCGTCGTATCTAGCGTATAGCTATTGTCCATATTTCATACAAGGTTACAAGGATTAAATGTCATATCATTATCTGATATCTGGACGGTGATGCCTTTATTTATGCCAAAATAAAAACATCTTTTAAATGAGCCAATAGCAAGAGTAAATGCGAATCGATGCAAAACTGCTCCTCGTTAATACATTATATTATGGGTGAGCAAGTATACCGCTGTATAGGCATATTGTTATGAATGGCTGTTGATACCTTGCAACCGTTCTGCTTATTTGTCAAACTAACCGTGAGTGTCACACATTATGGACGATGACTCTTATCACCTGTACATGCCGTCGTTTTCGACAGTTATGCATGCAGGTCATAATAATTAAAAAGGACAACGACGATGACTCAAAAATCATTCCCCATTGCGGCCGAATTTATCGCTGCTGCCAATACCACCGCTGAACAATACCGCGAAGATTACGAGAAATCCATCGAATCACCTGAGGCCAATGCTGCCTTTTGGGCGAAGCGTGCCGAGCTGATCGATTGGATAAAAAAACCAACCAAAATTAGCGACGTTAATTATGATTTGGATGATTTTCGCATAAAATGGTTCGAGGACGGCGAATTGAATATCTCTGTCAATTGTCTCGACCGCCATGTCAAAAAAAATCCTTACAAGCCTGCCATCATTTGGGAGGGCGATCATCCTTCGCTGCACAAAATCATCTCCTTTAAAGAGCTGTATGAAGCGGTCTGTCGCTTGGGTAATTCCATGCGTAAGCTTGGGGTCAAAAAAGGCGATCGCGTGACCCTATATATGCCGATGATACCTGAGGCAATGATAGCGATGCTGGCATGTACGCGTATTGGCGCTGTGCATTCCGTGGTCTTTGGTGGATTCTCTGCGGAGAGCTTGGGCAATCGCCTGATAGACAGTCGCTCAAAACTCATCATTACCGCTGATGAAGGCGTACGCGGTAATAAGCATACACCGCTCAAAGCCAACGTCGATCGGGCGCTAGATATGGATGGTACTGATAGCGTGACCAACGTCATTGTCGTCCACCGTACGGGCAACTCCGTCCCCATGAGTGGTCGCCGTGATGTTTGGTATCACAACTTGGTCGATGGTGAATCAGTGCATTGCGAGCCTGAAGTCATGAATGCCGAAGACCCGCTATTTTTATTATACACCTCTGGTTCCACTGGCAAGCCTAAAGGCGTGTTGCATACCACTGGTGGCTATATCACTTATGCGCTCTCTACTTTTCGAGATGTGTTCGATATCAAAGACGATGACGTCTACTGGTGTACTGCGGACGTAGGCTGGATCACAGGTCATACCTATGCAACCTACGCGCCGCTTGCCAACGGTACAACGACGGTGATGTTCGAGGGTGTACCAGAATATCCCACATGGGCACGTATCGGTCATATCATTGATAAGCATGATGTGACCATTCTGTATACTGCACCGACGGCTATTCGAGCAATGATGAAGGAGGGTGATGCCTTTGTTCGGGAGTCTGATCGTTCAAGTTTGCGACTACTTGGCACCGTTGGCGAGCCGATCAACCCAGAAGCATGGGACTGGTATTACAATGTCGTCGGCGGCGGCAAGTGTCCGATTGTAGATACTTGGTGGCAAACTGAAACAGGCGGTATCCTCATGGCACCGATACCAGGCACGGTCGCACTCAAGCCGGGTGCAGCGATGAACCCTTTGTACGGTATTAAACCAGAGATTGTTGATAGTGACGGCACCATGCTAGAGGGCTCTGCTGAAGGAAACTTGGCAATTAACAGCAGTTGGCCGGGGCAAATGCGTACCATTTATAATGACCATGAGCGTTTTTTAAAGACGTATTTTAGTGAGTATCCCGGTTATTATTTCACTGGTGATGGAGCGCAGCGTGACGAAGATGGACATTACTGGATCACGGGTCGCGTCGATGATGTGCTTAATGTTGCAGGGCATCGTCTGGGAACAGCAGAGATTGAGAGCGCCGTGGTCGCGCATCCTGCGACAGCGGAGGCCGCCATTGTTGGTATGCCACACGAGATTCGCGGCATGGGCGTTTGTGCCTTTATCATTTTGAAATCGGGTGAAAAAGAGACAGAGGCGCTAAAGGCTGAGCTGAATCGACATGTTCGCGCTGAGATTGGCCCGATTGCCAATTTGGATGCTATTCATATCGTGGAGGCACTACCCAAAACCCGCTCGGGCAAAATCATGCGCCGTATTTTACGTAACCTTGCAGCAGGTCAGTATGTTGGTTTGGGTGATTTGTCTACTCTTGCAGACAGTTCGGTGATTAATCAGCTGGTTGAGGTAGTCAAAGCTGCGCGAGGAGAGTAGGCTAAATTATCGATAATGAGATATTGTTAAAAGCACGTTCAGTAAATAGAAGATTAGCGTTCAGAAAAGCCATGTTATTAAAGCTAGCATGGCTTTTTTACGCAGACGATATTGATATCAGCAGACTTTAAAGATTGAATATCTTCTATAATCCTATTATTTAAAATACCCCTGCCATTGTCATCACTCCCTTTTTATCGCACATTATATAAGGCCTGCTGTCATTATGACCAATCACTCTTTGCACGCTGTCACTACACAATCACCAAAAATCGCTATCATTGGTGGTGGTTTGACGGGACTGTTTACCGCCACGTTATTAGAGCGCGCCTTTGCTCAGAACATAGCACAAGATCGTGCGCAAACACACTTACCGCAAATTACTGTCTTTGAAAAGTCACGTAGCGTAGGGCGTTTAGCCACTCGTTATCGTACTGATAGCTACACTGGCAAAAACTGGCAATGGGCATTTGGGGCGCAGTTCTTTACGGCTAAGACGGCAAGTTTTAAGCAATTCATTACGCTTTGGTTAGACACGGGATTGCTACAGCCATGGTGTGCGCAGGTGATCGATTTAACACCAGCGAATAATGATACTCAATTGCCTGATATTCATATCAAAGAGCAATGGAACACCGCGCAAGCCCGCTATATCAGTACGCCAAAAATGACCAGTTGGGGACGTACATTGGCCGATGAGTTGCAGTACAGCACCATCAAATTTAAAACCCGCGTTGCACCGTTGGTGCAATATGATAATGCTCTAGCGGAAAAGGTTGATAAAAAAACTGAGCTATTTGACGAGACTGGCGCGAGTCTAGGTCACTTTGACTGGGTGATATGCACCGCGCCAAATGCTCAGGCAATAGAGCTAATGGCAGAGAGCGGCTTTGCTGAGCAAGCCAAGATTTCTGAGCCAAAAATGCTGGCTTGTTATACGCTGATGTTAGGGTGGAACAGTGCAGATCAGTTACCTGAATCGTTGAGTAATGACCGTCAATCAGTATGGGACGTGGCTTATCTGAATGACTCTATGCTCGATAGAATATTTATCGAACATCAAAAGCTAGCTCATGCAGATTTATTACCCAGTCTTACTATCCATGCGCGCAATGACTGGTCAGAGCAGCATGTCGATGATGATATGGAGATGATAAAAGCACAATTATTGCAGGCCGCACTGCAAGCATTGAGTTGGAGCGATGACAATGCCCCTAGCCAAATAGATTGCCATCGCTGGCGTTATGCCGCCACTGTTACTGATAGCGACAAAGAAGCAGTAGGTATTTTAATAGATGAGTCTCATCAGTGGATTGTCAGTGGTGATTGGTGCGGACAAGGCAATATTGAAAGTTGCTATCAAATGGCACAACAGACGGTTGAGGCAATCAACAAAGTAAAATAAGTACGAAGGGTAAAATAAGTGCGAGAGTTTGCTTAGCGACTGACTCTATCCAAAACTGGACTTCAAGGGCGTTTTCTTAATATGAAAAGGTGGTAAATGATGTTTGGATTCGACATAGACTTAGAGCTGATGGCTTAGCACTTTTCCAGTTGGGTATCGCCTTTCTATTGTCATTGCCGATTGCCCTAAACCGTGAAATGAAAGACAACGAAGCGGGGCTGAGAACATTTCCATTGGTGACCATTGCTTCATGCGCGTTTATGTTAGTCGGTATGGATATCTATGATGCTGCTGGCGAAGCGAGAATCATGTATGCCATCATCACAGGCATGGGGTTTATCGGTGGCATATGGTCGTTATGAGATTGCCATTATATTGTCGACCGTTGGTTTTTTGATTTTGCAATTCTCAGAGCCGTTTAAAGTTAAGAAAAATTAAGTAATGAATACAACGCGCCGATGAATCTATACATACACTTGAATGCTAAAGTGAGGTTGAACTTATACTATCAGGAAGTGCTATGTCTATATGATAGGGTCAGAGAGTTATAACTTATTGAAAATAAAGGGTAGTTTATGAGTGCTAGATTAAGTGGCAGTGTGCTGACTTGTGCCATGCTCGCACGAGGAGATAAGCAGGTTTTATGTGCTGTGAGTAACGAGAGCGATGATCAGGCGATGGCTATGATTGATAGTGCTGAATTCGATTCACTAAGGCACATTGTTTCCTTTAATAATGGTAAGTTTTTCTGTAAAGAAGGGATCGCATGGCAATGCGCCATCCCAGTTAAAAAAACTGAGCTTGTCTATAGCGATATAAAATTGTAACTGATTATTAATAAAACTTTGTATGGTAGTTTTACGGTTGAAACCAAAAATAATGCTATCCAAATCTATAAGAAACAGTTATATTCACATATTATGATATATAAAATAGTACGTGGTTTTAAAGGTGGATATAGTGCTTAGAGGAAGTGAACTGACACGTGCGATGCTTGAGCATGGTTATCAAGAGATTTGGTGTGCAGTAGATGATAGTAGCGACGAAGAGGCGATGAGAGATCAGAATGACAATGATTTTACCGCCCAGATCGTGTCTTATCATAACAACAAATTCTATTGTACTGCTGGTACCGCATGGTTATGCGCTGTACCAATTAAGATAACGGCGATGACGCTGAGTGATGTACGGCTTTGAATATATTTGTTTGTATTATTAAGCCACTGACGCTACATAATTTGTACCAGTAAAAACCCACCATAAGGTGGGTTTTTACTTGGAGGCTACCGACTATCATCATGTTCACCTGATGATCGGATTGTTTGAGTTTTTGCATTTATATATGAATATTTATCTAGAAATGGATTGTAGGCAAAAAAAAGCCCACGGAGGAGGAGCCGTGGGCTGAGGAAAACTAGTCATGTAGCACTCATTGCTGGCACTACAGGGACAGCGGTGGTGACTTATTGTTATTCTGCGTTTTTCTACTGTATTTAATAAGATTGGGGTAGTCGCGACTCATTCAAGTAATAAATATATTCACTTACATATTTAAGTGTACAAGTGTTTTATTACAATCGCCATCATAACCCAATTGACCGCTGTTTGGCTATTTTGGTTACATGACATTACGTTTAGAGCAGATAGACGAGAAGGCTAAATCTATATTATTGTTTTGAATAAAGGTTTTTCTTTAATGCCTCTATGCCTAATAAGGATCAATGCTATTAATAGGTCGCAATCATTTATAAATGATGGGTAAATTCGAATATCACTGATAACTGAATAGCCAAAGAGATGGCATGACGACTTGCACGAAAAATGCTAAGCTATCTACCATTATTAAGTCTATATGAAACTGGGTTTGCCATGACTGAGAATACGCATTTGCATACGCAGGAGCCGCCAAGCACGCAAAATACCAAGAGTATTTTTAACTTGCCTAACAATCTTACTATCGCGCGGATCTTAATGATTCCGCTATTTGTCGCGATTGCTTATTGGCCACCTGCGATGGGGATTGGCATGCCTGCCATCTCAGATAATGTGATTGCGCGGGTCGGCATGAGCGAGTTTAGTGATAGCTTGTTACGCCATTTACTCTTGACCAGCGTTTTTATCATTGCGGCGATTACGGATTGGCTTGATGGTTATTTTGCCCGTAAGCTCAATGTGACGTCAGCTTTTGGGCGCTTCTTAGACCCTGTTGCTGATAAATTGATGGTTGCAGCCGCACTTATTATCTTGGTGCAATGGCATCCTAATATCATTATGGCAATCGCCGCGATTGTGATTATTTCGCGTGAAATTGCAGTGTCAGCGCTGCGTGAGTGGATGGCAGAACTGGGCAAAAGCACCAGCGTCGCAGTATCCTATGTCGGTAAGCTAAAAACGACGTTTCAAATGGTGGCGATTACCGTGCTACTGCTCAACTGGCAATCGCTTGAAACCATCGGCTATGTATTGATGGTTGCCGCTGTTATTTTGACGTTATGGTCAATGATGATTTATCTAAGAGCTGCTTGGCCGTACTTAAAGCAAAGCGGCTAAATCTACAATACAACACACTTTATAATAAATAAAAACGCCAGTCGCATTAGCCACTGGCGTTTTTGTATTTTGCTATTTATGGCTTATATAGCTTATAGCGTCACTGAGTTGTTTTCACCCAAGTTAGTCGCTTTTTTACCGTCCATTACGGCAGCAGTGGTCATTTTGAATATATTAACCACTGAGTTACCGCTTAACCAGTACTCGGCACCATGTGGCACGACTTTGATTAGCTGTACGTTTGGATCTTCTTTACCTTGCTCATAGAACGCATTGTAGATTGGTGACCATAGCTCATCTAGCTTCTCTTGGTCTTCTACCAATTCTGCCTTACCGTTGATTGAGACATAGTCTTTCGCGTCTTGACTGACATAAGCCAAGTTTACTTGTGGGTCTTTTTCGATATCACTAACGGTTTCAGTGCTCTTATCACCGATGAACCAAATCTCTTTTGCACCAATGCTTGTCTCGCTCGTCGTCATTGGGCAGGCATGGAGATGGCCCTCATGCGTACGAGTCGTCATCATGGCAAATTTTACTTCTTTTACCAGTGCTTGTACTTTATCGATATGGTCTTGTCTACTCATAGAGGATTTCCTTTTCTTTATAATGTTTGAATGATAGTGCTTAAATAGTTGAGTGCTTATAGTAGTAGTTTTTATTCGAGCTAAACGTATTCGAGGTATTAGAAATAATCGTCGCCCTAACAACTGCAAATAGAATACCGAGTTGTGACCCTACATTTATATAGGTACCCAGTAATGCGATGTGAGTGTTTGTAAGGAGTATAAGGGTTAGGTAAAAATTGTGACGCTAGGTATTTAGGGGGCTATTTTGTCAGTACATGTTTAAAACTGTGACCAATAGACCTTAGTGCAAGCTTGTCATTTAACAAATATCCAGTAGCGGCACAGCGCAAGTTATCAGCAATTTATCTTGGTTTAGACCTGCTTATTATAGGTCTTCTTGTTATAATACCCAGACCATTTACTTAGCATGGCAGAGATGCCTTGATCTTACGGATTATGCCTTTATGATGACCATCGCCGGACAACCGTTTCTTACCGATTTTCAGACGCAGCAACTCATCAGTCAGTTCCAGCAAAAAACCGAGCTAAATGTTAGTCAAATAAGTACTCAGCAAGTCTATGTGCTATCACGCGAATTGAGCGGTGATGAGCATAAAAAAGCGCTAGATTTACTGGCGGTTGACGCATCAACAACGCTAGATGCGCCGCAAGACAACCAACGACAAGTCATTGTTAGTCCGCGTTTTGGTACGATATCGCCATGGGCAAGTAAAGCGACTGATATCTTTAATAACTGTGAAATCAAAATCAATCGCGTTGAGCGTGTCGTTGTTTATACATTGACCATTGATAGTGAATCAGGCGAAAAACTACCAGTAGACGCTGAGCAGTTGTTGTTTGACCGTATGACCCAAAGCTTGGTTTATGACTTGAGCGATGTCAGCAAATTGTTTGACGATCAAGCGCCAGCATCACTGAATCATATCGATGTGATCGGGCAAGGCCAGTCAGCGCTAGAGTCTGCCAATACCGAGTTCGGCTTTGCGTTATCCAGCGAAGATATTGACTATCTAATGAATGCGTACGTCAATGAGTTGAAACGCAATCCAACGGACGTTGAGCTGATGATGTTTGCACAGGCAAACTCAGAGCATTGCCGTCATAAGATCTTTAATGCTCAGTGGACAGTTGATGGCGAAGTACAGCCAAAATCATTGTTTCAAATGATCAAAAACACCTACCAGTCGAATCCCCAAGGTATCTTGTCAGCCTATAAAGACAACGCCGCTGTGATGGCTGGGTCTGATGGTATGCGTTTTTACCCTATCCCAACGGACGCGATGGATGCCAATTCAATCCATCCTTATGGATTTCATCAAGAAAACATCGATATCTTGATGAAAGTTGAGACGCACAATCACCCAACGGCAATCGCCCCGTATTCAGGTGCGGCGACTGGTTCTGGCGGTGAGATTCGTGATGAAGGTGCGACTGGTCGTGGCGGTAAGCCAAAAGCGGGTCTAGCAGGTTTTCATGTATCGCATCTACATATCCCAGAGCTTAGCGAGAAATGGGAGCAGTCAGGTCAGCTGAGCACGCAAGCGTATGGTACGCCAGACCGTATGGCAACCAGCCTTGAGATTATGACCGAAGCGCCATTAGGCAGTGCCAACTTCTCAAATGAATTTGGTCGTCCAAACCTATGCGGTTACTTCCGTAGCTTTCAGCTAGATACCTCTGCGGCAAAAGACGGTAGCGAGATGCGCGGCTATCATAAGCCAATTATGCTGGCAGGTGGTTACGGCAACATTAAACGCAATCTCATTGAAAAAAATGCGATTAGAAAAGGCGATTTGCTCATCGTCCTTGGTGGCCCTGCGATGCAAATCGGTCTGGGCGGTGGTGCCGCATCGTCAGTCGATAGTGGCGAGCTTGACGAAGGTTTGGATTTTGCCTCAGTTCAGCGCGATAACGCTGAGATGGAGCGTCGTTGCCAAGAAGTTCTCGATCGCTGCTGGGCTCTAGCGGGTAATGATGTCGATGTGAGCAATAATAGTAAAGACGGCAACCCAATTGTCTCACTACATGATGTAGGGGCAGGCGGTCTGTCTAATGCGATGCCAGAGCTAGTCAATGACCATGAAATGGGCGCGCATCTGAACTTGCGTAAGATTCCATCGTTAGAAGCGGGCATGTCGCCAATGGCCATCTGGTCAAACGAAGCGCAAGAGCGTTATGTGCTCGCGATTCGCCCAGAGAGCAAAGATCAGTTCGATGCGATCTGTGCCCGTGAGCGCTGCCCATATGCCATCTTGGGTGAGGCGACGGATATCCGTCAGCTAATCGTTGATGATGAGCTGTTGACTGAGCAACCAGTAGATATGCCTATGCAAGTCCTGCTAGGTGGTACACCAAAAATGCAGCGCAGCTTTGAGCGTTCTGAGCGCACGTTGCCAGCATTAGAGCTTGGCGAAGTTAACTTAGCCGAGTCAATTACCGATGTATTGCGTCACCCAACCGTCGCTAGCAAATCGTTCTTGATTAGCATTGGTGACCGTTCTATCACGGGTATGGTCGTGCGTGATCAGTATGTGGGTCGCTATCAAGTGCCTGTATCAGATTGTGCAGTGACGGCGTCAGGCTTAGTGGCGCTAGATGGTCAACCAATGACTGGCGAGGCCATGAGTGTCGGCGAGCGTACACCTGTTGCGCTGATTAGTCCAAAAGCCTCTGCACGTCTGGCAGTCGGTGAAGCAATTACTAACATCGCTGGTGCGCGTATCGCTCAGTTGTCTGATATCACCATGTCAGCGAACTGGATGGCAGCGTGTGGTGATGATGCGGAAGATGCGGCACTCTTCGATGCGGTACACGCAATCGGCGAAGAGCTATGCCCAGCACTCGGTATCGCCATCCCAGTCGGTAAAGACTCGCTATCGATGCGTGCTAATTGGACTGACAACGAGAATGGTGAAAATCAAGACAAATCAGTCGTGTCGCCAATGAGCTTAGTCGTGACGGCATTTGCCCCTGTCGTTGACGTGGCAAAAACGCTAACGCCTGAGCTTATCAATGGCGACAGCGCGTTTTACCGTATTGACTTGTCCAAAGGCAAGCTACGTCTAGGCGGTTCAATCCTTGCGCAAACGCTTAGCCAATTGGGTAATGACTGCCCAGATCTAGCGCAGCCAAGCGATTTGATCGACTTCTTTAACTTTATCCAAGCGGGTAATGAGCAAGGCGTCATCAGCGCGTATCACGATATCGGTGATGGCGGCCTACTTGCGACCATCGCAGAGATGCAGTTCACCAGTCGTCAAGGTGTCAAACTGTCATTGACTGATGACAACTTACTCGGTCAGCTGTTCAGTGAAGAGCTGGGTGCGGTCATTCAAGTCTTACCAGAAAACGTCGCCGCTCTCATGCAATTGGCAGAAGAATTTAACGTCAGCGATATGCTCAGCCTCGTCGGTCAGAGCTCTGAAGAAGACAGCCTACTAATCCAAACGCCAACGCTAATGGGTGACGATACCCTACGCTTTAGCCGTACTGAATTGCAGCAAGCATGGACGCAGGTTAGCTATCAAATCGCGCGTCGCCGTGATAACCCAGCGTGCGTACAGCAAGAGTATGACTTGATTGCTGATGCGAGCCATAAAGGTTTAATCGCTGCGCCAAACTTTGATTTGAATCAAAAGGTCGAAGAGCCGTATTTAGCCAGTCGTGAGAATAAACCAAGAGTCGCAATCCTCCGCGAGCAAGGCGTCAATGGTCAGACAGAGATGGCAGCAGGCTTTACGCAAGCGGGCTTTGAAGCGGTCGATGTCCACATGAGTGATCTACTGAGCGGTCGCATCAATCTACGTGACTTCGATGGTTTGGTCGCTTGTGGTGGCTTTAGTTATGGTGATGTACTCGGCGCTGGCTCTGGCTGGGCGAACTCTATCTTGTTCCATGACGAGTTACGCATGCAGTTTGTGCGCTTCTTTGCCCGTCCTGATACCTTTAGTTTGGGTGTCTGTAACGGTTGTCAGATGATGGCACAGTTAAAAGACCTGATCCCAGGTGCAGAAAACTTCCCACGCTTCATCGCTAACAAATCCGCTCGATTTGAAGGGCGTACGGTCAATGTCAAAATCGAGCGTACCAAGTCAATTCTGTTCAAAGGTATGCAAGACAGCATCTTGCCAATCGCGGTGGCGCATGGTGAAGGCTATGCCACGCTAGACAATACAGAAATCGACGGTATGGCAAACCATGGTCAGCTCGCCATGCGTTATGTCGATAGCCAAGGTCATCCAACCGAGACTTATCCGCTCAATCCAAACGGTTCGCTCGGCGGTGTCACAGGTCTATGTAGCACTGATGGTCGCGTCACTATCATGATGCCGCATCCTGAGCGTAACCTAAAAGCGTATAACCACAGCTGGAAACCAGAAGAGTGGGACGAGGACGGCGCGTGGATGCGTATGTTCCGTAACGCTCGTGCTTGGTTTAGATAGGCTAAGTTCGTTTAGAGCATTATTGTAAGCATAAAAAAAGGTGGGCGTAATGCTCACCTTTTTTGTGTTTTACAAAAACTAAGGTTTGGAAAGGTTTTCTATTTCTTGTTGTAAAATTTGAATCTCATTTTTACTAGAAGCGATATAACCTTCTACATAGTCAATAGAAACTTCATAGTATCTTTTTTCAGGTGTCAATTTATTTAAACGCTCAATTTCTTCTATATTACGTGTGATATCCTTTTTAATCTTATCTATTTTTCCTTGATAGAAAAACACTTTTAAACCTTTTTTTTGTCCTACTGGGCAGTAGTTCTCTATTTTTTCGAATATACTGTAGATTTCAATGAGTCGACCTGTTTCATCCGTAACATAATTTGGCGTATCTTGAATACCAAATTGATATAGATTTTCAGAGACACAGATCTTTTCTATCACTCCTTTTTGATAACCTGTCTTCCATTGCTCTTCATAATTATCAGCAATTTTGGCATCATGGTATTCACAGGTAGAATGCTGACTAACGATAGAATAATCATAAGGTTTTATACCGACAGAATAGCCTTCTTGAAACCAAAAATTTGGGTCTTTACATTGCTTAGAGGCTTTAAGTCTATTTGTAAATTCCTCAAAAGTAGCTTGAGTCAGTATCTTTAACCAATATACTTGTTCACAACCTGTTAAAACCAAAACTGATAGTAAAGCAATAATTATAATTTTCATGTTTTACCTGAGTATCAGTATTTAATATAAAAAATTTAAAGAACTTATGTTTATAAAATAGTGCAGTATGGTCATAGGTTTTTAAAGTAAGGATGTTAATTTTGCTTTCCGCTACTATCTAAAACTGGTTTAAATTCTGCTTAGTATTCACCAGCAAGTTAAATTCAGATTGCAAAACCTAGTAATTTTGAGCTAAGAATGACGTAAAGAAGTAAGGTGATTCAGTGATAGAGTAAATTATCACCAGTGTGTCAGATTAAAACGCTCTACAACTTCTGAAAGGGTTATGTAGGGGGATAATTCGAATAATATAAATAAGCTTAATAATGATAAGTATAACTATTTTGAACCTTATGAAAAATTTGTAATTTAATGATTTTTAAGATATTTTAAAAATCATTTATATTTACAACTGTTAAGCAATAATGTTTAGAATACTAATAATCATATTTAACGAATTGTCCTTGTTTATCTATGTAAAATGTTTTATCGTTTTGAGTAACGTTAGCGTAGCCATTAGAAAAGTCCCATGCGTAATCATACTCTATAGGTATAGCGATTTTCCCCGTTTTATCAATAAATCCATATTTGCCATCTAGCGCAACCAATGCTAAACCATCTGTAAATGATGTAACGAGATCATATTTAGGTTTAGCTAACACGTTGCCATTTGATTCTACGAAACCAAACTTGCCATCCTTACTGACTCGAGCCACACCGTCTAAAAAATCGCTTCCACTGTCGTACTCTGCTTTTACAATTGATTTTCCGCTCTTATCAATATAACCAAGCTTATTGTCTAGATTTACTCGAGCAAAACCTGCCGAGAAAGGGTAAATAAATTTGAATTGAGGCTCAACAACAAGATTACCTTCTTTGTTGATAAGGCCCACCTTAATGCCGTCAATAGAAACACTTGCTAAACCTTCTGAGAAGCTTGAAGCATATTTGTATTTGAGTGGGATAATGAGTTCACCATCTTTATTTACAAAACCATACTTATTATCTTTAATTACAGCTGCAAGCCCATCCTTCAAACAATCAACCTCTTCACTTTCGTAACCTTTAATTGAGGGTTTTTCACAAATATCAGTACTATATGCTATTTGAGTAAACAAAATTGAAAATAAAACGATACTTATTTTAGAAAGAAATAACTTATTGTTCACTGAAGTCTCTTTTAATGTATATATGGAATAGATTTTTGATAAAGCTACAAAGAAAATTTTCTTTTGTCACAATTTAAACATAAAAAAGGTTCTGAGTCGATAAAGAAAAACAATTGTTTTTCTTTTTAGGTAGTTCACCTAATTCTCAATACTATTATTTTTCCCTTCTACCGAAGTCTCCACCAGCAATTCATGAATCTTAGCACTTTCTTTTAAGACAACGCATCATACGCATAGACTATTTTTCCTCTTCCTTCCTTGCGCTTGATTATCTTTTTCTTCTAGATATCTTTGCAGATGATCTTGTTCGGAATTACTCATCGTTTCTCTATCTTATCACTTCTTAATATCCAAAAAAAACGGCACTGAAATCAGCGCCGTTTTACGAGTTGTGATAATTTAAAAGCTAGCCACGACTTCTTAAATACTGAATCGCCAAAATCAATCCCAGCTTAAAATCACCTTACCGCATTGCCCACTTTCCATGATATCGAAGCCTTCTTGAAAGTCATCAATGTGCATGCGATGGGTAATGATTGGTGTCAAATCAATACCGCTAATCAGCATCTGCTCCATCTGATACCACGTCTCCCACATCTCACGCCCATAAATACCCTTTAGGGTTAATGCCTTAAAGATAATCTTGCTCCAATCCACCGTGGTGGTGTTCGGCAAAATGCCTAAGAGCGCAATTTTAGAGCCGTTATACATATTACTAATCATCGAATCAAACGCCTGAGGCGAGCCTGACATCTCAAGCCCAATATCAAAGCCGTGCATTTTCAAGGTATCGATAGCGCCTTCGATGGTTTCCCCTTTGGCTGGGTTGATGGTCATCGTCGCTCCCATTTTTTTGGCAAGCTCTAGGCGATAATCGCTGATATCACTGACCACAATATTACGCGCCCCTGCAAATCGGCAAATTGCCGTTGCCATTGACCCAATCAGCCCTGCACCCGTAATCAGCACATCTTCACCAAGTACCGGAAAGGATAAGGCGGTATGCGTGGCATTGCCAAAGGGGTCCATAATGGCGGCCATCTCATCGCTGATACGCTCATCGAGTTTGATGACATTATCGGCAGGTATCACCAAATATTCGGCAAACGCGCCATCGCGATCAACGCCCACGCCTATGGTGTTTTCGCACACATGCAGCTTACCACGGCGGCAGTTGCGGCAATGCCCACAAGCGATATGGCCTTCGCCTGTGACGCGGTCACCCACTTCCAGATGCTTGACGCCATCGCCCATTTCACTAATGACACCGACGTATTCATGTCCGATAATCATCGGCGTCTTGATAGTGTTTTGTGACCATTCATCCCACTTATAAATGTGTAAATCTGTCCCACAAATGGCGGTTTTTTTAATTTTAATTTTTACGTCATTAATGCCGACGGTCGGTTCTGGCACGTCTTGCATCCAGATGCCTTTTTTGTCATGGGCTTTAACCAGTGCTTTCATATTTTTCTCTTATTTGGCTATGTTGCATTTTATTGTTGAATCTAGGGCGTGTCTTCATTTTAAAAATGGTAATAAAAATGAGATAAATTGCCGTCAAACAAGGAAAATAGTGTCGATAATATCGAGATATTAACCAGCTATTTGACACAGTTTGGCAAAATTTAGCCATTTTTAGCCCATTTAGATGACCATCGATTGAATTGAAGACATGCCCTAGATAAATACCGAATGACGCTTAATCAATCACTTTCATTTGCTTGGCGACTTTGATAAAGGCGGCGATACACTGATCTAGCTGCTCGCGAGTATGGGCGGCAGAAAGCTGGACACGAATGCGAGCCTCGTCTTTGGGGACGACAGGGTAGAAGAAGCCAATCACATAAATGCCTTCTTCAAGCAGCGCCTCGGCCATTTGTTGTGAGACATTGGCGTCATAAAGCATCACTGCACAAATTGCCGATTCGGTGGGCTTGATATCGAAGCCCGCATCTTGCATTTGCTTCACAAAATAGGCGGTATTTTCATGCAGTTTGTCTTGTAGGGTATTGTCTTGCGCTAGCATCTCAAACACTTTTAACCCAGCGGCTGCTATCATGGGCGGAATGGAGTTTGAAAACAGATACGGGCGTGAGCGTTGACGCAGCATCTCAACCATTTCCTTTTTACCCGTTGTAAAGCCGCCAATCGCCCCGCCAAATGCCTTGCCCAAGGTACCCGTGATCAGCTCAATATCACCCCGTAGATCAAACAATTCAGTCACGCCGCCACCAGTGCGACCGACGACGCCTGCTGAATGACACTCGTCAATCATGACCATGGCATCGTACTTTTGTGCCAACGCATAAATCTCATCCATCGGCGCCACATTACCATCCATTGAAAAAACGGCATCAGTGACAATTAAACGAAAACGCTGTGCTTGTGCCGCTTGCAGCTGAGTTTCTAAATCTTGCATATCCGCATTGGCGTAGCGATAACGTACGGCTTTACATAGGCGCACACCATCGATGATTGAGGCATGGTTTAACGAATCAGAAATAATGGCATCATCGCTGGTCAGCAGTGGCTCAAAGACACCGCCATTGGCGTCGAAACAGGCCGCATAAAGAATCGTATCTTCGGTATTAAAAAACTTAGAAATTGCGGCCTCTAATTGCTTATGCAAATCTTGCGTACCACAAATAAAACGTACCGATGACATGCCATAACCTGAGTCTTCAATGGCTTGGGTAGCCGCCTTTTTAATCTCAGGATGGTCAGACAATCCAAGGTAATTATTGGCGCAGAAGTTAAGCATTTCACGGCCGTCGGCGATCGTGATGAGCGCATCTTGCGGAGAGGTGATGACGCGCTCGTTTTTATACAGGCCTGCCGCGCGGATATCGCTGATTTCTTGTTGTAAATGCTTCTGAAAGGCTTGATACATAAAGATTCCTTTTTTACTATTATTGGCGTTTGCTTAGGGTTTTTTGATAGGACCAAATTATTTGCTCATTGATGTGGGTTAAGCACAGATGTCTAAATACTGACGCACCACATTATCCATGCCTTGCTCTAGGGATTCAATCGTAAACGCATGACCGATAGATACCTCAGCGATATGACCAAGACTGAGTAACTCGGCTAAATTCTCTAAATTCAAATCATGACCGGCATTGACGCGAATGCCGTTGTTACTGGCGAGGTTGATACAGTCGCTAAAGCGTTGCTTGACCTCATCGAAATTTATATTGTCATCGCTCTTACCATTACCATTACTGTAGGCGCGCGCCCATTCTTCGGTATACATCTCGATCGTTTGCACGTCGCTATCGATGACCGCTTTGATTTGCTCGATATTAGGATCGATAAATACCGCGCAGCGTGTGCCAAAACCTTGCAGCTCATGACTCAACGCTGACAGCATGTCTTTATGCTTAATGATATCGAAACCATGATCGGAGGTCAGTTGGTCTTCGCTGTCGGGTACGAGGGTGCATTGATGCGGTTTGACTTCGCGAATCAGGGATAAAAACTGCTCGTTCGGGTTGCCCTCGATATTGAACTCGATGTCTTTATAATCTTTTAAAAACGCACTGATATCATAGACATCTTGGTATCTGATATGACGCTCATCAGGTCGCGGATGCACGGTGAAGCCTTTGACACCCAGATTAACAAGCTTTTTCACAAAGTACAGCAGATTGGGATAATCTGTGCCGCGAGAGTTTCTGATTAAGGCGAGTTTGTTTAAATTGACACTAAACAAGGTGCTCATCATATTTCCTTTTTCATTGTTGTTATGGATAGATTGTTGGTTGTTGGTTGTTGGTTGTTAATGGCTAATACCTAATTTTAGTAGAAGTCATCCCGACCTGCATACTTCATATTGAGCGCCTGCAGTATCACATAGGTCTCTGCATCCATATTACCCGTTGGATTAAGCGGCCTGAAATGCAACTGAAACGCATAGATGGCATCACGGCTGGGCTTGTCCCACGTATCAGTGTCATTGATTGGATAGCCATATTTGCGAAAGGCTTGCTTGATCTCCTGCACGCTTGGCGCGACCAAGGTACGCCGATTCATAATTTCTTGCTTGTCTGCCTCATCATACCAAGCGCCGATACCATACTCTTTATACAGTCGCTCCCACGGGAATTTGGCACCCGGGTCGATCTTGCGCGAGGGTGCCATGTCCGCATGACCGATGATGTTTTTTGGCGAGATATCATAGCGCGTGGCGATATCTTGCACCAGCTCTGCAACTTTCTTAATCTGCAATTCATCAAATGCCACATAATGATCATAAGGATGGTAATCCATATTGCCATTCTTTAGCGCGTCTCGATATTCAGGTTTAATTCCTGCGTTGACGATTTCGATACCGATAGAGGTATCGTTGAGGATAGTTCTACCTGAAAAGCCACCGTCGCCTGCATGCCACGCGCGCTCAGACTCTGGCACTAAGTTATAAATTTTATCATCGTCACTGTCCAAGACCAGATAGTGCGCGCTCACATTGCCCGTGGTCAATGTTTTGATTGAGCGCTCATTGTCTGAGACCGTATAGTGCAGGACGATGGTTTTGATGCGCTGGCTTTTGCCAGTCGATTGATAGGTGTCGCTGTCGACGCTGTAGTTTTTGGTCGTTGCCACTGGTGAGGTCGTGGTCACACAGCCAATCAAAGGCAGGGCTAAGCCAAGTGCTAAGAAGATGTTTTTTATCATGAAATGCTCTGTTTAGGAATGATAATATAAAATACGCTATAGTTTCTTATATTAAATTTGATAGCTATAAGATTATCTTTTAATTTAGTGAACTGGATTCAATTATGTCTATAAGTATAGAGAGCTTAGATTGCTGGGATTTAACTTGGTTTGCTTCTGATAAGGAAGGTAAATTAGCCGTATTCTTTAGCAATGGTACGACCTCGGTTTTGGTCAATAATATTCTAAAAGAGCAAAATTATGAGAACTGTTATGACTATTTTAACCGTCTAGAAGACAATGGTAGCATTGGTAGTTTTTGTATAGAACAGCAAGATGTATTTGTTAATAATACTAATCTTGAGGAATTTATTTTTTATACAAAAAAAGGGCTATATGTATATGATACTGATGATTTAACTCAGCCATATTATAGTTTAGTAGCTAAGCCTTCTGTCCCATTGCTAGTGAGCAATATTGATAAAAAAATGGTTAAAATTATCGAAAATTATCAATATGTTTTTTTAGATTCTATTAGAATTGAGCCTGTTTAAAGATAGAATAATAAACAGTTCTATTGTCACGGCTCATAGAAGGTTACTACAGGATAAAAACTTTCCCCTACAATCTCAACTATGAAATGTCTATTAGGATATTTTTTCATCAGATGATACTCCCAATTATGCTTTATAAGCTCTGCCACATTCATTATTGTTTCATTACTAGATCTATCAGCTGTATTAAAGAAAACATCGTCTACCATTAATCTGTTCATACTTTCCTGAGCTTCAACTTTGCTAGCCATGTTTGGCAAACCTTTATCATACATCTCACTGATTTCTTTCTCGTAGATACCTTCGATATTGAGTAAAATAATTCCTTTATATTCAAAAGTAATTGGCAACAAGATTGTTGATATTATCTCTATATCTTCAGGATAAATTTCTAAATTAATATAATTCCAAATATCAGTAGGCATATCGGAAGGGGAATTTTCAATCCAATTTACCCATTTTTTAAACTTCCAATTACTTATGTTTTTCATTGTCTTTTAACCTTTATAGATCTTCTTCCTAAGCATTACTTTCCAACTCTCTTCCAAGCACTCGATCGATAGCCATGGCTCAATAATCTCGGCGTCAAACTTTGCTTTTGAATTAGATAACTGCCAGAGTTTCTCTAACGTGGCAAATGGATAGGGACGTTTGACTAAGTAAACTGGCAAATCAGCGTTCATCATCCCATCACGCACCACTTGAAAATACCAGCCTGAGATACCTTGCTTGCTGACCCATGCCGCAATATTGGGCACTTTGGTAAACTGACCAATCTGATCGTTGATTTTGTAGCAGGGGCGGCGCGGTTGAACGATGCGTAGCTGAACGCTATCACCATCATTACTAGTGTCTTGTCCGTTTTCAAAATGTCCACCATATTGAAAAACGTCACCAATGCAAACCGTAGATTCGGTCATTTCTGGTAAACCGTTGACAGCTTCGGTCGTGAGGTTTTTGCCCAATGTACCGACGCGTACCTTTAGACTAAACGCTGCATTGATTTTTTCATAAGTGGCAGTTGGCAATTGATGCACGGCTTTGAGTGGGCCACCATGATGCTTACGATCGGCTTGCTCATCGGTGGTCAAACCCATAAAGTTGACGATGACGGGCGCTGAAATGGGCGCTTTGTCAATGGCGCTCATCTCTTCGCGAGTGAATGGCATTGCTTTGCCCGCGCGGACACATACTAAGTTGGCCACATGCAAGGGTAAGTTAAGTTCAGAATTTGAGCTGTGAGTAGCAGACATGGGCGATCCTTAGTAGTAGGCGAGCGCAGAACAGATTTTGAGCAGACGTAGTGATAAGGATGATAGCAATCTATCCAACCATTATCTATTCTAATGGGTACTTATCGTTGTAGATACCAGCAAATTATAGGCATAAAAAAAGACCAGAATAGTGATTCTGGTCTTTTTGGTCTGACAAGATCATTGTACGCAACAATCTTATTTGTTTTTATTGCGGCGACCAGCGGTTTTCTTTTCACGCGGTACAGCGACTAGCTCAGCCAATTGCTCAGGTGATGACCATAGGCCTTCTAAGTCGTAGAACTCACGGGCTTGTGGCGTCATTACATGCACGACGACCGCACCCAGATCAATCAATGTCCAGTCAGAGTCTATACCGCCTTCGCGACCAAGTGGCATAAAGCCCGCTTGCTTCGCTTCAGCGCCGACACTGTCAGCCATCGCGCGTACATGACGCTTAGAGGTACCGTCAGCGATAACGATGCGTTCGGTTACGTCAGTCAAATCTTCTACATTCATTACAGTGATGTTCTTCGCTTTCATATCGTCTAGAGCAGTCTCAACAACGGCTAAGCATTCTTTTAAGCGTTCTTCAGTCATGGTGTTGGTCATAAATTTTGATCTCTTGAATCGTCAATATTAAAAATAAAAAGGTAAAACGTCAATTTGTCTTATCCGACTCATCATATGTCGTCAGTCACGCATAGAGACAGGATAGGCAAAATGACAAAGATAAGGCGATTTTAACGGAATTGAGCAGCAGAATATAGCTGATGGGCGATAATATATTGATAAACAGCAGGATTTAGCCATTTAGCTAATGGATTGGGTGCAGTATCGCCTATGATATCATTTATTGGTGCTACAGATGTCATTTGCCTTGCAGCTGCGGGTATTATATTCGATCGATTTTCTGTTGGCTGCAACTGTTGGCGTATCTGTGTACTGGATATCGTGGCGATAGGACGCGAGTCTATATAAATGTGGCCTTGATGGGGGTTTTTCAAGAGACGGCTATCGGTCAGTGCTTGAGGCATAGGCTTTAATAAGTCAATAGGCGCATCGATGAGGAGAGGTTGCAGCTGTTCGGGCAACTGAGATTGTGAGTGAGTGTGCAAAACAGATAAATCCTGAGTCATTACCCCTTTATCAATAAAATTTTTATTCATATCAAAGATATTTTTATTCATATCAAAGTTGTTGTCACGATTAAAAATCCATAGACTGACGTAATCCGTAAGCTCTAAGCCATTTTTCCATTTGCTCAAACTCAGCGCGCTATCCATACCGATGATGAATATTAAACTGTCATGCGGATAACGTTGGCGCAACGTGCGTACACTATCGATGGTATAAACAGGCGGTGTTTGCCAGAGCTCAAGCTCACTAATTTGTAGCGGTGTATTCAGTGTTGCAAGCTTCAACATGGCCAGACGGTGTTTAGGGTCTGTACTTTTTTCTTTAAAGGGTGAGCGCGCATTAGGCAATAGTGACACGTGC
The DNA here is from genome assembly GCF_904846535.1 of Psychrobacter muriicola 2pS. Lineage (NCBI taxonomy): Bacteria > Pseudomonadati > Pseudomonadota > Gammaproteobacteria > Moraxellales > Moraxellaceae > Psychrobacter > Psychrobacter muriicola. Next base: position 138,381 of record NZ_CAJHBC010000004.1, read on the forward strand.
AGCGCGCGCTGTTGCTGCTTGGCTATCGGTAGCAAATGCTGATAAACAGTCATCGCCATTTGTAGATGACCGTTATGTACAGGGTCAAATGAGCCGCCAAGATAAGCGCGAATGGCTGGCGCAGGTATATTTTCTTGAGGGTTTTTGCTGGTATTTGGCATAAATAAGTGCGTAAAAATGGATAAGATGCACGTTATCGTTGATGCATTTCACCCTTTTTTCAGCTGGCCTTTTTTAGGTTAAATGCTTCGATGATAGCGCTATTGTAGAGGGCAAGCGGGCATCTGTCATTAAAAGCACTGAAATACTAGGTGAAATGAGTACTTAATTATCCGTTATGAAAAATTTTCTAAAAAGTCATTTATAAACATAGCCAATAAAAAACCGACCATCATTTTGATAGTCGGTTACTTATAGCGCGGTGATTCATAGATTTTAACGCAATTAAATCGCGTCGCTATCGGCTTGAATAGCGGTAAGGGCGATGGTATAGATAATATCATCGACTAAGGCGCCACGAGACAAATCGTTTACTGGCTTATTTAGACCTTGCAGCATCGGGCCAACACTGACAACATTGGCACTACGTTGTACGGCTTTATAAGTGGTGTTGCCAGTATTGAGGTCTGGGAAAATAAAGACGTTTGCTTGCCCAGCAACAGGTGAGTCAGGCGCTTTTTGCTTGCCGACGCTCATGACAGAAGCGGCGTCATACTGTAGCGGTCCATCGACTTTTAGGTGTGGTGCACGTTCGCGGACGATTTGGGTCGCACGGGTGACTTTTTCGACATCCGCGCCAGTTCCTGATGAGCCTGTAGAATAGCTAATCATCGCGACTTTTGGATCGATACCAAAGGCGGCGGCAGACTGTGCTGATTGAATGGCAATTTCTGCTAGCTCTTCGGCATTCGGATCAGGATTGATGGCGCAGTCACCGTAGACAACCACTTGCTCAGGCAGCAGCATAAAAAATACTGACGACACAAGCGAGTATTGCGGTGCAGTCTTAATCAACTGAAACGCTGGACGGACGGTGTTGGCGGTGGTATGAATCGCGCCAGAAACTAGGCCGTCGACTTCGTCCATCTGTAGCATGGTTGTGCCTAGATATACGGTATCTTTTAAATATTCAGCAGCGACATCTGCACCAGTTTTGCCTTTACGGCGTTCGACCACTGCGGCGATATATTTGCTCATATCAAGCGTGTCAGGGTCGATGATTTCTAGACCTTCTGGCAACACTAAGTCGCGGTTCTTGGCGACTTGCTCGACATCAGAACGCTTAGCGAGCAGTACACAATTGGCAATACCACGGCTTTGACAGATACAAGCTGCTTCAACCGTACGTGGCTCAGAGCCCTCTGGTAGTACGATGCGTTTTTTGGCGTTTTGCGCTTTTTTAACCACTTGATGACGGAATGCAGACGGTGAGAGGCGCGGCTCATGATTTTGACTAAAATAGTCTTTGATCCAGCTAAGATCTAAATGGGCGGCGACATAACGAGCCACTTCTTCCGCACGCTCGGTATCATCGCTTGGAATCTCCGAGCTCATATGCATGAGGCTTTGTACGGTCTCATAGCTGTCGCTTTCGACACTCATGACAGGGATGCCTGTTTTGAGGGCAGATTGCCATAGCTCAGCGACTGTTGCACTCGGCTCGACGCCACCGGTTAATACCAATCCTGCCAGCGGGATACCATTGATACAAGCCAGTCCAGCCGCCAATAATAAATCATCACGGTCACCTGGGACGACGATAAGAGTGCCACGTTTAAACACCTCATCGACGCGTGCAACCGAGCGTGCGGTTAGGCTAATGCGGTTAATACGGCGTGACTTAGCTTCACCGACATTGAGCCATTTGGCATCAAGCTCAGTGGCGATATCCCACGTACGAGGCACCGACAGTGAATCACTGAATGGCACCACTCCGATTAAGCGAAACTGTTCGGTATTAAAATGTGGTGATAGACGTTGGACTTCTTGCATAAAGCCGTCATCCAAACTCACAACCGCTTCACCAGGGGCAACGATTTGATTTTCTAAGGTACTTTGCGTATTTGGCAAGTCATGTATACGCATCAAGATGCAGCCAAGTGTCCGATCACTTACCATGCCGCCAAACTCGCGGGCATGGACGTCAAGCTTGTCGGCCAGATAGGCAGGTTTACTGGTATCAGCAGTGCTGACAAAAACGATTTTGGCATCTAGCGCATGGGCAATTGCACGGTTGATTTGTGAGGCATAAGAAGTCTCAGTCGTTGGTACCAAGCCTTCGCAAATGACCACATCATAGTCATCGCCAAGGGTGTGATAATTGACGACCACTTCTTCCATTAAGTCATCAAGGTTGCCATCACCCAGCATGCGCTCGACGCGCTGGCGACTGATAGATTTAGGTGGGTTTAAGCCAAAAGCATGCATGGTTAAAGCGCTTGAGCTGTCTAAGCTGCGCTGCTTATCCAAGGTGTCGTCTTGCAAAAACGGCTTCATAAAGCCCGCTTTGATACCGTTGTAATCAAAAGCACGGATCAATCCAAGTGCTGCTGATGTCACGCCGATACCACGGCTAATGGGAACAAGTAAAATGGTTTGCATAAAGTATCCTACGGTTTATTATATTTTTAAAGCTCACTTCATCCTTGCTGGAATGAGTAAAACGTCGCGCTTCTCACCATATGCTTTTTATAAGAAGCGCTGTGCAGAAAAAACAACTCAAGACATATAATGAATAAAAGCTCATAAAACGACTAGAAGCTGATAAGCAACTTATAAAAAGTGTTGAGCTTAGAGTAAGCCCAATGCTTCACGTGTTTCTTGGGCAATGCGGCACTCTTCATCGGTTGGCACAACCCACAGCTCGATGCTGCTATCGTCTGCGTGGAAGCTGCCTTCGCTACCACCAAACAAGCTCGCATTTTTGTCAGCGTCTACTTTGATGCCAAAATGACGCATCACTTCTAAGATACTGGTACGGGTGGTGACTGAGTTTTCGCCGATACCACCCGTAAAGACAATGCCTGTGAATTCTGGCAGCGCGCAGCTTAAGCTGGCAAGATATTTACCGACGCGGTAACAGAACATCTCGATAGCGAGTTTGGCATCTGCGTGACCTTCGTTCGCCGCTTGTTCGACCGTACGTAAATCATTAGACAATCCTGAGACACCCAATAGACCACTTTCATTATTGAGCATGGCATCAATTTCTTCCAAGCTCATACCGAGCTGGCGCTTTAGGTGTATGTGTAGACTTGGGTCAACATCACCACTACGCGTACCCATCATGAGTCCCTCAAGCGGGGTTAGACCCATACTGGTATCGAAACTTTTGCCGTCATAAACGGCAGTTGCCGAGCAGCCATTACCCAGATGCGCTGTAAGCCAGCCATGTGGGCCTTTAGACTCAGTAATTTCACTGGCGCGCTCTGAGACATAGGCATGAGACGTACCATGAAAGCCATAACGGCGGATTTTATGTTCTTCGTACAGGGCTTTTGGTAGTGGGTAGCGAAAAGCAACGGGTGGCATGGTTTGGTGAAAGGCTGTATCAAAGACGACTACTTGAGGAATATCAGGATAAATCGCCTGTACCGCTTCGATACCTAAAGCATGAGCAGGGTTATGTAGGGGCGCGAGTATTTTTAAGCGTTTTACTTCGTCCAGTACATGCTCGTCGACACGAACCGCTTCAGAATACTCGCGGCCACCATGAACCACGCGATGACCAACGGCGATGAAATGATACTGTTCTAATAGCTCAAGAATTTTTTGTAGTGCTAACTGATGACGACCACCTGAGATAGAGATTTCCAGCTTATCACCATTTAATGTCGTGTGTTTGATACGAGCAGTATCGAGTCCTAAGTTTTCGGCCAAACCGGTGATACGAATAGAATTGTCTTCGCTAATCAGCGCGTATTTGATAGAAGAGGAACCGCAGTTGAGGACTAAAGTGGGATTGATTAGGTTTGATGTTTCGGTATTTTTGTCATCAAAAGTGGTGGTTAGGCTGGCGCTCATACTCTGTCCTTAGATTGTATTTTGTAAATGGTGACTCATCACAGACGAGTACCGGTTGAATAAACAAAAACCAGCCGCATCCATGCCGACATAGGTCAAGCAAGTATATTGCTGATTCTGGTCACTCTTGGGCTGGCACTATTGATAAGTGCTTGTTGAGTCGCATACTAGCGCCTCAACACAGTCGCAAGGTCTGAACATAATGTACCATAGTTTTATGGCTATACCACGATAACTATAAGGGTTAAATAGACAAAATGTCGTATATACAATACAAATGTACACTGAGTGTGGCTAGTGTTTGTCGGCTACTACAGCGAAATGTAATAGGTAATAATAAATTGTAAGCAAATTTGTCCAAGTAAATATAAGAGGCTATTTAACTATGATAGCGATACATTAAGACCATTAGTATCAACGCACGCTCAGTAAATGGCAGTCGCACAGCCTAGTAAAGCTTAGTAAAACCAAACCCGATCAAATTTATTGGGTATGGATATTCAGTATGCACACAGCATTATGTAATAATGCTATTATTCAAAGCAGTCATATTGTCATTTTTTAGCGATGGTGGTAGCTTTTATTTAGCTTTCTATAGGATTTGACCTATCGCTTTTATGACTCGTTCTTTTTATCATCCTCATGCCATTGCAAAGTTACAGGTCCTCTATTCTATGTTTACTATCAACCGCTTTTCAAAAACTGAGCACGCTAATGTCGCTGGTCTTGGCCACCGTGTTATCTCCACTTTTATCATCAGTGGGGTGGTTATGATGGGTTTGACGGGTTGCGGACAAAAAGGCAATCTGTACCTCACCGACGCTAGCAGCCAGACGGTTCAAGGAGCTACGGATACGGATAGCGCTGGCATACTGAGTAGTAGCCGCTCTACACAAGATGATAGTCATCAAGGAATGGATGAATTTAAGCTACCAGAACCCAGTGAAGACCCTAATGATTATTGATTTTGATTAAAAACTTAATGCCGTCAACGAGATTTCGGTGTGCACCCTAAGATTTTTTTAACTTTGTAACCTGATGAAATTAGAGATGTTTATATGAGTCATTCTGAGCAACAAATTGGCGAATCCGTCACGACCCAAACTGAACAAGGCTTGTATGTTAATCCTCAAGCTTTAACTGCCCATTTACCCGCGCTGCATTACCGCGATGGTGCATTGTATATGGAGCAGGTGAGTATTGATGACGTGGTTAAGCACTACGATACGCCGTGCTATGTCTACTCAAAACAAGCCATTTTGGATGTCTATCAAGCTTATACTGATAGTTTTGACAGTTTAACGCACCAGATTTGTTATGCCGTAAAAGCCAATTCTAATCTTGCGGTACTTGGTGTATTGGCGCAAGCAGGGGCAGGTTTTGACATCGTCTCTCGTGGCGAGTTGATGCGCGTATTGGCGGCAGGTGGTGACGCTTCACGTGTGGTGTTCTCAGGCGTGGGCAAGACTCATAGCGATATCGAATACGCCCTGACTCAAGGTATTGGTTGTTTTAACGTCGAGTCAATCAGCGAGCTGACTTTGATTAATGATGTGGCACAGAAATTGAATAAACCTGCGCCAATTTCACTACGGGTCAATCCTGATGTCGACGCCAAGACTCACCCGTATATTTCAACAGGCTTAAAAGACAATAAATTTGGTATCACTCACGAAGATGCGGTGGCCGTCTATGAGCAAGCGGCGCAATTATCGCATATCGATATCGTCGGTATTGACTGTCATATTGGCTCACAGTTGACAGAAGTTGAGCCATTTGTCGCGGCATTGGATAAAGTGATTGAGCTGATACACAACCTACGTGATAAAGGTATCGAGCTGCGTCATATCGATTTAGGCGGTGGTCTGGGTGTGCGTTATATTGATGAGACACCAGTATCTATCGATGAGTTTGCCCAAGCTTTATTACCGAAACTTAGCGAGCTTGGCTTAACGGTATTCTTTGAGCCGGGTCGAAGTGTCGTGGCAAATGCTGGGGTGTTATTGACCCAAGTCGATGTACTCAAACCAACTGAGCATAAGAATTTTGCCATTGTAGACGCGGCAATGAATGACTTGATTCGTCCGGCATTATATCAAGCTGAAATGGCCGTGATTCCTAGTGTCTTACCGGAGAATGGCATCGATACTGACGGCACGCAGCCATGGGATATTGTTGGCGCTATTTGCGAAACTGGTGATTTTTTAGCGAAAGACCGTTTATTATCGCTCGCAGCAGGCGATGTTTTAGCAATCACAGGCGCTGGTGCGTATGGCTTTACCATGAGTAGCAATTATAATTCACGCCCGCGTGCTAGTGAGGTAATGGTAGCCGATGATAGCCATCAACTGATTCGCAAACGTGAAACCATTGAAGCGCTATATGCAGACGAATTATTGTGGCAAGGTAAATAAATCGGTGACCAAGAGATTTAGCCATTTTTAGCCCATTTAGACGCTTTTGTTCAGATTGAGGACATGCGCTAGATAAAAAGCCCATTGTCTTTATGACGATGGGCTTTTTTATGGCATGCTCTAATACAAGATATCAGTTTGGTTGTACAAGATGGATTTAGCATCATGTTAACTTAATATTTGATAGCGGTGATAGTTATGATTGTATCTGACAGCGTGCTAATATAAGGCATACATAAAAATAGGATAGGATAACAAGGATATGCTAATAGAATTTACGAAGATGCATGGTCTGGGCAATGATTTTATGGTCATCGATTTGGTGACCCAGCGCTTAGAGTTAACCAAGGATTTGGTACAACTATTGGGTGACCGTCATTTGGGTATTGGCTTTGATCAACTGCTTGTCGTTGAGCCACCGATGCGTCCTGACGTTGATTTTAGTTATCGCATTTTTAATGCTGATGGGTCAGAGGTTGAGCAGTGTGGTAATGGCGCGCGCTGTTTTGCCCGTTTTGTGCAAGCACGTAAACTGTCATTTAAACAGCGCCTGCGCGTTGAGACGGCGAGCGGCATCATTTCATTGACTACTGATCGTTATGGCTGGGTCGAAGTCGATATGGGTAAGCCTAAGTTTGAACCAAGCGAGATTCCTTTTACCCCTAAAGCCACGACCAAAATTCAAAACGCCTATCATCTCGATGTAAATGGCACTCCTGTACAGCTTTATGTTGCCAATATGGGTAACCCGCATGCGGTTATCAAAGTTGATGACGTGCTCGATGCCGACGTTGAAACTTTAGGCAAAGCCATCGAATCGCATCCCGCCTTTCCCGACCGCGTCAATGTCGGCTTTATGCAAGTGATGAACCAGCGTCATATTCGTCTGCGTGTCTACGAGCGCGGTGTCGGTGAGACCCAAGCTTGTGGTACAGGTGCTTGTGCAGCAGTGGCCATCGGTATCCGTGAAGGCTGGCTCGATGAAGGCGAAGACGTGCGCGCGCAGCTTTATGGTGGCAGTATGATCATCAAATGGCAGCCGGGTTATTCAGTGATGATGACCGGTCCGACCGCCTTTGTTTACGAAGGCGTATTTAGCCCAGATGGTCTGATGGCGCAAGCGGGCATCAAGCCCAATCCAGAAGGATAATGGATAATAGGGCTATGTCCAATAAAAACAATCAGACGATAGAGCCTACATCAGATTCTGAGTCAAAATCATGGCTATCAGTCGAGCACGCCGCCGCTATAGAGTCGGATGCCGCGTTACGTGATTTGTTAGCGCCAGTGCATCGTTGGTTAAACATGCTGTCAGTGCGCAACCATTCACCGCATACGTTGACCGCTTATTTTGCAGGACTGAACCAATTGGCGCTGTTTTTACGTGGGAAACGCCTGACGTGGACGCGCTGCGATAAACGCCAATTAGCCCAGCACATTAGTCAACGCTTGGATGAAGATAAACTGGCACTTGCCAGCGTCCAGCAAGAGCTGTCAGCCATTCGTCATTTTTATGGTTGGCTGATAGAAGAAGATTTAGCACGTATTAATCCAACGACCGGCTATCAGCTTAAACGTAGTCCTCGACCGCTGCCGTCTATCGCTGATGTGGATTTGCTCACTCAGCTGCTTGACCAAGAGATGCCTGACACACCCGAACAAGCGCGCCTATGGCTACGTGATAAAGCGATGTTTGAATTGCTTTATAGCAGCGGTCTGCGCGTAGGTGAGTTGGTCGCGTTGGATATGGCTGATGTGGATTTGTCAGACCTGCGCGTGCGCGTGACAGGTAAAGGCAATAAAACGCGTTTGGTGCCATTAGGTGTCAAGGCAGCAGAAGCGATTAGCCGTTATCTACCGCATCGTAATCTGTGGGTGGAGCAAATGGACAGCGCACTATTTATTAGTGAAAAACTAGGTACACGTTTATCAACACGGGCAGTGCAGCAGCGTCTTAAAGTTGCGGCTACGCGTGCTGGCATCGCACAAAATATGTATCCGCATCTATTGCGTCATTGTTTTGCCTCGCACATGCTATCGGGTAGTGGTGATTTGCGCGCGGTGCAAGAAATGCTTGGGCATAGTGATATCAGTACCACGCAAATTTATACCCATGTCGATTTTGCTAAACTCACGCAAGTCTATGATCGCGCCCATCCGCGTGCGACTCATACACGGACTGAAAAAAATACCAACTAACACTCAATACTCAATACTCAATACTCAATACTTAATATTCAGTATTGAAACTGACTTACGCCAAACGATGACAGTCAAAAATGGGCATTTTTTGGCGGCCTTGCTGTTGAGTCTGTTTATCCAATGATGCCAATACCATGGCATAATCTTGGTTTTTTTCGTTACCCGTGGTTTTATCTAGTGCACTCGCATCATAGCTGTTAATAATCGTGCCATCAAAAGCCGTGATGGTGGTATGTCCCCACGTTTGACGGATATCACCGTTTTTATAAACATGGTCGCCGCCTTGTGCTGCGCCAATGACCATGCACTGACTGTCTAAAGCACGTGCGCGAAGTAACAGCGACCAGTGTGCTTGACCCGTTAAATAAGTAAATGCCGATGGCGCACTTAATAGATCAGCGCCTGCTTGGCGTAAGCGCTGTACCAATGCGGGAAAACGCAAATCAAAACACACCATCATGCCCAGTTGATAGGCAGCATTATTACTCTCTAACGCTGCAATCACAGTTTGTGTGCCGGGCTCAAAAGTGGCTGCTTCATTATAGCTGCCTTGTTTATCTGCTACCGTCGCCGTGAATAGATGAATTTTGTCATAGCGTGCCACTTGTGTGCCATCAGGGGCAAATAGCTGACTGACTTGGCGCAGTCTGCCATCAGGAACGATAACGCCATCAGGGCGATAAAAGCAGGGCAGTGAGCCTGCTAGCACATAGACACCGTAAGTACTGGCATAGTTTGCTATCGTCGCTGATAGCGCATCAAAACGCTCTGCGGTGGCAAATTGCTCGCCCATGCTACAGCAATTTTCTGGTAAGACGACAAGATGGGCACCTTGATGACTGGCATCGCTGATGGCAGCTTTTATAGCTGCTAGGTTTTTTTCGATGTCTTGCTGGCTATTCATTTGAATCGCAGCAGTGATAAGGTGCGGTTTATTTACTTGGTCATTCATCGTATTATTCTCGGTTAATGTTAAGAGTGGTTCAATTGGCTCGAAGGTTTAGTGTCATTTACCTTGTATTTTTTATATAGCCTTATTATGATCAACAAGATTTGGTTGTTTATTCTTTAGTGGTTCATGCTAAAACGGTCAAATTTATAGGGTTTTATAAGTAGAGAGTAATAAGCGTATTGGGCCGTCTATAAATTATCATAGCAAAATTGCCACGAAAAATGCTATCGTCATGTCCTGATAACGTTAAATCGCTACTTTAAGTGGCAACATATATAGACTATCACCAGTATCGGAGTGTAATAAGCCACCCATGAGTATGTCTTTCGGATTGGCGACCACGCTGAGCACCTCACAAAAACTGACCCCGCAAATGCAGCAAGCCATTAAATTGCTGCAACTCTCTAGTCTTGAGCTTGCGCAAGAAGTTCAGGCCAAGCTGGATAGTAATCCATTGCTTGAACGTATTGAGGATGATGAAGATGAGTACGAGTATGGCAGCGGCGATAGAGTAGATGAGTCATTGACACTTGATAGCTGGAACCAGAGTACTGGTACTGATTCATTTAGTGCAACCTCTGAGAGTAATAGCCACAACTCTGAAAGTGATGAGGATTTTAGTGATAGCTTAGATAAATTACAGCAAGCCAGTATAGATGGTGACGCGGTAGACCATTATTCGATGGACAGCGATGATGATAGTCGTTTTGAAACCAGTAGTTATGCGTCTGCCGCGACAAGCCTAGGTAGTCGTTCAAATCAGGGAGATGACGATGATTTTGATAGTTATCAAGGCGGCACTTCCGCCACTATACAAGATCACGTACGCTGGCAGCTGAACTTTAAGCATCTTTCAGAAGCGGACATGTTGATCGCAACCTATCTGATAGATTCTATGGATGACATGGGTTTTGTGCGGCTTGATATTGATGAGCTGTTGCAAAGCTTCGATACCATGGCAAGTTTTTATCAATGGGACGAATCTGTTGAGCACGATGAAGTCATGGCCGTCCTACGTATTATTCAATCTTGCGATCCGCTGGGTGTGGGTGCGCGAAATCTCAGTGAATGCCTAGCGATTCAGTTATCCAAGCTCGATGCGAATACTGACTATCTAAAAGAAGCGCAAGCATTATTGTCAGCCAGCGAGCATTTGGTGAGCAATAACATCAAAGCGCTGACTGAGCGGACTGGACTCGCGCCTGAACAGATTACCCCCGCACTTAACTTGCTACGCACCTTGAATCCGTCACCTGGTTTGTTATTCCAAAGTAGCCAGCCTGATTATATGCAATCTTCAGAAAGCTATGATATTCCAGATGTGTTGGTTACGCCTATACGTCGTCATCATAGTCGTACGAGTTCAGAAACATCGGCGCAAGAGGACAGCTGGTATGTGCGCCTCAATCCTGACACCATGCCAAAGCTAAGAGTCAATCAAGAATATGCCAACTTGGTGAAGCGCGGTGATGACAGTCCCGACAATCAATATCTGCGTGAGAACCTCACCGATGCGAGATTGTTTATTCGTAGTATTGAAGAGCGCAATCAAAACCTATTAAAAGTAGCGACCAGTATTGTGCGTTATCAGCAAGAGTTTTTGCAGCATGGCGCGACTGCCATGCAACCGCTCATCTTAAAAGCCATTGCTGAAGAAGTTGATTTGCATGAATCTACCGTCTCGCGTCTAACCACCAGTAAAACAATTTTGACACCGCAGGGATTGTTTTCACTCAAGCATTTCTTTTCATCTCACGTCAGTAGTACCGACGGCGATATTTCATCAACGGCCATTAGCGCCATGATTAAGCAACTAGTAGCCAATGAAGATGCCAAAAAGCCATTATCTGACAGTCGCATAAAAGATTGTTTATTCTCCGAAGGTATCGATATCGCCAGAAGAACCGTGGCCAAATATCGTGAAGCAATGAATATTGGTTCGTCTACTCAGCGTAAACAGAAGTATTAAATGTCACAATTCAATGAGTTAGCAGAAGGGTAATGCTGTTGTTAGTATGTTTTTTAGAAGATATAAAAAATAAAATTTTTTGATTATATAGAAACATTGAGGAAACAACCGTTTTTATTACATTTAATTACAATTTACTGTCTTGCTACTATTCGATATTCATGACAAATTAGAGTCATACCAACAACGAAATCCAAGTGTCGATCTAGCGTATTTACTTATATCATTAGTCAAAATGACGACACAAGGACACGTTCAATTTTTGCTAACAGTATCGATTATTAAAGGCGCTGATTAATAAAGACACACCATTCATTGTTGGTAAGGCAGGGTGAAAAAGCAGGAATGCTGGCTCATCTGTTGATTTTAAGTAACAACGCAAGCAACAACGTAGGCAACAATGTAAGTCATAATAAAAGGACAATAATATGAATGTTTCTATCAGTGGTCACCATATCAGTGTTACCGACGCTATGAACGCAGCTGTTCAAGAAAAACTTGATAAAATTGGTCGTCATTTTGATCAAATACAAAGTATTCAAGTCATTTTATCATTAGATAACAGCGGTGCTATAAAGAGCCATAAGGCTGAAGCGATTATGCGAGTCTCGGGTAAAGAGATGTTTGTCCAAGCGCTTGACGATGATATGTATAAAGCCATTAACGAGATGGCAGACAAACTCGATAGACAAGTACGCAAGTACAAAACCAAGTTGGAGAGCAAAAAGACTCAGGGTGCTGGGCGTGATGGACGCTATGAAGAGCTGATGACAGACGATGCTGCTCCAGCAGTTTAATGTTATAGAGTTTAGGATATTTAAAGGTTAATGATTACTGGCTGATGAAATAATAAATAGTATAAATAGCCGCATTTTTAGATATCTCTAAATGACATTGCCTAAAACGGAAAAAGACCTCGAACGCTTGCTACGTTGAGGTCTTTTTTATGAGCAGTTATTTCTTTTAAACTTATTTTTAAACACATTTATTTTCAAATCAACAGCTCATCATTTTAGCTAATTAGCCACCACCGACCGCTTGTACCACTTCGATATTCATACCTTCAGTGATACTTAATTGGGCAAGCTCACTCTTTGGAATCAGCTCGCCATCGACTTCTACTGCGTAACGACCTTGGCTAAGGCCAAGCTCATTGATAACCAATTGCACAGTCTGATGGGTAGTCTGTAATTTCTTACCATTCACGATAATGGTACTCATAAAGTATACTCCCTAATGATTTTAGATCCTTCTATGCGTACTAGAGTGTAGCTTACTTATTGTCTGTTCGACTGACTATTTTGCGACCAAATTGTTCATCTTGAATGCTGAAACCGCTAACCATAGCCAACCTGCAATCATTAGCACACCGCCGATAGGGGTAATCGCGCCGAACCAAAGTGGTGCACCAAGTGTCATTGCATATAGGCTACCAGAAAATATTATAACGCCAATTTGTAATAGCCATGCGGTGGTTTGCGTGAGATATTTTAGGCGAATTAATAGACCAACCATTAATAAACCCAGCGCATGTATAAATAAATATAATGTTGCAGTATGCCACCATTCGAGTTGTTGCGAACTGGCGATATTTTTTAAGCCATGCGCCCCAAATGCTCCTAAAGCGACGGCAATGGCCATATTGATCGCCGCAATACCTATCCAATTTAACATGACAAACTCGTATTATTTAAAAACTACCGCTGTTGAAAGACAAGTACTATTGACAGGTAATCGCTACTGAATATCATCTGGCAAAATAACGCTATCAATGGTCATTGCCTCACGGATTTTGTCCATGGCATTTTTTTCGATTTGGCGTACGCGTTCTGCTGAGATAGAGTAGACGGCTGCCAATTCGTGTAAGGTTGATTTCTGCTCAGAGAGCCAGCGCTGCTCCACGATATCGCGTGAGCGCTCATCAAGGGTATCCATTGCCGCGATCAATGCAGATGAATTGTTTTCTTCCCAATCTTCCTCCTCTAATTGCTCGGCAGGATCGATACCATCTTCTAAAAATAGCTGCGGTGCATAACGTCCATCGTCATCATCGCTAGATTGCGCTTCAAACGAGGCGTCATAAGAGGTAAGCCGCGACTCCATTTCTAACACTTGCTTGCGTGTGACATTTAAGTCCTTAGCAATGGCATCAGCCTCTTCTAGTGTTAGCTGATTGTTGGTTTTTTTGAGACTACGCAAGTTAAAGAACAGCTTGCGGTGTGCTTTAGTGGTCGCAACTTTGACAATGCGCCAGTTACGAATCACAAATTCATGGATTTCTGCTTTAATCCAATGCACGGCAAAAGAAACCAAGCGCACACCTTTGTTGGGGTCGAAGCGTTTTACCGCCTTCATTAGCCCCAGATTGCCTTCCTGAATTAAATCTGCTTGCGGTAGGCCATAGCCTGAGTAGCTGCGGGCAATGTGAATCACAAAACGCAGGTGCGACATCACGAGCAGACGCGCCGCTTCCACATCACCTTCATCATAATAGCGATGTGCCAGCTCTTGCTCTTGAATCGGTGTCAAAATTGGGATTTGGTGCACAGTATTGATATAGGCACCCAAATTGACTCCAGGCGCTGACAAATGAGTCGGCATCGCTGGCACTAAGTCACGGGTGCTAGTCTCGCCTAAGGCACTGGCATCATAAGGTGGACGTTGTGCGGCAGCTTTTAATGCGGCATCACGTGCTTCGTTTTTTATAGGAGCTGCTTCATCTTTTTTATTCGTTTTTGCAGTATCAGTAGAATTATTAGCCATATTCTTGACCTTGATTAAATAGTGACGCAAAGAGTCAGATAAAAATCTTTATAGTTGTAATTGTAAAGGATAGCGACGCTTAGTTGCTATCAGTTTTGGTAATGATGAAGTGATATATTGTATCGAAACGCTGTGCTGATAAGCTATCCTCTGATGGCTGGCCAGTAATGCTACTAACGATTAATCGCAATTGATTTGCAGCATCTGCTTGCTGGCTTTGTCGACAAAAAGCTGTGATATCCGCTTGTGAGTTGGCATCAGTTGCGACCACGTATAACGACTCGCCAGCTGCGACGTCACGTAATGCCACTTTGGTTTTTAACAGCGGCATTGGACAAGAAAGTCCGCGGCCATCGACGAAACGCTTGATATGAACGATAGGCTGCGTTTCATTCGCTTTATCATCTGTATGAACAGTATGCGCTGGTAACAAGTCTAACAGGTTGTTGATGTCTTGCTGTTCAGTATCAGGAAAATTTGCTGATAAGCTTATAGAGTAAGGTGCATATACGGTGGTTGACTGACTATCAGCAGACATAAAATAAACCTTATAAATATTTGGGTTCGTACTAGGGCGTGTTAAACATTCGCAAATTCGCACTGACGGTGATTGTTATTCATAAACGACACTTGGCAGTGATCAGGCCCTATAGTCATGAAATGCCATTATACCAAATAGCCCGTGTGCAATTGCAGTTGAATATAGTCAACGCCACATTCGGTTCATTAGAATCACATGTAGTCTGTGCAAGATAATTTGGATACAAGGAAGGCGAGCAAAAGGACTATAAATAGTAGACTGAGCGCGCCTGAGACCATATCTATTTTATATGGGATTGGCTGAAGCCATGTTGCACAATAGTGACGGACAGCTGAGTTATTGGTAGTCGAATACAGACTAGAATTGACCTTATATCAGCAAGCTCGTATAGTCGAGAAGACGTTGTCATTACTCACTTGAGGATACGCCCTTGCCCCAGTTTAATAGGTCCCACTCTAATAGGCAGTTGATGCTTGATAGAGCACTTATGAATCAGTTGAATACCTATGTGATCGCCCATTATTCGCAAGGGATCAAGTCGCCCGTGTGCCCGCGAAAACAGAGCGGTTTTTCTATTGCAGTGTCGAGCACGCTTAGAGTGGGAATGTCAGCTGTCTTATTGGCACTGACGACAGCGGCCAATAGCAGTTATGGCAATAGTAGCAATAGCCAAGCGATGGCATCCAATTATAACTCATGGCAAGCCACCGGCTCAGAAGAGCTAGATTTGCCCAACTTGCGCGGACAAGGCTTGAGCTTCGCTGAGCAATATCAAAACAAACTGCTCGGCGAATGGTCGTTACGGAACGTCAATGGTCGCATCAAAATGGAGCATGATCCTTGGATTCAAGAAACGGTCAAAGACATGACTTGGCGTCTCAATGCGCAAGCAAGGCAACAAGCGCCCATGGGTTTGGTTATCATTGATAATCCAAGTATCAATGCCTTTGCAGCACCAGGCGGTGTTATTGGTCTCAATACAGGGACGATATTGGCCGCTAGTAGTATGGATGAGCTTGCCAGTGTAGTGGCTCATGAAGTTGCTCACATCAGTCAGCGCCATTACGAGAGTGGTGCTGATGAGCGCAAAAAAGCCTTGCTGATGCAGATAGGCGGTATGCTGGCGGCGATTGCAGCCTCAGCAGTCGATGGTGATGCCGCGGCGGCAGTCATGATGGGCAGCCAAACTGCAACGATGAATAGCAGCATGGCGTTTAGTCGAAATAATGAGCGCGAGGCCGATCGGGTGGGCATGCAAATCATGACCCAAGCGGGCTATGACCCAAGGGCGATGCCGCGATTTTTTGCCACGATGAATCAACGCAGCCAGCTCAATCAAATTGAAAATCGGTTTTTACCAAGCTTTGTACGCTCGCATCCATTGAGTAATGAGCGCTTAAGTGAAGCACAAAGTCGAGCCCAGCATTATCCTTCATTGTCACTAAACCAGCAGCAGCGACATCAGGCTTTATTTGATTTGCTCTACTGGCGTGTTCAGAGTACAGGTAAACATGCCTCAGAGACAGTGCTAATGACGGCTGCTAAAAATAGCGTAGGAGCCAAATTGGCTCTGATGAATTGGTATGGCGAACAGCAACGCTTTACAGAGGCAAGCGAGGTGCTGGCTGAGATTAATCGATTAACGCCTACGCAGCGTCAAAATTTAGAGCCTTTGCTATCGATTACTCATAGCCAAATTCTAACGGAACAGAATAAATGGTCACAAGCAGCCGACGTATTAGCCAGCCAGCAGCGCCTGTATCCTGAGCGTCGTGACCTGCGTCTTTATTTAGCAGAAGCGCTCACCAATAGCAATCAGCCAATCAAAGCCCAAGCCTTGCTCAAACCCCTGACCGAGCAGCAGCCAAGCGATCGTTATGCGTGGCAAAGCTTGCAATTGGCCAATGAAAAACTGGCAAAAACGACCGATTCTGCGTCCCTGAAAAATATTGCCACCATTAACGCGCTACGCTATCGCAGTCATGACCAGCTGTGGAGTAGTCGTTACGAAAGTGCATTGACGTCGCTCACGCAAGCCAAACAATTGACGGAAAAACTACAAACCACGGCCCAAGCCAGTAGCGCCCGTCCATTACTTGCCAATATTAATGCAGAAATTAAAGCAGTAAAAACCGCCAAAGACTTTGAGCCTTAGGCGGTTATAGTTACGATGTTTTCATTAGCTTTCGATGACACTATGTACTAGCCTTGCAGCGCATCTTTTACTAGCTTAGAGATAAGAGCGGGGTCTGCGCGTCCTGCGGTTTTGTTCTTTAATACACCCATCACACTGCCCATATCACGCATAGACGTTGCGCCTTGTGCAGCGACTTCTGCATTGACCAAGGCCGCAAGTTCAGCATCATCCATTTGTTTTGGCATAAACTCATTGATGATATCAATTTCAAACTGCTCTTTGGTTGCCAGATCATCGCGACCGTTTTCGGTAAAAATAGTCAATGACTCATGGCGTTGTTTGAGCTGTTTTTGCAATATCTCTAATACTTGCGCATCATCAAGCTCTATTTGACGGTCAATCTCAATTTGCTTGATAACTGCTTGCACGTTGCGTAAGACTTTAACGCGTTCAAGCTCACGCGCTTTCATAGAAACTTTGACATTGTCTGATAAAGTTTGTTTAAGTTGGCTCATTGTTATTATCCTTATTTGTTAAGAGGTATTTATTCAAATTTTTAAGCAATAATAATAAAAATTGTAGCATAAAAAACGCCACTGATATCAATGGATAACAGTGGCGTTAATGTAGCACTTGTACTTAGCTAATCGACTTATCGATTAGTACATACGAGTAGTACGAATAGTTTCGCGTTGTAATTTTTTCTTATAACGCTTTACGGCAGCAGCTTTTTTACGCTTACGTACTTGCGTTGGTTTTTCATAAAACTCACGCTTACGTACGTCTGATAATACGCCAGCTTTTTCACAAGCACGCTTGAAACGACGGATAGCGATGTCGACTGGTTCGTTTTCTTTAACCTTAACTGCAGGCATGAAGACTCCTCGATTAGGATGAGATATAAGGGCATTAGTTTGGCTGTGTATTAGTATTTAGCCGTAATATCTCAAGATTACAGGCATCAGCTCAAACTAGGATAATCTTGCGCACGAGCACAAGGGCAGGTATTTTAATAAAAAATAGCAATAAAGTCAATGATTTTAGCACATTAATCCATATTTATCATTAAGTTGCAAGGTACAAAGCGGAGAGATAGTTAGAAAAGTGGTTAGGATGCATGTTTTTGCTCCAGCTTCAATGAACCTATAAATACAAAGTATAAAATTACTATAAATAAAAAACCCTACTGTCTATAACGGTTTGGCTGGAGTTTATGCTATGATAATTTGCATATAATAGTCAGCATATTAACCATTTTATGTGCATTTTATTGAGGATGTTGGAATGAAAAAAACAGTATTGAACACGGTTTTGAGCACGGCACTTATCATGGCTTTGGGTGTTAGCGTGAGCGCTTGTGGTGGCGGGGAAGAGCATGAAGTATTGGCAAAAGATCGCGTTGATGAAGCCGCTGAACTTGCGCTTAAAAACGGACCGCCAGCCGAAGAGATGGAGTTCCCAGAAACGGCTCCAGCCCCAGTAACTGAAGCTGCTGGCAGCGTAGATGGCGCTGCAACTGCTGAAGCAGGTACGACTGCTACGGATATGCCAGATGCAACGGCCAATGCGGATACTGATGTGGCTGTCGCTGATAGTGCAGAGATGCCAGCTGCTGATGCGGCGGCAACGCCTACTGCTGACGCTGAACCAGCTACGAACTAATAACGGTTTGTGTTTTGATACGTTTTAAATTTATGCGCTGTCATAAACAGTCATCAACATGAAATATCGAATAGAGGTGTGACCATGATGAATAAACGGCAGCGTATGAATAAACTGACCTTATCTGCAATCAGTTTGAGTGCGCTATTATCAATAACTGCTTGTAGTGGTGATAATGCAGCGGTTGAAGAGCCTGCAAATGTCAATAAACCTGCCGATACAACTGTAGTGGTAGAAGACACACCTATAGTCGAACCTGTGGCAGATGCCGAGACGACGGTCATTGAAGACGAGCCAGTGCAGGAACTCTCTGCTGAGCCAGAAGTGTTGGCTGCGGATGCAGGTGCCAAGCTCTATGAGACCAACTGTAAGGTTTGTCATGAAGGAGGGCTGCTGAACGCGCCGAAATATGGTGATAAAGCCGCATGGGAGCCGCGTCTAGCTAAAGGCACAGATACGCTGCACATGCATTCGGCAAAAGGCTTTAATAAGATGCCAGCCCAAGCCACTGATAAGGTCAGTGAAGCCCAAGTTTACGCGGCTGTAGATTACATGATTGAAGCAGTTAGTTGATACGGTATATTAAGATATATTGACCATTGAAATTTGTTAAACTGACCGTCATTGTGACTGACAATGGCGGTTTTTTTATGCACGTTTTTTGGCACGCCCTAAAAGATGGCAACGTTGTAAAAAATAATACGCAGACCAAAGTATGATAAAGGCAAAAATATGAAAGTATTGGGTTTAGAGACTTCTTGTGATGAGACAGGTCTGGCGATTTTTGACAGTGAGCAGATGAATAGTGACAATCAAGGGCTGGTTGGACAAGTCCTGTATTCACAAATAGAGCTGCACGCACTGTATGGCGGCGTTGTGCCTGAGCTTGCCAGCCGCGATCATATTCGTAAGTTGGTGCCTTTGCTTAATGAGTTGCTAGAGCAGTGTAATGTAAAGAAAAGCGAGATTGATGCCATTGCTTATACCAAGGGACCCGGACTCATTGGCGCTTTGATGACGGGCGCATTATTTGGGCGCAGTTTGGCGTATGGTTTGGATATTCCTGCCATTGGTATCCATCATATGGAAGGACATCTGCTAGCACCGCTGATGGGTGCCAACCCGCCAGCCTTTCCTTTTGTCTCGTTATTGGTATCTGGTGGTCATACATTACTCATCGCCGCACGTGGTGTTGGGCAATATGAAATATTGGGTGAGTCGATTGATGATGCAGCAGGTGAATGCTTTGATAAAGCCGCCAAAATGCTAGGTTTGCCTTATCCTGGTGGTCCCAATATTGCCAAATTGGCTGAAACAGGCAATCCGACTGCTTACAATTTGCCAAGACCCATGCTACATCGCGGATTAGATTTTTCTTTTAGCGGGATGAAAACGGCCGTGCATAACCTTATTAAAGATACAGATGGTTCAGGAGGCTCAGGGAATAGCTCTGATAGCGATCCACAAGTTCGCGCTGATATCGCCGCCAGCTTTCAGCATGCAGTCGTTGATACGCTGGTGAAAAAATGCGTCAAAGCACTTAAGCAAGTAGAAATGAGCCGATTGGTAATTGCGGGCGGTGTTAGTGCCAACACTCATTTACGTGAAACCTTGGAGAGTGAGCTTGCTAAAATAAATGCCACTGTGCATTATGCGCCGCCTGCGTTATGTACTGATAATGGGGCGATGATTGCTTATGCCGGTTATGAGCGCCTGCAAGCAGGACAGTCTGATGATTTGGCGGTGAGCTGTGTGCCGCGTTGGCCGATGACTGAGCTACCAGCAGTGTAAAGATGGCTTTGCTCAATACTATATCCGTTAACCTTCATTAAACCTAAGGATGAGCTATGCAGTGGCTTGCTATTGGACTAGGGGCTGCAATAGGTGCTTGCCTGCGGGCATGGTTGGCTCGCTTTAATCCGCTACACAGTTGGATACCACTGGGCACGCTCGGTGCCAATCTCTTAGGCGGTTTTTTGATAGGACTGGCATTGGTATGGTTTGAACGCGTGGGCAGCAGTTTATCGCCCAATGTCAGACTATTTGTGATTACCGGTTTTTTGGGCGGATTGACCACTTTTAGTACTTTTAGTGCAGAAGTTTTTACCTTTATCAACGCTGGTAAGTTATTAGCAGGTTTGGGATTGGTCGGGCTACATGTGGGATTGACGTTACTAGCAACTGCTATCGGATTTTACTTTTTTAAGCTGGTTTTATGAAAATGTAGATTATGAAAGTATAGATAAAGACATAAGACTCAGGCACGTTGACTATTTACCACGCCTCACTGTTAAACAAACCACTACAACGGTTTGACTATCCCTTCTAATAAACTCGCAAATCCTTGCATATAAGCAGTATCTTGACTCGATGTGCGCGTCGCAGCATAGAGCTGACAATACACGCCTGTACCCAATGGACGCGAGACGACCCAGCCTTTTTTCTCATATTCAGCGACTACCCAATCAGGTAACGCTGCCACACCGCGTTCACTAGCAACCAACTGAATCAGCATCGCCGTCAATTCTGTGGTACGAATGCTATCAAAGCTCACCTGTGCTGGCGTCATAAAGTTGGCAATAATATCGAGGCGCTTGGCTTCCACTGGATACGCAATCAGAGTTTCATTGGTCAAATCATCCGGCTCAATAAATTTCTGCGCCGCCAAATCATGCGTTGGTGATAGCACCAAGCGACTTTCATATTCAAATAAGGGCTGATAACTGATACCGTCTATCGGTAAATCGCTGGTGGTAATGAGTAAATCAATATCACCTTCCATCAATAAGTGGTGTGGTTCTGGCTCAAAGCCTGTCGCAAAGTCCAGCTCCACATCAGACCACTCACGGCGGTAATGATTGAGTATCGGCATTAGCCAATCGAAGCAACTGTGACATTCAGAGGCTAGCCGTAATCTACCCGCTTGACCATGGGCCAAGCGCTTAAGGTTGGATTTGGTGCGAGTCACTTGTGGCATGATGCTATCTGCCAATGCCAGTACCGTTTTACCTGCTGGCGTAAAAGTGAGCGGGCGTGTTCGGCGATTGACCAAGCTGATATCGTAATAATTTTCCAGCTCTTTTAACTGATGTGAGACTGCAGACGCCGTGACGTGCAACTCATCGGCCGCCGCTGCCAGTGAACCATGTGCTCGCAGCGCGGTTAAGGTATTGAGATGACGAAGCTCTAACATAAGACAACCTAACTGCTAAGATGAGAAAAATTCATTATAATCGATATAGCGCTGAATTTCATTCAAATTAAGTGTTTAATCGGCGATGCACAGTTAGCGTCGACGTAATAATAGCTGCGAAATAATGACCAATATCAGCGAGGCAACCAATAAAATGGTACCAATGGCATTGACCTCTGGTTTGAGTCCTACCCGTACCATCGAATAAATTCGTAGCGGTAAAATCTCATAACTAGGGCCGGTGACAAAGGTAGAAACCACCACATCATCTAGCGATAAGGTAAAGGCCAGTAGCCATCCTGCCATCACTGCAGGCAGAATGACGGGAATAAGCACCGTACGTACCATCGTTGATTCATTGGCACCCAAGTCGCGTGCAGCTTCCATCAAGCGTTCATCGAGACTGCTTAATCGTGCAAACACCGTGATGACTACAAACGGTAAGCAAAAAGTAATATGCGCTAATAACAGCGAGACAAAGCCTAATTGCAATCCTATCAATAAGAATAATGCTAATAATGAAATAGCGAGCACAATTTCAGGTGACATCATCAATACGAATAACAGCCCATTTAGTAAGCCTTTACCGCGAAAGTTATATCGATGTAGCGCGAGGGCGGTCAGTGTCCCTATCAAAGTTGAGACGGTGGCTGCGACCAATCCTAATACAATAGAATGCCAAAACGCATCGAGCATCGCTTGGTTATTCAACAGCGACTCATACCACTTTAAGCTAAAGCCGCCCCAGTTATAGCCGATTTTGGATTTATTAAATGACATGACGACTAGGACGATAATTGGCAAATACAGCATGGTATAAATGAGGCCAAGATAGCCTTTAGCCGCGATGCTGCCAATCTTAATAGACGCTCTTTTTTTAGTCGTCGAGCTATTCAGTTGATGATTCAGTGAACTATCAGACATTAGGCCACCTCATTAAAGTCAGTCTTGCCAATGCGGCGACTACTGGCACGGTAGGCGAGTAATAGTACCGCCATTGCTAATGTCAATAACACGCTGGCGGCTGCTCCAAATGGCCAATCACGCGCATCCAAGAACTGGTTTTTGATGATATTACCGACCAATAAATTGCGTGAACCGCCCAAAATATCTGCGACGTAAAACATACCCATCGCCGGCAGCAGAACCAATAATACCCCTGAGATAATGCCAGGCGTCGTCAATGGTAATACGATATGCCAAAAAGTCTGGGCTTTCGACGCGCCTAAATCCTGTGAGGCGAGTAGCATGTCATTGCGCAAATCGGTAAATACGGCGTATAACGGCAACACCATAAATGGGAATAATAAATACGTCAAACCAGCAATCACCGCCCCTTGCGTATATAAAATATCGATAGGAGCATCGATGACACCTATCGCCAGTAGGGATTTATTAATCAAGCCGTTATTGGCAAACAGTAACTTGAGTGCATAAGTACGCACAAGAGAGTTGGTCCAAAATGGTAGGATTAACAGCATCATGAGCAGCGGCTGCCAACGCGTTTTGGCTTTGGATATCAGCCAGGCAAAAGGGTAGCCAAGTAACAAACAGATGATGGTCGTGATGCCTGCCATCCATAACGAATGAATAAATACACCGAAATATAGCGGGTCAATCATACGTATATAGCTGTCGATGCTGACAGGCAAGCTAATAAAAGCACTGCTATCGCGGGTCAAAAAACTGACAGCGATGACCAAGATATTTGGTAATAACGCAAATATCAGTAACCAACCCCAAATCAGCCATAGCGTTGCGGTACGAAAAGGACTTTTGCTGCCTAAGCTAGGACGTGCCATCAGCTAATATCCTTTTGAGCCGGTAAATTGGCAGATTGACGATTTGCCTCATCATCAAGCGTACCGTCTTCTGGTAGTACCCACTCCCAGCCATCGACCCACGAGACTTTGACGCCTTCATTTAACTTGTAATCAAAGCTTGGGTCATCCTCATCAAAAAATTCGGAGGCCTTAATAATATGACCGTTTGTTAATTCAATGATGGAATCTAAGGTGCTGCCTTTATAGTTGCTTTCAATCACTCGCCCGAGTAAGCCACCATGTTCTTTATCATTGGGGTCATAAATACGTAAATCTTCGGGACGTAGCAATAAATTGACGATATCGCCCACTTGTACATCGTTAGCAAAATTAGGACGGCGTAGATTGCGTAAGGTAGTCGGGCCATCTTGCGCTTGTGCTTCACAAACTTCGACTTCGATACGGCCATTGGTCACGCGACCGTCGCGATCTGGTTGCTCAGGGTAAACGCCTCTGACTTCCGCTTTAAACAAATTGGTCTCACCGATAAACTTGGCGGTAAATAAATTCGCGGGCGTTTCATAAATCTCAATAGGCGTACCGATTTGCTGAAACGTGCCGTCTTTCATCACTGCAATACGATCCGACATCGATAGCGCTTCCTCTTGATCGTGGGTGACAAAGACAAAAGTGATGCCAAGCTCTCGTTGCAGCCGTTTAAGCTCAGATTGCATTTGTAAACGCAGCTTATGATCGAGCGCAGATAGTGGCTCATCAAGTAGCAACAGTTTAGGACGATTGATGACCGCCCGTGCAATGGCGACACGCTGCTGCTGACCACCAGACAAGTCTTGTGGTCTGCGGTTGGCTAAATGCTCCAGCTGTACCATGGCCAGCATCTCACGCACGCGGGCTTTTATCTCATCTTTTGGTACTTTCTTGAGTTTGAGCCCATAAGCGACATTTTGCGCGACACTCATATGCGGAAACAAGGCGTACTGCTGAAACACTGTGTTCACGGGACGTTTATCCGCTGGCAAGCCTGCCATCTGCACGCCGTCTAGATAAATTGCTCCAGAATTTGGCTGCTCAAAACCGGCGATTAGGCGCAGTAATGTTGTTTTACCACAGCCTGATGGGCCAAGCAGCGTTAAAAACTCACCGTGCTTGATGTCAAGATTGATGTCTTTTAATACTTCAGTTTGATCATAGGTTTTTTTTAGACCAGTCAGTTGCAATAGTACCTTGTCATCGGGAGATGACACAGAGGTTCTGTGCGTATTGGGCGGTGAATTGGTCATAATGTTTGTTCCTACGTGTCCGACATCGCAGTACAGCTATTTATTTAGGACACTGTCGTCAAGGTGATTTGATATGGGTATCAGCGATGGGTACAAACCCAGTCTGGTGGCCGCGTATTATAACAAACCCTTGATATAAATTAGTGCAAGTTCGTTATAAGTTACGCGAGTCGTATCGTCATGGCAGCGATAGCTACTTCTATATTTCTAGTGATACAGGCTTTTGTATAATGACATTTAAACAAAATTTTTTATCATTTTTTGGCTTTTATTCCTATACAATTACTTTGTGGCCGACAAATATAATGAGCCTGATAGGTTAGTAGCCATTCGAAAATCTATGTTTGAATACATGTATGTAAAGCTGTTTATAACTCTTATATTATTGATAATAAAGGATATCTGATGCCTACCGATATACGTCCAACAACAGGTCAAGAAGCGCTTGAGCTTTTAAAAGAAGGCAATATGCGCTATATAGATAGCCTGACCACCACTGACCCAACGATGCAAAGACGACCTGAGTTGGTTAAGGATCAAGATCCATTGGCCATTATTCTGGGTTGCTCGGATGCACGTGTACCCGTTGAGATTGTATTTGATCAAGGCTTGGGTGATTTGTTCGTTATTCGAGTCGCGGGCAATGTCGTTGCCCCTTCACAGATTGGCTCGATTGAATTTGCAGCCGAAAAGTTCGGTACGAAGTTGGTGGTCGTGCTTGGGCACTCACATTGCGGCGCGGTCACGGCTTGTGTCGAGACGCTGATCAATCCTGAGAAAAATTACTCGCCCAATTTGCAGTCGATTGTCGATCGTATTCGCCCAAGCGTCTATAACTTGCATGAGCTTGCAACTGCCAATGGTCAAGACGTCGATGCAGACGAGTTGGTGGATCGTTCTATCCGTGCCAATGTACGCATGTCAGTTAGCCAGCTCAAACATGGCTCACGGGCGTTAGAGGACTTAACCAATAGTGGTCAATTGCTGGTCGTTGGTGCGGAGTATGATTTAGAGACGGGCAAGGTACGTTTCTTAGACAGCTAATTCATCGGTTAAATGGGTCGTGGTAAGTGTGCGCTCTTACAAAACCCTCTCAATGCTTTCGCAATTTTTTATTATGATAAAAGGGTCAAGCGCGTAAAAATATTCACGCGCTTGTTTTTAAACTCTCTATTTTGTCAATATTAGGATAATTATGTCTATATTAAATACTGGCTCAGCCACCGATAATAATAACGAATCACTTATCGCGCAGCCGCCGAGTAGCGTAAATACTGATGGTGTTCAGCCTATCTCAGCACAGACGACAGGTTTTACTTTTAACCACACCATGCTACGGGTAAAAGATCCTGTCAAGTCGTTAGCGTTTTATACTGGTGTCCTTGGTATGACTTTGCTGGCGGTAAAAAAATTCCCTGATATGGGTTTTGATTTGTATTTTTTAGCCAAACTGACCGAAAGCGAGCGCGACAATTTGCCTGCGGGTGATGATTTGGAAATCTTTGCATTCCGTCAACGCGGTATCTTAGAATTGACCCATAATTATGGTACCGAAACGAAGGCTGACTTTAGCTATCATGATGGTAATGGTGAGCCACAAGGGTTTGGACATATCTGCTTTAGTGTACCTAGTCTCGCTGAATCGGTTGCTTGGTTTGATAAAAATAATGTCGAATTCAAAAAACGTCCAGAAGATGGCAGTATGAGAAACGTTGCCTTTATCAAAGATGTTGATGGCTACTGGATTGAAATTGTACAAGCAGATTTAATGGGCTAGCTTTACCCGCTGATAAGCCTATATGTCAGTTGGTCCAGTCAAATAATCAATTAATCGAGTGGATGTTACAGCTGCGACAGAATAATTTACTTAGCGCGTGATTTTAAAGAACAGTCTTTAACACAATATTTTCGAAATAAAAATCCGCCATATCAAATGACATGGCGGATTTTTTATGGCATCAATTTAGCAAGATTTAGTCAGTTTTGGCTTTAAAATCAGTATGACATGATTTACAGCTGGCACCAACTTGACCAAAGGCTGGTTTGACATCGTCGATGCTAGTGGCTGTTTGTGCAGCAGCGTTCAGCTCAGCAGTGACTTTTTGGAAGTTTTCTGCTTCTGCACGGAAACCATCGGCATTCGACCAAACGGCATCAGTGGCATTACCAACGGCTTCTTTATTTTCAAAGTGACTCCAAGGCGTAGCAGCGTTTTCTGCTAAAAATGCAGCTTGCTCTTTGAATACGGCGGCATCAAAAGTATCAGGTGCTTTCATCATATCACCCATGACGCCCATCGCATCACCATAGCTTTTCATACTATCTTGACGGGCTTTTACGTCAGGGTCAGTGGCAGTGCTACACGCCGTTAGACCTAAGGCGGCTGCCATCAATGTGATACCAAAGATAGATTTTAATGATTGGTTGGTATGAACCTGTGCCATGTGAATTACTCCTGTAAAATTGGCTAGTAGTAGGCGCGCTTATAAACGCTGGCTTTACATACTGTTTTTAAATAACAGCCTTTAAAGGCTTCTTCTAAACACTGCTTTTGAATAAAGCGTATTGTTATAAAAATTACTCCATGATCTTTTGGAAACGCATTCGCTTCTAAAAGATTTTTCCAACAATAGTTCTTATTGTAACGGTTATCTATGCAGTGGTCGTAAATTTAGTTGTTATATCATCGTAATTTTTGAGTCAGTGATCGTCGTTCATATCAATTTGCGCTCATATAAAAAGGTCAGCGTTGATAGCCGACCTTCTTGATATTCTCTAAAGGCAAGCTAGTAGATGCCTTTGTCTTTATTATATTCACACAAACTATAGAGTCAACCAATCGCGTGGTTTTAGATAAAAATCGGTCAATGCAAACTCAGGCGAACCTTCAGTCGGCTCAAAACGATAATGCCAGCTAGCAAGCGGTGGCATGCTGACTAAGATGGACTCGATACGACCATTACTTTGTAGTCCAAATAGAGTGCCGCGATCATAAACAAGGTTATACTCAACATAGCGACCACGGCGATAAAGCTGAAATTCGCGCTGTGCTTCGGTATAAGGGGCATTTTTACGCTGCTCAAAGATGGGTATGATACCGTCAAGATAACCGTTGCCGACCGCCTTCATAAAACTAAAGCAGGTTTCAAAGTCCCAGCCGCGACTTTCCGTATTGACATCATCATAGAATAAGCCGCCGATACCGCGCTGCTCATCACGATGACGTAAGTGGAAATACTCATCACACCATTGCTTAAAATCAGGGTAGACGCTGTCACCAAAAGGCGCGCACAGATCATGACAGACTTGATGCCAATGCACGCAATCAGCGAGTACGGGATAAAATGGCGTCAAATCAAAACCACCACCAAACCACCAAATAGGGTCTTCGCCCTCAGCTTCAGCAACGAACAAACGCACATTGGCATGGCTGGTTGGGACGTTAGGGTTTTTGGGATGGACAACCAATGAGACGCCCATGGCTTGGGCTTTACGACCAGCGATATGGGGATGACGTGCAGTGGCTGAAGCAGGCAAGTTATGTACGTGAATATGACTGAACATCACACCTGCTTTTTCAATCACGTCACCATCTGCTAGGACACACGAGCGACCACCGCCGCCTTCAGGGCGTTCCCAGTCATCAGGAACAAAGGTTGCATTACCGCCACCATCGCGCTCTTGCGCTTCTAAGGCTTGACAGATACGAGCCTGCAAATCGACCAAAAATTCACGCACACGCATGATGTCGTCATTGGCTGGCGTTGTTAATTCTGCCGCTGGCAGATTTGGAAGGTTATCACTATTTGGAATACTCATAAAATATCTATTTATTTAGTGTATTGATGTCTATTTATTAAGGTGTAACGCGGTATTGAAATCTTTGTCTAATAAATGCCCCATGCGGTCACGCTTGGTCGCTAAATATTCAGCATTCATATCGTTCACCCCAACCAATAAAGGCACGCGTTCCACGACATTAATACCGTGCTCGGTTAGATAAGCCACTTTGTCTGGATTATTGGTGATGAGTCTGACGGCGTCAACACCAATATGAGCAAGCATCGGCCCGCACATATCATAAATGCGCGCATCAGCGGGTAAGCCCAACATGAGGTTGGCATCTAAAGTATCATGACCTTGGTCTTGCAGGGCGTAAGCGCGAATCTTATTGGTCAGGCCAATACCGCGACCTTCTTGGCGTAAGTATAATATAGCCCCGCAGCCAGTCTCTTGTATTGCTTGCATCGCCGTGTTGAGCTGCGGCCCACAGTCACATTTTAATGAGCCAAAAGCATCGCCCGTTAAGCACTCTGAATGAATGCGAATCAATGGAATGGTTTTTTCTGCTCGCGTGGTGTCCGTTTGACTCGGTGAGCTATCCGCCGTATGTTGATCGACGACAGGTAGACCGACAGTCAGCATCACATGTTCTTGACCTTCGTCGTTTTCGAAGATATGAATATCAAACTCGCCGTGACGAGTAGGTAGTTTGGCACTAGTAATAAATTGATATGACATTAATGTCCTGCATAAGCCGATAAGCGTGGCGGTAGAGGGTCTTTTTTAACCATATTAAAACAGCGATGACATCCTAGCTGTATGATGAAAGTAGGATGATGCCAGTATAATCCGTTTGTAAATAGTGCATGCTGATTGTCTTTTTTATAAAAACACACAAAGTTCACAAACGACGCACGATGATTAAAGCGACAATTAAAAATAAATGCTATTATGCCATACTATTTTGACGGATACAGTGACAAGTCTTTGCCCTTACATTACTATGTCGTCACTAACATCCGATATTGATGCAGAATAATCAGGCATAATATTACCCCTTGTTATGAAAGCGTCAGAGCAATGTTCCATCGCTGTCTATGACGGTAGCGTATGTGCTATTCGGCGGCGCGCAGCTATTTATATGTTGATATAAAGGCTGCCTGAATAAATTTATGAACAGTTATATGGTCGATTACATCAATAATGGTGTAGATATTATTGACGTCACTTAGTTAGCATTATGCGCTAAGAGGCTGTCTTGTCAGCAGATTGGTAGGTATCGTACGGTTTATGCAGCAGTCACCTCATTTCCCACAGTCTCAGTCCGTATCTATGCCAGCTGTCGATTCTGCTGCCCAGCTGTCGAATCTACAGCAGACTTATACTGTGATTCCACGCGTCCGTCCTGATACGCCTTTGCTGGATAGCATTGCAGCGCCAGCTGATCTTAATACACTGACAACCGCTCAACTTATCACGTTGGCTGATGAGCTGCGGCTATTTCTATTGTATTCAGCAGGTCAAAGCGGTGGGCATTTTGGTGCTAATTTGGGCGTGGTTGAATTGACCATTGCGCTGCATTACTTACTAGATACGCCGCAAGATCAAATCGTTTGGGACGTGGGTCATCAAGCCTATGCTCATAAAGTCTTGACGGGTCGCCGTGATCAGTTGGCGACGATCCGCTCGAAAGATGGCTTGACTGCTTTTCCTGAGCGTGCAGAATCCGTTTACGATACTTTTGGCGTTGGTCACTCATCGACTTCAATCTCAGCTGGTTTAGGCATGAGCTTAGCACTGCGTTATCAAGGTCGCACGCAAACCGTTGCTTGTATCATTGGTGATGGTGCAATGACCGGCGGTATGGCATTTGAAGCGATGAATGATGCGGTGCAACAAGATGCGGATTTATTGGTCATTTTAAATGACAACGATATGTCGATTTCTTGTTCTATCGGTGGTTTTTCACGGCATTTAGCGATGCTGTGGGAGTCAGGGTATCAGGTCGATATCTCTGATGCAGGCGAGCCAGTGCTCTGTCAGCGCCCTGATATGCAAGGCTTTGATCGCCGTAAGCGTCACAAAGAGATGCGCGATGTGCCGCAGTTAGAAGACAATTTATTTAAAGCGATTGGTTTTACCTATTTTGGTCCGTTTGATGGTCATAATATCCCTGAGCTACTGCGGGTATTGTCACTTGCCAAGCAGATGAAAGGCCCTGTTTTAGTCCATATTTATACCACCAAAGGCAAAGGTTTTGCACCAGCTGAATTAGACCCAGTTGGCTATCATGCTATCAGCAAGCTTCCTGTCGACGTCAAGAATGATACTCAGGCTGTCGCCACAGAAAAATCAGTGTCCAACACCAAACCTGCGTTAAAATACTCGCAAGTATTTGGGCAATTCTTATGTGATAAGGCCGCTGAAGACGATAAGCTGCTTGCCATCACACCTGCCATGGAAGAAGGCTCGGGGATGATTGATTTTGCCCGTCAATTTCCAGAGCGTTTTTTTGATGTAGCCATCGCTGAGCAACACGCCGTCACATTGGCTGCTGGGATGGCAACCCAAGGCGTTAAACCGGTTGTGGCGATTTATTCGACGTTTTTGCAACGGGGCTACGATCAGCTGATTCATGATGTGGCTTTGCAAAATCTTGATGTGATGTTCGCTATTGATCGTGCTGGCCTAGTCGGTGAAGACGGTGCAACGCATGCAGGCGTATTCGATTTTGCTTTTTTACGCTGCGTGCCCAATATGCTGATTGCCGCGCCGAAAGATGAAAACGAATGCTACCATTTACTCAATACGTGCTATGAATATCAAGGCTGCACGGCAGTACGCTATCCGCGCGGTGTTGGTACTGGTGCAGTTATCTCATCGCCGGCACAGACTTATAACATTGGCGAGGCAGTGGTAGAGTCGGTATTAGGTAGTGATGATGCGCCTAAAAAGTTGGCGCTACTAGCATTTGGTACCATGGTTGCGACGGCTCAGCAAGCGGCCGAAAGCTTGATTGACAATGATATAGAATCAGGCTGTCAGGTACATGTCATTAATATGCGCTGGGTAAAACCTTTAGACACTGAATTATTAGAAAAGCTGTTAGAGCAAGGTGTTACACACATCGCGACCCTAGAAGAGCATATGATTATGGGCGGCGCGGGCAGTGCGGTAAATGAGTATTTGCTTAACGAATCGCCAGCCTTTAAAAATAACCGCCCCGCCATTATTAATATCGGTATTCCAGATCGCTTTGTCGCCCATGGCTCACAAGCGGAGCAAATGGCTGATTGTGGTTTAGATGTTAAAGGTGTGGTAAGGCAGCTGAAACAGTTGCTATCGTAAGTTATATCTTTAAAAATTTTTTAAGTTTTTTAGCTGTCATTTGGACAGAGTGTTGGTTAAATAGATAAAAGCTCGATCGATAGAGCGAACGCCTACTTAGTCGTAGGTGCTGACTTTTTTACAACTTACGCAGTTTGTGATGACCACCAAAATTTGGGTTGGTTTAGCGAACGTCATGGTTTTTTTCGTTTTTTATCGAACAATTTTAGTATAATGCGGTCATCGCTTTTAAATGGCGCATTTTTTTAATCGTATAAATACAGTGTGATGCGGCGGCTGATTGGCATGTTGTGGGCACAGAGTTAGTCTTATTTTTTATATTCATTCATCAAGCAAATAGGTTATTTATGGAACCCATGGTCGTCATCGCAGCACGTACTGCTGAAAAAGTTGGTAAAGAGATTTTATATGCGCATCAAAACCGCCACAAAATCGAGTTGGATATTGAGTCAAAAGGGCTTGATGGATTGGTTACGCGTATTGATCGCTTCAGCGAAGAGCTGACGATTGAAACCCTAAAAGCCAGCTATCCAAATCATTCGTACTTGGGTGAAGAGTTTGGTATGCAAGAAGGTCGCGGTGAAGATGCGGATTGGTGCTGGATTATTGATCCGCTAGATGGCACCAAAAACTTCGTGCATGGTGTGCCGCAGTTTTGTGTGTCTATCGCTGTGCAGCATAAAGGCGTGACCCAACATGGTGTGATCTATGATCCTGTCCGTGATGAGATGTTCTCTGCTAGTCGTGGTAAAGGCGCACGTTTAAACCAACGCCGTATCAATGTTAGTGAGCGCAAAACCATTGACGGTGGTTTATTTACTACTGGTCATCCGCTTGAGCGTAAACGTAATGGTGAAGTCATTTCTTATGCCAAGCAGCATTTTGAAAGCTTGCAAAAGATCTCTGAAGCAGGCGGTCAAGTGCGTCGTTTAGGCTCAGCTGCGCTTGATTTATGCTATGTTGCTGCAGGTCGTTTTGACGGTTATTTTGAGATGTCTATCAAGCCTTGGGATATCGCAGCAGGTGAGCTTATCGTGACCGAAGCACGTGGTGTGGTGGTTGACCATACAGGCGCGCACAACTCGATGACTTCAGGCTCTATTTTTGCTTGTAACGTTAAGTTATTGAAGCCATTGATGCAAGTGGTTGTCCCAACATGGGGTGACGTGTTTTAGGCAACACCTAAGCTAAGCATAATCAGTGAGACAACTTAACACTAAAAAGCTGGTTCCGTTATGGAGCCAGCTTTTTTGTTTTATCATTTCCTTTATAGCCACCTCTATCTTCAACCGTAATGCCTTGGAACTTAAGCGCTTTACTGGTGGCTTCCAACAGTTGTAACTCTTCTTCAATAAGCGTAAGCATTTCTTGTACATGCGGTAGTGCTTTACTACAAGCAGTAATCCCAAATTCAATCTTATCTAAATAACTAGCAAGGGTAATGTTCATCGCTTGACCGTTGAATACGATAGACGCAGGGTACAACGATTGCAAACGAGCGCCATTCCAATATAGAGGTTTTTCAGAACCAGGAACATTAGAAATAATCAGGTTAAATGCCTGTTTTTTGGGAAACAGTCCAGTCAATAAATTAACGCCTTCCCAGGCATATGAGACGATACTATAGTTGATTACTTGTGCTTGGTTCATACGCCGAAAGCGGCGTTTGCCATTATTCATACTGCGATGAATCAGTTTGATACGGCTCAATGGATCGTCTAAATGCGTACCCAAATTGGCCAGTACAAAGGATAGTTGATTGCCTGCCACACTATCATCCGTACGCAGCGACATCGGTACAAAAGCAATGAGAGGTTTGCTAGGTAAAGCATCTAAAGATATGAGATAGCGACGAATGGCACCAGAACATACAGCAAGCACCACATCGTTTTTACTAATATTCAGTCGCTCAGCAATATCGTTAAAACGCTGAATATCATAAGACTGTGCGGCTATGCGCCGTGATGCTGAGATGCGTTTATTGAGCACACTCATCGGCGCATCAAAGGTACCGACATAGCTGTCATCGCCATAATTCTTCAAATTATCCAGCAGTTCGGTAAATACAGGCTTAATGGTAGATATTTGCTCTTTGATGATGCGTAATGCGGAGCGCTCTTTGGGTAAAATCGCATCGACTTGATTACGATGGCGTGCCATTAACGACCAAATTGGTAGCGTTACGGGTTCTGTCGGTGATTGTGATAAAGACTTTTTGACAAGGCGCATGGCAGCAATGCCATCAACCAACGAATGGTGAATTTTGAAATATAGGGCAAAACGCTCAGGGCCGCCTTCGTTTTCTGGTTGAATACCTTCAATAACATGACATTCCCACAGCGGCATGGCACGATCTAACAGCCGACCATGCTCTCTTGAAACATACATCAACAACTCGCGAACCCGTGCAGGCTTCGGTAAAGCAACATGATGCAAGTGATGTTCAACATCGAAGTTTTTGTCTTTTTTCCAAAATGCCAAATGCTCAAGCACTTGGTTAAAAGGAAAGGTAGGCGACACATCAGAATCTTGCATCTGTTTGACCAATTGACAAACAAAACCGCTATCCGAATTTTCTGGCAATTCGAATAAGAATAGACCTCCAACATGCATGGGCTGTTTACGCGACTCAAGAAGTAAAAACAACTGGTCGACTGCTGTGAGAAGCCGCATAATAAATCCTTTTATGACAATAAGTTGAGTAAGTATAACTTCACTTTTTTTCTTATTATTTTATAGCTGACTTTTTATGAAATGCTATTAACTCAATCATTGTTATTAAATTTAATAGCTATTGAAAAAAGTACCCTGTTTGTGGTGAGCTGGCAGTCGCCATTTTGCGCATTGGCATACGACCCGCCAAAAATGCCTCTCGTCCCGCCCAGATGGCATGTTTCATGGCATGAGCCATCATGACTGGATTTTGCGCATTGGCAATCGCTGAATTCATCAGTACGCCATCACAGCCAAGCTCCATAGCCAGCGCTGCATCAGAGGCCGTACCAACGCCTGCATCAACCAATACGGGTACTTTGGCATTTTCGATAATCAGACTGAGGGTGTGACGATTCAGTAAACCAAGACCTGAACCAATCAAGCTCCCAAGTGGCATAATCGCCACACAGCCCATACTTTCTAATTCTTGAGCGACGATAGGGTCGTCTGAGGTATAAACCATCACCTCAAAACCATCATCAATTAATACTTTGGCTGCTTTTAGCGTTTCCATCACATTCGGATAAAGTGTTTTTTCATCGCCCAATACTTCAAGCTTAACCAGATTATGCCCGCCTAACAGCTCGCGAGCAAGCTTACAGGTACGAATGGCAGTCTCGGCATCGAAACAACCGGCAGTGTTGGGCAAAATAGTATATTTATCGGGGGAAATCACATCAAGTAGATTGGGCTCACTGCTGTTTTGTCCAATATTGGTACGACGAATAGCAACAGTGACAATCTCTGCTGCCGAAGCACCAATGGCGGCGCCCGTTTCAGTCATATCCTTATACTTACCTGTGCCGACCAACAGTCGAGAAGAAAAGGTACGACTCCCTACCGTAAAAGTATCTTGTAAAAGGGGAGTCGGATGAGTAGCAGTGCTAGTGTTCTCTGACATAACTGAAAATCCTAATGGCGAGTAAAACAAAATGCTATTATAACAAAATCATGCAATCTTACTTGTAGTGTTTTTCGGTTTAGCCAGTTAAGCATAATACGTTTGCCACGCTTTGACACGAGTTTCTTTCTGAGTTTATCTTTATTTATCAGGTCGCCTTTATGATGCAACTGCCGTACAGTTTTGCGAAACGCCATCAGATTTTGGTCATCCTTGCCATGGATCCTGAGCTGCCAGCAACTTTGGTGCTAACCAAGGCCACGCCATTATCAGCGATTAATGAGGCAGTGCGATTTTTACAGCAGCAAGGTGTACGCGGTATACCCACTTATGAAAGCATCAACTCCGATGACTTTGAAAAGCGCATGAATGCCGCTTATGCAGGCAATACTGGTGAGTCGCAGCATATTGCCGCTGGACTCGAAGACCATCCCGATCTTGATAGTTTGGCAGATAGTGTCCCTGAAACTGAAGATCTGATGGATCAACAAGACGATGCGCCTATCATTCGTCTCATCAATGCGTTGTTGTCCGAAGCGATACGTTTAAATGCCTCAGATATCCATATTGAAACCTTTGAAAAACGTTTGGTCGTCCGCTTTCGTGTCGACGGTGAATTAAAAGAAATCATTACGCCAAAACGCCAATTAGCGCCATTATTGGTGTCACGTATTAAAGTCATGGCCAAGCTCGATATCGCCGAAAAGCGTGTGCCACAAGATGGACGTATCAGTTTAAGGCTAGCAGGCCGTGAGGTTGATGTGCGGGTATCGACATTGCCATCGAGCTTTGGTGAGCGCGTGGTCATGCGACTGCTTGACAAGCAAGCTGGTCGCTTGAATATGACGTATTTAGGGCTGTCTGATAACGATTATACTGAGCTAAAACGCTTGATTCATCGCCCACATGGCATTATTTTGGTGACAGGACCGACAGGTTCAGGTAAAACCACGACGCTATATTCAGCACTGACCGACCTCAATGACCAAACCCGCAATATCTTGACCGCTGAAGATCCGATTGAGTTTCAGCTCGATGGCATTGGACAAACGCAGGTTAATAATAAAGTCGATATGACTTTTGCCAAAAGTTTGCGTGCGATGTTACGCCAAGATCCAGATGTGGTCATGGTTGGTGAGATTCGCGATTTAGAAACGGCAGAAATTGCCGTACAGGCCTCTTTGACAGGGCATTTGGTATTGTCAACTTTGCACACCAACACCGCCATTGGTGCCGTCACGCGTCTGCAAGATATGGGCGTTGAGCCATTTTTATTGTCGTCATCGCTGATTGGTGTCGTCGCCCAGCGCTTGGTACGTACTTTATGTACGCATTGTCATGGTTGGCAAGTGGCTGATAGCGAACAGGCTAAATTATTCACTGAGATTGGTATTGTGCCAGTTTCAGAGAATGGCGCTAAAGTTTTGACAAGTAAACCTATCAATCTACCCAAACCAGTTGGCTGTGATAAATGCAATCAGTCAGGATTTAAAGGGCGGACGGCAATATATGAAGTGGTGCCCGTTGATGATACCTTGCGCCGTATGATTCATAGTAATACCGCTGAGTATGAGCTAGAGGAGTACGCACGTCAGCAGACACCGTCGATTCGTGCGGATGGGCTACATAAAGTCATTGCGGGTCGTACAACGCTAGAAGAGGTGCTACGCGTGACGAAAGAGAGCGCCTTAGTTGATGACACGATACTTGTATAAAATGCCTAGAATACATTGGTGATGGTTTAATCTACCTCAGATAAAAGGTCTGCATAGCAGGTAAAAAAATAACTGGCTATGGTAGCCAGTTATTTGATGCTCATCTTTTACTGCTTTCAATGCTTCAGTGCTCTTAATACTTTAACGTGTTACGTCGTGATTATTTTGCAGCGATGCATTCAACTTCAACACTGGCACCTGCTGCCAATTCAGCTACGCCAAAGGCTGAACGTACCGGATAAGGTTTGGCCAATTCTGCTTTATAGACTTTATTAAAATCGTCAAAGTCATCCATGTCTGTCAGCATCGCCATACATTTGACGATGTCTGATTTTTGATAGCCGTATTTTAACAAGGTTGCATTAATATTATCCAATGCTTGTTTGGCTTCGGCTTTAACACCACCTTTCACCAATTTGCCACCTTTAAAACCAATTTGTCCAGACATATATAGCGTATCGCCCACACGTACTGCTTCTGAAAAAGGATAATTGCCACCATCACCAAGAAACACAGGGCTAGATTTAGTTATATTTGTGGTATTTGACGTTGGCGCAGCATTAGCTGTCATGGTAAGACCTAGTGAGCACGCGCTCACTAGCAAAGCCTTAGTTAAATGGGCGGTCAATTTATGGGTAATCTTGGACATCGTTGTCTCCTTATTATAAGTTTATTTTTTACGATTTTTCTAAATGCGCTATACAAATTTAACAAACATAATGTCCCATCAAACTAGATGGCACATTATGCCTTACGTATTCTTAACCAGTTATTGGTCGTTTTGCTTGGTTGCGGCTTCGGTTTTAGATTCAGTGTCAGATTCTAGCGGCTTTTCGCTGGTTTTGCCTTGACGGCGTGCTTCTAATTCAGACTTAGGTATCCAAGCCCATGTCATCTCAACCACGATAGGGTCACGATCACTGTCAGACTCACGGTCATGAATGACGCACGGAATCACCATTTCACCTTTTGGTGTATTTAGGATATCTAAGCGCTGCTCATCCGATAAAGACGCCACTGCTGCAATTTGGCCCTTTTTAATCGGGCGATAAAAATTAACTGAGTACGATTTAATTAATAGTACGCGGTCAGAGGGTAGGTTTAAACCCAAAATAAAACCGGTCGCTGTTTCGGCAAGTAACGTAATGGCGACCGCATGAATAGAGCCAATATGATTTTGCACTGCTTTGGTGTTATTTAAGCTCACGATGACTTGGTTGGGTTCGACCGTTTCATAATAGACGCCCGTTGTGCCTACATATGGAACCACTTTACCAAAGGCTTTGGATAAAATGCTCGAGCGTGCGCTGGCAGGTAAGTATTTGGTAATAGATAACAGCTTGGTGAATTGATTGCTGATTGGCTTGAGCGTGCTGTTAGGTTTTTCGACGGGCGATCTTGTGCTGTCAGAGGCTTTGGCTGGCAATTTATTGGTTAGCTTGCTAGGGAGTTTTTTTAATAATCCTGACATACAAAATTCCTTAATGTAGATAGATTAAATGGCGCTTTGGGTGTTATATATTTCATCATAGCAGCTGATAGGATGTCTATTGTGTAAGCTGCCATGCTCACTATGGTACATTAACTGTCGTCTGCCTACTATTATTAGCATGAACTGTTGCGCTTATAAAATAGTACTAACGTAACGACATTTTGGGTGCTAAGAATACTGTTTATCAAAGCAATATCGTATCACTCAGATGCTTTGATAAACAGTGCTGCTGGATGCGATAGAGATAGCCACGTTATAATGATGAGATTTTAGCGTACCTTATTGATTATTTTTTTATTTCCTTTTTCTATGCTGGATGAAGCTATGCCTGACACGTCAATTCATGTGCCGACCAATATCATTTATACAGGCGTTGCTGGTACGGGGAAAACCTATCGACTGTTACAAATTGCTAAGCGGTATACCGATTATCTGCCGAGAGCCGATGAGGCAGATTTGTTAGGGCAGCTATTGCAAGAGCTTAGCTGGCGTGAAATCGTATGCTTGGTACTTTTGGATTTTCAATCTAAACACCAAGACTTGGTAAAAGTGCCTGAAATCGTCAATCATGCGTTTTTTGTCGCGAAAGCGGCGCAGAATGCACGTGAGAAAGGCTTAAGAAATACTGCGTGGGGAACGCTACAAGCGCATAGCCCTATAGACTCGAAGACCGTTAATGTTAAAAACCGTGCCAGCCAAGCCTATTTTGATAAAGACGAGGGCGGTGCGTGGTATTTGGTGCCAGAAAGCCTTGAGTTATTAACAGAGCTATCGCAGCAACTTGCCGAATTTCAGCAAGCGCAGCGTGATAACAGTGTCAACCAAAGCCAATCTAACCCAAATCAAGGTTTTAGCCAGCAGCGTTTTATCATGGTCAGCTTCCATCAAGCGTATGGCTATGAGGAGTTTGTCGAAGGCATTCGTCCTGTCATGGCAGCGTCCGATCATACAACGAGTAGCTCGTCTCAAATGAGTTACGCTATTCAAGATGGTGCATTTTTAAAACTGTGTCAACGGGCGGCAAATGATCCAGAGCAACGTTACGCCATCTTAATTGATGAGATCAATCGCGCCAACGTGTCACGAGTATTTGGTGAGCTACTTAGTTTAATTGAGCCAGACAAACGGGTTGGCATGGCAAACGCGATGACCGTTCATTTGGCCTATTCTGGACGGGCTTTTAGCATCCCTGCCA
This sequence comes from Psychrobacter muriicola 2pS, assembly GCF_904846535.1. Lineage (NCBI taxonomy): Bacteria > Pseudomonadati > Pseudomonadota > Gammaproteobacteria > Moraxellales > Moraxellaceae > Psychrobacter > Psychrobacter muriicola. The sequence continues at coordinate 178,450 of NZ_CAJHBC010000004.1, forward strand.
ACGTCGATATTTATGCCACGATGAACACCCAAGATCATTCTTTAGCACCACTTGATATGGCATTACGTCGGCGCTTTCGTTTTATCGATTGTCCACCGCATCCCGAGTTATTACCGATGATTCATGTACCCCAAAACTCAGAAACTGACAGTCCAGCAGCAACGATAGATTTGGCAAAGCTATTAACCGGTTTGAATAATCGCATTATTCAAACATTGGGAATGGAAGCGCAATTGGGTCATGCTTTTTTATGGTCAGTGACTGATTTTGAACAATTGCAAGCGGTATTGATTGAACAAATCATTCCGCAGTTAATGCAAGTGACTGGCGGGCAAGAGGGTGCTTTGCAATATATTTTTAGAGATGAGCAGCAACCACTGCGAGCGCAGTTTATTCATGATAGCCACGCATCGATCAATAACAGTGTAAATGACCAAGTGAATGCTAATAGTCAAAATCAGCCGTTTACTGGTCAAAACGCATTTTTCGGTCAGTCTATGAGCACCGCTGGCTATAAGATAAATACCGACCTCATCGCGGGGGTAGGCGAGTTTGCCAAACCCGCTGTCTATCAACGTTTATATCCATAAGGGTGCTCAGCGTTGCTAAATAGAAGCTTCAATCATAAAAGCATAGCCCATAATATTAACAGTGCCGACGTTAACGCGCTTGATGCCAATACCATCACTGTGTTTGAACACCAGCGTCTGACAGCGCATGATTTCTTACAGGTGTCTGATTTTCATTGGTTGATGGCGCAAGAGTTTGCGGTATTTAGCATTAAGCGCAGACAAGGACAGTGGCAGTTAAAAGTAGGGCATTATATAGGGGTTATTTTACTGCCCAGCGGCATGACGCTTGAGATATTACCCAAACTAGCGGCAAACACGTCTAGAGACCAAGTCCCGCAGCAACCATGCCTTTCACATAATGCCAGTCATCACCTTGATATCAGGCAAACTCGCCAATGGGTGCAGGACATGCTATCGGATTTGACCAACAGCAGTCATTCCAAAAACAAGCTACCCAATACAAAAAATCTAGGCCAATTTAGCAGCCAACTTGCGGCGCTATCGATAGCTGTACTGCCATTATCAGATTGGCTTATCACGCAGTTTTTGCAGCGGCTCGCTCATTATCGACCAAGCAAGCACTATCAGACGCAGGTTGATAATCAAGCAGCGTTACAAGGTCGACTCCTTATCAAAGAGCAATTGCGCCGCAACAGTATGCAGCCGCATAAGTTTGTCTGTGAGAGCAGTATACTGAGCCAAGACATGCTAGGTAATCGGTTAATTAAGAGTACGTTGATTTTGCTGACGCCTTTATTTTTTCAATCAACGTTATCGGAAGCAGATGCGCCTAAATTTTTGCAGGCTTGGCAGCGAGTAGCTGCGTTGAGTTATCAAGAGCTGACACAGTTAGAGTCGATATACAAGCAAGCAAAGCGTCAGTTAGCCATTCAACCGCTTCGAGCGCCGCAACTACAAGCTGCTCAGCAGTTGTTAGATATGGCTTATTGGTTACTACGACAGTCCAATGTGGCAACAGGTAATGGTATTGCTCCAAATAAACCATTTAAGCAAAATCTGTCCTCTCCGTGTTTATGCTTGCTGATTGATATGAATCAAGCCTTTGAGCAATGGGCAAGCCTGCGCATTGCCTCGATGTTTCAGCAAGTGAGTCAACAATATCAGCCGTTATATCAAGCGCAAAGTATCTGGCTAACGGATGCAGAAGGGCGCGCATGTCTGTCTATACGGCCTGACTTGCTGATATATAAAACTGATGCTGATGATAATTGTCAAAATCAGAGTGGCACTGCGGTCATCGAAGCTAGAGGAAAAGGTCACTATAGCCATGTCATCGATATTAAATGGAAGCATTTATCGCAGACAGCTAGCATTAGTGCCAGTGATGCTTATCAATTGATGAGTTATGCTCAGGCCTATCAAGCAGGGCAGGTGTGGCTGGTTTATCCAGTACAAGATAATGAGCGGTTGCCAGTTGCGCTCAGCCAACAAGTGCATGATTATAAAAAAACTGATGGCCCTAACAATTATGATAATAGCCATAATGCTGCTGATGATGAGAAAGTGAGTCCTGCGCCATTGTGGCTTGTACCATTCAATGTTCTTACTGGTACGATAAACGGCGGCTTGCTTCCTGATTGGAATAGAGTATAATGAGCGCTGTCGATGAGTAAGTAGCACTTAGCATCGTGGAGAAAAGGATTTGTCATCGTGGTTTTTATGATAAATGAGCGTTTTTTAAATAATTTAGCAGTTTTTTTAAATTAATTAAAAATAGGTGTTGACACCATCGGCTTTTCCCCTTAATATGTGCACCTCGATAGCAAGGAACGTTAACAAGTTAGTTGCATTTCCAATAACGAGTTAATCAACAAACTATCGTGATAATAGAAATTTCGGAGTGTGGCGCAGTTTGGTAGCGCATCTGGTTTGGGACCAGAGGGTCGTAGGTTCGAATCCTATCACTCCGACCATCTATTTTTAAGAGCCTTACAGGCTTTTTTTTATGTATAATGGTTTAGTTTCTGATATATTTAAAACTTGCTTTAGTATATAAAAGTCCTCTAAGAGCGCCTGTAGCTCAGCTGGATAGAGCATCTCCCTTCTAAGGAGGTGGCCGCAGGTTCGAATCCTGCCAGGCGCACCATTTAGCCTGCAAATCTTGCCTCATCAGGCAATAGTTATGGCGGTTGTAGCTCAGTTGGTAGAGCCCCGGGTTGTGATCTCGGTTGTCGTGGGTTCGAGTCCCATCAGTCGCCCCATATTTTATTCTGCATTATCCTCTTCTTGATTTACCTCATTATAAAAACCTTATTATAAATAATAATACTTGCCATTTTTGGCTTTTTTTTGTGTCTGTATGATTGGTTTTGACCTATCTTATCCCCTGCAATTAAAATTTGTAGACTTATCAGCCCTTTGATTGTCTATCGATTTACTGGCCTTTTGTCTCATTTATTTTTATTATGGTTTTTTTCTAAAAGCTGGCTATCTCCGTACGTGCTTTGTTATTCTTTAACCGCCTTTATGTAGCATAACGAATGCAATACTTTTAGTGACGCATCATGAGAAGATCTTAAAGCCAGTTGACACATTAGGCGTTCCACTAAGAAATGATCCATTGAAAATGATACGAGTGTTAAGAAAGTCAAAAGTCAGTTAAAAAATATATTGAATAGATTAAGTAAGCCTAGGAGCATAGTAGGAATGTAATTGTTTATCTAAGATGCGCTGCTATGGATCTTATATTATTGAGGAAGTGATTGATGGACGCATTGAGCGTATTGCTACAAAACGTGCATTTGTTTGAAACTAAGTATTATCGTTTGAATGGGGCTGGTAATTGGTCTTATTCCATCACTAGGCAAGATACGATTTTGTTTTATTTAGTGATGTCTGGGAGCTTTTGCATTGATGTCGGCCATGGCCTGCGACAGGCGCATGCTGGCGATATGATTATGATTCCCAGTGCCCATAAGCATGTGAGCTATGCCTTAGATCATAATGGTGACGATGCGCTACCGTTAGATGAGTTGCTGACCAATTGTAAGGAACATACGCTTGATATCGATGGTAATGGTGATCCTAACTCGTCTTTGATATTGATTGAATGCAAGTACGATAAAGAGATGATACGTCCTTTATTGTCTGTGCTGCCTCCGATTTTGCCTGAAATAAATGATGAATCTGATGGTAGGTTTGAAGTTATTGATGTCGAGATTAAATTACTGACTTTAGAGGCCGAGCGTGAGCGCATGGGCAAGACCGCGGTTATCAATCATTGGGCAAGTATTATGATGATTGAATGTTTGCGGGTTTATATTGAAAGTTTGCCTGAGGCCACAGAAAATTGGCTAAAAGCCATGAAAGACCCGTTTTTGACCAAGGCGTTAGCAGCGATGCATCAAGCCCCTAATCAAAACTGGACCATTCATAAGCTGGCTGAAGTCGCAGGAATGTCACGCTCAAGCTTTGCGCAGCGCTTTAAAGATACGGTTGGTATGCCGCCATTAACCTATCTAATTGATTATCGCTTGCGCTTGGCTGCCCGATATCTACGCTTGCAGCAAAACAGTATCGGCCGTATCAGTGAGTTGGTCGGCTATGCGTCAGACTCAACTTTTAGTCAAGCATTTAAGCGCATTTATGGCGTATCACCAAAAGTCTACCGCCAACAATATCAAAAACAAAACATCGCTTAGCGTATCGTTAACACGCCAAAAAAGCGTTAAGGTTGCCATTAGGCCCTTAACGCTTTTTTGTTTTTTAATGGTGAAGTATGAGACTTTTATGAAGATATTTCGTCTATTGTTGACAGGTGTTGATAGGGACTATTTTGACGATGGACAGCTGACAATGTGCTTGTGTTCAGGTACTATGGAATAATGAGTCATCTAGGCGCAAACGCTTATTTTTAGCGTAAGATATGTCACTGTATGGTGGTCAGATCGTTTGTTCTAAATGATATTTATTTTTGCTGCTGATGGTATGTTATGACTGAACCGACCGCAAAGCTACGCGCAGGAGCCAATAGCCAACAAGGCTCAGCTGTGTCCGCTAAAAAACAAAGCATTAAGAATCCAAACAACGTCAAACGGGGTCAAAAAGACAAGGCGGGTGCAATACCTGACAAAGCCATGTTATTGTCACTGTTTACGCTGCCAGATATTGAAGAGGCGGTCGTTAAAGAGGCAATAGTCAAAGCTGAGGCTGATGAGTTGTCTAACACTAATACCAATATGCAACCGCCTACTGCTAGCGAGACCAATATTGCCGAGCAGCGTGTGGCACTGTACCGTATCCAACATGAGCGTACGCGATTGTTATATATGGCATCCGCTGCCACGCGACCTACTTATTTGGTACAAACGCTCAAATTACAATTCGCCGAACATCAGCAATACTTGCTGGCACAGCAGCTTGATAAACGCGGCTTGATGGATACCGATGGAGTAGAGCGTCTTTGGCAGCAGCTGCATGTGGTCGATGACATCATCGCTGATATTGTCCGTCATATGCCAGCTCAGCAGCCAGCAGGTTGGCAGTTGACCACTCAGGATGGACGAAACCCGCTATGCTTTGCTACTGTTGGCAAATTAAAGAACAGTAAGCCTATTCGTGATCAAGGCAGTCTAAATAGCTATGTACTTGGGCACTTTGGCGTGAGTAGTTTTACCTATGACCGTGGCTACTATATTGGTCATGTGGTTGGCTACTTATTTAGCTGCTATTTTTGCGCGCATCTGTCTATCAGTTATGGCGTTACGGCGCTTGGTCCGCAGGTCGTGAGTGACTATGAATACGCCAGTCTAGAGACGCCGCATATGGTGAGATTGCTACAAGGTTTGGATGGTTATTGCAAAAAACGTATTTATCAATTGGCGGTTATCTGTGCACGATTGAGTGTGTTTGCCAGTGATAAGCGTATCGAGAGAATGCTCATTGCTGAGGTCAATGATTTCGATAAAAAACTACAGCAGCAGCATTTAGATGTTTTGTTATTACAAGGTTTGATGCCAGACAGTAGCGACTCCACGCCGCTTTTTTAAGCCATTAAGTCTCAATAGCCCACTTTTCTGAGCCCTTATCTATCACCTTTTCTCATTGACTACCTTAGGATATTCGCTGCTATGCCCGCTTATCACTATAAAGCGTTAGATGACCATGGCAGTGTGCAAAAAGGCTTACTCGAAGGCGATTCTGCGCGACAAGTTCGTCAGCAGCTGCGTGATAAACAATGGACGCCCGTTGAAGTCAGTGCTGTCAATGATAGACAAAACCAGAATAAAAACCGCTATAAAAAACCGTCTGCTTACGAGTTGGCATTGCTGACCCGTCAACTATCGGTGTTACTGGCAGCCGGTATTCCACTTGAAGAAACGCTTGCTGCTGTCGCCAAACAATCACCAAAAACCCACATCAAATCTCTCATGCTTGCCGTGCGCTCGCATGTGCTAGAGGGTTTGAGCTTAGCGCGAGCGTTACAGCAAGCCGCCAGTTTCCCACCACTATATATCGCTACCATTGCGGCAGGAGAAAAGTCAGGTCACTTGGATTTAATTCTTAACCAGTTGGCAGATTACACCGAAAACCGCTTTGCATTGCAAAAGAAAATTCAAGGCGCAATGGTCTATCCGATTGTGCTGATGGTGATGGCAATTGGCGTGATTATGGGCTTGATGAGTTTTGTGGTGCCCAAAATTGTCAAAGTGTTTGAGCAGTCCGAGCAAGCGCTACCTCTCATTACCCAAATTGTCCTTAGCTTATCCAACCTCATTACTCAGTGGTGGTGGCTGATGCTGCTAGTATTGGCCGGAACGGCGTTTTTGTTTTATCGCTTTGCCCAAACCCAAGCGGGTAAGTTAGCGATAGACAGCATCGTGCTAAGACTACCGATATTGGCGCGGCTATCCAAAGGGCTTAATGCAGCACGTTTTGCCAGTACATTGGCGATATTGGTACGCTCGGGGGTGCCTTTGATTGAGGCACTGCATATTGGTGCGGCGGTGACGACCAATTTACACATTCAAAAAACCATCATCACTGCGGCTGATAGGGTGACAGAAGGCTCAAGTTTATCGAGTCAATTAGAAAAGTCCATATACTTTCCGCCGATGATGGTACAAATGATTAAAAGTGGTGAAAACTCAGGCGAGCTTGAAAACATGCTCAGCCGCGCCGCTAACATGCAGGAAGCAGAAGCCACCAACTTTATCAGTACCTTGTTGTCGCTACTTGAGCCGTTGATGCTAGTGCTGATGGGTGTGGTGGTGATGATTATCGTGATGGCAGTGATGCTGCCAATCGTAAATATGAATGATTTGGCAGGGTAATGAGCGCTTAAATTCTCTGAGCCTGTGTGCCTCCCGCTCACATTTCTATTGTAGCCATCTTACTAAATCTTGCGCTAGCTTTCTTAAGATTTGCTTACTGTTGTAGATTGTTGACTGAGTCACGTTTTTACTATGGTAAGACCAGCCATCAAGCTATAGTAAGCATCAGTCAAAAGTTATCCTTATCAATGTTAATCAACGAGTCCTAACTAATATTGATGCTTATAAAAGTCAAGGTTCATAACAATATACTGGCGGCGCTGGATAAAAATAAAATCATGGTTTATAGTGATAATCAGTTCAGTGTTCATTAATACGCTGATCATTAATGTTACTTGAACGCCACTTTTACTATTTACATCACCCTGATGCCAAAAGCGATGACAAAAGCGATGACTATAATTGACAAAATTCAAGTAAATACCATGCCAACAAGTGCTATGAATGACGACCAGTTTCAGGCAAGTAATATGAGTGCCAACAAGCCAGCTCCTACGAGAGCCAGTCAGCCACTGCGTATGCGTAATAACCAGTCTGGATTTACCCTCATCGAGATTATGGTCGTGATTGTAATCTTGGCAATTCTTGCAGGCTTAGTTGTCCCGAAAGTGGTGGGGCAAAGTGATAAGGCTCGCGTTAAGACCACTGAAACAGCACTTGCTACAGTATCTAACGCCCTTGATATGTATAAAGTTGATAATTCGCGCTACCCGACTACCGCTCAAGGTCTAGAAGCACTTACCACACCGCCAGCAGAGGCCAAAAACTACCCAGACGGTGGTTATATTAAAGGTGGCTACCCAACAGATGGCTGGGAAAACGAGATGCAATATGTCGCTCCAGGCAGTGAAGGTCGTCCTTATGATTTATTCTCGCTAGGTGCAGATGGCCAGCAAGGCGGCGAAGGTCAAGATGCTGATATTTATGCCCAATTATAAGCATTAGCCTGATGAGTAATGAAAATATGGGTCGCTAGCTATTTTTTAATCAATAGCATGTTTATTGGTTAAGACGGCTCTAATGTTCTCTAAATATCAACCAATAAGGCATTATTGGTTGATATTTTTTATCAGTCAGTAAATTGAGTAGCACTCCATAGGTGGCATTTCATAGGTAGTATCAGGCCATCCATTTTTCCACTATAAAGCTGTACGTTTGATACCAGTCATATCGCCCCGATCATTTGTCATTAAAAGCAGCCAGCAGAGGTCATTATTCATGTTCACAAACCTACCCAATTCACAAGCAGTCACCACAAAAAAACGAGTCTCTAAGTTGCCTCACGCACTTGCAATCATGAGTACTTCATTGATGATAGGGTTGTCGATGGCATCTATGAGCGCTCAAGCTGCAGGTTTGGGCGAGTTATTTGCTAATAATGGTGCCGCCCAATCTAAGTTTTTGCCTGTCGATAAAGCGTTTCAAGTTATTAGCAGCACCACAGCCACCTCTAAGGGCACGCGCTTATCTATTAATTTTGATATTACGCCAGGTCATTATGTCTATAAAGATCAGCTTACTCTCAGTTTTCCTAAAGGCGTGAGTGCAACCCCCTTTACTTTTAGTCAGTCGCCGGTCTCCATTGACGACCCAACCTTTGGTAAGGTTCCCGTTTTTACCCAAAAAAATATGGTAGCAACCACGATGCTGACCACCAACAATGGTAAAGGCGCAAAAAATGCACCGATTATAATTGGCTGGCAAGGCTGTGCGAAAGCTGGGCTGTGCTATCCACCAGAGAAAATTAAAACCACGGTTGATATCGCGGTGACACGCAAATAGACCGCCAGCCGATCGACTCAAATATTGGTAATAAATAGAATATTAGGTAATAAATAGGTAGCTCTTCATGTCCATCAAGACAATAGCAAAAAAACCATCGCTAATAGTACATCGCTCGTCCAAAAAGTCTTATCTATTAGCCTTAGCTGTCTCTAGTAGCTCGTTGTTTACAGGGCTTGTACCGACTGGACTGACGGGATTGGTCGCTACAGGATTGACCGCGACCTCTATGACCACGCAAGCGGCTGGGCTCGGTGATTTATTTAGTAGTGATAAAAGTACTGGTCAAACGAAATTTTTGCCAGTGGACAAAGCTTTTCAAGTCAGTCATAGCAGTCAATCGACCAATAATGGTACGCGCTTGGCTATTAATTTTGACATTACGCCTGAGCATTATGTTTATAAAGACCAAATCAAACTGACACTGCCATCTGGTGTGACGGCTGCGCCTTTTACCTTTAGTCAAAAGCCAGTTTCAATCGATGACCCAACATTTGGGCAAGTACTGGTATTTGACCAAGCGAATATGGTGGCTACGACGACCTTGAGCAGTAGTAGTGGTAAAAGCGTGAACGACGCTGCCGTGGTGATTGGTTGGCAAGGTTGCGCCAAAGCAGGACTATGCTATCCACCTGAAAAAATTAAAACGACGATTGATATCGCTGCTGCCACGCCACAGATTGCAGGAAATAGCGCCAGCACTGCTACTCAAGAGTCTGCTAATAGTAGTCTGACGGATAATGAAAACACCGCCGCCGCAAATGTGACGGATGCCGACAGTCTGGTAGCAGAACAAGCGCTGACTGATGAGGTGGTTGATTATGCGTTGTTGGATGATGAGGCTTTAGATGGAGAGCTTGGCGCCACCAATACGATTTCTGGTGCAGATGAACAAGGAATAGATGGCACTGCGACAGGTGAGGTCTCTGCGACAACCAACAATACCGTTGTTGGAGGTAATGCCACTGATAGCGATCCTTTTGGTTTGGCTTCTCATCCTTGGTTGGCATTGGTATTATTGTTTTTAGCAGGGCTGGGTTTGGCATTGACACCATGCGTACTCCCGATGTTACCGATTGTCGCCAATATCGTTGCGCGTGAGAAAAACCCAACGGTGAAACGTGGTGTTATTCTCACCACCAGTTACGCCATTGGTGTGGCGACAGCTTATGGTATTTTGGGTGCGGTCATCGCTGTGTTTGGTGAGTCATTAGGCATTATCGGCTGGTTACAAAACCCCATTATCTTGATTGGTTTTGCTATCGTTTTTGTATTATTAGCACTCTATATGCTGGGTTTGTTTAGCATCCGCTTACCGAGATTTATTAGCAGTAAAATGCAGGGCTTGAGCCAAGCAGGAGATAGCAAACTTGGTAGTACGGGCGGTAGTTTAATCGCTGGTTTTTTATCTGCGCTCGTAGTATCGCCTTGCGTTTCTGCGCCATTATTTGGTGCGCTGCTTGCCGTATCGACGATTGGTAGTCCACTACTTGGTTTTGCGGCTTTATTTATGCTGGGTTTTGGTTTATCTGCACCGCTTATCTTAATTGGTGCCACCCAAGGTAAAATTATGCCGAAGGCTGGTGAATGGATGAACTGGGTCAAGCAAGGTTTTGCCTTATTACTCTTTGCCGTTGCTTTATTATTAATTGAGCGCGTCTTTATCTCGCCTGTGATGCTGATGGTATGGGCGTTATGGTTTATGGTTGTAGCGATGTGGGCGTGGAGTTGGTTGGGTAAAGGTCGTATGCTGACCCAAGCATTAGGGTTAATCGCCGGTATTTGGGCCACTTGTTTAATCATCGGCGCGGCATTGGGTAACGATGATAGCTTACATCCGCTGGCATCTTTGAGTGCTGCTCCGATGATGCAGACGACGATTGGTCAATCAGCCATGAGTAATACAACAGATAAAACCGTCACGACGCTGACTGAGTTAGATGCAATTATCGCCGCCAACCCTAAAGTGCTTGTCGATGTCACTGCTGAATGGTGTATTGAGTGCCGTATTATGGATAAAAACTTATTTCATAATCGTCCCGCACAGATGCAGGATTGGCAGCTGGTGAGACTGGATATCACAGAAACCACTGACGATTCTAAAGCAATCTTAGCGCGCTATAAATTGTTCGGTCCGCCAGCATTGCTGTATTATCAAGACGGTCAATTGACCAATCAACAGGTAGGCGAAATTGGTCGTTCAGAGTTTGAACAAACATTGACGATGCTTAATAACTGATACTTAATAAAACGAGTAAGTCTTTTCTAAAGGCTTAACAATATAAAAGAGCCAATGTACTATTCATACAGTACGTTGGCTCTTTTATTTTTACCAACGGTTATCTGTCATCCTGACGCTAAGCATTTGGTTTAGCATTGGTTATTCATATTTACATTGGTATAGTGCAGCGATAACGCTAGTATAGTGCACATATTTTCATTACAATAAAGCAACAATGCTGAAGGCGCATTACTCATCGTAATTGCCGACTTCTATGTCTGAATGTCATTGCGCTTATTTTAGCGATGATGCTAATAGTCATACTCATTATCTCATATACTCTGCTGGCGATAATGTCAGTTAGACAAAGGACACTTATGTTTTCCCATATCACTGCAAAGCGCCGAACTGTGCCCCTTATTACCACGCGCCAAAATATTTTACTTCAGACGAAAAAGCATTATTTGAATATTGCTGTTGGTCTAGCGCTAACCTGCTTTACCGTGCAAGTCCAAGCTGCCGATAAAACTCAGAGCTATAATGAGTTACCAGTACCGGAGGCGGCGTTTGAGTATGAAGACTATCAGGTGTCACAGGATGCCAATACAGCTGCGCAAGATCGCCAAGTAGTCAGTAAAGAATTTATCGCTCAGCAAGCGAAATTATTTTTTGAATGTACCCAGGTACAGACCAGTGCTGCGCGTTTGGCTTGCTTTGATAAAGTCGCTGAAGAAGGTAAAACACCGACTTACACCACGACCAAGCAGCCAGTAGATTTGGCAAAAACATTTCAAAGTACACTTTCAGGCAATCCGCAAGTGGTCTTTGTAGAAGAGAAATCTACCATTGCTGGTGCGAATACCACAGCGACTGGTTCAGCCGAGAACGGGCCTACTACGACAGAAAGTCTAGGCACAGTTGGGCTAACGCAAAGAGAAGCACAAGTTTTAGAAAATATTGGAGTCACGCAGACCGACATCGAAAAATATACCCCACTCAGCTTGTCTTATGACCTCGATAAAAATAGTGAGCGTGGAACTTGGACCGTCAGACCATACCGTCCGACCTACGTATTACCACTATTTTATACCTTTGATCCCAACTTAAACCCACGCACACCGTCGCAAGATGTAGAGTCGTTTGATTCTAATGATATACGTGAAACGGAGCTGAAGTTTCAGATATCTTTGAAGACCAAAGTCGCCGAAGACTTATTTGATAGCAGTGCTGACTTATGGTTTGGTTATACGCAAGAGTCACATTGGCAAGTTTACAACGAAGACAACTCGCGACCATTCCGTGCCACCGACTATCAGCCTGAGATATTTTTGACTCAGCCAGTGACGGCAGACTTGCCTTTTGGTGGTCGTCTTCGTATGCTTGGCGCTGGTGCCATTCATCACTCTAATGGACAAGATGACCCGTTATCACGTTCATGGAATCGTGCTTACCTGATGGCGGGGGCAGAGTGGGGCAAGCTATCGGTCGTACCGCGTATTTGGGCTCGAGTCAATAATGAGAGCAGCAGCAGTGAAGACAATCCTGATATTGAAGACTACATGGGTTACGGTGATGTCAAATTCTCATATGACCTGCCTGATCAACAAAGCCTAAGTGGCACTTTGCGCTACAATCCAAGCACCAATAAAGGTGCAGCACAACTTGACTATATTTATCCATTAACTGAAAACGTCAATGGTTATGTGCAATTGTTCCAAGGTTATGGCGAGTCAATCATTGATTATAACCACGAAAACACTTCTATTGGTTTCGGTATCGTACTGAATGATTGGAAAGGTTTTTAGTAGAAATATAGACGATTACGGTTATTTATGTGGCGCTTAGCTCCTTATCAAACTGGACTATGGCTGGCAGAGTATATGGATATACGCTGTCAGTTATGCCGTGTTTATCGCAGCACCTCACAATCTCAGCTATCCCGAAATTATTCCTCATCAAATATCAGCAGTTCATCAACGGCTGACCCCATACCCCACTCCCTAAAAACCCTGCCAAATGATCATTCATTTTTTGCTAATGTTCGGCAGCGCCTCAATGAACATTTTAACAGCGGATTGCTTTGCTCACATTGTCATGACAGTATCGCGTGGCTGCCGAAACCCTTCAATGTTGACATTGCGGCTGGTATTGCGCTACCTATACAAACGGCGACTTATTATGAGTATCCACTGCGTCAAGCTATCAGAGCCTTTAAGCATCATGAAGACATGACCAAATTGCCTTTATTGTTGCATGCTATACGCCAGCTACCACGCCCTCATGGTTGTCATCATGATAATAGCGTGATTGTCGCCATGCCAACAACCGAGCAACGACTGGTCAAACGCGGCTTCGATCCTGTCAGTATTTTATCCGCGCAATTGTCTAAGCATTGGCAGATACCTTTATGGCATGGTGTAACGCGTATTGATGACACTGTTAGTCAGCAAGGGCTTACACGTGCTGAGCGCCTGAGTAATCTAGATAATGCTTTTGCGTTAATCGAAAAGCCTCCTGTGAAACGTTTATTATTGTTTGATGATGTCGCGACCACAGGCGCTAGTTTGCAAGCATTGGGCCGTACACTACTTATCCCGTCTGAAACAGTCACAGTGGCAGATAATCAAGCCAATCATAAATACCATCTTTCTGCCTATGCTTTGGCGCATGGAAATCAGTCTTAAAAGCCGTTCCTCTCTACTGAAAACCACTAATATGTTGCTAATATGTTGCCTTAACGCTATATTATTAAATTAATATATGTCTATTTGTTATTAATTCTCAATATATTGTGCTTATCACTCAATAGAAGCGCTCATAAATTGCTCATAAAATGATAGTTACTAAATAGCTTGCATAACTGCTATGGCTATTATTATTGCTATGCAAAACTTTTGTTAAATATTATGGAACAAAAATTGCAAGATTTTGATTGAATAACTATAAAAAAGACTGGCAAAAATGATATGAAAATATGAATTCATTGTTGATATTTTTGGTTCAGTATTGGTATTAGACAAAAATAGTTATTATAAAATTGCCGTTATAAATAGGGATTTGATGTGAACGCATCTACAAATAATCTACCACGTAAGCTACGAGCAACCAGCTCAGGATTTACCCTGATTGAATTGATGGTAACGATTGCTGTGCTTGCCATTATTGTCGGTATTGCAGCGCCTAGTATTACGAGCCAGCTTGCCAATCAGCGAGTCAAATCGACAACAGCTACGCTTGCTAATGCGTTGAAAGAAGCAAAAAACGAAAGTTTGCTTCGTCGTCAACCTATTACTTTAAGCTATAACGATAGTAGTAATCCCAAAGTGATAAATATTACTGATGCAGATTCGGTGATAATAGCAAGCTACCGTTACGATAGTAAGAGCATTATTAAATCTTCTAAAACTAGTATTGATTTTGAACCTAGTAAGCGTGTTGATGCGGCAGTTACCTACACTATATGTGATGCAAATACATCGACTATACCCAAAAAGGTTAATGTCAGTAAACTTGCTAATATCGATATTAAGACGGGAGTGTCATGCTAACAAATAAAATAACTCATCAGCGTGGTGTTGGTTTGATAGAGGTGTTAGTCGCCGTATTATTGCTATCTGTTGCAGTATTAGGCTTCAGTGCACTACAAGTACGAGCCATCAGTGCAACAGATGAAAGTCTTGTACGAACGAAGTCTTTAACTGTGGTTCGTAACTTGGCTGAAGTGATGCGTGCTTATCCTGAGGCCTATGTTACTGGTAGCGGTACAACTTTCACTAGTTCTGCTTCAGACGTTTCGGGTGCAATACCAACTATACAAGCTGTCATGAGTAGCCCAGCCACCAATACGGTCACTGTCTCTAGCAAAAAAACCAAAGCGGATGGGACGATTGTTACGGATACCAAAACGATTTCGATTTTAGCTTCGGGTGCCAACTGTCTTTCCACAGAAGTTGAAACAGTCAGTGGCAAAAAGATACCAAAACAGCCCTGTAGTATAGATCAGCTTGCTGCTCGAGATGCATTGATGGTCAAAAAAATAGCGGCTGACGAAGAGATTAAGCTTGCGATTACGACATGCCCAGGTACATCAGCAGCAGCTATTCAACAGCAGATGTGTATCGTTACTGCATGGAACGATACAAAGGCTATTATGAGTGATAGCGATACAAAGGCTTGCGCGACAAATAATGGGGTATATAAAACTGGCAGTCACTGTTTGATATCGGAGGCTTACTAATGATTGAGAAAAACCAAACAAGTCATCATCAGCTTAACCGTTATTCAGCAGCTATATCAGGCTTCACGCTTATTGAGCTTATGATTTCTTTAGTACTGGGCCTACTCATCTCCGCTGCAGTCATGCAAGTGTATTTAATCAATACCCGTACCATCACAGTGCAGCAGAGTGCATCAGAAGTGCAAGATAGCACTATTTTTGCCATGCAAGCATTGGAAGATCATATTCGAATTACTAACTTAGGTAATCCTATTACTAGTATTAATGATAAAACCAATCACGGTGGTGTGGTTTTAACGAAAAGTAATTTAGGCAGTGCTAATACTACTGAGGTTAAATATTTTACGGCTAGCACTGGCAGTACAAATTGGACAGGGTTATCTAATATAGACAGCGTTGGCAGTGATCAACTGACCATCCAATATAAAAATATCACTCCAAATTTATTATACGATTGTGAAGGAACTGAAGTGGCAGCCAACAGCAACGATTGGGTTGTTGAACGTTATTTCATACGTTCATCTGGCAATATAACAGGGGAGCTCGCTCTAGCTTGTGATGCCGGACGCGTTGATGATACTGGTATTGTTACTTCTGCTTTCACTGGCGATGGTGAGATTGTCGTACCCACGATCGAACAATTTAAGGTGCTACTAGGTACTCAGACAGGTGTCGATGAATTAACTTACCTGCCAGCTAAGACATACTTAGAGTTGACAGATAAACCGTCGATTACCACTGTTAAGATAGGTGTTATTGTCCGCAGTGACACGCCTTTAATCGCAGATGCTGATAAAGAAACATTTACCCTTCTTGGTAAAGAGCAAACATTGAAGGCTGACAGTACACGTAAGAAATACTATCGCCGTAGTTATGAGTCAACCGTTTTGTTACGTAATGCTCGTGTCATGGCTTTGACGGGCGTCTCTGCTAGTAAATAGTTGTGCATCATCATAAGAAGAGAATAATATGTCAAATACTCAGCAGTCTTATTATCCAAAAGTGTCTTTGTCCAGTCAACAAGGCGCAGTATTGATCGTGGTATTACTGTTTTTAGTATTGATCATATTAGCGGGCGTTATCGCTGTTAAGCAAAGTACGACTGACCTGCGGCTAGCTACCAGTGATCAAATCAATACCTTGCTATTACAGTCAGCAGATAACGCCAATCAGAATATTGAACAAAGTATCAATGGCAGTAGTAGTGCCAGTATTTATGACGATATGCTGTCGCGTAGTGGCCCGTTTGGGCATTTCATCTTAGATACCAGTAGCACCAACCACGAATATATTTTTTGTTTCCGTCCTCGCAGTCGGTTTTTTGATATTAATAAGACAACCATTACCGTACCTGGTGGGGGTAATATACTAGGCGCTGGCAAAGGCTATTGTAACCCTGCTAAATCTGCCGATTATGTTAGCGAGCGTAATGCGAGCATGACCCAAGTAAATATATCACTGACACCACCAAGTGCTAGTAATGAAGCATTTGGTAGTTATACGATTGGTCAAGACAGTGGCACCATTTCTAGTCAAGCGTTTATGTTTGATATTAACAGCACTTCTGTACTACCTGCTTATGCTGATCCAAAGGTAGATGGTAAAGATTGTTTTGAGCAGACCAGTAAAGTCGATAGCGTTAGCAATAAAGACAACACTATTGGTGGTTGCATGATAAAAGCTGGTGTTCCCAGTAAAGTCTTGTATGAAAAGGCTAATGTAGAGAATAAATCAGAGCGTACACAGTGTGTTGACTTTGGTAAAGGCAGTGGTTTACGTTGTACGCTTCCTTCTACCTAATACTCGTAACTAACAACCATTTTATAGACAAAAAATCTGTGCAGCTGACCATCGAGATATGATTGACATGGGGTTAGCAAATTGAATTGACACATATAAGGAATAGGTCATGCAACATGTATATAGCAAAAGGTCTAACCGACAGTCATGGCCTATCAAAGCTCTAGCGGTAGCAGTAGTCATAGGACTGACTGGTACGATGACCCAAGCCGCTACTGTCAATAGAAAGCCGATAGGTGACTTGGAGATTTATGCACCAGCCAAACCAGGTACCGCGACCATTTTTATGATGTTGGATACCTCAGGTAGTATGGGTGATAGTTTCATAGAAGACGATTATGGAAGCTCGTATCGAAATTGTCGTACCAGTTCCGTGAGTTCAGAAAAAATCAATGCGGTTATCTATAAGCGTAAGCTTGATCCATCTGCTGAAGACGGATTACTTCGAGATGTAGATGGTAATACGGTCAAAGACTTCCAAAATAAATACGCGACTATCAGTTTCACGCCTAGTGGCTGTACTCCTTCTCGTAATCCGACAAGGTATTCTAGATTGGTGCGTCTACAAATAGCCCTTATTGAATTGTTAGCAGATGATGTTTATAAATCAGATAATAGCTTAAAAGACACTGGTTCATTAGCAGACGACTATGAAATAGGCTTAGGTAACTATAGTTATAAAGGGGATGGACGCTCAGGCGTGGTTGTTGTACCAACTAAAGCACTGACAGCTGAACAACGTGCCAAATTAATTGAAGCTACGAAAGATTTACAGGCAACTGGTGGCACACCAACCTCGCACGCTCTAGCAGAATCTGGTGCTTATATGATGGGTACAGTGACAGCACCTGCCATAAAAGTAGTTGGAGAAAGAAGGTCTAGTGGTTGGTTTAGTTATGATTATCGCCAATGTATTTCAAACCGTACGTCTTTTTCCTTTGACAGTAACATAGGTAGTAGTGTGTATGCTTGCGCAAATTGGAGCGGTTGGTTTAATTCAAGCTCAGTCATTCCAAGCTATGATACGCTCCGTAATAATATTTACTATTCAGGAGGTAGTCCAGATAGTGGCTTTGTTAATTCAGTAGAGACAGCCAAAAAACAAGATGAGAATAGTTATATATCCCCTTTAAATCCAAAAGAATGTAGTGGAAATGGTATCTATCTATTAACAGATGGTGAGCCGAATGGTAGTAGTAACAGTAGGTCGAAAACATTAATGAATACCTCATTATTAGGTGCTACATCACCATTGTCAGTTAGTAGTTGCAACGGTCTATCTGGTGGCAGCAGCGACGGTGCTTGGGGATGTATGGCTGATTATGCAGAAATATTACGTAACCCAGCCAATAACCCTCTTGGGTTGCCGATAAAAACGGCCACTGTCGGTTTTGGTAAAGCCTTTGATGGACTGACCGGCAAACGCTCTATCGTTATCGATGGAAAAACGAAAGAAGTGACAGACTGTGATAGTGGTAAAAATGTAAACGCAAATACCAAGAATTTATGTAAGCTTGGTGAGCGTAAAGGTGACAATGAAGTCAAAACCTTTGGTGATGGCGGTTTTTATTATACCGAAGAGTCAGCAGATATTGCTGCCAGTATTGTTGATTTTGCCTCAGGCTTGGTACAGATAATTAATACGGCACCTTCAGGTACTATTACTATTCCAGAGGATCCTTATCGCGCTGCAAACCAGCTACCCTATGCCTATCTACCGATGCTCGATCCTAGTATTGCTTCAGCAGCCAGTATTTGGAGAGGCAACCTCAAGAAGTATGAGCTAAATAAAGGCACGCTATTCGGTAATAGCAGCAAACTGCTGTACAAAGATGTCGCAGGTAACCTCGATGAAAAAACTCAAGATCTATGGCAAACTGCTGATTTCAAAGTAGAAGGCAGTATAGCCAACAATAATATTACCGCTGGTGGTGTTTATGCGCAATTGCGTACACCAAGCTCAAGCCTTGGTAGTGTTCGTAGCCTTTATGTTGAGGACTATACTTCGAGCGGTAATACCACACCGATTTTACGTAAATTGAGTGTGGATAGTAGCGGTAAGCCACAAGGGTTTGACAAGCTAATAGATACAGTAGCGTACAGTCAGCTGAATCAACGTCGCTTACTGAGCTTTTTAGGTTTTACCAGTGTATTGACCAACGATGGACAGCCCACTTCCCAAACAGAGGTAAAAAAATTAGTACTGACTCGTCCAACGAATGAAACCAAAATTTTGGGCGGTGTGGTACATTCTAAGCCTGAAGCGATCTCTTATAGCGCTACTTTAGATGATAATGGGCGTATCACTGATACCCGTGATGACTATGTTTTATTTGGTTCTATGGATGGTGCCTTGCATTTGGTGGATGCTGATGATGGCAAAGAAGAAGTGGCTATCATCCCGAGGTCTATGTTGATTGCACAACCAGAAGCGTTAGTAGATGGTTCGATTAGAGATCGAGTGGGCGAACCTTACTTTGGCGTTGATGCACCGTGGTTGGTGACAACGGATTACAACTTTGATTTGCCTGGAAAGCAGGTAAGAGTAGAAGAGGTAGCAGGTGAGAAAGGTATGTTTGCCTATGGCGGTCTCAGAATGGGCGGTGAGGCTTTTTACGGGATGAATATTAGTAAAAAATCTGAACCAGAAATGCTGTTTACTATTACTAAAGCAGGACTGAGTTCAACCACGGCTGCTAAATCTAACACTGTCGGTTTTGAGCGTTTAGGTCAAATTTGGAACAAACCAACATCAGCCAAAATTCGTATGAGTAAGGATGCTGACCCTATCAATGTATTAGTGTTTGGTGGTGGTTATGATATGAAATACGAAGACGATAGCTATGTACCAACAGCTAGTGCGCCTGCGAAAGGTAATGCTATCTATATGATTAACGCCCAAACAGGTGAGCTGATATGGTCGACCAGTGGTGAGTCAGGCGGTACAAAGAATATCAAAACAGATAAGATGATCAATAGTATGGTCGGTGGTATCACCGTGCTTGATAGAGACAATGATGGTCTTATGGATCATTTATATGCAGCCGACTTAGGCGGACAAGTATTCCGTGCTGATTTTGAGAATGCCCGTCCTGAAAAATATGGTTTTACTGAAGTGGCTAGTTTCTCAAATAAGCGCATTACACGAGTGCTTAATGCCGCGCCTAGCACTGAAGCATTTAAAAAATATGCGTATCGTTTCTATGATCGCCCCATCGTTAGTTTTTATCGTAATGAAGGCATTAGTGGGCAAACCATTGCTAATAACGGCAAGCTCTTTGCGTTAGTCAACGTTATCTCAGGTAATCGTAGTGCACCTTTATCTACTTTGCGTAACAATAATGACTACGCCAATCGTGTCTACGGCATCATTGACACTGATATTACCAACGCTGATTTATACAAAAGTGGATTTACGCCTGTGACGCAAAATCTAACAGAAGGTGAACTGGTTAACTTAGCGACTACCCTTGGCGCTTCTCCTTCTGAAGCACAGAAAAATGCTGCCAAGGTAAATATGATCAAAGGAAGTAAACAGGGTTGGTATTATCCGTTGACGAGATTCGATGGATACAACAACGTTAGGCATAATAAAGGCGTTGGTGATAGTGCAGTCATTAACAACTTGCTATATACCACGGTTTATAATCCAGATAAGCAATACGGTACAGTGGCTAGTTGTGCAGCTAAGATATCGGGTGGCTCAGAGCGTCAGTTATACTGCCTACCTTATGGTGTTTGTATGGATAGCACTTCAGTATCAGGAACGGGTGGCTATATACCTGCTGGTCAGGGTATTCAGGAATTGACCCTTGGCGCATACGACAAGGACAATACAGACGTCAAAATATTGATAGGTACAACGACCATTACTGATCGTATAGAAGCAGCTAATCGTGCAGGATACGGTTTGGATGGTATAAAAAACGATAGCAATATCAAAGATCTGTATCCAGGAGAGACGAGTCGTCCTACACAGGCAACAGGTGATGGCACGGCTGCTGAGTTTTTATTCAATGAGCGCTATACTCTACAACCGCGAGCCTGGTATGAAAGAAAGTAACAGCGTTAGTAGTGTAGCGATAAATGTATACATAAGCTTGCCAAGTAATACCCTTAGAGTCATTAAAAGTAAATGACTCTACTCGCACTCATAACAGGACACCGCGTATGACCAAGTCGCCCATCAATAAGACAGTAAGTACGGCAGCGCATGGCGGTGTGCGAGGCTTTACGCTTATAGAGCTGATGATTGTCATTTTTATTATCAGTATACTGGCTGCCATCGCTGTTCCAAGCTATCGTCAATATGCCATCTTGAATGCTGAGCGTGATGTGCAAGCAAAAATGTTGCAGACACAGATAGAGCTTGAGCGCTGGCGTTCGAGAGCGTTGAGCTACCAAGGTTTTAGACCACAAGTCATTAGTAATAATACAGCGGCTTATCGCTATGATGAAAATGATAATAAGACTATCTATGTACCAGACGGTAGTGATGCAAGCAATTATCGCTATAAAATTTCGCTGGTTGACGGTGGTGACACGAGTAAATCTCTTGTGACAACTAGCTCAGCTGGTAGTGTGGATAGCATTACTGGTCGCCGATGGAAAATGTTAGCCACACCGAATAGTTCGGGCGTTACAAAAGGCGCCAATTATATCGTATTGACCAGTACAGGTCTGCATTGTCAAAATATCAGTAGTATTGATATTGCAGCGACTGACTGTGGTGCTGGACAGGAGACGTGGTAATGCTAGCAAATTTTAATAAATGTCATCCATTATGGAAAAGTAAACTAATGCATCAGCGTGGCTTTACGTTGGTAGAAGTCATGATTGTGGTTGCTATCATCGGTGTATTGGCGGCAATTGCCTATCCTAGATATCAGCAATACGTTATCAAAACTAAACGTACTGACATGATGAGTGAAATGCACAATATTGCATCACAGATTCAAAGTCGTAAATTAGTACAAGGTAGCTACAGCAATGCTTTAGTGACGGGACTGGGTGGTGATTATCCCAAGCAAGGCAATGCGCTCTATACCATCAGCTTTACCCCCAATCCGCTCACTTCCGAGTGGCGCATCATTGCCACGCCAAAATCGGGCAGTCAAATGTCTAATGATGGAACGCTCAGTCTCAATTATCAAAATAATAAGTGTCGAGGCAGCGTCTGTGGGACTGGAGATGATTGGAATGACTAGAAAAATATCTCTATATCTAAATAAAGCTGACAAAAATTGTCAATAAGACTTACCTTTCACTACCTATAATAGGTAAACTGACAATTTTCAGTAGCTTAAGCGTAACATTAACTGTCAGTTACTATTAGAGTCATCATTTGTTATGCAAAAATAGTAATAATAATCGAGTACTTAGCACGCATGTACATTATAGCCATTAGTTTTGGCACGTTATATGCAACATCTATTATAAGAGAAACAAACATATTATATTACTAAAGATAAAATGCGCCTGTATCAACAACAGCCACTTATCTTTATATACCCTAAAGGAGTTCATATGAACACTGCTCAAAAAGGTTTTACCTTAATCGAACTAATGATCGTTGTTGCTATTATCGGTATCTTGGCTGCGATCGCAATTCCTCAGTATCAGAACTATATCGCTAAGTCACAAGTATCACGTGTGGTTGCTGAAACTGGCGCACTTAAAACTGCTTATGAAACTTGCTTGAATGATGGCAAAGTGGCGGCTGGCGCTTGTGACCTTGGCTTCACTGGTTCAAATCTTTTTGATCTATCTGAACCTGCGGTTACAGCTGCAGATACACCGGTTACAGATGCAGTAACCAACGCTACTATACTTTCGTCCACAGGTACGATTGAAGGTACGTTTGCTGGTTCAGCATCTGCAGCATTAACAGATACACCGACTACAGTTGTTTGGTCACGTAGTGATTTGGGTACTTGGACTTGTGCATTCGATGGTGATGATAAATATGCAGCAGCAGGTTGCCCATAATATTTAGTTACTTGTTGTTTGAAGCTTGTATAGTTTAGACAGTTATAAAAAAGCCAAGCATATTGCTTGGCTTTTTTGTGTCTGCTATTTATTATTATATAGATGTCATTAATGGCATACGCTGTGCACCATAGAGAGTATCCTTATTCACTGTGATATCAACGCCATGACTACCGATAAATGCCTAAAAAAGACTCAAAATCGTCACTCCCTGACCCAAACAGGTTTTACTTTGATTGAGCTAATGATCGTTGTCGCTATCATAGGTATATTAGCAGCGATTGCCATCCCGCAGTATCAGATTTATATTGGTAAGACTCAAGCGACTAGACTGGTCAATGAGCTAGGACAATTGCGTCTGACGGTAGAAGAATGTGTACAGACAGGTAGAACAGTAATTGGCTTAGGTACGGACGATTGTGATCCACGCGCGTCAGGCTCGAACCTGATCATAGGCAGCTCACAAGTGGGTGTGGTATTACCCAATAATATGGGTGTAGCACAGCTGAGTAATCCGCTGACACCGACTTCTAGTATAATTGCCACGGTATCGACACAAGTGAACCCCAGACTGGCAGGTAAAAAAATAAAATGGCTACGTACCAGTGCAGGCTCGTGGAGCTGTAGTAGTAATATAGAGGTTCTTTATTTGCCTAACTCATGTAATTATGATGCGAGCTTATAGAACTGTTTCTGTTCAATAAAAAACCACCTAGCAGCCCTTTTTAATTAATGGCTATTAGGTGGTTTTTTATTATCTCAATACCTTGAGTGGTTGTTAAGTCTTAGCTACTTCTCTAAATACTGAATCTTACCTTCCACTCCATCCCACTTAGCCGCTTCTGGCATTTGCTCTTTCATTTCGGTGATGTTTGGCCATTTTTGTGCCAGCTCTTCGTTTAGCTGAGTAAACATCTCTTGCCCTTTTGGCACTTCATCTTCTGAGAAGATCGCATTGGCAGGGCATTCAGGCTCGCATAGCGCGCAGTCGATGCACTCGTCAGGATCGATGACGAGGAAGTTCGGGCCTTCATAAAAGCAGTCCACAGGACAGACTTCCACACAGTCGGTGTATTTGCAAAGAATGCAGTTATCTGTAACGACAAAGGTCATAGTGAGGTCTACCTGTTATTGGATTGGCTGATATAGTCGATCCCTTTTAAAAGAGTTACTGTGCTCACCGTGCTTGACGTATTATTGATACATCTGCACTTGGTTGCCTTGATCTTCTTTTAAATTGAATCAACTATAAGGGCTACATAGAATAGTTGGAAAATAAGGCATATTTTAACGCCTTTATGGCTAATTGACAATTCCCTTTAGTGACTAATGATTTTCTTCAAATGATAGAGTAAATCATGCGCTTGTTTTGGCGTTAGGTTGTCAGGGTTTATTGCGTTTAGCTCATCCTGTAAGCTAAACAGCTGATTTTGCTGTGGAATATCAGTCATTATTTGAGATTGATTGGTACGGCTTATATGAGCTTTCTCTGTTTCAGGACCATTAATAGGATCGCATTTATCATTTACTGACTTAGTTAATTCATTTTTGTCATCAAGAGTTCTCACGTTTTCTATTTTAATAGGGTCTAATTTTAAGTTATCGGCTAAGTAACGCTTGGCATCATCAAGTACTTGGGTAGGAATCCCTGCCATTTTTGCCACATGCAGACCAAAACTAGAGCTTGCGGCACCGTCTTTGATTTGATGCAGTAGTAGCAGTTGACCATCGATTTCACTAGCGGCGACATGGACGTTGCGGATGAGTTTGTCATTGCTTCCACTACTTTCTTTATAGCTTTCCGCTAATTCTGTCAGCTCAAAGTAGTGAGTGGCAAATAATGTCAGGCAGCCAATCTCTAGCAGCCGATTGACGCAAGCATGAGCAATGGCCAAACCATCAGTGGTCGCTGTGCCGCGTCCGACTTCATCCATCAGTACCAACGATTTATTGGTTGCTTGATTGAGAATATTGGCAGTTTCAATCATTTCCACCATAAAGGTCGATTTGCCGCCCGCCAAATCATCAGCCGAGCCAATACGGGTAAAGATACGGTCGATATCACCAATATGCGCACGCGCTGCTGGCACAAAGCTACCGCAATGGGCGAGTAGAACAATCAGCGCGGTTTGACGCATATAGGTTGATTTACCACCCATATTAGGGCCGGTAATCATCAGCAGTCTTTCAAAGTGTTCATCACTGCCTAGTGCACAATCATTAGCGACAAAATGGCTGCTATGCTTGGCAGGAGTATTGCTGTTAGCATGAACAGGGTGTAGTGCGGCTTCGACAACGACATGGCGACCTGCTTTGATATCGATACTGGTTTGACTGTTATTATTCAAGCCATTTTTTGAGTGACTGTTTTCTAAGCCCCTATCTAAGTCACTATTATCTTTTGAGTCATTACTCATGACTGGGCGCTGCCAGTTATAAGTAGTCGCAAGCTTCGCCCAATTACTGAGCACATCTATTTGGGCGATAGCAGCGCTTAGTTGTTGTAACTCCGCTAAATGGCTACTAAGTTCAGTTAAGAGTTCGTGATACAGTTGTTTTTCACGAGTCAATGCTAAGCTTTGCGCGCTTAGATATTCAGTTTCGACTGTTTTTAGCTCGTCAGTGATAAATCGCTCACTGCTTTTCAGCGTTTGCCGACGGATAAAATGTGCCGGTGCATTCTTTGCCTGCATCTTAGGCAGTTCAAAATAAAAGCCGCTAACCTTATTAAATCCCACTTTTAGACTGGGTAATTGGCTCTCTTGACGCGCGCGTTCTACCATCTCATCCAATGTCACTTGGATATTGTCATGTAGATGAGTCAGGCGATCAAACTCAGCATCAAAATCTGCGGCTAGCATGCCACCATCACGAATATGCGCGGGCGGTTCTGCGATAATGGCTCGTTCAATCAGCTCAGCCACTGTCTGTACGGCAGGTAACTGTGCAGGCAATTGCTGCATCAACATCGGTAACAGTCCTGCCTGCTCATGGCTAATACCTGCATTCGTCAGTAGAGTCGTAAGCTGGGCGCTACTAGCAATACCATCAGCAAGTTTACGCAGGTCACGAGGTTTAGCACTCATTAGTCCAATACGGCTACTAATACGTTCCATATCCCCGATGGCGTTTAAGGTTTCGCGCAAGCTGGTAACTAATGAGATATTTCCCGAGCTTTGCTCAGACTGTTTATCAGTATTTAACAAACTGGTTATCGCATTTAGGCGTAAATTAATGCGCGAATGCTGACGCAGTGGGCGTTTCATTTGCTGCACGAGTAGTCGCTTGCCCATTGGCGTTTGACAATGGTTAAGTACGGATATTAAGGAAGTACCGCTACTACTGACTGGACTAAATAGCTCAAGATTTTGCTGACTATTGGCATCAATAATTAAATAATCGTCACTGTACTCAACAATAAGCTGATTAAGCTGTGGCACGTGCCGCTGCTGAGTTTGCCGCGCATAGTGTATTAGCGCCGCACAGCTAGATTGGGCAAGAAGTGCGTCATTGATTCCTAGTCCATCAAGGCGTTGCACGTCAAACTGCTGGCAAAGGGTTGCGCTAGCATGCTCACGGTGAAAGTCATTGGCCGCCACTTCGATAATAGGACAGTCGAGATTTTGACGTAGCCACAGCGTCCAATCTTCGCCGATACTACGGTCGTTAAGTGCTTCGCTAATAATACATTCGCTGGGCGCAAAGCGTGCCAGTACCGTGAGCATTTGGGCTTGCAAACTTTCAATATCATCATGGCTGTTATTATAGCTGACACTTAGTGTTTGCGTCGTTAGTGTTCCAGCAGCTAAATCCATTTGGCTAATGGCAGCTTGTACAGGTTGTTTGCTGTTCGATTTAGGTATCGCGATATCAATGGCGACCACAGTTGGTGTATGATTTGGCGCAATTAAAGCATCATCAGTAATCGTCCCTGCGGTCAGGGTTTTAACCACTTCACGGCGCATAATACTGCCAGCAGAAGATTTGCTTTTATCTTTTTTCTGCTTATCGCCCATCGTCGGAGCATTGGACAGATTACTTGTATTGCTAGTGGCTGATTCGTCGATTTGCTCACACACAACGACAGTTTGCCCAGCAGCTATCAACCTTGCCATGTAGCTATCGGCCGCATGAAAAGGAACACCTGCCATGGCAATGGTGTTGCCTGCTTTATCCGTACCACGGCGAGTCAAGGTGATGTCTAATATTTGTGCCGCGCGCTTGGCATCATCAAAAAATAACTCATAAAAATCACCCATGCGGTACAGCAGTAGCGCTTGTGGATAGTTGGCTTTCATGGTTAGATATTGCACCATCATTGGCGTATGGTCTGCCAAGTGATAAACGACATCGCCTACCATCAACTGATCGGAGGTCAAAGGTGCAGCGGTCTGTTGTTTTGATATTGCGTACTTTGACGGAGTAGGTTTTGCGGCGTTAAGGTTTTGAGCGGATGGTTTAGCGGTCATGCAGAGTCTCTTATAATGCTTAAATGAGTTTTTTAGTAAGCTGGCGTTAAATGAACAACGGTATATACATATCAGCGCAAAAAAATAGATGAGAAAAACACTCGCTTATGAGTGGGTGATTTATGGAATTCTGGTTGATTTTTACCAAAATAGCTTTATTAAAGGGTCATCATAGCGCGCAAATTTAGCAGTCAAAAAACTAAGAAGTGTGAAAGTGTCAGTGTCATTTTAGCACGTCCTGCTGTGCTTTTACGTCGGTAAATATCTACTCGCTGCCCTTGTATCCATCGGCGTCATAACCATATATAATGACGTCACACTTAATTGGGCGATACTTCATTAGGCGACACTTCATTAGGCAGTACCTTATTAATCAGTGTTTTGTTAAGAGGTGCTTTGTTAACAAAAGGTACTGAGTCAGATGATGACTGTAATGACAAGGCGGCAGCGGGCTAAGCCTTGGCTAATGCGCACTAATTATCGAATATTTCCATAGGTCAAAAAATTATGTTATCAAAGATTATAGGCAGTGTGGTTGGCACTAAAAACGAGCGCGAATTAAAACGTATGCGCAAAGTGGTCAGCAAAATCAACGCACAAGAGGCTGCGGTACAGGCCCTATCTGATGAGCAATTACAACAAAAAACTGAAGAGTTTAAAGCACGCCACCAAAATGGTGAAAGCTTAGATGCATTACTACCAGAAGCGTTTGCAGTCTGCCGTGAAGCGTCATTACGCGTCAATGGTATGCGTCATTATGATGTGCAGCTGATCGGTGGTATCACCTTGCACGAAGGCAAAATCGCTGAGATGAAAACGGGTGAAGGTAAAACCCTAATGGGTACTTTGGCCATGTACCTCAATGCCATCAGTGGCAAAGGCGTCCATCTGGTTACAGTTAACGATTATTTGGCAGCGCGTGATGCTGAATTGAACCGTCCATTATTTGGCTTTTTGGGCATGACCGTTGGTGTTATTTATTCACAGCAGCCGCCACAAGAAAAAATCGACGCTTATCAAGCGGATATCACTTACGGTACCAATAACGAATACGGCTTTGATTATCTGCGCGATAATATGGTTTTTAGTTTAAAAGAGAAAAAGCAGCGCCCACTAAACTTCTGTATTATCGATGAAATTGACTCTATTTTAATCGACGAGGCTCGTACGCCGCTGATTATTTCAGGTCAAGCCGAAGATTCTTCACGTATGTACGCGCTGATTAATACCATTATCCCTGTGCTGATTCGCTCAAAAGATGAAGAAGCCAATAAGAATAACGAAGAAGAAGACTTCTGGATTGATGAAAAGAATCGCCAGATTGAGATTAGTGAAAAAGGCTATGAGAAAATTGAGCGCTTCTTAATCGAAGTTGGTGAGCTTGGCGAAAATGAAAGTTTATACAGTCCAAGCCGTTTGCCACTGCTCGCACACGTGCAAGCGGCCATTCGTGCCCATCATGTGTTTGTCAAAAACGTCCATTACATCGTCGATGATAGCGAAGTGGTCATCGTTGATGAAAATACGGGTCGTACCATGCCCGGCCGCCGCTGGTCAGAAGGGTTACATCAAGCGGTAGAAGCCAAGGAAAACGTCGAGATTCAAGCCGAGAACCAAACGCTGGCAACGACGACCTTCCAGAACTATTTCAGGCTCTATGAAAAGCTATCAGGAATGACGGGTACGGCTGATACTGAAGCGGCAGAATTTAAATCAACGTATGACTTAGACGTCATCGTCATTCCAACGCATGAGCCGATTGCGCGTATCGATATGGATGACCAGATTTTCTTAACCAAGCTTGGCAAATACAAAGGCATCATCCGCGAAATCAAAGAGATTCAAGCCAAAGGCGCGCCAGTATTGGTGGGTACAGCGACCATTGAAGCCAGTGAAGAGTTGTCTTATTTGCTGGATCAAGAAGGCGTGAAGCATAATGTGCTAAATGCCAAGCAGCATGAGCGTGAAGCTGAGATTATCGCACAGGCAGGTAGCCCAAAATCAGTCACTATCGCCACTAACATGGCAGGCCGTGGTACTGATATTATCCTTGGTGGTAACTGGCAATCGTTTATTGAAGATCCAGAATCCGTCAGTCCTGAAGAAATGCAGCGCCTAAAAGCGCAGTGGCAGGTTAAGCATGACCAAGTGGTAGCGGCTGGCGGTCTACACATTGTTGGCTCAGAGCGTCATGAATCGCGCCGTATTGATAACCAGTTGCGTGGTCGTGCTGGCCGTCAGGGTGACCCTGGGATGTCGCGTTTCTTTTTATCGCTTGAAGATGACTTGATGCGTATCTTTGCCGGTGACCGCGTTGTCAATATGATGCGTGCCATGGGTCTTAAAGAAGATGAAGCCATTGAGCATAAAATGGTCTCAAAATCGATTGAAAATGCCCAAGGTAAAGTAGAAAGCCGCGATTTTGATGCGCGTAAAAATCTGTTGAAATATGATGACGTCGCCAATGAGCAGCGTAAAGTGATCTATGGTCAGCGCGATGATTTGCTCGATGATATGGACTTATTAGCAGCCATCGAAGTGATGCATAACGAAGTCTATAACGCCATGATTAACCAGTTTATTCCGCCAGGTTCTATCGATGACCAATGGAATATTGATGGCTTAGAAGACGAGCTTGAAAATGAATTTAAGATTACCATGCCTATCAATGATTGGCTTGATGAAGATCGCCGCTTAGATGAAGAAGGCTTACGTGCCAAAATTATCCAAACAGCTATCGATCGCTATCACAGTCGCCGTGAGCAGATGGGTGAAAAAGATGCTGCTCAGCTTGAGCGTCACTTTATGCTGCAAAGTTTAGACAAGCATTGGAAAGAGCATTTGACCCAAATGGATCAGCTACGTAAAGGGATTCATCTGCGCGGTTATGCACAGAAAAACCCTGAGCAAGAGTATAAGCGTGAATCATTTGAGCTGTTCCAAATGATGCTTGGCGCAATTAAATCTGAGACAGTTCAAGATTTATCACGTGTGCATATTCCGACCAAAGAAGAGCTAGAAGCGCTAGAAATACAGCAGCGTGAGAATGCTGCTCATATGCAAATGCAGTTCGAGCATAATGATATTGATAATATGGATAGTGGTGCTGACAAAGCCGCCGCGCAAAATCGCAACCTTGCTGGTAGTGCTATGGTAGGTAGTGGCAGTAATGCCAATGAGGCAGACCCATACGCTGGTATGAATATCAGTCGTAACGCCCCATGCCCTTGTGGTTCAGGCCTTAAGTACAAGCAATGTCATGGTAAAATATAGCAGCCATAAGCGAATACAGAAAAGCCCTTATCTACTTTAGATAAGGGCTTTTCTGTATTTGCTCGCTTTCTTTTTCTCTCATTTATTTTGAACCGACTATATTATGTTTAGATAGTGAAGTTAACTTTTCACAAATGCATTGGCTATATTTTGTATTGATTGCTTACAAATTCAACATAGGCGTGAATTTATGGACACGCTATAGTGTTTAACATATTTATTTGGGAGAGTGTTATGACTATAGAATTATTAAAACAGTTGCGTACCTCTGTGGCGCTGACTGGCCTACTTGCTGGCGTCCTGACGATTAGTGCTTGTCAGCAACAGTCTGAGACAGAGGCGGGTATAGATGATGGTGCCCATACCGAAGAAACGGTTCCAATGTCAGCTGAACCTGCTGAGCCCAATGAGGTGGTTGTCGATACAGCGGATGCATCGCTTAGTGAAGTACAGGATGATACCGTAGCTTCCGTCAATAGTGGCGTCAATCAAATAGCTTATCTGTGCTCACCTGAGCTAAAAGTTAACGCAACTTATAAAGAAGATGCCAAGCAAGTGGTCATCGCGACAGATACGGGTACTGTGACATTAAGTAAAACCAATGAAGCCAGTAATCCAGAAGTGTTTGAAGTAGCAACAGCTCTTGATGGCAGTGAGGGTTTTACCCAGTGGCGTGTAGCACATGAAGCGCGTGAGACTGGTGTGATGCGTACAGCAGGTGCAGATGCCGCGAATGTCAGCACTTACGAATGTAAGAAAACCTCGTAACAAGTAAGCAATCACGAAAAAAGCAACGTCATCGTTGCTTTTTTTATGCCTAGTTTTGAAGAGTCAGCAAAATTATTTATCAGGAGTGGTGCTAGACTCATGTGCTAAAAATCCCTCTTCCTTCACATCTAATTCTTCATGCTTAAGCTCTACTTGGATACTATCTGTATGGGTATGAGTAGTCTTATTGATATCGATTTCTTGGATAGCATAAGTGTCTTTAGTAATGGTAGCCACTTGACGTGATAAGACAATTTCAATAGGTTCATCACCAATTTCGATCTGTTTACCATTTACGGTAACGACCGCCTTGCTATCTAACGATGGCTCAACATGACGCAAGATATCTTGTTCGTCATAATTACCTGATAATAAGTCCTGACTTTTCGCATCGTGGTATTCAGTGCGAATAGTAATATATTCTTCTACCAACTCAATGGGCACATCAATGGTTTTAGTACGAGCGTGCTTGGTCACCGTTACTTTACCAACATCTAAACGCTCTTTATTGACGACAGGACGCTCTTCTAATAACTCCAAGTGTCCAACATTGTGATTGATACTGTCTATATCATTACTTTTTAAACTGTTACTTCCTATATCATCCACTTGGTTTATTGAAGGATTCTGGTTATTTGATGCTATTTTCTTGTCATGTATGCTCTCTTGTAGAAAGCTGTCTTTCTGGATGCTGTCGTCGTGATTGGTAGTCATCATAATATCCTTATAGTTATAAAATAATGGTTATAAAATATTTAAAAGTCATTTTTGCATATTTTGCCACGTTAGCTTTATCATCTATCACTAAGTATTTTTAATTCTCATAAGTAAAAAAAGACCAGAGACATGCTCTGGTCTTAGTTCACTAAGTAAAAATACCTAGCTGCTTATTACTGTCATGTGTTGCTTGGTATTATTCTATTTAACTTCTTTTAAATAACAGCCAAACAGGATGACGGTTTAGCGTATTACATACCACGAGCACGGCGTACGTCTTCAGCAGTAATACCATCACGGTCAACGATGTTGCCTTCGCGGTCTACTACGTTACCATCGCCATCAATATCTAATTCTTCACGCTGGATGGTCTCAACGATAGTCTCGGTATGACGTTCAGTAGTTTTACCGACGTTTACTTCTTCAGCTACGTAGGTTTCTTTACCAACACGTGCACGTTCCGCTTCTAGTTCAACCTCAATGGTTTGATTACCATCAATATCACCGATATGACGGTCTGTCGGACGATCTACATGGGAGCGCTGGATATTAGCATGTTCTTCTTCTAGTTCAACATCGACATTGCGTTCTTCGGTCACTACATGTTTGCCGACCTTAACCAAACCTGCCACGATGCGATCTTTATTGACAGTCAGACGTTCTTCTAGCAACTCTAGGGTATTTGGCGCGTTATAGTCATGGTCTGCAATCTCCATACGCTCTGCAACTGGAACGCTATCAGCGACAAAGGCTTGACGATCTTTTTGATATTGGTCTTTATAGCTATATTGATAATCGTGGTCATATACTTCCATGGCATCAACTTGCGCCTTGGTCAAGCTATCAAAGAATACATCATCACCAACGATACGTGCCAAACCGGCGGGTACCAATACTTCCTTTGAGCTGAACCAGCCACCAACATCAACAATTAAATAACGAATACGACCAGTAGTATCTTCTACTAAAGCGCCCTCAATTTTGCCGATTTTTTCTTCATTGACGCCATAAGCAGTTTTGCCTGTTGGGTCATAATAGTCATCACCGATTAAATCTTTATGGGTGGCTTGGATATCTTTTAAACGAATTAGTTGGCTCATTGTTGTCTTCCTTTTTTATGAGTTAGTCATTATTAGTTATTTTAAAAACAGTATTTATTTTGAAGATATTAAATTTTTTACTAAAAGTATTCTTATAATAAAATGTGTAGCGAGCCATGTGAGTAGCCTCTACATCGACTTGTTAGTAATCCTAACATCATGATTTTCTATGAGATATATGAACAAGGTAGCAAAGTGTGCGCTTGAAGTAATTGCGTGTAATAGGCTGTAAGTGGCATAACATAGCTGGGGTATAAATGAACGCGTTTTTACAGAGAGCAATATTTGATGTGCTTTAAGAGGTAATAAACACAAAAAAACCGCATAGCAATAAGCAATGCGGTTTTTTGATATTAAGAAAGTTAATAATAAATAAAATTATATATTCATTTTGAGCTTGCTAAATACTTAAAATAATCAATTATTAAGCAAGTTCAATAGCCACAGCAACGGCTTCACCGCCTCCAATACAAAGTGTCGCAACGCCTTTTTTGCCGCCAGTACGCTTGAGAGAGTTGATAAGCGTGATCAAGATACGAGCACCTGAACAGCCTACTGGATGACCGAGTGCACAAGCGCCGCCTTCGACGTTTACTTTAGCATGGTCGATTTTTAGCTCGTCCATCGCCGCCATGGTCACCATCGCAAACGCTTCGTTAATTTCCCACAGGTCAACATCAGCGACTGACCAGCCAGCACTGGTCAATACTTTTTCAATCGCGCCAATCGGAGCAATGGTAAATTCGCTTGGATGACGAGAGTTTGATGCGGTCGCAATGATACGCGCTTGATAATCAAGACCTTCAGCTTTTGCTTGTGATTCTTTCATGACCACAACCGCCGCCGCGCCGTCGGAGATTGAGCTGGCGTTTGCTGCTGTGATAGTGCCATCTTTGGCAAAGGCTGGGCGTAGAGTAGGGATACGCTCAGCATTGGCAAGCGCTGGTTGCTCATCGGTATCGACGGTTTGCTTACCTTTACGGGTTTTAAAAGTCACTGGTGCGATTTCGTCTTTAAAGTGATCGTCTTTGATAGCAGTGAGCGCACGATTTAGTGATTCGATAGCAAACTCATCCATTTGCTCACGGGTATAACCTTTTTCATCGGCCATTTCTTGAGCAAACATACCCATCAGTTTGCCAGTTTCAGCATCTTCTAAACCGTCTAAGAACATGTGATCTTTGACTTCTTTATGTCCCATACGATAGCCGCTACGTGACCCTGGCATGATGTATGGCGCATTGGTCATCGATTCCATGCCACCAGCGACTGCCACATTGAAACTACCAGCCTTGATGCCGTCATGTGCTTGCATGACTGCTTTTAGCCCTGAACCACAAAGCTTGTTAATAGTGACAGCGCCAGTCGCATCAGATAAACCCGCATTACGCATCGCTTGACGTGCAGGGCCTTGACCTAAGCCTGCGGTCAAGATACAGCCCATAATGACTTCGTCAATACTATCGACTGCCACACCTGAGCGTTCGACAGCGGCTTTAATAGCAGCACCGCCAAGTTCAGTTGCGCTCATATCTTTTAGTGCGCCTTGGAAGCCGCCCATTGGGGTACGTGCGCCGTTTAAAATTACAATTGCATCATTTGACATCGTTATTATTCCTTTTTACGTATTTTAAATGAGTTTGTTTGAATTAAAACCAAACGCCGACTAAATAGCATCTATCAGACTCAATAACTGCGTGCTTTATGCTAGCTCATCTAAGCGAATGCGTACTACTTTATCAGTAATGGTATTTAATTTTTCAATTTTTTCGATGGCTAGATTCATCTGACTTTCGACCACGGGCAGTGTCAAGATAATGACGGGAACTTGACCAACTTTGTGCGCAGGTTTTTGTAAAATCGCGTCGATATTGATACCAGCATCGCTTAGGATACGAGTAATATCTGCCAACACACCAGGGCTGTCATAAGCGTGTACGCGCAAATAATAACCCGTAATCATCTGCTCAGCGCGCAATATGGGCGTGTCTGATAGCTGCTCAGGGATAAATGCTAAATGCGGTACATGGTGGCCATGGTTGTTTTGATTACTGTTGCTTTCATCGTTACTGTCTTTGCTACCTAGAACACGAACTAAGTCCATCACATCGGCCATTACCGCAGAAGCGGTTGCCCCAGCCCCAGCGCCATCGCCGCAATATAATGTCTGTCCAAGTGGATGAGAATTGACCAACACCGCATTTTTCACACCATTGACGTTGGCCAGTAACGCATCCTGCGGAATTAGCGTTGGGTGCACGCGTAGTTCGATACCAGAAGCCTCATCATTGCCTTGACCATCACGGCGTACGGCAAAGCCCAAATGCTTGATGCGGTAGCCAAGCTCTTCAGCATAGTTGACGTCTTGCAAGGTGATACCAGTGATGCCTTCACAGTAGACCTTGTCAAATTGCAGCGGAATACCAAAGGCGATAGAGGCGAGTAGTGCCAGTTTATGAGCCGCATCAATACCTTCGACATCAAAAGTTGGGTCTGCTTCTGCATAACCCAATTCCTGTGCTTCACTGAGCACGTCGGCAAACGGGCGACCTTTATCACGCATTTCAGTCATGATAAAGTTGCCAGTACCGTTGATGATGCCAGCCAGCCAATCAATTTTATTGGCAGCGAGTGCTTCGCGCATTACCTTAATGATGGGGATACCGCCTGCGACTGCTGCTTCATAAGCAACATGGACATTATTCTCTTCAGCGAACGCAAAAATCTCATTGCCGTGTTCAGCCAATAGCGCCTTGTTTGCAGTCACCACATGCTTACCATTTTTGATGGCGTGCATGATGACATCTTTTGCTAACGTAGTACCGCCAATCACCTCGATCACGATATCGACATCGTCGCTTGCAGCAGTTGCCATCAAGTCACTGTTTTGCATAATATTGGGATCAATATCATCACGATGACGGCGCGTACCAACTTCGGTAATGATAATGTCGCGTCCGCTACGGCGTTTTAGCTCATTTAAGTTGTCATTGATTAGATTGATCACGCCCGTTCCGACGGTGCCCAGACCAAGTATCGCTAGTTTGATGGAATTACTCACAGTATCCTCAAGAGGTTAAATATAATGACAATGATAACGCTGTCACAGCGTCAAATGCGCATGTGATACTAGCTGTAGTATTTGCATGCATTTTGACAGTCGCAGCTTTATCGATTGCTCATTATAGTTGAATAAAAAATACTCAAATAAAAAGTATGCTGCTGATTTTTCATAGCGCTTTATCGTATCATACCGACAAGCAGTTGTGACGTCTACACAATGTCGCCATCGTCATAGATATCACAAACGCTCAAAACATATAATGAACTCTAGCTAGCGCCGACGGCTTGAGCCAACTGCGCCGCAGGTAGATAGCCACCTACTTGCTGTCCTGCTTCAGTAAAGATAGCGGGAGTACCACGCACACCAAGTTTTGCACCCAATGCCATGTGTTCTTGTACCGGGTTGGCACAGCTAGGGGCTTGTACATTAGCTCCCATTTTTCCTTGATCCATTGCCGCCTTGCGATCTTCACTACACCAAATGGCTTCCATTTTTGGTACCGATTCCTGACTGCGCGGCCATGCCAAATAACGTACTTCGATACCACGTGCATTGATATCACCCATCTCTTCATGCAATTTACGACAATAGCCACAGTCTGCATCGGTAAAGGCATAGACCACTGACTTCGTTTCACCTATTGCTGGATAAATAACCATGTCTTTTTTATCGACGGCTTTTAGTGCTTCTTGTGCGGTACTAGCAACTAAGGCCGCACTGATATCAACGGGCGCAGCCTCGCCAACAGCAATAATCTGACCTTGGATAATGTGTTTGCCAGACTTATCGGTGAAGAAAGAAGGCAGCCCTTCCGCCGTGACCCAATAAATACCATCCATATCTGTTGGTACGGCTGAAATGATATTTTCTTCAATGCCTGACGTATTTAAATTCGCCTGTAACGCCTTTACCACAGCAGCGTCGCTCTCAGCAGATGCTTTACTTGTACTGGTTTTCGCATCGCTACTATTGACGATACTGGTGTTACTGGTCGCATCGGCTGCATTGTTTGAGCAGCCAGCAGCAATCACAACAAGCAGTGCACTCATCATAAAACGAGATAAATTATTTCGAGAAAAGCGGTTAGGGGCAAAGGTGTTTTTTGCAATTGGGAGTGACATATGGGTGTCCTGTAGGCATCGTGCCTAATCATGAAGTCGTTTTAAGAAAAATGATACTGAATTTCTAGATAAAGTAATACGTATCAATACTGTCTTAAAGGGTTAAAATTGAAGGACTTTTTACAATTTACAATTATAAAAGGGAGGTGATAATGTCGCCTATATTAACATATTTATGGTAAATAACAGCCAGAGGCTATATAGCGAGATAAGGTGGTAATAATAGCAGTAGGAATAAGCATTAATTCAAAAAACAAGATACATTTGTACTATTTAATATCGATGCTCGTCCTTGTAGGCTACCGCTAATAACATGATTTTTATAAAAATTCATATAAAGTTATTGATATCAATTATTTTTTTAATCCTTTATTTCAACAAATTTTGCTAAGGAGCACACATGGCAGGTGCCAGTTTATTAACCCTACTTGATGATATCAGTGTGATATTGGATGATGTTTCCGTCATGACCAAAGTCGCTGCCAAAAAAACCGCAGGCGTATTGGGCGATGATTTGGCGCTCAACGCAGAGCAGGTCACAGGTGTTAAAGCCAATCGTGAGCTGCCAGTAGTTTGGGCAGTCGCCAAAGGCTCATTTGTTAATAAACTTATACTAGTACCAGCGGCACTCTTGATTAGTTCCGTTTATCCCCCACTGGTCACTTTTTTATTAATGTGTGGCGGTTTGTTTTTGGTTTATGAGGGCGCTGAGAAAGTCATTCATCGATTTTGGCCACATGCTTTGCCACACGATGAGGAGCAAAATGCACGTCGGCAAGCCAATGCTGATGAGACTATAGATTTGGTCGCTTTTGAAAAAGAAAAAATTAAAGGTGCAGTGCGTACAGATTTTATTCTGTCAGCTGAGATTATCGTGATTGCCTTGGGATCAACGGCAAGTGCTACTTTATTAGAACGAAGCTTGGTGCTTTCTATTTTAGCCATCGGTATTACTATTGGTATTTATGGCTTGGTTGCTGGTATCGTGAAGATAGACGATGCAGGTCTGCATTTAATGGAACAAGAAGGGGCGTTCAAGCAAAAATTAGGCAAGCTGATGTTTGCGGCTGCACCCAAACTCATGAAGTTTTTATCTATCGCTGGCACCTTGGCGATGTTTTTAGTAGGGGGTGGTATCTTAGTACACGGTATTGGCTTCTTACATCATGGAGTGGAGGATATCGCTGATTTAACGGGTATTTTTGAAAGCTTAACGACGACCATATTAAATGGCATCATTGGCTTTATCATTGGTGCTGCGGTCGTTGCTATCTTTACAGTTATTGGAAAAATTAGTGGAAAGGACGACAAAGCGTCATCTGCCCACTAAGCCAATTAAATACGCTTGAGCTTTATATTGCTTGTGATTTTATTTTATAAAAAAGCCCCAAAGTTGCTGACAACTTTGGGGCTTTTGCATTGGGCATTAAACGATTAGCTTTCGCTATCTGAGTCGTCAGCCTCTAGCTTTTCAGCTTGTGTAGGCTTTTTATGCTCCGTTTTAGGCTTACGGCTACGTGCTTTTGGTACTTTTGGCGTGGTCAAATTAAACATGCCAGTCTGTGGCAGCAGTTGTTCAGCCACATTTTCAATCATGTTTTTATAACTGGCTATCGTGGTTTTTGACTTAGCAGCCTGACTGTCATCTTTGCCCGCTTCTTTGGTAGGTTGCTCTACCTTAGGTTCATCTGCGGGCTTAATATTTTCAATGTTAGCCTCTTCAACGTTAGCAGCTTCGCTATCGTCACTTGGCACATCAGTCTTTTCAGCTACTACGCTGTCAGCAATATCAGTGCCTTCATTCAACGGCTCGTTAGTTGCTTCTACAAGTGCTTGCTCTGCTTCTAGTAACTGTTCGCTGTCCGCACTAACAGCATGTGCTTGAGCTTGGTTGGAGAGAGCGTTTGCCTCAACATCATGAGCATCCACATTGTTATCATCATGTTCAATAACCGTTTGCTCAGTATCAGTCGCCTTTTCAGTAGGTAGACTCAACATTGCGGGCTCCTGATAACTAGGATGTTGGCCACGTGGATCGTTGCTAGCACGCTTACCAATGGCGCGTGGTTCAACATCCGTTTTACCTTGTGTTGCCGCAAACTGACTGACTGCTTGTGTCATTGTTTCAAAGCGCGTTAGGTAATCTGCCGCTAATGGCTGATAGCCATAGTTGCTAAAGTCAAAATTGCTGTCCTCAACTTTAGTATCAGCAGTCGGTGTGATATTCGTCTCAACGTTAGCTGGTTTTGCTTGCTGCGTATGTGCTTCGATAGCAGCAATAAAGCAACTGATGACACCGTCATTTTTTAAACGACTCTCTGCATCTGTTAAGGATTTACGAATAAAATCACCAACGGTTCCGCGAATAGCTGATGGGCTTGCCACTGCTGATTCAACTACTTGAGATTGTTGAGTGACTTGCGCTTGCTGACTACGAACGACACGTGGGTCATTGCTAGCCTGACCGAACTTCTCAGCAGTCACATAGCGTTTGGCAAACAATGCTTCGTGCGTTAACGCCAGTGCTGAGTTGGTCTTATCACTTGCGTTGTGACTGTCATTGTCATTGTCATTGGCTTGAACCTTCTTAGCTTCTTCAGACTTACCGGTATCATCAGTAGTATTGTCTTTCTGATGCTGCGACGTCACTGGGGCTTGCTCTACCTCAGTAGTTACTGGCTTTGGACTAGCTGATTGACTGTCCATGTTGCTAGTCGAGGTTGATTGCACTTCTACAGGCTCTTTTTTGTTTTCAGCAACTGGCTCATGTATAGGTGTATCGTTCTGTACCTCAGCTTTAGTAGCATCACCTTTGTCATTATTAACCTGACGCTCTGGTGTTTCTACCGTGCTTTTTTTCTCGTCACTTTTCTTATCAGCGTTCTGAGCACTGGTGTTCTGCTTGTCAGTGTTCTGCTCATTGCTACTATGTTTATTAGCAGGCTGTTGAGCAGTGCGATCTTTTGAGTGCTCATTTTTTGCCGTGTCATGTGCTGAGCTCTGCTTTTCGCTAGACTGAGATTTTGTCTGTGAAGACTTACTGTCATCTAGAGACAAGTGCACGACTTCGGGTGATTTCAGCTCAACGGGTGCTTCATTGACTTGTAGCACGACTTCATTAGGATCTTGATTTCGGCGCGTGTTCGATTGATTTTTGCGGCCGTTCGTACCGGTCGTCGCCTGCTGATTGGGTTGCTTAGTATTTTCAGCTGTTAGTGTCTCACCGCGCTCTAACTTGCCACGTGAGCCGCGTTGGCTATGCGATTTACGCTTTGCGCGAGTTTGCTCATCTGCTGTATTACTGTCTTTATCATCAGCATCATTGCGCTCGTTTGCGTTGTGGCTGCTATCTTGACGACTGCTGTTTTGCTGGTTACTATCTTGACGGTTGTTGCGGTTGCGATCATTCGTGCGTCTGGCATCCTGCTGACGTTTATTTTGATTGTCAGCCTGCTTGTCATCAGTGTTATTTGCCGTATTATTTGAGGCGTTGTTTTCGCTATCGCCGTTTATCTCATTGCTAGACTCTTCTGTCTGATCTTTTCTTTGACGCGGCTTAGATGATCTAGACTTACGCGGCTTACGTCTTCTTCTGTCTTCGTTATTGCTTTCATCAGTGTCGCTG
Organism: Psychrobacter muriicola 2pS; assembly: GCF_904846535.1. Classification (NCBI taxonomy): domain Bacteria; kingdom Pseudomonadati; phylum Pseudomonadota; class Gammaproteobacteria; order Moraxellales; family Moraxellaceae; genus Psychrobacter; species Psychrobacter muriicola. The sequence continues at coordinate 219,480 of NZ_CAJHBC010000004.1, forward strand.
TCATTATTACGGCGTGCTTGCTGACGATTGCCATTGCTATCTGACTGCTGGCTGTCACTCTTTTGCTCATTATTTTGTTGATTCGGCTGCTCACTGCTTGAGGCAGTATTGTTCAACGCATTGCTATCAACTTGACCAAATGAACCCAAGCTTTGCGCGCCAGTGTTTACTAGCGCTTCAATTGCTTCAGCGGCATCTCGGCTACTAACGCTAGGCGTGGTTGTGGCTTGCGGTGCCTGAGCAAATAGGTTCGATAACCAAGCAACGGCTTGTGGTTGAGCAGTGGTCTCGACCTTTTGTGTCTGCGGTGCTACTGGAGCAGCAACGCTAGCGGTTTTGCTGGCTTGCGGTGCCTGCGCAGGTGAAACGTCATTGGTATTTTTATGATTACGACGATCATTACTATGATTGACTGTATCATTTTGCGCTTGCGTAGCTGTGCTTTGCTGCGCATTTGAGCGGCTGTCTTGCTTATTATTACTGTCACCTGACGGTTTACGAGGCTGGCGAGTAGGCTGCTGTTCAGGGCGTTCTTTTTCAGCAGTTTGCCAGTCAACATTGTAGCCAAGATCGCTGTGCTCTTGTTCTTGAGCATCAGTGATACGCTCATAGCTTGATGGGGCAAAGCCATCACGGTTAAAGTGAAGCTTAAAGTTTGGCGATTCTAAATGGGCATGCGGCAAAATAGTGATACGAGTACCACTGTCTTGCTCAAGATAAACCAAGCTATCACGCTTTTCATTCAGCAGGAATGCTGCGATGTCTGTCGGAACTTCTGCTTGTACCTCACCTTGGCGCTCTTTAAGGGCAATTTGTTCAATTTGGCGCATGATTGATAGCGACAATGAGCGCAAATCACGAATCATGCCATTGCCATGGCAGCGTGGGCAAATATAACCAGTTGACTCTTCTAGCGACGGACGCAGACGCTGACGGCTCATTTCCATCAAACCAAACTTAGAAATATCACCAAATTGGACACGTGCACGGTCATATTTGGTGGCATCAATCAGACGTTTTTCTACTTCTTTTTGGTGTTTGTTGTCATTCATATCAATAAAATCAATGACAATCAAGCCACCCATATCACGCAAACGTAGCTGACGAGCAATTTCATCAGCTGCTTCCAAGTTGGTATGGTAAGCAGTCTCAGCAACGTCTGAACCTTTGGTCGACTTGGCTGAGTTGATATCAATAGAGACCAGTGCTTCAGTTTGGTCAATAACGATTGAACCACCTGATGGCAGACGCACTTCGCGCTGATAAGCAGTTTCTATTTGCTTTTCGATATTAAAGCGTGAAAACATCGGCTCATAATCGGTATATTTGCGTAGCTTTTCTGCTTGCTTTGGCATAACCGCATCGATAAAGCCTGCCGCTTCAATATAAGCGTTTTCGTTATCAATCCAAATCTCAGCAATGTCATCACGTAGATAATCACGAACGGCGCGGGTCACGACGCCTGCTTCTTGGTGAACCAAGCGCGGTGACGGATATTTTTGGTTTTGTTCTTGAATGGCTTGCCAGATATTAAGCAAATGGTTTAAATCATGCTGCAAGTCTTCTTGAGTTTTGCCAATACCCGCAGTACGAATAATGACGCTCATACCTTTTGGCAAATCAAGATTGCTTAGCATACGCTTCATGTCTTCACGCAGCTTGCCTGAGATTTGACGTGAGATACCGCCACCACGAGGGTTATTTGGCATTAATACCAGATAGCGACCAGCTAATGAGACATAAGTTGATAGGGCAGCGCCTTTGTTACCGCGCTCTTCTTTTTCGACTTGGACGATTAATTCGTCGCCTTCTTTGATCAGCTTTTTGATGTTTTCGTCACGTGGATTGCCGCTGAGGTATTCAGCAGAGATTTCACGAATCGGTAAAAACCCTTGGCGCTGTGAGCCATATTCAACAAATACAGCTTCGAGCGAGGGCTCGACACGGGTTACATGACCTTTATAGATATTAGATTTTTTTTGTTCACGAGTACGGTTTTCTAAATCGAAATCGTAAAGATGGTTGCCTTTACATAAGGCGACACGAATTTCTTCGTTTTGAGTAGCGTTGATCAAAATGCGTTTCATATTTGTATCCTATGAGTACGCATAACAACGACGAGACGGGCTTTAGAGCGTAATGGCAAGTATGGCTAACATTTAAATTAGCATGAGCAGATTTTAATTAACAATAGAACGTAAATCATGGGTTAAATAAAGCACTTGGGCTTTGTCAATGGCTTGTTTTTTACCTAAAGTCGGTTAGCAATGCTAACGTAAATATAAAATCTATAGGGTGTAAGGCTATCTATTTATATCCTATTATTGATAGGCTTGGTTCAAATATCGATGCGTCAGCATACGGTTCACTTTTATTATCAGTAAGCTCTATTGGTAGTCATGCCAGCTTACTTTGTAAGAGTAGGCGAGGGGCAGTGACGGGATTCAAGATACTGATATTAAAAAGGCGTTGTGCTGCTGCCATTCATCCATCAAAGTCTAGCAATAATATCGCTGTTATAAGTTCCACTATATGAAATGGCAATATTTAGCAATTATTTATTTAGGTAAAGCAATTGGTCACTCTTTATTTATCGTTCTTTCTGGTATAACGTCAATAATATCTTGGGTGTTTTAAGATTAGGTGTCGCGGCTTCGGTTATCAGCGGGGCGTACTTGGCAAACAGAATAAATGACCAAACTATCAGTATGGTGCTGTATTCATATCTTTTTATCGTTATCTGTTTGACCACCAATACTTAGGCAGCTATCGATATACTCCTCGATCCTAATGCTAAACAACCCATACTTGCTCAACTACGCTTGCGTAAAGGACCATCAGATAATTAGTCATTAAATAATGAATAATTATCAAATAAAGTCGTTGTCATGCAGGTTGTGAGTCAATGTAGTGTCATTATCAGTCAATAAACGGGCATTTAGCCAAATTTATCAACGCTGAATTGATGAACACAAAGGTATTTAGTGTCACTATTTATTCTATGATACTGAGTAAAGTCAGTACGATACTTTCATTTTACAATCTACAATTTATGGGGGCATATCTATAAATATCTACAGGTGATATTTCTAAACAGATACTGCGCCCTAAAATCCGATGAAACGTACAATGTTGGCAGGGTATACCGCTAATACCTTTTTTACTAAAAAGTCGTAAAAACGATAATGCGCTATCTAGAACAATAATGATTATTGCTGCAGCCTCTGCTTAATTGTCGCTCAACATGCTAAACTATAGCAAATCTTTCTGTAAATACCTAACTAAAAATGACGAACCCAAAAATGACTGATGACGCACCTACCCATGAAGCCCCTGCTATTTTTAATAGTAAAACACGCCCGCAAAGCGCTGACGATGAAATCAGCAACTTTGGTAAGGTTAATTATCTTGAAGTAACCCGCCATCAACACGATCAGCGCTTGGATAACTTTTTGTTGAACCGTTTAAAAGGGTTGCCAAAGCCGCATATCTATAAAATGATTCGCTCAGATGAAGTACGCGTCAACAACAAACGTTGCAAGGCACACGATAGAGTACAACGTGAAGACGTGGTACGTATCGCGCCAGTGGTACTCGCTACCCGCGAAAAGCCAATCATCAGCACCGAGTTTGCTAAAAGCTTATTGGCACGCGTAGTTTATGAAGACGAAGGTATGCTAGTGTTGAATAAGCCTTCTGGTATTGCCGTTCATGGTGGCAGTGGCTTGGACTTTGGTGTTATCGAAGCCATGCGTGAAGTGACAGGTAAAAAATACCTAGAGCTGGTACATCGCATCGATAAAGACACCTCCGGCTTGTTGATGATTTCTAAAAAACGCTCTGCGCTAAAAGCCTTGCAGCAGCATCTGGTCGATAAAACCATCCAGAAGCACTACCTATGTATCGCCAAAGGTCAGCCGGCATTAAATGAGCAACGTATCGATGCGTCATTGCTACGCTATACGCTGGCTAGTGGTGAGCGCCGCGTCAAAGTGGATGCGCAAGATCCACAAGCGAAAGAAAGCCAGACAGATATTGTCGTTCATGGTCGTTTTACGATTGCCGATCAGCCAGTTAGCCTAATTGAAGCCAAACCACTGACGGGTCGCACCCATCAAATCCGTGTGCATTTGGCTCACATTGGTCACGCTATCTTGGGGGATGATAAATATAATGTGCATGATAAATCAGGCGTTCATCGTTTATGCTTACACGCGTGGCGTTTAGACATTCCAGGCTATGAAACTATTACCGCACCACTACCAGAAGATATGGCAGACTGGTTGCCAGAGCAAATCAAATTGCCTGAATAAGTCGCCAAATAACATTTTTAAGTATCAATTTTAAACGTCACGAACGCTTATTTTTCCTAATAAGTTGCCGTGACGTTTTCATATCTGTATCTACCATTTATTATTGCTATTCGCTAAGGTCTATTTATGAGTGAACAATCTGTCGCTAGTATCTCTACCGCTGCCAAAAGAAATCAGTTATCAGCCAGTCATCGCTTAGCAGATAAGACGCTGATTATTTTTGATTGGGATGGGACGCTGATGGACTCAATCGGCTTAATCGTTGAGTCGATGCATGTGGCAGGGCAGGCGCATGGGTTTGAAACGACTGATAAAGCCGTACAAGACATTATTGGACTGAGCTTAATGAATGGTATTGAGATTCTCTATCCGCAAGCAAATGAGTCACAGAAACTGGCTATTCAGCAAAGCTATGCAGACCACTATATTGCCAATAGTCACCGTACGCCGCTTTTTGCGCCGATAGAAGGTATGTTGCAGACATTACAAGCGCAAGGTAAAAGTCTCGCGGTTGCAACCGGTAAAAAACGAAAGGGCTTAGACCGCGTATTAGATGCTTCAGATAGTCACCATTATTTTGTGATGACCCGCTGTGCCGATGAGGCAGGCTCAAAACCTGATCCGCAGATGCTGAATGATATTTTAGATTATACTGAGCAGCAAATTGCTAATGCTGTTTTTATCGGTGATAGTATCTACGATATTCAAATGGCAACACAACTTGGCATGACCAGCATTGCGGTGAATTATGGTACTGCATCACAAGCAGAGCTCGCCGCGCAGCAACCCACTTATCAGGTTGATACCCCGCAGGCGTTGGCTGAGCTACTATGCGCTTAAATGAAAAGTACTTAAAAAAAGTACTTAAAAAAAGTACTTAAAAAAGTGCTTAAATAAAAATATTTTTAAATGATCATAAAAAAAGGGTTTATCGATAATAACGATAAACCCTTTTTGATTGAAGACTATGATATCTATTTGTTCTCTTTTTGAGAATATTCGTTTTGAGCGCTTTCCTTTTCAATGCTATCTTTTTCAATCGCATCTTCCAACTCAGCGCCTTCTAGTAATGCAAAAGAGGACTCAATAATTTTGTCTGCATCGAGCTGATACTCATACCAGTTGCCCATTACACCAGCCAATTCATCAAGACCTTCTTTTCTTAGTGCTGAAAATAGCTGAATGCTACAGTTCAATCCCAGTTGTTTCAGTCTTTTACGAGTATTCAGTAAGGCATTTTTAGATGCGCCATATTTCAGTTTATCTGCTTTGGTTAGCAAGATATGAACGGGTAGCTCACCATCTTGTGCCCAACGTAGCATTTGCTCATCAAAGAACTTCAAGGGATGACGAATGTCAGTCATGAGCACCAAACCTGCCAAGCTTGAGCGCGATACCAAGTATTCTTCTAGCTCAACCTGCCATTCTTTTTTCATCTCAAGCGGTACGGCTGCATAGCCATAACCTGGCAAATCTACCAAACGTCTATCAGCATCACCAATACTAAAAAAGTTAATCATCTGCGTACGACCAGGTGTTTTGGAAGAGCGTGCCAGTTGGCGCTGGTTGGTCAATGCATTAATAGCCGAAGATTTACCTGCGTTTGAGCGTCCTGCAAAGGCAACTTCTAAGCCCATATCGGGTGGGCAGAGACGAAAAGTAGGCGCTGACATCATAAACTCAGTTTGCTGAATTTTTTGACGAGATTTAGTGTTGAACAATGCATGTTCGGCGGCGACATCAGTAAACGGGGTACTCATAAATGGCTCATTAATCTTTAAGAAATTGGATACGGTTGTAAAATTTTAATCAACTGGTTGTCGAGAAGACGGTGCATTAGACAAAAAAGCTGTACGAAATTATTCATCATAACTTTCAATGTTTATTGGTCATAAATACAGTCGTTTCAAGTCATCGACTATTCTATACTATTACTTATCTTACTTATTGAAATAACTATGATTAGCATCATATAAATGACAGAATACCATTAAAATAACCCATCGTTAGAGCAAGTTATCGACTTTATTCATGCGTTACCAAAGCCAAACTATATTTATCTATATTTATACGACATACATTGTTACAATATTTAATAAGATATACTGAACGAACGACGTTTAACAGCAAGATTGATTAAACGAGAGAAGCATCAAAAGGAGGTGTTCTATGGTTTCAATCAATGCACTTTTCAGCCAGATCTACCGATTTTTAATAGGTAGCGGAGCGGTATCACTGCTAATAAGTAGTGTCATCATGACTAGCGCTAATGCTGCTGATATTGCAACCAGCTATGATAACTCATGTGCCGCCTGTCACGATAGTGGGGCGCTGAACGCCATCAAAAAAGGTGATAGTGCCAAATGGCAACAGCTTATAAAACAAAAAAGCATGCCGACCCTGATTAATTCCGTCAAAAGTGGTATGACACAGATGCCAGCTGGTGGTCTTTGTAACAGTTGTAGTGACGATGATTATCGCAAGTTGATTGAGTACATGAGTAAATGAGACGCTGACCGATAAAGTAAAACAGTATAAAACAACTTAAAAAAGCGCTGGGTTTTTTAACCTTTACGTGCTTTTTGTTTTTTGTCAGCATACGGGCTTATGTGTTAGAAAAACTGATGGATGTGACGATTAAGTAGGCAAATGCTACAAAGTCTTGCTATAATAATCGAAAATAAACCCTGATGTTAGTAAGTACTTTCAGACTGCTTGTGGCCAAGACCTTAAAACATATACCTACCTAACCAATAGTAAGGTGGTTTATACGAGGTATCTTATCAGTGCAATCACTCTAAATAATGCTTACGCCGAGCTAGTAGGATTTGTATCAATGAAAAAGTTAATCGCTGCTGCCAGCTTATGCGTTGCAAGTTTCAGCGTACAAGCTGCTATTATTGTTCCTGAGTACGACGTCAATGCCGGTAAGCAAATTGCAGAAACGGTTTGTGCGGCTTGTCATGGTGTTGATGGTGTCAGCATTGTCCCTGCGCAGCCGAATTTGGGTGGCCAAAACGTAAAATACCTTTACAAACAGTTGGTCAACTTTAAAGCTGGCTATCGCAAGAACGGCATTATGCAATCGCAAGTTGCAAACTTATCGCAGCAAGACCTAGCCAATGTGGCCGGTTATTATGCTAGCCAAGCGCCTTGGGGCGTTGGATTTGGTAATCCTGCGACCAACCAAGAAGCCACTAAGCTATTCTTGGGTGGTGATAAGTCACGTGGCGTTATTGGCTGTGCCGGTTGTCATGGGCCAGACGCTGCAGGTAACACTTGGGCGGCATTTCCAAAATTAGGCGGACAGCATGCTCAGTACATTGCTACTCAGCTAAAACTCTTCCGTGCTGCTGGACGTGTTGATGATATTGATAGCGATGATCAAAAACGAGTCAATGATGCCGCGAAAGAAGGCGAAATGGGTATGATGCAGACAGTCGCGTCGAAACTATCTGATCGTGATATTCGTATCTTGTCAGACTATATCAGTGCTATTCACTAATTCGTTGGTGTCAGTTACGAGTACGTAACTAAGACTACTGAGCGCTCGACTATATATTCGTTATTATTTCATTCTTAAACCCCGATTTCGGGGTTTTTTTATAACTGTTCATCCCTTATATTATAGAGACCATATAGTCATTCCATTATAAAAGAGTTGCCGCATTAACCTCGCTTGAAGTATTGGACGTATATTTGCTTCTGGTTACCTTGTGCTTCTTTTAAATTGAATCGACTATATAAAATAAAACTGCTTACAGAGGCCTATCGTTGCTCTGTATCATGATAAATTATCGTTATTCACTTTATACCAAACCCACAGAGTATGATTAGCTGTGTCAAACTTGTTTCGTCTACAATGTATAGTACTGACACTCGTTTTCCTAGCTATTCTCATTTTTGTGAAAGGTATTAGATCGTTTGGATTTAGATTATGATGATCCGTTATGCTTCTTATTTTATCGCGGCACTGCTACCGTTACTGCTATTTCGTTGGTTTGCACCAGCATCCATTGGTGAGATCGACTTTTGGCTACTCTGGCTATTGGCAATGGTATTGGTATCTTTGCCCGTTGTTTATGCGGAAATTGCTTTAGCCTATCGTAGTGTCGATGCGCCATTAGCAGGGATGCAAAAACTCACTCGCGAAGCGGATGCCAGTCCAATATGGCGTAGTTTTGGTTGGCTCGCCGCGCTGGTCTCTGTTATGATCGCAGCGTTAGTTATCTCAGGCGCGAGCACAGGTGTTTTAGCTGCATTGACGGAGCTTAATAGTGCTCCTGCTATACCAAGCTTTGCGATCGCTGCGGGCCTGATGGTCATTGCTGTTTTACTGAGTTTATTGGGCGTTGCACCATTACCGATTGGCTTGGGGTTAATGGTGATAGGTTTGTTGCTGGGCGTGGCAAATGGCCTACCCAATATTGACTTTGCGATGACTGATATCAGCTTAAATGAATGGGCACGTGCAGTCGCGTTAGCGTTGGTTAGTGTGGGTGCAGGTACAGGTTTATACTGGTTTGGTCAAAATTTGGTAACCAACCAAGTGGCAACAGCGGTAGACACGGACAATATCAATGCGCAAAAACCTGCTCGCAGTCGTGCGACGAGTGAGTATCGTGCAACCAAATTGGTGCTCCCGATTTGGATATTACAATTGATCGTTGGGGTCGTTGCTTTATCTACTAGTGGCATGGCGCTGCCACCAATTGGACAGCTATCGTATTGGATAGGGGTGTTATTTGTCGCCAGCTATTTGCTGCATTATAGTACCCAGCAATTAGCGCACAAGTTTGGACTGCTGGTCAGTGTAGTATTGACCTTTGTCTTGGCGCTTTTGTTAGTCGTTATCGTACCAACTGTTTGGCTGGTCGGACTCTTAGTGATTATTAGCAGCATAGCGGTATTATTTCTGTCTATCTTTGCGGGTTGGCAGATGAAAATTAGTCACCTACGTAAGTCATTAAATTTTGGCAATGAAGCGTTTTATAACTTATGGCGAATAGCGATTCGTTTGATTGTGCCACTAGCACTGTTATTGGCATTGATAGGTTGGGTGATGCAGTGGTTGAGTTAACTGCTAATGGCGTTCAATCTGATAATAATTGTGCGCCGTCATCTGAGCAGACCATGCCAATGACTGTTTATTTGGCATATGCCGAAGATGCAAAGCGTCAGCATTATTTAACCCTACAAGTTAATCATGAAACGAGTTTGTATGCGGCGCTGATGCAGGCAGGATGGCTGGTAAAATTTCCAGCGTTAGCACGTTGGTGTGAGCAAGTGGTAGACATTACCACGCCAACGGCGAAGCGTTGGCATGTGGGTATTTATGCACAAAAACAGCCGCTTAGCTATCGCTTGCAGCCTTTTGATCGTATCGAAGTATATCGCAGCTTAAGCGCTGATCCTATGTCTCAGCGCAAGAGTAAATCTCGAGTTTAAGCGATGTTCATCCATCTATCATCAAAGCCAATTGACGCTCTTGATTATGATGCAGGTAGGCTTTCAATACCTTCAATACGATTGACCAAACCATTATCATCAAAGTAGATAATTAAGTGCTGGCTGGCATTTTTGACATCAGCGATACCCTTGCGGCTACCTTCTGTCCCTGCTTGATAATCATAAATATAATCCCAGCGCTTAGGTTCTAATGTGTCTCTAATAGCTGGGCTACCAAGGATATAAAGGACTTGGTTTTGATTCATACCCAATTGCAGTTTTTGCGCTTGTGCTTGAGTGATGGCAGTGCCTTGTGGCAAATCAATCTTATAAACACTCAATAATGAGCAGCCAGACATAGCGACAGTAGCGCTAAGCATACTGGTGATGACAATCTTGCGTAATACGCTTGCAGGGCTTAACGGACGAAAAGTTAATGTCTTTATCATGGTAAGATGACTCATAAGAAATGAATTAGGTGCAGCCAGAAGTTGTTAATGCTAGTCTGGCCGACAATCTTGGACAAATGATACGTCATTTACTTGCAATTTCCTACCACTTACGACATTATTTACCAAATGCTACCTGAGTCATATTATTATTTATATTTTAAATTCATAGGCTTGCGTTAGTATTGTTATAGAAAATAACAGGCTTGGAAATGAGGCTAAATCAGCCAGTCAGCTGTTATTAAAATGTTTCATATACTATAAAAAATAATCATTAACGATTGTTTATCTCATATTTTTGGTTCTTTATTTGCTAAGACTGTCACAGTCAGAAGGGATATTATGGCTTCTTTTACCAATCAAGATTTACGTAAAGCGGGATTAAAAGTCACGTTACCTCGCATCAAGATTTTAGAGCTGCTGGAGAGTGCAGAGTTGCATCATATGAGTGCTGAAGAGGTTTATAAGGCACTGATAGAACAAGGTGAGGATGTGGGTTTAGCGACTGTTTACCGAGTGCTCACGCAGTTTGAGCAAGCTGGAATCGTTGAGCGCCATAATTTTGAAAATAATTTGTCCGTGTTCGAGATTACCCAAGAAGGGCATCATGACCATCTGGTTTGTGATGTTTGTGGCAAGATTATAGAATTTCATAACGAAGTCATCGAAGAAGAGCAACTTAAAGTCGCAGAAAAGCACGGATTTAAGTTATCAGGTCATTCATTGGTGCTATACGGTATTTGTAATGACCAAGCGTGTCAGGATAGTATCAAGTAACTTTTTTGGTTAGTGAGCATGCTCTGTATTTGATATTATTTTTAGTGCCTTATCGTCATGTATAAAATAAGAAAGCCCTCATATTAATATGAGGGCTTTCTTAGAAATTTTTCTGGCAAAAATAAATAATAATGCTCAAAAGCCGTACTTAACTGATATCTAATGATAAGTTATCCGCACCTTCATCCAGATTGGCTGTGCCATTTTTACTGCTAAGTTTGATTTTGAGACGCAAATCATTAGGAGAGTCAGCATGAAGAATCGCTTCTTTATACGTGATTTCTCCTTGTTCATATAAGTCAAAAAGCGCCTGATCAAAGGTTTGCATGCCACTATCCCGCGATCGTGTCATGACATCTTTGATTTCATGAACCTCGCCTTTACGGATATAGTCACTAATCAGCTGTGAATTTAACAAAATTTCGATAGCCGCACGGCGTCCTTTACCATCAGGGGTTGGAATGAGCTGCTGCGCAATAATGGCTTGCAAGTTGAGCGACAAATCCATGAATAACTGATTGTGGCGACTGGTTTCAAAAAAGTGAATAATACGGTCAATCGCTTGGTTGGCGTTGTTGGCGTGCAAGGTCGCAAATACCAAATGCCCTGTTTCTGCATATTGAATGGCGTAGCTCATTACCTCACGGTTACGAATCTCACCAATCAAGATAACATCAGGTGCTTGGCGCAAAGTGTTTTTTAGCCCTGCCTCAAATGAATGGGTATCGATACCAACTTCACGCTGGGTAATAATACAACCACGATGTTTATGGACAAACTCGATAGGATCTTCGATGGTAATGATGTGACCATGCGAGTTTTGATTACGATGCCCGATCATAGAAGCAAGGGTCGTCGATTTACCCGTACCTGTTGCACCCACTAGCAGAATGATACCGCGTTTTTTCATTGCCAGCTCTTTTAGCGATGGCGGCAAACGCAGCTCCTCGACAGTCGGAATTTTATTCTCAATTTTCCGTAAAATCATCCCTGCCATATCACGCTGTATAAAGGCACTGACACGAAAACGTGCTTGCTGTGCTTCATCAGCAATAGCAAATTGGCACTCGTTGGTTTCTTCAAACTCTTTTTGCTGGTTTGGTGTCATGACGCCTTTGACCAGTCGCATGGTTTGCTCAGCAGTTAAAGGCGTTTTACCGACAGGTAAAATTTTGCCATTTACTTTCATGGAGGGCGCTACATCAGCGGTAATAAAAAGGTCCGAGCCATTTTTATTGATCATTAACTGCAATAGTTTATCAATGTCCATATCGTACCTGCATTCGATGTAAATCGATTAAAAAAGTATTTAAAATCATGTTTTAAAAATCGCTAATAATAACCAGTAGCAATAAAAGTAGGGCATATCATGACTCATGAATGTTTGTATTATTGACTCACACATCAGTCATTATAAGGCAGTGACGCACGATTAATAATATTACAAAAATGCCTCAGGCTGTTTGGCGTAAGGGCGGGCTACGTCTTTACTAATGGTGCCTTTTGCTACTAAGTTTTTGAGCGTTTGATCCAGAGTAATCATACCTTCACCCGCACCTGTTTGGATAGCAGAGTACATTTGAGCGATTTTATTCTCACGTATCAAGTTACGGATAGCGGGTGTGCCGAGCATGATTTCATGTGCTGCTACACGTCCGCCTGCTTGACGACGCAAAAGCGTTTGTGAGATAACGGCTTGTAGTGACTCTGATAGCATTGCTCGAATCATGTCTTTTTCTGCGGCGGGGAATACATCAATGACACGGTCAATGGTTTTAGCGGCTGAACTGGTGTGTAGGGTGCCAAATACTAAGTGACCAGTCTCTGCTGCTGTCAATGCTAATCGAATGGTCTCAAGGTCACGTAGCTCACCGACCAAAATCACATCGGGATCCTCACGTAGCGCAGAGCGCAATGCAGGCTCGAAACCCAAGGTGTCACGATGTACTTCACGCTGGTTAATCAGACTTTTCTTGGAGTCGTGGACAAATTCAATCGGATCTTCAATGGTCAAAATATGTTCTTTACGGCTTTCATTGATATAGTCAATCATGGCAGCCAGCGTTGTTGATTTACCCGAACCAGTTGGGCCTGTGACCAACACCACGCCACGCTTAAAGTCTGACACACGTTTAAACACATCACCCATGCCGAGGTCTTCCATTGTCAAAACTTTGGAAGGAATAGTACGAAATACAGCACCTGCACCGCGATTTTGATTGAATGCATTTACCCGAAAACGTGCTAGGTTAGGAATCTCAAAAGAGAAATCCGTCTCATAAAATTCTTCAAAGTCAGCACGCTGTTTATCGTTCATGATGTCATAAATAAGCTGATGCACAACCTGATGAGTCATCTCTGGCATATTAATACGAGTCATTTCACCATCAACACGTATCATTGCTGGCATACCGGCTGAAATATGTAAATCCGATGCTTTATGCTTAACCGTGAAGCGTAGCAAGTCTTCGATACTTAAATTGTTTTTTTCAGCCATAATCGGATATTCCTATCAATCAATAAGGGTAGGACAAAAGAGCAAAAAAGGGGAGTGATTACCAATCGATAAACGATCTAATTAAAGTCGGTCACGTCAATAAAGGAGTAGCGACAGTCTTTACCATTACTATTATATTCAGTAGCATATGTTAAACCATGTAACAATATAATAACAAGACTACTGACAATTAACCATCTACTACCGCAAGAAAATGTAAAATTAGTCATTATGAGTGTCGATTTAAGATTGATGCTTATCGAGTTTTTCTACATTAAAAGACACTTATAAAAAGTTTAACCATAATTAATAAAAGCCCATTATAGAAGTCATGAAAAGTGACTGATTAAAAAATGGATTCAATTATTCTCGTGAGTAATATATGAAAGAAATAGAAAATAACAGTGATAGCCAAAATCTTATTGCGAGCTGGCAGCAAGTTAGCAAGCAAATGACTCAAGCGTGTGAGCGTGCCGCACGACAAGCGGATAGTGTGACGCTACTGGCAGTTTCCAAGACCAAACCTGCCGATATGATTGCTACTTTGGCTCAGCAAGGACAGCAGCACTTTGGTGAAAATTATCTGCAAGAAGCCATCGAAAAAATCGATACGCTAAAACGACAGCCAGAAACTAAAGACATTATTTGGCACTATATTGGTAGTATACAGCGCAATAAGACCCGCGATATTGCTGAGCATTTCGATTGGGTGCAAACGGTTGAGCGTGACATTATTGCTAAGCGTTTAAATGACCAGCGTCCAGCTGAGCTGCCACCATTGAATGTCTTGATTCAGTTGAATATGGATAACGAAGAAAGCAAATCAGGCTGCCTGCCAGCACAGCTGCCGGAGTTAATAACTGCCATCAAGGGCTATGACAGGTTACAGCTGCGTGGTTTGATGATTATTCCTGCTAAGGTAGGTACGGATGCTTTTACCCGAACCAAGCAGTTGTTTGATGAGATTAAAGAAACTCATGCAGAGCTAAATGCTTGGGATACCCTAAGCATGGGCATGAGCGGTGATATGACAGAGGCGATAGCCAACGGTTCGACGATGGTGCGCGTTGGTACCGCCATATTTGGTACACGATCTTAACTTTTTATTTATTAGATATATCATCCCTCAGATTACGAAGATAAAAATAAAAATGCTTTGATTGATGACACGTTCTAGATTAACTCAGTGCTGCTTATTAGACAGTTTCATCAAGTTTGGTCACCAGCATCTGAGTTATTTTGAGGTTGTCAGTCGCGATAATTTCAAATCGATAATTGGCATACTCGATAGTATCGGTTTTCTTTGGGATTTTGCGTAGCATGTACATCATGAAGCCACTAATGGTTTCATAGTTCTGACTGCGTGGCAGATTGACAATATCTAAAGCGCGTACAACGTCTTCGATAGGAGTCATTCCATCGATTAGCCATGAGTTATCAGTACGTTGAACAATTGGCTGCTCCTCCAAGGTTACAAGCTCCCCCATGACGATACTCATCACATCCTTAAGCGTGATAACACCCACTACCAAGCCATACTCATTCACGATGACGGCAAAGTCAGCGCCTGTAGACTTAAACATCTCTAACACTTCAAACAAGGACAAGGTATCAGGAACGAAGAGTGCAGGTTTTAATAGCGCTTTGTCTGTTAAGCTGACCTCTTGCTGATTAAGAACCAATGCCAAAAAGCTACGTGATTCTACATAACCAATAATATGCTCTAAGTCATCATCCTGACAGACCAAAAACTTATTATGTGGCTGTTCAATCATCACTTCAACGACTTTTTCAGTGCTCGTTTTGGTATCAAAATAAACGATATTTTCACGTGGATTCATCACTGACGTTACTGTGCGCTCTTGCATGTCAAAGATATTTTCTATCAGATGATGTTCTTGTTTTTTGAGCACACCAGCTTCAGCACCTGCATCCATGACGGCATAAATATCTTCTGGCGTCATATCGTCCTGCCGTATGGTTGAAATACCCAGTAATTCAAAGATGAGATTTGCTGCACCATCAAATATCCAAATCACTGGTTTGAATATAAAGATCAATAGCATCATTGGTCGTACGAGGCGTACCGCGATCACTTCAGTGTTTGACATCGCCAATCGTCTGGGCATCAAATCAGCGAGCAGAGAAAACAAACTGGTGATCAGGACAAATGATATGACGGATGACACTGCTTCATTCTTCACCAAAAGCTCTAGATAAGGGCTGATAGCTGACTCACCTACCGCACCAGCCGAGATAGCAACGGCGTTTAAAACCACCTGCACGACAGTAATAAAACTGCCAGGGTGCTCTTGCATTTTAAGGACGTCAAATGCGCGGACATCCCCTTCTTTTGCCATGATTTGTAGCTTGATTTTGCGACCAGCAGCGATGGCAATCTCGGCAGCGGATACAAAGGCGCTTAGGGCAAGCAATAACAGAAGAAAGATACTAGCAGTTAGCAAACTCATGACATACTCGGTAAAAAAATATAAGGATTAAAATAATTGGAATTAAAGAATGAATGGGTTGGAAATACAAAAAAGAAAGTGGTTTTTATAACAGCTTGGCGCTAAAAATTGGTTTATAAAAACTAAAAAAGCTGGGTAAGCACCCAGCTAATCGTCAATAAATTTGAGTTTTTATAAAAGTATTAAGCTAGCCGTGTTGCTCGCGTTCTACATAATAAAAGTAGGGCAAGCAAAGCTGGTTAATCTAATTTAGCCTTTTACTGACCATTTATTCACTAATGGATAACGGCGTTCACGTCCAAAGGCTTTGTGGCTAATTTTGGTGCCAATTGGCGCTTGTAAACGCTTATATTCACTATTGTCTACCATCTTGATGACTTTTGCGACCATTTCAGCCTCAAAGCCTTTATTAACAATGTCTTGATAGCCCATATCTTCATCGATGTATGACATTAAGATGCCATCTAACACATCATAGTCAGGCAAGCTGTCTTGGTCTTTTTGGTCTGGGCGTAACTCAGCAGATGGCGGGCGAGTGATGACGCGCTCAGGGATGACAGGGGTGTCTTCCAAGCGGTTGCGATAGCTGGCTAATTTATAAACCTGCGACTTATAAACGTCTTTTAGCACATCAAAGCCGCCTGCCATATCACCATATAATGTCGAATAGCCAACGGCCAACTCAGACTTATTACCAGTGGTAATGACTAAATGCCCAAACTTGTTGGACAATGCCATCAATACCACACCGCGTGCACGCGCCTGAATATTTTCTTCAGTAGTGTCTGCTGGGGATTTGTTAAATAGTGGGGCTAGAGTATGACGAATGCCTTCAACCGCATCAAAAATAGGACAAACCGTATAAGAAACGTTTAAGCGGCGTGCCTGTGCTTGGGCATCTTCTAGACTGATTTGAGAAGTATATTCATAAGGCATCATCACTGCATATACCTTGTCAGCGCCCAAGGCATCAACCGCGATACATAGCGTCAATGCTGAATCAATACCACCTGATAACCCAACAATGATACCAGTGAATCCTGAATGGTTGACGTAGTCGCGCAGGCCAACGACCAATGCTTGATACATCTCTGACTCACGGCTCAGCGTTAATGGCGCTTTAGATTGACTGTCGAACTTGGCCGTTTTGACATCTAACGTGGCTAGTAATAGCTGATTCATGAAACGCGGTGCTTCGTGTGCAACGCTACCGTCAGCTTGTATCGCCATAGAACCACCGTCAAACACCAAGTCGTCTTGACCGCCAACGGCGTTGACATACACAATAGGCAAATTATTTTCACGGCTACGCTTGGCCAGCATCGTTTTACGATTGTCTTGTTTTTCGATCTCAAAAGGTGAGGCATTCAAGCTAACAATCAGATCAGCACCTTGCTTTTTAAGCTCGGCAATAGGGCCTTTTTCCCACAGGTCTTCACAGATGAGCAGACCGATAGTGATGCCTTTATAGTCAAATAAAACTTGATTACGACCTTTATCAAAATAACGACGCTCATCAAATACGCCATAATTTGGCAAGATTTGCTTATGATAAAAGCCTTTTTGATGACCATTATGCAAGATAGCAGCTGAGTTGAAAGTACCATGATGGTCGACATGTGGGTAACCGACAATCATCACGATGTCATCGATATCACTTAAAGTAGACAAGGCGCTTTTGATGCGGCCAGATAAGCTTGGGCGTAATAATAAATCTTGCGGTGGGTAACCTAATAAAGCAAGTTCTGGGAAAATAATGACATCTGCACCTTGCTCGCGAGCTTGCAATGCGAGTGTACGCATTTTTTCGGCATTGGTAGTGATATCACCAACCAAAAAATGCGACTGGGCCAATGCAAAAGTAACCGTTTCTTGGATTTTATTGGTCTTACGGACCTCAGTTGAGGGAGTTATATTGGGATTATCATTGTCTTTTGACATTGTTATTGTTCCTATCGATATATGGTTTAAAATTTGGTGGGTCATTATTGATTTAAAATAAAATCAAAGTAAGTCCGAAATTTACTCAAAATAGCACTCTGTCATATCGAATTCTAATAGTGAACCGAGATGATGAGCTTACATCATGCATAAGCCTTTATGATGATGCATATCAGCGCTTGCTTACGCATCATATTCAACGTTGTAACGCCGCTCTAAAGGTTGGATCTTATGATAGTCTATAGAATGACGATAAAAGAGGGTTGTGACATATCGTTTGAAAAATGCTATATCTGTATAACGATTCAAATAGATAATAACAAACGGGCTTAATGCTATTGAAAAGCTTAAAATAATTGCTTTAGTATAACATCAATTGTCGCTACAAATAGAACGCGCCAGTGAATTACCTTGCAACAGCCCTGTTTACAGCGTGAATATAAAACAGGCTTTTAGTTCATTGTTTTTACATGTTAAATCCATGTATGACCTTCTATCTATTAGTGTCATCATCTAGTAAGCTTGTATAGAGAAAGTTGTAAGTAAAGATTACAACATAGCGTTATATCATTGTCGTATTTTGCTGCATAATAAGCCATGATAATCGCTTGATATTTATCTTGCTTTAGCCAAAACTATCGTCCGTAATTATGTTACGGTATGCTACGATTTGACGCTCTCAAAGCAGGTTTTACTGGCACTGATTGTTTACACCCCTCGCTAATGGGTACCGCTTATGGATAGGGTCTTTTTATGGGCACAGTCTGTGAGTTGATATTCATCACACATTTATAAACTTGCCAGCAAAGTCATGATAGATCTTTGCTGTCCGCTCTTGGTTTATACGCTATGATTGAAAACTGGACAAAAGAATTTATTATTCAGCGCTTACTGGCCATTACTTTATTGGTGGTGCTGTTCGTATTGTGTTTTCAAGTGGTACAGTTTTTTATTGTACCGGCACTATGGGCGGCAATTTTAGCGTATGTTACTTTTCCTATTTATAACTTTTTTTATGAAAAAGTAAAACTGAGTCCTAATTTTAGCGCCGCTATTATGACGGTGAGTATCTCCTTAATGATAGGTGTGCCACTGGTTATCGGTGTTTTTATTCTACAACAAGAAGCTTTGAGCCTAATCAGCAACTTGATTTATCGTATCAAAGTTGGCTATTTAGATGTGCCTGATTCTATCAAAGACTTACCTGTTATCGGCCAGCAAGTTAAAGATGTGCTGTGGAGAATTAATAAAAACCCAGAAGGGACGCTAGAAGCGTTTCGCATTTGGGTACAGTCACATTTATATTATGGCAAAGTCGCATTTGATGTGTTGTTTAGCGGTCTTGCCAAGTTAGGTATGGCGCTGATGACGTTGTTTTTCTTTTATCGTGATGGTACCAGTTTGGTTCGCCAGATCCGTCAAGCACTGCGTAATATCATTG
The DNA here is from genome assembly GCF_904846535.1 of Psychrobacter muriicola 2pS. NCBI lineage: Bacteria > Pseudomonadati > Pseudomonadota > Gammaproteobacteria > Moraxellales > Moraxellaceae > Psychrobacter > Psychrobacter muriicola. The sequence continues at coordinate 238,817 of NZ_CAJHBC010000004.1, forward strand.
GTAATCGCATTGATGGTTATATTGATTCTGTGGGTACGACCACGCGTGCGGTGGTTTATGGTATTGGTTTGACGGCATTGGCACAAGCACTGCTCGCAGGTGTGGGTTACTACTTCGCTGGTGCACCAAGTCCTATCTTATTAACTATCGTAACCTTTATTATCGCCCTGATTCCGTTTGGTACACCATTTGTGTGGGGTGGTGTATCCATTTGGTTGTTAAGCCAAGGCCATACCGTAGAAGGAATTGGCTTGGCGCTATGGGGTACCTTGGTTATCAGCTGGGTTGACAATCTCATCCGTCCTATTGTGATTAGTGGTGCGACCAAAATCCCTTTTATTATTATTTTTATTGGTGTATTAGGTGGCCTAACGGCTTTTGGCTTTGTTGGTTTATTCATCGGTCCTGTGGTACTAGCCATCGGATTGGCGGTATGGCGAGAATGGATATCGCAGCATAAAAATGAGATATTTGCCCCGCAGGATTTGGTATTGTCTGACGATCAACCGTTGCCACCAGTAAATGAACCAGAGTAGAGATACATAGTCATGTTAAATGATAGTGCTGCAAACGCTATGAAAAATAGAGCGAACCCTATTGACAATATTACTATCGTGGCCGATAGCAATATCGCTAGCTTGAATGCGTTTTTTAATGCTTCAATGCTTGGGCAGGTATCTGAGCAGACGGTCAATATCATTACCATCGCTGGACGTGATATCAATGCGCAATTGCTCGCAGAATTACAACCTGATGTGCTGTTGATACGCTCGGTGACGCCAGTAGGAGAGGCACTGCTGGCCAATAACAACAGCGTAAAATTTGTTGGTTCGGCGACTATCGGTACCGATCATGTCGATCAAGACTATTTGGCAGCGCGCAATATCACTTTCGCCAATGCGGCTGGATGTAGTAAGCATTCTGTCGCGCAGTATGTATTGACAGCGATTTTGACGTTGCGTCCGCAATATTGGCAGCAAACGATGCCGCCAGTCACCTTAGGTATCATAGGTCTTGGTAATATTGGCAGCACGCTTGCTCAGTATGCTATTGATTTGGGCTGGCAGGTACTAGTTTATGATCCACTATTGCCTGCATCGAATATGAATAATGCCAGCCTTGAGCAAGTGCTGAGCCAAAGCGATGCAGTGAGCTTGCATGTGCCTTTAACCGACAAAAAAGATGGTACGCACCCTAGTGGTAGTGATTATCCAACAAAGCATCTTATTGATGCAAATACGTTAGCAATGATGCCTGCGCATACCTTGCTGATTAACAGTGCGCGCGGACCAGTCATTAATGCGTGTGATTTAGAAGTAGATATTGAGCACACAGATCGCCAAGTAGTGCTTGACGTGTTTGAGTTTGAACCAGAGATTTCTGAGCGCTTATTGTCCAAACTGGCTATCGCTACCCCGCATATCGCAGGTTATACGGTCGAAGGAAAACTGCGTGGTACGCAAATCATCTATGATGCGCTCTGTGAAAAATTGGCAGTGGCACCCGTTCAGTCCATGCATAGTTTACTGCCGCTCAATATGTTTTTATGGTCTGAACTAAAAATGTATCCAGACAGACTGATTAAGTTTTATGACATCATGCACGATGATGCTTTACTAAGAAGCAAGCTGGCTGACGGTCAAGTAAAGGGTGCTGACTTTGATCAGTTGCGCCGAGATTATCGCTTACGCCGCGAATGGCAGTGGTAAAAGTTAGGCAGTCTTAAAATCTAAAGTAGTATCTCAAAACTTATTTTTATCCTTAAATTGCAGTAAATAATAATGATCCCAGCAAGTAACTCTTCTTCTAAATCCAGCTATGCGCCGACCATGACCTTGGCAATGGCTCAGCAGCGTGCGCAATTGATGAGCACCATTCGTCAGTTTTTCGCCACGCATCAAGTGCTTGAAGTTCAAACACCGCTATTATCGCAGGCTGGCAATACCGATACTTTCTTACAATCAGTCGCCGCACAAGTGACTTACCAAGATAAACCCTGTACTTATTATTTGCATACCTCGCCTGAGTTTGCCATGAAGCGTTTACTTGCCAGCTGGCAAGTGCCCATCTATCAAATTTGCTCCGTATTTCGAGATAACGAAATAGGCGTACGCCATAATATCGAATTTACCATGCTTGAGTGGTATCAGCCGAATTATAGTCTGGATGATATGGCGGCTGAGCTGAGTGAATTATTAGCGGCGCTTTATGGGCATTCAGTGGTGATGAGTCATTACCGCTATGTTGATGCATTTATGGATTTTGTCGGCATACATCCACTGACAGCTAGCCTCGATTCCTTGCAAGCGGTGGCAGAAGATAAGGGGTTGACAGGTTTTGATTTTAATAGCGACTTGGATAACACAGAAGATGGCGAAGCAGATATTCGTCAAAGCTGGTTGGATTTGCTGTTTAGTCATGCGGTCGAGCCAAACTTAGGTCACGACTTACCGACCTTGATTATAGAATATCCGCCTGCGACGGCTGCACTGGCAAAAACAGCTGTGGATAAAGAGGGCAATACAGTCGCCAAACGCTTTGAGCTATATATCAATGGCATTGAGATTGCCAACGCTTATGATGAGCTGGCAGATGGACAGGCGTTAAGAGAACGGTTTGAGCGAGACAATCAACTGCGTAAGCGTCATAACCTGCCCCAAATGCCAATCGATGAGCATTTATTAGCAGCGTCTGATGCTTTAATTCCTTGTAGCGGTATCGCCGTTGGTATCGATAGATTACTCATGGTGATCACAGGCGAGAATAGCTTAGAGGATGTGATTTCGTTTCCAAGCGGTTTGGCTTAGTGTTTTGGAAAGTCTGAACAGAATCGTTTATTTGGCAACCCCTCATAAAACTAAGCTCATCATCAAAAATCGAGTAAGCCTATAAGACTTACTCGATTTTTTGTTGGTCTAAGTGCTATAAATTATCGTTTTATTTATTATAACTGTGCAATAGCCTCATCAATCGCAGTCTCACCGTTATGCATACTAAAGACTTTCTTGATGGTATTATCGGCATTTAGGACAGCTGCCAAAGTAGTAGCCACATCGGCAATTGAGTTTTCACCAGCATTATCATCGTTGACAGTGATTTTACCAGTTGCTTCGCGCTCTTTTAGCGCCCCTGCTTGAACGATGGTGTAGTCAAGGCTACTGTTATTAATCAACCACTGATCTGCGTAATGCTTGCAGATATAGTATTCTTTTAGGTCAGCAATACCAGCATTGTCCCATTTACTGGTGTCTAATGAAAAGACGGTGCTGAGCATGATATAGCGTTTAATACCTTTATCTTCTACAGCTTGCATGGTCTTGACCGCCCCGTGTAAATCTACTTCTAAGACGTCTTTGCCGCCAGACCCTGCAACGAAATAAACAGTGTCAATATCTCGATCAATTTGCTTTTGTATAGCCTCTTTTTCGGCGGTGATATCTAAATCTAGCTGGCTATAATTGTCATCGTTAAACAATTTTTCTTTTTGGCGTGTCGTGCCAATAACTTGATGGTTATCCGCTAATAGCTGCTTAACCAAATCCGTTCCCACTCGACCACTTGCACCAATTACTAAAATTTTCATTGTCATTCCTATTCTTATATACGTTATCGTTGTTGTAAAAACTGAATATAGCGTATCAAGAAAAAACGGCACACTTCGTTATGAAGCGTGCCGATTGCATAGTGTTTGGTTATGGAGTGTATACGGTTTGCAAAGTGGGTAAGATCAAAAAACTAAAAACAAAGCATTTGAAAGCTAGCGTACCAACTTGTTTAATCCATCAGCAAAGGCTTTTTTATCACGATCGCCATAAGGTTTTTGACCACTCATTTCTTGTAACTCGAGCACGCCAGTACCGCGCATGGTATCCATAAAATCACGCATATTGAGCTTTTGCTTGATATTATTTTTGTCGTAGACCATGCCGCGAGAGGTCAAGACCATACCACCTTTGTCCAAAATGTCATTGGCCAAAGGAATGTCGCTGGTAATAGCCAGATCACCTGGCTGTATTTGCTCAACGATATAGTCATCGGCTTTATCGAACCCTGATGGCACCACTGTCATGACAAGTAGTGGTGACTTACGCAGTTTAATCGGCTGATTGGCGACGAATATTGCCATGGTTTGTGTGCGTTCAGCGGTTTTGATAATCAAATCTTTGGCAATCAATGGCACCGAATCGGCATCTACCCAAATTTGCATTATTTCTTAACCTTTTCTGTTTTTGCCTTAGCGTCGATAGCCTTACTGATTTTGCTGTCTTCAATGCGGACTTCTGTACTCTCTAAAATGTCGTCATTGTCAGTAGTGGTTAGACTATCTGACGCTTTTGGCTGGCTATCAATCGAAGAGGGCTTTTTCTCAAGTCCCATTTTATTGGGCAGCGTAGCGATGAGCTTGGCTAAAGCAGGCTCTAAATCGGCAACATCATTGGGCATCAATGTAATATGCGCAATTTTGCGGTCGTCACGTTCTGCTTTATGGTAGCTATGATAGTGTGCACCATCAATATTTAGCACGGCGCTGATATCTGGATATTGACCCAAGACATTGAGCATAATCGCTGGGTGAACGTTGTCGGTATCACCTAATGGCAGATTGACGACGGCGCGAATATGGTTTTCGAACTGGCTGGTGACAGCGCCTTCAATGCTCCAGTGCCCAGAGTTATGTACACGCGGCGCAATTTCATTAGCGAGTAGTGTGTCATGACCACGCGCATCTTTGGTCACAAAGAGCTCAAGTGCCATCACACCAACATAGTCTAAATGATTCATGATCTTGGTGATGGCATCGGTTGCTTGTTTGAATAAATGACTGGTGCCAACGGCAGGCGCTTGGGTCTTGGCTAAAATACCATTATGATGATGGTTTTCGACCAAATCGTAGCAACGAACCTGACCATTTTGTGCGCGTGCGGCGATAATAGAAAGCTCGCGGCTAAAGTTAATAAAACCTTCTGCAATCAAAGGTGCAGGCGTTGGCGTTAGTGAACCCTTACCCGTAACTGCATCTTTAAGATCTTGCCATGCTGCCTTGATATCACTGTCTTGTCTAATCACAAACTGACCTTTGCCATCATAACCGCCACGGCTGGTTTTTAGGACGATAGGTAGTCCTAATTCATGACAGGCTTGCTGCAATTCAGCTTCAGAGTTGACAGCCATAAAGGGTACGGTGGCAATATCAAGCGAATTGAACATTTGCTTTTCTTTTAAGCGATCTTGAGCGATATCAAGCGCAATCAATGGCGGAAACATGCCTTGTTTGCTACCTGATTTTGACAAATCAGTAAGCTGTTCGACTGTCGCAGTCGGTGTGTTTTCAAACTCTAAGGTAAAAACATCTGCTGCTGCGATGAAGTCTGCTAACTGATCGCTATGAAATACACGACCGTATAAGCCAGCAGGGCAGTCAGTGCTGTCTTCTAAAAACACGCATTGGTAGCCTAGTGGCATCGCTGCTTCGGCAAGCATCATACCAAGCTGACCACCGCCTAAAATACCGATGGTACGAATGGTTTGGGTAACAGGGTAAGCGTTCGCTGTAGTCATGGCAGGCTCTTTGAGTTAAAAGTGAATAATGTTTTTGGTGTATTAAAATGCAAAAAGTCATCTATTAAAATAGGAAAAGGTGCACTACATGCACCTTATATTAAGTAAAACCCATCTAAAAAAATATCAAGTAAATAGCGTCTATATCTAAATAACGGGATTCAAAAACCGTTATCAAAAACATGCAATTAGGTATTGATAATACCTGGCGTTGGGCTGGCAAGGATGGTATCAGTTTGCGTTTGGCGCAGATTATCAAGCTTAGTCGCAATCGTCTCATCATGCAACGCCAATACCTGAATCGCAAGCAGAGCAGCATTGTAAGCGCCTGCTGAGCCAATGGCTAATGTGCCAACTGCGACGCCTTTAGGCATCTGTACGATAGATAATAAGCTGTCCCAACCGCTGAGCATAGAAGACTTTACAGGGACGCCAAACACAGGTAGCGGCGTTTGGCTAGCACACATGCCAGGCAGATGTGCGGCACCGCCAGCGCCTGCGATGATAACTTGTAGACCGTTATCTTTTGCATTTTTTGCATAGTCAAACAATCTATCAGGGGTACGGTGTGCTGACACTACTTCACAATCAAAAGCGATATCAAAGTCTGCGAGCAATTGCGCTGCCGCACTCATGGTAGCCCAATCAGATTGTGATCCCATAATAATGCCAACTTTTGGCTGACCAGTAGGGGAGGTGATAGGGCTGTTTTGATCCATCGTGTTAACAGTAGCTGTTGTGGTGCTCATGCTTTGATATCCTCAAAAAGACCATCATACAAAAGTTTTGTTGCCTTCGTAAAGCCAAGTTTAATTTTTAATAACAAAGCGGGAGCAATAGCACCAATTTTATGGATTGGTGTTTGCCGATTTATCATGGCGATATTGGACAAAGTTACTGGCTTTTAGTGGCAGTGGCTGCTCAGTATCAAGCTGATAACAAGTCAGATAGCCACTGTCTACCGCCGCTGAATAATCAGTGCAGGCAACTTGTGGACTCAACGGCTCAGGCGCGCCAGTTAGCCAATAATGACCGACAAATACCGCTTTATTCGTTTTCAGAGCGAAATCAATATTTTCAGCCAATACCTCTTTTGGAATCTGAGCCAATGCTGATGCAGGTGCGCGTGCCACCTCATAAAGACGGCGCTTATTAAGCCCGTCAAGCCACCAGCGCACTCGCACGCGCTTGCGCTCAGTGCCTTCTTTATCGATCATGATCATGCCATCGGGTAGTGCTGTTTCCACGCCTTTTAATACTCGCTCTAGCGCATCAAATGGCGCCGTATTTTCTTTAGCAGTGGCGACTAGACCGTGCGGTGTTAAGCGGTTATCGTCAGTCAATAACGGTTGAAGTACCGCCATACTATCGACATCCCAGCAGGCATGAACAAAACAAGCATACTTGGTTTCAATCCATAGGGGGAGCTCATATAACCGATTAAGCCAATATTGATGACGCTCTGAGCCAAAGGCTACTTCGGCTAAAAATGCGGCATGTTGGCGGGTATGGATGTCATTGTGCGAACGCAGATATTGGCTAGAGTTATCAGGGTCAAGTGTGGCAAAAGTCAGGGCATTATATTCATGATTACCCATTACTGCATCCGCCACGTTAGCATCTAGCATGGCAAAAACAATCTCCAGGGTAGCCAATTGCTGTGGTCCTCGGTCAATTAGATCACCGATAAATAACGCTCGATGCCCTGCTGGTGGTACAAAGTACATACCATTATGAACATAACCTAGCTGCTTTAATAAACCAACTAACTTGTCTGCGTAGCCGTGAATATCACCGATAACATCTATCATCATAATAATTATCAAATTCTTAAATAGTTTGTTAAGTATAAGTTTGCGCAAAACACAAAGCGACATTACTCATCGCTAAATGACGTGAACTACCATCATAAACCGAGTTCTGTTTTCAGTTTTTATTGCTGAGTTTTATCATTAAGCTTATAACCCAGGTGATAAGAGCGCATTGATAAAATGTGGTAGGACTTGCGGTTCTAAAATAATCGTGGCAATAACCCCAAACGCGCCGCCCCACATATGCGCCATATGATTGATATTAGAGCCGCCCCGTTTATCCGCATAGATACTATAAGCGATATAAGCGACGGCGAATAGTATCGCAGGTATAGGAATAATCGCGAATAGGTAGATTTTCTCCCACGGTGCCAGCAAAATAAAAGCAAACAAGACGGCTGATACACCGCCTGATGCGCCAAGGCTTAAATAGCTCGCATTGTTTTTATTCTTGAGGTAGCTTGGAATCATCGCAATAATAATGGCCAATACGTAAAAAACCACGAAACCATAACCAAATAAGAACGGCTGATATAGTCCCTCAATAGCACGACCAAAAAAGTATAACGTAAACATATTGAAGAGCAAGTGCATACTATCGGCATGAATAAAGCCATGCGTGACAAAACGGTCCCACTGACCATTACTTACCGCTGGTGGATAAAAAATGAGTCGATTAAATACTGTTTTGTTTTGCCATGCCACTAAGCTGACAATAACGGTGATAATAATGATAAGGGTCGTATGATTGAACAAAGGAAAATCCTTAGGCTGCGCCTGATATGTGATGAATGACAATGTTCAAAGCCTAACCATTATGGCTGAGTGCAAACTAAATTTATAGGACTGACAATCAATTATTAAGTATTAGCTACTTATAATAAAGTAATACTAACAGTAGTTATGACAATGCAAAAACTTATTATGTGACAAAACAGTGCATTTATATGCTTTTATAGTGAATAATATAGCAGGCTGTCAGGCAAATTGAGTAATGCTTCGTATCTTGACGGTAATGGCGGGCTAAATGAGAGCAGTATCTAAGAATACAGACGCTAACGACAAATAAAACAAACATTTCATGCGTTGGCAAATTTAAAATAAGCGCCGAAAGAGGCAGTAATCTATGAGTATTATCGACCAATTAGAAAAGACCGTAACGCCAGCTGTCATAGGTGAGCGCAACAGTCATGATAGTGTGGCTTACATCAGCTTATTGGAGCAGTTTTATGCCATCTTGGCATCACGTCTCGCCTTGCCGCAAGTGTACTCACAATTTATCCGCGCCGAGCAAGTGATGGTTGATAGAGTCACAGAAAGTCCACTGTTCGAACAGCTGTGGCTAGATAAAGGCATACAGCAGCTCATGATCCGAGAACTGGCTGCCACGCATCATATTGATGAGTCTACTACGTCACAGCTGCTTATCAATGCCGCGCCATTGGCTTATCGTGAGCTAAAAGTATTGGCCAATGGCCAGTTTTTGCCAGCGTTCTTGCAGGGAGAGCAGGCGGCACTGCGTCAGTACTTACCGATATGGTCAGCACCTATTATTACTGCTCCTCAAAACATCAATAGCGAATCAGAAGTACACCCAAGCATCGCAGCAGATATTGATAGCGTACAAGCGCATGATACGTCTTTGGATGGTCGGCAAAATTCTCATATAGATACCAGCACGATGACCGCAGCGACAGCCGCTTATAGGAAAAATGCTGACACAGTAGATAAAACTGATATCGGAAATACTGATGTAGAAAGTATGAAGATAGGCGATACTGACGCCATTCATGCCAATCCGTCAGCGCATCATTTGGCAGAAAACAGTAGTATGAAGCAAGAAAAAGTACGCACTCGCAATCAGCGCAATGATTTACTGGTACGGGTGGTTTTATTAATCATAGCCATTGCCGCGATGGGGCTTGCTGCTTGGGCAATATTAATCAGACCGAACAACGCGCCACCTGTAGAAGCGGTTGCCGCAGCGCCTGTTGTGGTAGCGCCAACGCCCGAACCAGTAGCGCAGGTGATGACTCCTATTGAGCTAATCGTGGGCGTAGATAACAGCGGTAGTCTGTATACCTGTAGTGCTACCATCGGCAATGCAGTGCTGCAAAGTACCTTGCAACAAGCGCTCAATACCAGCTTTGGTGAGCAGGCGAGTATTTGCGAATTGACAGTACAGACTGGGGTTGCCAGTAGTATTGCCAACTTACCCGAGGAAGTACTGCCCAATGTCTTGACGATGATGAGGTCTACGCCATTTGCACGCCTACATTTGCAGAATGACCGTCTTATGTTAGAAGCGCCAGATAGTACGCTATTGCAACGATTGGTTACGGATATACGTACTCTGGTACCTGCTATGGTCATCGATAGTACTGCACCGCTACCGCTGCCTGAAAATAACAATGCCAATGCAATGAATAATATGAATAATCAGTTTGAAAATGATGGGGCTACCAACAATCAGTATGCTAATGACTATAACAACGGTGGGTCTGGAGAATTTCAAGCAGCAGATGATGATGCAGGCGATCGTATTGCCCCTAATTCTGCACCCAACGATAACAATGCCAACAATGTTCGCAATATTCCCAATAATATCCCTAACAACGCACCAGTGAATAACAGACCATCGGGCCCCATCTCAGAATCGGAGGTAGATGATATGGCCAGCACACTCATTGTCGCTGAACCTGCACAAGTAAGGAATAAATGATGGGATAATAGGATTATTTAGCGATTATCCCATCATTTATTCAGTGGGATAACTGATTAAATAAGGATGGCGGGATAAGTGTCTTATGTCACCATTTTTTCTATCAATACCCAATGAAAAGTATCTAAAAACTATAAAACATCTGAAAAAACGATTTATTTTCTTCATATATGCATAGTTTTTACTGCTTCCTTTATCGTTTATCAACGGATGAATGAGTAATCACTTGCCATGTTTATGGTTACGTGTGACATCTGAAATATTACCTAACGTATCATTTGCACAACAACGTGTTGATTGTTAACACTGACTTAATACTTTTATAATGATGAAAATTGAATATCGCCAAGATGGCTTTAACTGTCATGGTTCTTATTCCATATCATTATTTTATCTGGCATTTTTTTGAGTATTTTAATTATATAAATCGATAGTAATAGGTATTAATAGGAGAATTGTATTATGGATATTATCAGTCATTTGACGCGGACAGTCAGCCCAGCAGTGTTGGAGGATGATCATAGTCCAGCTAAAAAAGGTCTGCTTGAGCAGTTCTACGCTATTTTTGCCGCTCGCTTAGCGGACAACGATACTTACAATCGTTTTGCAAATGAGAATATCACTCGTGATGATCAAGATTTTTATGACCGTGTATGGAGCGATGATTCGCAACGTGATCAAATCGCTCGTGAGCTGGCAGGCAAGCATAATGTCGATGCAACGTCTTCGCGCGGATTGATAGCGATGGCAGCCCCACTTGCTTTTTACGAAATTAAAAGCTTGGCAGGTACCACACCAGTGCCGCAGTTCCTAAGTGATAATCTTGATAGTTATCAGCGTTATATCCCTGCCTGGGCAAGTGCAGTTTTGCCTGTCAGTGTATTGGCGTCGACACCTGCTGCTGGAGCGCACATCTCTGATACGGTTAGTACTGCACCATTGCAACGTGAAGAAGAGCAACAAGGCAGCTTTATGAAAGCATTGCTTCCAATTATTGGCCTCATTATCTTAGGGGCATTGGCTTGGGCTTTACTTCGTGGTTGCCAAGAAAACCCTGAGCCTGTCGCCACACCGGTGGCTACTGCTCAACAAGCAGTGCAGGGAGATGGTCAGTTGGCAGTGGCAGGTGATATCGAGCCGGCATCATTGCGCATTGCGACTGGTGAAAACGGAGCATTATATGCCTGCCGTATGAATGTGGGCGACGAGACCTTGCAGAGCAATGTAATGAATGCGTTGACCAGTGCATTTGGTGATGAAGCCAATAAGTGCCGTGCTGATGTCGATGATAATTTCGCAGTAGATATGCCGGCGGTGGCTCAGCTAGCCACTATTTTACCTATTGTCAAAAATGTACCAAACGCCAGCATGGTTATCAAAGGCGATGTGATCACTGTCAATGCACCTGACGCCGCGGCATTAGATAAGCTAGTGGCTGACTTACAAGCAGCTGCTCCTGCGATGACTATACAAGCCGAAGGACCGTTGGATTTGCAGGGTGAGATTGATAATAGTTTGGCGGCTGCCGATGTTGCTATGACCAATCTTGGTAAAAACCCAGATCCACGTGATGTGGCTCGTGCGTTAAGTATTCAGGTGATCAACTTTGAAGTGGATGAGGCGGTTATTCCTGATGTCAATAAAGAACTGCTTGACCGCGCTGCCAAGATTATCACTGAAGTGCCAAACATGAAGTTGATGATTATCGGTCATACCGACAGTCAAGCATCAGACTCTTACAACCTAGAATTATCTCGTGATCGCGCTGAATCAGTGAAAGAGTATTTGGTCTCTCAAGGTGTGGATGCTAGTAAATTGACGACTAAAGGTATGGGTGAATCAGAGCCTATCGCTGATAATTCAACCGAGCAAGGTCGCTTCCGTAATCGCCGTATTGAGTTTATAGTCAATGACGAGATGGCCAGTGCAAACGATGGCATGACTATTAGTAATAATGCCCTTGACCCAGACTTAAACCCTCTGGATAGCAACAACGACGACTTATTACCTGATGGTGATGATACCACTCAAGGTACGGCAGTAGATCCTACCAATTAATGTACAACAGCTTGATTGAGAAGTTATTCATTCAAAAAAACCGCATCTTATAAAGGTGCGGTTTTTTATTTTGTTAAGGCTATTATTTATAGGCGGTCGGATCTTTTGATTCAGTAGCGCTGCGAGTCGTTTGCACCTCAGATTGAGGATTAAAAAAGGTCTGAGTCACGTTTTGCTTTGCCTGTTGCCAATAGTCAAATTGTTGACAAGTAGATTCCAGATCACCTTGCCATGTTGGTATCTTTCCGCACATCGTTTTGATACGGTTTTGATTGGGATAAGGCAGCTCTTGTGCAGTTTCTGCGGCTTCATGGGCGGCGACACGATCATTACAAACCAGTGCAATATCACAACCTGCTTCAATCGCTGCCTTCACACGTGCGCTGACATCGCCCGCTGCTTGAGCACCGGCCATACATAGATCATCGGAGAATAAAACCCCATCAAAATTGAGCTGATCCCGTATGATGTCCTTGAGCCAAATTTTAGAAAAACCTGCTGGCTTATCATCGACTTGCGAAAAAATAACATGGGCAGGCATCAAGCCATCAAGCCACGGTAGCGTTTGGGCAAAAGGCTGCATATCGCTATTGATGATTTCATCTAAGCTACGTGTATCGATGGCTTCTGATACATGCGAATCAGGCGCAATGGCACCATGACCAGGGAAGTGTTTGCCAGTAGTCGCCATACCTGCGGCCTTCATACCGCGCATAAACTGAGTCGCCAGCGCAATGATCGCTTGCGGCTCTTGATGAAAGCTACGATCCCCAATGACTTGGCTGATGCCATCTCTGTCAAGTACTGGCGCAAAACTAAGATCAATGCCCACGGCCAACACTTCTGTTGCCATTAGATAGCCACAATCGTAAGCACAGCTCAGCGCATGGCTAGGGTCTTGATTAAATAATTCCCCAAGCCTGCCCATGGCGGGTAGTGGGGTAAAGCCATTGCGCAGTCGTGCGACTCGTCCACCTTCTTGGTCAACGCCGATTAATATGTCAGGGTTGTGATAACGTATGTCGTCACACAACGCGCGTACTTGTGCGGCATCTGCAACGTTTCGGGCAAATAAAATCACCCCACCCACTTGTGCCTGTTTGATTAAGCTGACATCTTCTGCGGTCAGTGCGGTACTATCGATATCAATCATTAAAACGCCGTACATAGCGTAATCCTTATGGTGTTATATATTGTTATATGATCGGTTCAGCTGCAAACAAATAAATGATGATAATTGGCATTGTGCAGCTATTATCAAAACTGCTTTATTATGACAGTTATTAGTAAATGAGCATAATGTGGCAGATGAATAGATTCAAATCAATTCGTAAATAGGCATTGAATCGTCAATAAACGGCCCAAATAATGATGAATAATAAATGTAATAGAAAGTTTGGTATGTGCAGGCGTAGCGTGTAAGATTGCTTATACAGTTTGAGACAGTCCGATATTTATGTACATGATAATATTGAGTGATTTTTAACAATATATTAGCAAACAGCAAGGGAAGTTAGCGACCATGATTCTTCAGAAACTATCATTGAATAAATATTCGATTGATAATGGTCAACAAACATATCGTAAATTAAAGATTAAGCATTCATGGGCAGCGACCGAACCAACCACTTTTGATTTTTATCAAACAAATAATATTATTAACGCAAAATAACTAGGTACATATGATGAAAAAACAACCAGCACAGTGGTTACTCAGTGCAGCGTCAGTGGGCATCGCCGGTATTATTCTTACCCAGAGTTATGGGACAGCAATGGCCGACACCAATACTGAAGGCTTCGTACAAACTCCCGAACAAAAAGTCACCACTCGCCAAGTAGCCGCATTGCTGGATCGTAGCCACTATTTAAATCAGCCGCTAGATAGCAAAATGGGCAGCGAGATCTTGTCCATGTATATCGATAGCCTTGACCCAAACCATACCTTGTTTTTACAATCTGATGTGGATGAATTTAAGAAAAAATACGCCGATGAATTTGGGGCTCGTCTCAAGCGTGGCGATTTGTCTGCAGGGGTAGATGTTTTTGAGCGTTATCGCAAACGCTCAAACGAGTATTTTGCGATGGCGAGCAAGATGCTAAAAACGAATCTTGATTTGACGGGTGATGACACTATCGTGCTCGACCGTGAAAAACTCCCCCATTTTAAAACCAAAAAAGAGCAGCGTGATTATTGGGCGCGTCAGCTTAAGTTTCAGCTGATGAGTATTACCTTGGGTCAAGAAGATGAAAAAGCCAAAGAGCAAGTATTCCTGAGCAATCCAGATATTACTCGTGGACAAGATTTGGTACGCAACGACCAACGTACACCAAGCGAGATTTTACAAAATCGTTTATCGCGACAGCAAGAGCAGTTTAAGCGTCTCACAAATGATGAGATTATGGAAACTATCTTAAATACGGCGATGCTGACTTACGATCCGCACAGTAATTATTACGCACCGATTCAAGCCAACGAATTGCAAATTCAATCTAGTTTACAATTAGAAGGCATTGGTGTTTCTATTCGCCCAGACCGTAAAAACCCAGATTATACCCGCATCGTGACCTTAGTCGATGGTGGTCCAGCAGCCAAATCTGGTCAGATTAAACCTAACGATTTGATTATCGGTATCGCCAAAGATGGCGAGAACATGACAGACGTGGTTGGCTGGTCAACGCGTGAGATTGTGAGCTTGATTCGCGGTAAACGTGGCACATCAGTGACCATCAAAGTGCGTCAGCCAAATACCCCTGATGCCAGTGCCCGTAACGTGACGGTGGTTCGTGACATTATTCAACAAGAAGAGTCAGGAGTTACCCAGCGTGTGGTAGAAGTACAGCGTCCTGATATCGATAAAACGCCAAAACGCATCGGTGTACTTGAGATTCCAAGCTTTTATCTGAACTATCGTGCTCGTCGTAATGGTGAGGATTACCGCAGCGTCAGTATCGATACCGAAAAAGCGTTGAAAGAGTTGAATAAAGAAAATATTGATGGCCTCGTGGTTGATTTGCGCAATAATCCAGGTGGTTCATTGGATGAAGTGGCAAAAATGCTTGGCTTCTTTATCAAGAGCGGACCAATGGTGCAAATTCGTGACAATCGCGGCAATATCCAAGTCTACCGTGACGATGATGGCGGCGAGCAACTTTATGATGGTAAAGTGGTCGTTATTACCAACCTAGCATCTGCTTCAGCCAGTGAGATATTTGCCGCGGCTATTCAAGATTACGGTCGTGGTCTAGTGGTTGGTAGTACAACAACGGGTAAAGGTTCAGCCCAGATTCAACTCGATAATTTGGCATTGGGTTCAGCCACTTTAACGCAGCGTAAATTCTATCGCATCACTGGTGGTAGTACACAGAATAAAGGTGTGGTACCTGATGTAGAGTTGGTCAATATCTATGATGATGCCACTTTTGGCGAACGTGCGCAGAAAAATGCGTTACCTTGGGATACCATCAAAACTGCGCCTTACAAGCCTGAAGGTAAGTTCACCGACGATACGCTAGCGACACTTAACCAGCAGTCTAAAATTCGTCAGGAGCAAAACCCACAGTTTGTTTATCTATCAGCGCTAAACAACATTCGCGATATGGAAGATGAGAAAAAACCAGTTCCTTTGGATATCAATAGCCGCCGAGCTAAGATGCAGTTGATTGAAAAGCGTTCATTAGAAGCTGAAAACAAACGTCTTATTGCAACGGGTGAGCGCCCTTATGCCAATTGGAACACCTATCAAGCGGCAATGGATGCAAAATTTGAAGAGCGCAGTCGCATGAAAGCCAAGGAGCGCCCAGAGCTACCTGAAGACGAAGCCTTCATCAATGAAGCGGCCTATATTATGCTGAGCGCTGAACCTAAAGCATTGCTAAGCCCTGAAGAGAAGCTATAAACAGTCAATACTATAGCCAAAACCGCTGTTGATAAAATCCATGTAAGCATATGCTTACATGGATTGACGTTTATACCTCTTACTAACCATGAGGCAATCTGCGATTATAACTGTACGGCACGATTGAACGAAACGGTTCATTGATACTAGGGATTGGTATCTCAAATGTCGCATCAGGGATAGGTGGTTTGCTGATTAGGGATGATAAGGCTGGATGCCTGTCAGTTATAAGATACTCCGGGATTAGGTATCATGTAACGATAACATGGATGGTTAGTGATAAAAGCCGCATAACGCTTGTCGTTATGCGGCTTTGTTACGTCTGCCATATAGTAATTGATAAATGCGACTAACTAATAGCTTCTAATAGATAAATCAATAACAGTGAATAGTTTATAAGCCTATCAGGCTGCTCAATATAAACTGAAAACATCAATGTTTCTAGAAAATGGTTTTTATAAATGATAGACATAAAAAAAGGTCAGTAGACAAAGCCACTGACCTTTTTTATTAAATAGTGGTCTTAATAAAGACTACCATTTAACATCTCACTATACTCTAGAAGAGATTAGTGCTCAACGCCACCAGCGCCATGGACATGACCATGGTTTAGCTCGTCTTCAGTTGCTGCACGTACTTCTTGGATTTCAACATCAAACGTCAAACGCTTACCAGCCAATGGATGGTTTGCATCAACAGTCACTTCTTTGTCGTTTACAGCAGTCACAGTAACTAGCATTACTTGGCCGCCAGCTTCTGACTGAAACTGCATACCAGGCTGGATATCGTCAACGCCTTGGAAGTTATCACGTGGTACATGTTGTACCGCTTGCTCTTGATATTCGCCGTAGCCATCAGCAGGTTCAACAACAGCATTCACTTGTTCGCCAGCAGATTTACCTTCTAGCTGTTGCTCAAGGCCTGGAATGATGTTGCTATGGCCATGCAAATACGCAAGTGGTTGACCTTCTGGTGATTGGTCAAGAATGTTGCCTTCGTCGTCTTTTAGTGTGTAATTGAATTTGACGGCAGTGTCTTTTGCGATAGTAGTCATAAGTTATCCTAAATATATCTATGTAAAAAATTAAATACGGTTGCAATAAACCTAAAAAATCCAATCAGCAAGCCAAATAGCCACGTCATTAGTCAATTATCATCAGTTTATTAAAGTAACTTTAGCAGTTAGCATCTTTAATTGAGATGGCTCATATAACTTTCAAGGTAAAAACAATAAAAAATGCTATTTTATACTGATAAATGGTGTTTTTTATGAAAATAAACACGGTTTTTTGCAGTTTGAAGGCGGAAAATGGATATTCAGGGTTTGCCAGTTGCGTTTTTGGACAAGGGCTTCTACCATAATGATAAAAATAAGGATAAAAAGACCATGACTTCATTTGCCAATAATTTACGCAATCAGCTATCAGATGCCAATAAAATCAACGATCATCATAAATCAAAAGCGGATATCATTTATCGACTCAATTTCGAGCGTTTTTTTGAACACTTGGTTGATGTGTCGCTCAATTTTACGGCAGAGAATGATGCACCTCAACTTTGGCTGCCAGCGTGGATACCCGGTAGTTATCTGATGCGTGAGTTTGCGCGCAACATTACCGCGGTGCATTATCAGGTGTTAGACAGCCAAATCATGGATGACAATACTCACGAGACTTATCGTGCGCATAAAATAGATAAAAACACGTGGCAATTACCAAAAGCTAAGGCAGGGCAAGCCGTTAGCGTCCATTATGAAGTCTACTGCTATGACTTATCGGTACGTACTGCCTATGTCGATCAGCAGCGTTTGTATGGGAATTTCACCTCGTTGGCATTGGCTGTTGAAGGGCAAGAACATCGAGCTGTACAAGCTAGCT
Source organism: Psychrobacter muriicola 2pS (assembly GCF_904846535.1). Classification (NCBI taxonomy): domain Bacteria; kingdom Pseudomonadati; phylum Pseudomonadota; class Gammaproteobacteria; order Moraxellales; family Moraxellaceae; genus Psychrobacter; species Psychrobacter muriicola. Next base: position 256,740 of record NZ_CAJHBC010000004.1, read on the forward strand.
TAGTAGTGCCAGCAGCATTTTTAGCAGGTAAAAATGAGAGTCGGCTGCTATTGGCATGTGGTTTGGAGTCTACGCATCTACGTCTTGATGGGCAGCATAGCTACGGATTACAAGCAGGCAGTTATCACGAGTTGATAGATTACCCGTTTGAGATTGCAGAGCAGGATAAGTTTGACTTTATTATTCAAGACAAGATGCATCAGACGCTACACCATCGTTTTTATCTGTCAGGTAAGCACAGCGCCAATATGGGCAGGCTACAGCAGGATGTCACTCAGATCTGTCAGTGCTATCTAGATTGGTTAGGCGATGCGCCATTTAATGATTATACGTTTATGACCTTTGCCAGTGGTCAGGATTATGGTGGACTTGAGCATATCAATTCGACCAGTCTCATTACGCCGCGCCGAGACTTGCCAAGTCTTGATGAGCCAAAAATACCAAGCACCGATTATCAGCGATTTTTGGGTTTATGCAGCCATGAGTATTTTCATTCGTGGTGGGTCAAAACGGTACGCCCAGATGTTATGTTGGATGTCGATTTGCGCCGCGAGGCATTTACACCACTGCTATGGGTATTTGAGGGATTTACTTCGTATATCGATGACTTTATGTTGCAAGCGTCGGGCGTGATTGATAAGCCAAGCTATCTCAAGCTACTGGCTGAGCAAATTAATCGTTACTATCAAACGGCTGGCCGCGCGTATCAAAGCGTTGCAGAGTCGAGCTTTGATGCGTGGATTAAGCTATACCGTAACGATGAAAATACAGGTAATGCTGGTATCAGTTATTACAACAAAGGCGCATTAGTGGCATTATGCTTGGATTTGACGCTGCTCCAAAAGAGCAATGGTCGCTATCGTCTGTTTGATGTGGTCAAGGCTTTTTATACTCAAGCCAAGCAAAACGACAATAAACGCATTGGTATTAATAGTGCTGACATGGGTACAGTCATTGGGCAGTTCATGCCCATAGAGGATTGGGAAGACTTTGAGTATCGTTATGTCAATGGTGTTGAAGAGTTGCCAATCGAAGCGCTGCTGGCGGCAAACGGTATTAACATGCATAGCAATAGCAAAGAGACGGCTGACAAGCATATGCCTTGGGGCATGCGCTGTACTGAGACGCCCGCTGGACTCAAAGTTAATCGTGTGACACGTGCTAGTGTCGCTGCTAGAGCGGGTATTTCAGCGAACGATGTCATTGTGGCGCTTGACGGTATCAAAGCTGACAGTAAACAGTTGGCATTGCTGAGTAATGTTGAGCGCGATATTGAGTGTCATCTTTTTCGCCGCGATGAATTGATGCGTGTCAATGTACTGCCTAAGGCGGCTATTGAGGGGCAACAGCAAGACAGTACCGATAGTAATGTCAATGAGGTTAATAGAGCTACGAATAAAGCATACCCGTATAAAGTGAGCTTGCACGTAGCAAAAGAAAATCAATCGTCAGGAGTCAGTGATAACGCTTCTCCAGCCGATGCGGGCTGGCAAGCATGGCTCAATGCGATAGAGCGTTATCAGAGTTAAATACATTAATGTGAACGTATTTGGTCTAACTATTCTGTCCAATAATTGGCTAAAAATAAAAGCCTTTGCCAAATACTATTATTTGGCAAAGGCTTTGTGTAATAGTTATCAGTCTTTTTTGAGGTTTGTTAAAAATTAACAGGTAAGTCAGTGTCTAATAATTCAACATCTAAGAAGCAGATTGCTCAGATTGCTGATGATTATCCGCTTCATTTGCGCCCTGTGTCTCTTTAGTGTTTTTATCGGTATTAGCGTCTGCAATCCATTGTTGCATACGCGCAATCTCAATCTGTTGGCTATCGATGATATCTTGTGCTAATTGACGCATCTCTTCGTCAGTGCCATATTTCATCTGAATTTTTGCCATCTCTACTGCGCCAATATGATGCGGTAGCATACCACGTGCAAATGCCATGTCAGGCACAGGATCGGCGATACCCAATACCATCTCGCCATTTAAGACATCCATGCTTCTGGCATACGACTGCTGCATCGCTTCGGTATTGGGTTTAGGTTTGGCGGTATCAGGGTGGCTGGCAAGCCATTTATTCAAAATATCGATTTCAGCTTGCTGAGCGGTGATAATCTCTTGCGCCAATTGACGCATCTCTTCATCAGTGCCATATTTCAGCTGGATTTTTGCCATTTCTACTGCACCGCGATGGTGTCCAAGCATCGCTTTAGCAAAGGCCGTATCGGGGTCGTTGTAACCCATACCGATCATCATCTCATCATGCATTCTAGTCATTGACCTTGTATAGTCTCGCAGCACATCGGTCATCTGGCTCTCATCTGCGACATCTTCATCTTTTATGAGGTCATCGTTGACTTCATTTTCGTTTTGACTATCAGTGATGTCAGTGACGGGTGGAGTAACGGTTTCGCCAGAACTTGCCTCGTTATCTTCTGTTGTCGGCTGACAGGCGCTCAGTACCAGCACAGCAGAAATGCTGGTGGCCAACAAGATCCAACGACGAGAAGCAAGCATAACATATCCCTATAATAAAAAATAAAATGATAAGTGGATGAGACTTATGATACCTAAATAATGGTGTACTGAAGCTTAGCAGATAAACCTTGCTCGTTCGAGACGCGATGTTTAGTAAGTCGTAATTGGTTTTAATTGTTATTAAAGCCAATTAGTAGGGCGTATCCTCATTTTAAAAAGGTTGATAAAAATGAGGATGCGTTCTAATAATCAGAAATGCCTAATTGCTGGCAACGCTCACTGTTTAAGTGAATGCGCACAAACTCACCAACTGCTAAGTCACCCAATTCGAACCCTGCTACCGACCAGCGTATCAAACGCAGACAAGGCAGTCCAACCTGCGCCGTCATACGTCTGACTTGGCGATTCTTACCTTCATAAATCGTTAGCATCAGCCATGAGTCTGGCACACTTTTACGCTCACGTATCGGTGGATTACGCGGCCAAAGTGGCATGGGTAATGTCTCTTCACTGACGTGTTTGATATTGGCAGGCAGGGTCTTACCATCTTTGAGAATCACGCCACTTCGAAGCTTATTAAGTTGTTCAGTAGTAGGAACTCCTTCCACTTGCACTAAATAAGTTTTACCCTGTTTGCGCCCCGCGTTGGCTTTTGGTGGATGGGTAATCGCTTTGTTGACTCGTCCATCATCGGTCAAAATCAGCAAGCCTTCTGAGGTGGCATCGAGCCTACCTGCGACTCGTAAAGACTTATCGGTAAAATACTGCGATAGGGTGGTGTGATCATTGTTGCTGTCATCACGAAACTGACTTTGCACCCCATAAGGTTTATTGAATAAAATCAGACTAGAGGTCGACATAAAATGGTGTTTCCTGGATTTGAATCATTCTTTTTTGCGTATTTTGAGGCTAGGGCATGTCCTCAATTCAATCGATTAACCTTTAAATGGGCTAAAAATGGCTAAATTTTGCCAAACATCGTCAAATAGCTTATCAATATCTCGATATTATTTGCGCTACTTTCCTTGTTTGACGGCAATTTATCTCATTTTTATCAGCATTTTTAGAATGAGGACACGCCCTAATAAAACGTTATTTTTTTAAATCAACTCTATAAGCTGTAAATTTGTTGATTTTATATAAATTATCTTTGTCATTTTGCTTGTTATTATAACAGTCTGTGTGGATGCTATTTTGCTAAAGGGATTTTTACAGTATCGTTAAGGCAATAAATAATTATTTAGTGAGTCGCTATTTTACTTATTAATTTTTTAAGTCATTTATTAGCATATCGCAACTTATCTATTGCTCAGAGTTTTTAGTTTAGCTAACCCGCGTTTAAAGCGGTATAAATAATCATAATATAATGGTTAGCATAACAGAATGCCAATGATGCTTGCGATATCTAACATACAACCAAGGAGTTCTATTCATGTCTTATGAGAAGGTTATCGTCCCAAGAGACGGAGAAAAGGTTACCGTAAACGCTGATCTGTCGCTAAATGTCCCCAATCATCCTATCATTCCGTTTGTTGAAGGTGATGGTATCGGTGTGGATATCACGCCTGTCATGATAAAAGTGGTCAATGCAGCAGTAGACAAAGCTTATCATGGCAAAAAATCTATCATTTGGATGGAGGCTTATCTCGGTGAAAAAGCCGCTAAAATATACGATGGTGACTATTTACCAAGCGAGACGCTAGAGATTTTAAAAGACTATGTCATCAGTATCAAAGGGCCTTTAACCACACCAGTTGGCGGTGGTTTTCGCTCGTTGAATGTGGCGGTACGTCAAGAGCTTGACCTCTATGTCTGTCAGCGCCCAGTTCGCTGGTTTGAAGGTGTGCCAAGTCCTGTTCAACATCCTGAGCTGACAGATATGGTCATTTTCCGTGAAAACTCAGAAGATATCTATGCAGGTATCGAATGGAAAGCGGGCAGTGAGGATGCTAAGAAAATCATTAAGTTCTTAAAGGAAGAGATGGGCGTTACGAAGATCCGCTTCGATGATGATTGCGGTATCGGTATCAAGCCAGTATCCAAAGAAGGCTCGCAACGTCTAGTGCGTAAGGCCATTCAGCATGCTATCGATAATGATTTGCCCAGTGTGACCTTGGTACACAAAGGTAATATCATGAAGTTTACCGAAGGGGCATTTAAGGATTGGGGCTATGAGCTGGCTGCAGAACGTTTTGATGCAGAATTATTGGATGGTGGCCCTTGGATGACGATCAAAAATCCAAAAACAGGCAATGATATTATTATCAAAGACGTTATCGCTGATGCCTTTTTACAGCAAATCCTGATGCGTCCTGCGGATTATTCCGTTGTTGCGACACTAAACCTCAATGGGGATTATATCTCAGATGCCCTAGCAGCCGAGGTAGGTGGTATTGGTATCGCACCGGGCGCTAACAAAGGCGGCGCAATTGCGGTTTATGAGGCAACTCATGGCACAGCACCTAAATATGCGGGTCAGAATAAAGTAAATCCTGGCTCATTGATTTTATCCGCTGAGATGATGTTACGAGACATGGGCTGGACAGAAGCAGCTGATCTGATTATCAGTGGTATCCAAGGTGCGATTGCAAATAAAACGGTCACTTATGACTTTGAGCGTCTCATGCCAGATGCTATCTTGCTCAGTACTTCTGAGTTTGGTAAAGCGGTTATCAAGCACATGGATGCCTAAAGATGATATATAGCTGAATTAGCATTTATCAGCACTTTATAGTATTAATAAATGTATTGATATTAATAAAAGTATCAATGAAAATATCAATGTCAAAAAACCATCTATAGTCATGTAGGTGGTTTTTTATTAGTAGTTTTTTGCTGTTTATAAGTGGCATTTTAAAAGTAATATCTTCTGTTTAAAGTAATACTTTCTGTTTAATGATAAAAAAACACCGCTTAAGTCTGAGACCTAAGCGGTGTTTTTATTTTGCCTAAACTGGATTCAAAAGTCTTTATAGATAAAGAAAATTAAGCCCAGTTATCTGCTACGTCGGCACATTACTCAATTACAATGAGGCTAATGCTTCATTGAACAAGGTGCTTGGACGCATGACTTGCTCTGCCAGTTTTTCATCAGCTAAGTAGTAACCTTTGATATCAACAGACTTGCCTTGAGCTTCATTTAGCTCTTTGACGATAGCAGCTTCATTGCTCTCAAGATTTTGTGCAAGCGGCGTAAATTGTGCTTTTAGATCAGCGTCTTGGTCTTGTGCCGCCAGTTCTTGAGCCCAGTACATCGCCAGATAGAAGTGACTACCGCGGTTATCGATCTCACCAGTTTTACGTGAAGGGCCTTTATCATTTAACAGCAGTTTTTCTGTTGCCGTATCCAGCGTATCTGCCAATATTTGGGCTTTGGCATTGTCGTCATGAGTGGCCAGATGCTCTAAAGAGACGGTTAAGGCCAAGAATTCACCCAATGAATCCCAACGTAAATGGTTCTCTTCTAGTAACTGTTGAACGTGCTTAGGTGCAGAACCACCCGCGCCTGTTTCAAACAAACCGCCGCCTTTCATTAATGGTACTACTGACAACATTTTAGCACTTGTGCCAAGCTCTAGGATTGGGAACAAATCCGTTAGGTAATCACGTAAAATATTACCGGTCGCAGAGATGGTATCAAGACCACGGGCAACGCGCTCTAGCGTATAACGCATGGCGCGAACCTGTGACATGATTTCAATGTGCAGGCCTTCGGTGTCGTACTCTTTTAGGTAGGTTTCGACCTTCTTGATTAGCTCGTTTTCGTGTGGGCGGTAAGGGTCTAGCCAAAAGATAACTGGTGTATCTGATTCACGCGCACGGCGCACGGCAAGTTTCACCCAATCTTGGATAGGTTCATCTTTGACTTGGCACATGCGCCAGATGTCACCTTTTTCAACAAACTGCTCAAGCAACACTTCATCAGTTTCTTCGTCAACAATACGAGCCATACCCGAATCGCTCGCTTCGAACGTTTTGTCATGTGAGCCGTATTCTTCTGCTTTTTGTGCCATCAAACCAACGTTAGGCACGGTACCCATCGTAGTTGGATCAAAATTGCCATGCCATTTACAGAAGTTAATCATTTCTTGATAGATACGGGCAAAAGTAGACTCAGGCATAACCGCTTTACAATCATACATTTTGCCATCAGCCCCCCACATTTTGCCGCCTGAACGAATCATCGCAGGCATAGACGCATCAACAATCACGTCACTTGGTGAATGGAAGTTGGTGATACCTTTTGATGAATCAACCATCGCTAGGCGTGGGCGATGCTCTTGACAGGCATGTAAGTCTTGCTCAATTTCTTCACGTTTAGAGGCAGGAAGGGTAGAGATTTTGTCGTATAAATCGGCCATACCGTTATTGACGTTGATGCCTAGCTCGTCAAAGAAAGCGCCATGCTTGTTGAAAGCATCTTTATAATAGGTTTTAACAGCATGCCCGAACACGATAGGATGCGATACTTTCATCATGGTGGCTTTTACATGCAATGAAAACAAGATACCGGCTTCGCGGCAGTCTTCCATTTCGCGCTCATAAAAATCAAGCAATGATTTTTTGCTCATAAACATCAAGTCGATGACTTCTTTATCCAGCAATGAAATGCCTGTTTTGAAGACATTAATAGTGCCATCTTCAGCCACGCGCTCCATACGTACGGTACGCGCTTTATCCAAGGTGATAGATTGCTCACCAGCATAGAAATCACCGCTGTGCATGTGTGATACGTGTGTCTGTGACCATTGCTTCCATTCACCCATAGAGTGTGGATGCTTGCGTGCATAGTTTTTAACCGCTTTTGGCGCGCGGCGGTCTGAGTTGCCTTCACGCAATACTGGGTTAACAGAACTGCCCAAGCTTTTGCCATAACGCTTACGGATCTCTTCTTCTTCTTCTGTCTTAGGATCCTCTGGAAAGTCAGGGATAGCGTAGCCTTTGCTTTGCAACTCTTTGATACAAGCTTTTAGCTGCTGAACAGAAGCACTGATATTAGGCAGTTTAATGATATTGGTGTCTGGATCTTGAGTCAGACGACCCAGCTCAGCTAGATTATCAGGAACACGCTGCTCTTCCGTTAAATAATCTGGGAACTCAGCCAACACACGGGCAGCAACAGAGATATCACTGGTTTCAACTTCGATGCCTGCTGTTTGAGTAAAAGCTTTTACTATCGGCAAAAATGATAAGGTTGCTAGCGCTGGTGCTTCGTCAGTTTTTGTATAAATAATTTTTGACATTTGGTGGACATTCCTTTTGGTTGTAATTAATAATAAGGCTCAAATATAAATTAATAATTCCATGCAGCTCTTACGTAATAATGGACCATGCAATGATACTAAATAGTTTATCGCTAATTTTTTATAGGCAGTCTCTTGGAGACCATCGAGTCTGCTTAGGATTTTTCTGTCGCTAAGCGGGCAGTTTGACTGTCTTGTCTGAACGACCTGCTCATCTGAATGACTTGAAAATAGAGTGCGGACGCTACATTATAGTTAACTGATTATAAATCTGATACGATGTCAATATCGCATAATGAACTATGTGTAGTGTTTTCGGTTGTTTCTAATATGTCTTAATTACATTAAGCTATTAAGAGCCTTATTCTACCAGTCATCTGAAAAAATTTCATCCTTTCTATACAAACACTGCCCGCTAATATTCGTCGTAAAACGATTCCTAATACCGTCATTATTCAAAAAACTGCCAGTCACATCATAGTTATGAGTCATGACTAAGCAATTTTCAATCCTCTTTTAGAAATGAGATGATAAACAAAATCATCTATAAGACTATAGATGACTTTACTGTGATAATAACTATTATCGAGAGCGCATCTTTATCGGTTTTACTCGTCTCATCTGAAAGCTATGAGAGCATAATTGTGACAGAGGATGAGTAGAATTTTGCTAAGCTAGTCGTATACGAAACAAAGTATAAAAAACTACGCCCATAGAAAAATAAATAGTGAGCATTATGAGTTTACAATATGCATTACTCAATGATACCAGCTGGCAGAGTCAAACAGACTGGCAAACGCCCGATACTCCTTTTATGTCATTTGCTTTTTGGCAAGCGCTTGCCGATACGGGCGCGATTGGAGAGCAGGCAGGTTGGCTACCGATATTTATTTTGGTTCATCGTGTCGACGATGACGCTGAGGATACTGCACTACACCCTGTCGCGGTGATGCCAGTATTTATAAAAGGTCATCATCGCGGTGAGTTTGTTTTTGATCATTCATGGGCAGAAGCCTACGCGCGTTATGGTGTGGATTATTATCCAAGGCTGGTCACCAGCGTGCCCTATACACCGATTACGGGTCAGCGGCTATGGTTGGCAAAAGGTGAGACATTAACCACCGATATTATAAAGGCAGCTATCGCGGGCGTCGACGATATTGCTCAGCAAGTGGGTGCCTCAAGCTGGCATGGATTATTCGTCACGCCTGAGCTGGCTACGATTGCGACGGCATCTATGCCTAATGATATTGAGATAGCACATTTGCTAGCAGTTCAGGACAATGGTTTAGAATCACCCGCGCTTGATATGCCCATACTAGAACGACAAGGCTGTCAGTTCTTATGGCAAAATAAAGACTTGCTACAAGACTGCCAACCGTTTGCTGATTTTGAAGCATTCTTAGCGACGCTAAAAGCCAAAAAACGCAAAACTATCCGTGCTGAGCGTCGTAAGGTTGCTGAGCAAGGCATCATATGCCAACGTAAATGCGGTGATGCCATTACCGATGAGGACTGGAAAGCCTTTTATCATTGTTATGTGATGACGTATGCAGTACGTGGACAACAGCCTTATTTAACGATAGATTTTTTTATGATACTGGCAGCGACTATGTCTGAGCACTTAATGCTCGCACAAGCGCTAGATGGCTCTGGAGAAATCATCGCTAGTAGCTTGTTCTTATACGATGATCGCCATAGCGAAAATGCCACTCTTTACGGTCGCTATTGGGGGGCACTGGGTGAGTACGATAGCTTACACTTTGAGCTGTGCTATTATCAAGGTATTGAGTTTGCCATCGAGCAAGGGTTAATATATTTTGATCCAGGTACGCAAGGGGAACATAAGCTGGTTCGTGGCTTTATCCCAACGAAAACGCACTCTATCCACCGTATTTATGACCCACGTTTTGTACCAGCTATCGCCAGTTTTTGCGCCCAAGACCGTGAGCATATGGCGCAGTATCGTCAGCAAGCGTTTGAGGCATTACCCTTTAATGCAGATAATATGCCAGACTTTGATACCAATACTTAGGGGCTGTTTTACACGCCTAACGCTCGTTTTTCTTTTTTATTATTTCACTATTAGCCGTTAACTATGTCCAGCACTCAAGTCTTTTGTCCTACCCATTTATCTCCTCCTAGTGAGCTACTCTCGTGGCTCAATGTCGCAGGCTCTCTCACGGCCGTGTTAGAGGTAAAAGCAGGGCAGCCCTTGCGCGTGGAGCGTAGCTTTGAAGGTTACCGGTTACTGTCATTGGCACAAAAAAAACAGTTGAATATCACAGGTGCCATGCTGAATCGTCCCATGCTAGCATGGGTGCGTGAAGCGCAGCTATATGGAAATGACGCACGCCCGTGGGTGGCCGCGCAAAGTATCTTTCCGTTACCCAGTCTCAAAGGTCACGCCCGCCGTCTGCAGCAGCTCAAAGCCACGCCCATCGGTTACGTATTGTTTAAACGCAGTCGCACCTTGCCCCATCAGCGCTTTATCCAGCGGACAAGTGAGGGCTGGCAACGGCAAACACGTTATGATTGGTATGGTCGCCAGCTGCTGATCAGCGAAACTTTCTTGCCGGCATTTGTCACTACTGACAGTCAAATACCCGTTAAGTAGGCAGTCAATAGATAGATATCACTAATAATTTACTGACCAAAAACATGCTAGGCGAAGTCTGGTATCGGTAAACTGTTTATTTTATTGGCTATTTATCTGCGTTATATCACCATTTAATTTACTCAGCTTTCAGTGAGGTTTTTTTGCGCTCACCGCACAAATTTTCATGTTACACTTAATGTTTAGCGATGATTTTGATGCCAACGCGTATCGAGTTTATTGCCGAATTGGACAAGTTAATAACAGGCCAATTGCCTCTGCTTACTCCTACTTATCTTTGCTAATAGACTCAATTCACAATAATGGTCATACCATAAAACTGAGCGTAGAAGTACCGACGGTACTTTGAGCGACGTTGACACAGTAATCGTTTTATTGTGGGCAGCCTATAAGCTTCTTTTCAATGACAGTCACTACCTAGGACATCACTATGTTTAAAGATATTTCTATCAAAGATTTTGATCCAGTACTTGCTGAAGCGATGGCTGCAGAAAGCGTTCGTCAAGAAAACCATATTGAATTGATTGCGTCTGAAAACTACTGCTCGCAAGCAGTGATGGAAGCGCAAGGCACAGATCTAACCAACAAATATGCTGAAGGCTATCCTGGTAAGCGTTACTATGGTGGTTGTGAGCATGTTGATGTTGTTGAGCAATTGGCCATTGATCGTGCAAAAGAGTTGTTTGGTGCTGAGTACGTCAACGTCCAGCCACACTCAGGTAGTCAAGCAAACTCTGCCGTATTTTTAGCTTTACTTGAAGCAAATGACACCGTACTAGGCATGAGCTTAGACGCTGGTGGTCACTTGACTCATGGCGCACACATCAACTTCTCAGGTCTGAACTACAATGCTGTACAGTACGGATTGGTAGATGGTACTGGTCTTATCGATTATGACCAAGTAGACAGCTTGGCGCGTGAGCACAAGCCAAAAATGATCATTGCTGGTTTTTCAGCGTATTCACAAGTGGTTGATTGGCAGCGTTTCCGTGACATCGCGGATGAAGTCGGCGCGTATTTATTGGTCGATATGGCACACGTAGCTGGTCTGGTCGCTGGTGGTGTTTACCCAAGCCCAGTACCTTTCGCTGATGTGGTCACAACTACCACGCATAAAACCCTACGTGGCCCACGTTCAGGTATGATTTTGGCGCGTGATGAAGTACTTGCCAAAAAACTAAACTCTGCCGTATTCCCAGGCAACCAAGGTGGCCCGTTGATGCATGTCATCGCGGCAAAAGCAGTTTGCTTTAAAGAAGCGTTAGAAGACAACTTCAAAACCTATCAGCAGCAAGTCGTGAAAAACGCACAAGCAATGGCAAAAGTCATCCAAGAGCGCGGCTATGAAATCATCTCTGGTGGTACTGAAAACCATCTCATGCTGATCAGCCTAGTGAAGCAAGAAATGACCGGTAAAGAAGCGGATAAATGGCTTGGTGATGCACATATCACTGTGAACAAAAACGCCGTGCCAAATGATCCAAAATCACCATTCGTAACGTCTGGTATTCGTATCGGTACGCCAGCGATTACTACTCGCGGCTTCAACGAAGCGCAAGCGGCCGATTTGGCAGGTTGGATCTGTGACGTGTTAGACAGCCGCGGTGACGAAGCCGTAGCAACTGAAGTACGCGGTAAAGTAGAAGCAATCTGCAAAGAGTTACCAGTTTACGAAAAAAACCAGTAAGTATTAACTGACTCTTTTTGAGAGCTGTATAACAAAAACCGCTTAGCTTTTGCTAGGCGGTTTTTATTTTTTTAATAAAAGGATAATTTGATGGTGCTACGAATTCATGCTCTTTACCATGTTGATTTTGAAGAGCTCAGCCATATCAAGCAGTGGGCAGATAATCGAGGCCATAGTATTACGGTCACACGTTTTTATAAAAATGAGCCATTACCCGCGCAAGACAGTTTTGATTGGTTAGTCGTTATGGGTGGACCAATGAGCATTCATGATGAAAGTGACTTTCAGTGGCTAGCTGATGAAAAAGCCTTCATTCAGCAAAGTATTAATGACGGAAAAACCGTGATTGGTGTTTGCTTGGGTGCACAACTGATTGCAGATAGTTTGGGGGCGAAAGTTGCGCCATCAGGCATAAAAGAGGTTGGCTGGCTGCCCATTCAATTGACCGAACAGGGGCTTGCGCATCCGCTGCTAGCAGATTTGCCAAAGAATGAATTCACTGTATTTCATTGGCATGGCGATGGTTTTGAATGTCCCAAAGGCGCGACGCCAATTGCAACGTCACATACTTGGGCCAATCAAGGTTTTATTTATCAAACGCCAAAGCATAAAGAATTAGGTACGTGGGTACTGGGCTGGCAATGTCATTTTGAAGTGACTAACAAGAGTATGGTAGATATGGTGTCGCATGGACAGACGTATATACAAGAAGCGATGATTGATCATCCTGAGTCTGTGCAAGCGGCTGATGAGATCCTAGCGCTAGGGGACACGTATATTGTAGATAACAATGTATGGCTATCTACAATGCTAGATAAACTGGCCAAATAATTCAGTGAAACGCGATTAATAATCTGTAGCAGGTGAAAATCCAGTATAAAGAAAAGCGCTAAAATGACAGATGAGCAAACCAGTCAAGATTGTGAGTTTTACTTATCTTACTTACATAATACTCGCTATTGATTACTTAACCTGCGGCCTATCTTTTATACAATCTCATTGAACTGAAGAAAGAACCATTTAGCGTCTGCTAGGTGGTTTTTATTTTTAATAACAGATAAGGAGAATACGATGTCTATTTCTACATCTATGTCATTTTGTTTTTGTAGTGTTCGTGAGGAAAATTTAGCAAGTATGCTCGATGGTGGTATTACGCTGGATGAGCTAAGAGAAAATTGCGACAATCAATACTTGGATGTGAAACAAGCATCTTTTGAACATTATACGGAAGAGTTGATAGAGCTGTTGGGAGAGGGGCATTACGCCTTGTGCGATCTGTTATTTTTGGCAGACAACAGCACGCCTCTGCATGAGCAGCATGACGGACTATTATATGATGTGGCAGTCGTACCTAAGATTGTCAAAGCGTTTGCAGCGACAGACTTAAAAAAATTGGTACATGATATCGGTTACCACGAAGCAGATAGCCAAGAAGGTTTGAATGCGTTTCTTGAGAATTTAAATCATGTTCATGAGTTATTTGAGTTTGCAGAAGAGAACAAGCTCAATGTGATTGGGTTTACGCTTTAGTATATAAAAATTTGCTTTAAGTATTTGTTACTTGAAGTATTTTAAAACTTGAGCGTCTTAGTTTGATGTGAAAAACTGCTTAGCATTTGCTAGGCGGTTTTTTGTGCGTCGCTTAAGATGATTGCTAATCTTTCTTCAACGCATGACTGTCTTCTAATATACCCATAAACCTCTCATATAGCCAAGGTTCAGCATCATCGATGGCTTGGTTATATATTTTAGAGCCGATCAAGTCCACCATAAAATCGAATAAGAACTTGGCAGGCAAATTACCGATATCCAAATCAAACTCTTCGCTCATATAATCTCTTAAACTATCTAACAGCGCTTCTTCCTCTTCCTTCGATAACTTGATAAGTTTGTCTTTACTCATATCACTCTCTCAATACTAGGTAATGACCTAGGTTAGTTCAATCATACTTTTATAGGAAGGTTGAATAACCAATAAAAAAGGCTGGATTACGATAGCGTAGCCCAGCCTTATTCAGGTTAATTCGACTTTATTGCTTATCAAATCACATAAACGGCAGTTTAGTAAATATCTGCAAGATCGTCGCGTTGACGATATCGACAAAGAATGCACCAACCATTGGCACAATCAAAAACGCCTTAGGTGAAGGCAGATAGCGATCCGTGACCGCCTGCATATTGGCAATCGCCGTTGGAGTTGCACCCATACCGAAACCACAATGTCCGGCTGACAAGACCGCTGCATCGTAGTCTTTACCCATTACTTTAAAGGTTATGAAATAGACATAAACAATCATGATGACCGTCTGTACCAGCAAGATAACCAATACAGGGCCTGCTAGATCAGTCAACTGCCATAGCTTTAAGGATAGCAGCGCCATGGCTAAGAATAGACTCAAAGAAGCGTTACCGAATACATCGATAGAGCGATCAAACATATCAAAATTAAAGATAGTGGTTAAGACATTACGAATAATCACACCACCTGCCAACGCCCAAACGAAAGTAGGTAGCTCAAACCATGTGCCTTGGGCAACAAGTGTCATGACATCAGCGAAGGCCAACGCTGCTGCGAATAATGCCAAGGTTTCGATAGTAGATGAGGCGGTGATAAAGCGCATGCTATCAGGTCTTTCGAAAATTTCTTTATTGCTACTCGCTGAATCTTCATCATGTTTGGTGCTATACAACGACTGCGCCCCAGCGACTTTTTCGATGTCACTAGGATTGGGATTGGCGGGCGTTGGTTTTAATCCCAACTTTTGAATCAGGCGACGGGCCACAGGACCGCCAATGATACCACCAGCGACTAAGCCATAGGTGGCAACGGCGATACCAAGTGTCGTTGCACCGACCACACCGTAATCCTGCTCCAAGGTGATACCCCAAGCGCCTGCCGTACCGTGACCACCAGTCAGGGCGATAGAACCTGTTACTAACCCAAGCAGTGGATCAAGTCCCAACGCGCTTGCCATGGCCACACCGACGACATCTTGCAAGACGATGAAGACTGATACAACGATGGTAAAAATCAACAATGGCGTACCACCAGCTTTGAGTCTGCTAAAATCAGCACTCAAGCCAATAGAGGCAAAAAACATCAGCATGGTAGCCGTTTGTAATCCTTGATGAAAGTTAAAACTATATCCCCAAATGATATTTAGAACATAGACAACTATTGCCGCGACCAAACCACCAGCAACAGGCTCTGGAATGTTAAAATCTTCTAAGAATTTAATTCTCTTGACCAAAAAGCGCCCAAGCAGTAGCACTAGAGTGGCTAATATCAGCGTGTAATAGCCGTTTAGGGTAATTTCCATATATTAATCCTTTCTATAAAAATAAATTAACCTGAATGCGAGATAAATATGGTTTTATCTCGCATTCAGGTTTGTGTGATGATTGGCGACTAGGCATCATCCACGGACGGCATAATAACCCATAATTGTGGCTTACCAAAATCTCTGTAGGCATCTTCAATGATGCTTTTAAAGACATTAAAATCTTCGGTGTTTATTTTTTTCACCGCTGTTAGATCCAGCATTAGATGAGTCACTTCGCTATCCGTTAAGCAGTCCCATGCACTATCCCAGTTATGTGAAAAATAGCTGGGAAAATCACAGGCATTGGCTAAGTTTGTTAATAATGTGGTTTTATTAAGTATGTCGTTTATAGGTATGTTAACAGCCTGAGCGGGCATGCTAGCATTTAGTGCTGTAGCGTTTTGGTTACTGTTTTGGTCAACACTCAGGTTCATATAGTGGATGGCTTTACTCATATTATTTTACGTCCAGTCTGCGAAAGCTATCATAGTGATCAACGGTTAAGTAATACACGGTCGGTGGATGGCCACCTGTGACGATACGCCGTGCGCCGCGATGAGATACGCCAGGGGTAGGCACAGTATATTCGCGGTAGTAGCCTTGCGACTGCGTGGGTAATCTGCCCTCACGATTATAAAATGTTGTGCCATCCTTATGCGGATAAGGAAAAGGACCGCCTCGTTGGATAAGAGCAATGGTATTGTCTATCTGAGCATCGCCCGTGACGCCGCCTGTATTTTCTGGCTGCATCTCGGATGAGGTTTGTGATGTCGTTGTTAAACCAGTACTATCGGTCAAAAACCCAGATGATAAATCCCCAAAGAAATAAACAGCGACAGCAATAAGGGCAATCAAACTAAATAGGGTAGAGCCTAAGCTTCTCTTGTTTTGATTGCCGCTCTGATGATGGCGATTGTCGCTCTGATGATGGCGATTGTCGCTCTGATGATGGCGATTGTCGCTCTGATGATGGCGATTGTCGCTCTGATGATGGCGATTGTCGCTCTGATGATGGCGATTGTCGCGGGTGGTGTGTCGCGAGTTTTTTTTATTATCAATAGAGTGGTTTCGGCTATCAGTATTTGAACGGTGATGCGTTATATTTGAGTCTGGAGTGGCTAAAATACTCAATTCATTGGAAGTGACTTCAGTGGCCCGTAGTTGGTTTTTATCATTACGCTTACTATTAAAGCAGACGCTTTGACCGACGGTTATTGGCTGTGATAATCGCACTTTACTCACATGAAAAAACACGTCTTCACTTTGATTGTCCACATCGATAAAGCCATAGCCTTTATCTGAATTCCAGTGCTTGATTTTACCACTCTGCATAAGCCCACTTTCCTATAGCATGTTTTTGTTATCTTGCCGCAAGACTTCTACCATACGCCATGGTTTTGATGCCGCATATATAACATATTTGACACTACTAAAAAACGCCAGCAATTGAGCTGGCGTTTTTTGTGGATTATACGTTAAATTAGAGAATGAATGATAGGCTAAGCGGTAAGACGTTAAGCGCGAGTCTCACCATGACCATACACGATCCATTTTTGTGAGGTCAGACCTTCAAGTCCTACTGGGCCACGAGCGTGGATTTTATCGGTCGAGATGCCAATCTCAGCACCCAATCCATACTCAAAGCCATCGGCAAAACGGCTAGAGGCGTTAATCATAACGCTCGCCGAGTCGACTTCACGGATGAAACGTTGCGACTTGGTATAGTTGTCGGTAATGATAACGTCAGTATGATGGCTGCCATGAGTATTGATATGTTCAATGGCTTCGTCAATACCTGACAAGACTTTTACCGCTAAGATAGGCGCTAAATATTCGGTATCCCAATCCTCAGCAGTGGCTGCAGACAAATGACCAGCAAGCTTAGCATTATCATTTAAGATAGCTTGCGACTTGTCATCAAGGCGCAACTGCATCGCATCATCAGCGGCGATGATGGCTTCAGCAATCTTTGGTAAGAGCTCATTGGCGACTGATTCATCGACCAATAGCGTCTCCATGGTATTACACGTACCGTAGCGATGGGTTTTTGCATTGACGCTGACTTTGATGGCGATTTCGGCATCCGCATCACTATCGATAAAGGTATGGCAGTTACCATCTAAATGCTTGATGACAGGAACGCGAGCATCGCGGCTGATACGCTCAATCAACCCTTTGCCACCGCGTGGAACGATGACATCGACATAATCTGTCATGGTGATAAGCTCACCGACAGCAGCACGATCCGTCGTTTGTAATACCTGCACGCTGTGCTCAGATAGCCCGACTTTTTGTAGACCTTCCAAGATACACTTGGCAATCGCTTGGTTGGATTCAAACGCTTCAGAGCCGCCGCGCAAGATAATAGCGTTGCCTGATTTTAGCGCCAATGAAGCAGCTTCTAAAGTCACGTTAGGGCGCGACTCATAAATCATGCCAACCACGCCGAGTGGCACCCGCATTTTCCCCAAATGAATCCCTGATGGCTGATAGGTCATGTCAGTGACTTCGCCGATAGGATCTGGTAATGAGGCGACGTCTTTTAACCCTTGGAGCATGCCGTCAAAGCGGGCATCATTTAGCTCTAAGCGATCCAGTAAGGCTGCCTCTAAATCGTTGTTTTGTCCATTATCCATATCGATTTTATTGGCCGCTAAAATATCTGATTTGGCATCTTTTAACACATCATGAATTGCCATTAATGCTGAGTTTTTGTCACCAGTGTTTGCTGCAGCCAGCACACGCGAAGCTGCTCGTGCTTGTTTGCCGACAGATTGCATATAGGCAGTAACGTCTGTGGTATTCGATTGACTCATAAATTATTTTCCTTATGGTTATAAATGTTTTAAACAAATGAAAGCGCCCAAAAAGGCGAAAGTGTGGCAAAAAGATGATTTAGATACCTGTGAGGTATTATGCTATTTAACATAGAGGAGATTGAGGCGATAGTAAAGATGATTTTGTGAACAGCGCCTGTTTTACATAGCGTTTATGCGCATTATCGTCGCCTCATTTTACTGATTTTACCTTTACTTAGTCCTTGCCACTTCATGATACAGGTATCGTTTTAGATAAAGGGAAAACACATTTTTGCGGTTACGTGCCTTTAACAGAACTGCGCTGTAACTACTAAGGTAGCGATAATTAATCATACGTATAGTAGGGCTTAATACTGTAAGAGAAAGCAATTAAGATACAGACATTAATGTATGAATGGCTGCTGATAAAGCAAATATCAATTCAATAAATTAAATAACAATGGAGAATAAAAATGGCCATTAGCAATGACAATGCCGAAAACACCATGCGTAAGAACTGGTTGACAGTTGGTTTGGTCGCCGCCGCATTGACATTGGGTGCTTGCGGTAAAAAAGATGAAGCCCCTATGGAAACCGCCTCAGCCGTTGATGCACAAACAGCAGTAGAGGAAGAGGCTACTGGCGTTGCGATAGCAGGCGCTGGCGATGATATTGCAGTTGCTAGCGCCAATGATGGCATGGCAGTGGGTAATAATGACGATGTAGCGGTGGCAACAGCAGATGACGCAGAAGTGCTGGATGGCACTGAGAGCGAAGAACATGTCTCGACGTATTAAGTCGCTACTGGGAATAATACTTAATAGTATTTTTGATTAACTTGCTATGTATATTGCGACTGCTGGCGTGATTAAACGGTTGTCACAAATGGATGATATAAGACGATAAAATTGGATAATCAGATAAAACAACGCCCAGTACACGAAAGTGATAAAATAAGGCTCAGTGCTGTAAATACAGTCTGGGCTTTTTTATGTTAGCTATTTAATGGTGTATTTGTATTTATTTACCACTTATTAAGTATTGATTGATGGGCTGGTTCAATACAGGATTTGCCTTTTTGTTGTGTAATAAGAGACAATGTGTCATTTTTTCTCTTTATGTCACGAATCATCGCCTTATCACGATAATGCTATGATCAATGCTGATATTATCTACGCCGCTATTTTTTTTATTTTTATTCGTGTTTTCACTCATATTTATTGGAAGTCTGCTAAACCATGCTTGATATTGCAAAAGATCCGACTCGGCCTATCGCCCTAGACCTACAAGACATCCATAAAAGCTACGGCTCATTAGCAGTGCTAAAAGGGGTGTCTCTTACCGCATACGACGGTGATGTTATCTCTATTTTGGGTTCATCAGGCTCAGGTAAATCTACCTTGTTGCGCTGCATTAATTTGCTCGAAAAGCCCAATCAAGGTCGTATTATTATCGGTAATGATGAGCTGATGCTCAAGCCTGCTAAGTCAGGTGAGCTGCAAGCGGTCGATATCAAGCAATTGGAAAACTTGCGCGCGCGCGTGGGTTTTGTTTTCCAAAACTTTAACTTATGGCCGCATAAAACGATCTTGCAAAACATCATCGAAGGGCCGACGCAGGTTTTAAAGATTAAAAAAGATCAAGCGATCAGTGATGCAGAAAAACTGCTCGATAAAGTTGGTCTGCTTGATAAGAAAGACGCGTATCCAGCGAATTTGTCTGGCGGACAGCGTCAGCGTGTGGCGATTGCCCGTGCGCTTGCCATGCAGCCACAGGTGCTGCTGTTCGATGAGCCCACCTCAGCCTTAGATCCTGAGCTGGTCAATGAAGTGCTCGCCGTCATGCGTGAGTTGGCAGAAGAGGGGCGCACCATGCTTATTGTCACCCATGAGATGCGTTTTGCGAGAGAAGTATCAAGCAAAGTGGTGTTCTTGCATCAAGGCGTGATTGAAGAGATTGGCACGCCCGAGCAAGTTTTTGATAATCCTACCTCTGAGCGTGTCAAAGACTTTATGGCATCGCATCGTCAGAACTAGCCTTGTATTCAGCGTCATTTATATATTCAAACATGGGGTGGTAATATTCTTACCATCCTATCGTCGTTTTATCTTAAGCATAAAATTACTGCTTAGTAAGCAGCGTTGACTGTTTATTACTCGTTAATAACAGTCGGTATGTAAAATGTTTGTTTTTGATATTTTACTCAGGTATTATCAGAAGGTTTACAGGTGGTCAGTAATGACGGCTGCTTGTGTATTCTGCTATCTATATTGCTTGTCTGGCAGGGACGTCAGAGAACAAAATATCAGAACCCTACATTAAAAACCCATCAGAATTTAAGGAATGTATGATGTCGAATTCTCGCCTATTGTGGTCATCGATGACCGTTACCGCCGCATTGATGCTGAGCGCCTGTAGTCAACCGGCTAATGAAACCACTGATAGCAACACTGACGCCACTGCAGCAGAAACGGCTGGCAAGACCATTCGTATCGCGACCGAAGGTGCTTACCCTCCTTTTAACTACACCAATGCTGATGGCAGCTTGGCAGGCTACGATATTGACGTTGCCAATGCTTTATGTAAACAGATGCAAGCCAAATGTGAAATCGTCGCTCAAGATTGGGATGGCATTATTCCAGGTCTCTTGGCACAAAAATATGATGCAGTGATCGCTGGTATGTCTATTACGCCTGAGCGTCAAGAAAAAGTCGACTTTACCGAGCCTTACTTTGCCAATACGATGGTTTGGCTGACCGACACAAAAGGTGGCTTTGATCCTATGGCGATCAAAGATTTGACACTTGGTGGTCAACGTTCAACTACGCCTGGCGCTTATTTACAAGATAACTATGAAGGCAAAGACGGCAACACCGTGCAGTTGTATGACAATTATGACAATGCTTATCTGGATCTAAAGTCTGGTCGTAGCGATGCGGTATTGGCAGAAAAAGTCTCTGCCAAATCATGGTTAGCAGACAACCCTGAAGGCTTTGGTATCGTTGGTGACGAAATCGACAATGACGATAATATTGCCATTGCTGTTCGTAAAGGTGACCCACTCAGAGACGACTTTAATAAAGCACTCAGCGAAATCCGTAGTAACGGTGAGCTGGCACGTCTTGAGCAAGCGAACTTTGGTCAATAATCTTCTGATTGAAAAATGAAGGAATAGCAAACATGACAATATCAATGACATCATCATTAAAAACCAAGGCGCTTTGGCTTGCGCCATTAAGTGCCGCGATGCTTATGCTGGCCGGTTGTAATAATAGCGCAACGCCTGAAGATGGGGCGGCAGCTGACAGCACAGCTGATGCACCTATGAACATAAAAATTGCTACCGAATCAAGCTATAAGCCATTCAGTTATACCGATGCTGATGGCAAATTAATTGGTTATGAGATTGAGCTGGTCGATGCTCTATGTGCACAAATGAAAGCAAAGTGCGAAGTCATCTCCCAAGATTGGGACGGTCTGATCCCTGGTCTAAATGCCCAAAAATTCGATGCAATTATCGCGGGTATGTCAATCACGCCTGAGCGTAAAGAAGTGGTTGAATTTACTGACCCGTACTTTCACACTGGCATTATCTTAATTGGTAAAAAAGGTGATGACATTAGCATAGATGCATTAAAAGGTCAGCCAATTGCCTCACAGCGCTCAACCGTTGCTTCACAGTACTTGCAGGATGAACATGCAGATGCTGATATCAAGCTCTATGACACCCAAGATAATGCATATCTGGATCTGACTTCAGGTCGCGTGCGGGCGATGATGTCCGATAAAGTTACTGGCCTTGATTGGCTAAAAACTGATGCTGGTAAAGACTATGAAGTAAAAGGACAAGAAATTAGCACTGATGAAGATGCCATGGGTATCGCACTTCGTAAAGGCGATCCATTGGTCGCTAAGTTCAATAAAGCATTGGCTGAGTTAAAAGAAAACGGTACTTATGACCAAATCACAGGCAGCTATTTCGGCACCAGCACCACCGCTGCCGCGCAAAAAGCATTGGCAACCACCGACGCAAAAGAAGTGATGGTGGTTGAGGGCGATGATGCTGTTGAAGTGAAAGAAGAACCAGCTGAAGCGGCGACTAACTAATATCATAGTTCATCTCTGTGCTCGGCTGATATGGCTGTCACGTATGGCGATATTCACTCATAGAGATGAGTGTTATTTTTATTCACAAACCCCAAGGATGATCATGAACAACCATTTTGACCAACACCGTGCAATCGCGAACGCATCTGTCATCAATGGCATCAAGGCGCGACGTTTTTCACCGCCTTTGGTTGCGCTGACGGCGCTTTTAACCTTAGCAGGGTGTAGCAATGGTCAAAATGATGCAAATGATAATAACAGCCCAGACGCAGCTGAGACAGCAGCGACGGGTGAGGTGTTACGCATTGGTACCGAGGGCGCTTACGCCCCCTTTAACTATACCAATGCGGATGGCACACTTGGCGGTTTCGATGTTGATATTGCCAACGCTATCTGTGCCGATATGCAGGTGACGTGTGAAATTACAGCGCAAGATTGGGACGGTATTATCCCCGGTCTTAAAGCGGGTAAGTATGATGCGATTGTGGCCGCTATGTCGGTGACTCCTGAGCGTGAGCAACAAGTCAGTTTTACAGAGCCGTACTTTAGCAATACCTTGGTGTTTTTGGCCAAAAAAGACAGTAGCTTCGATCCTAGCAATAGCGATGATATCAATGCGCATTCCATTGCCGCTCAGCGCTCGACCATTTCTTCGCAGTGGTTAGAAAACGCTTATCCAAATGCTGATATGAAGCTTTATGATACGCTAAGTAATGCGTTTTTGGATTTGGGCTCAAATCGGGTCGATGCGATGGTGTCTGATAAGCTGCCAGCGCTAGAGTGGCTTGGCTCCACCTCAGGCAGTCAGTATGCGCTTAAAGGTCAAGAGATAGACATCAATGATAATTTTGCCATCGCGGTGCGTCCGGGCGATGCATTACAAGCAAAAATTAATAAGTCATTGGTCAATATTAAAGCAGATGGCACTTACGATAAAATCAATCAAAAATATTTTGCGATTCCAGCGTCAAGCTCAACGGCCATGACTGATTCGACAGAAAAACCTGCTGAATAAGCCTTAGGGCGTGTTCAGAATGCTTACATCATAACCGTTAGAATGATGATGTCTAGTAGGTTAAGTTGGATTCCGCTTTATAGAAAGGGTATTGCTTTAATAGCGGTATCCTTTTTTTATTTTTTATAAAAAATAGTTTGGTCTTATAATGTTGACTGTTCGGTTTGTAAAAATATGACTGATTTAATGCATTTTTAAGAAGATAAGGGGCTATTTAAGCACTGCTTTTACGTGTGAGTATTAACATAGCTGGCAGCGAATATGATAAAATCAGCGCTCATTTCTACTGTGTCAATTTCCGCCGCAATAACTGTATTGATTTGACGTCCATCTATGACGCAAAATACCAAGGTCTATTTGGTATAAAATACGTTTATTAGCAGCGCTCAGCTATTGATGCTGATTCTTTTAACTCATATTTTGCAAATTGCTAATATAAAGAGACTGAGTGGATAATTGTGTTTGATTTACAAGGATTTGGCGCGCTACTACTGAGCGGCGCTACCGTCACCATCAAGCTTGCCATGACCAGTTTAGTCATCGGCATGGCTTTAGGGCTGCTCGGTGCCACAGCTAAGCTGTCCAACGTCTGGCTGCTGCGTAAAATTGCGACTGTGTATACGGCGACAATGCGCGGTATTCCAGAGTTGCTATTGGTACTGTTCATCTATTACGGTGGCTCTATGCTGCTGATGACGATTCTCAAAAAATTCGGCTATAACGAATATGTTGAGATCAGTGCCTTTTGGGGTGGCGTGATGGCGTTGTCTATCGCGTTTGGCGCTTATGCGACTGAAATTTTTCGCATGTCAATCCAAGAGATTCCGATAGGGCAGAGAGAAGCGGCGCAAGCGATTGGTATGCGCCCTTTTCAGACGTTTTATCGAATTACCTTGCCGCAAGTTTGGCAGATTGCGTTGCCAGGATTGGGTAATTTGTTTTTGGTGTTGCTCAAAGATACTGCATTGGTATCGGTCGTGGGTCTCAAAGACATCATGTATCAGGCATCACGTGCCGCCCAATCAACGCAGCAGCCATTCACCTTTTATATGGCAGCAGCGATTATTTATCTGGGTTTAACCATGTTGATTACTGGTTTTATGATGTGGCTCGAATGGCGCGCCAATCCAGCGGCGCGCTATGCTAAAAAGCTGAGCCGTCAGTCAACCCACCGTCAATCGACCATAGGGTAGAGGAGAGATACTATGGATTGGAATTGGCAGGTTATTTTTGACAATATCCCTGAATTACTTAACGGGGCAGTATTGACCGTGCAGCTGGTTGTTGTCTCGGGTATTATCGGTTTGTTTTTTGGTTTGGTTTTAGCGCAGTTGCGCTTGTCAAAGAACTGGCTGGTACAGATATTACCATTTGCTTATATCTTTTTCTTCCGTGGCACGCCGCTACTGGTACAGATATTTTTGATTTATTATGGTCTAGGACAGTTTGAAGCTGTCCGCAATTCGTTCTTATGGGAACCTGTACTCAGTCAGGCGTATTGGTGTGCCATCATTGCCTTTACCATGAATACCAGTGCTTATTTGGCAGAAATCATTCGCGGTGCCATTCAGACCATTCCTGTTGGTGAGCTTGAAGCAGCTGATGCCATCGGTATGTCCAAATGGCAGAAACTCACGCGTATTACCTTACCTCGTGCTTTTGGTATTGTCATTCCAGCCTACAGCAATGAAGTGATCTTTATGCTAAAAGGCAGTGCGCTAGCGTCAACCATCGCTTTGATGGATATCACGGGTGTCGCCCGTACGATTAGTGCGCGCACTTATACCTTGATGGAGCTGTTCTTTGCTGCTGGTATTATTTATCTCTTATTGTCATGGGTGATTTTATTTAGCTTTAGATTGTTTGAAAAAAGAATGAATCGTCATGCAAGCTATGTACCGCCTGATGTAATGACCAACACCATACCTTAATGGTTTGGCTCAAAATAATGCTAAAAAATCAATGAAATAGCGGGTTAATATCTTAATATTAACCTGCTATTCTTTTGTTTAACTACCATTTATCTCATTTTTATGACTATGTTTAAAATGAAGATAAGCCCTAGAAAAATAGCGACAGATAGTGCAGTATGTATGACCAACCTATCAATAATCTGCTGTGAGTGCCTAGTATGAGCCAATCACCCCATATGTCCTTAATCAATGCGATTGCTGCCAGCGTCAATGATGACGCGAGCATCGCCACTGTTAATGATAGCGTACGTGCATCCATCGGCAAGGTGGTCTGTGTCGGCCGTAATTATGCGGAACACGCCCGCGAGCTTGGCAATGAGATACCAAAATCGCCCATCTTATTTATGAAGCCAATATCGTCAGTGGTCAGTGTGCGTCATGATATTGTCCGCCCCAATCCTGAGATATATGGTGATACTCATTATGAAGCTGAGCTTTGTATTCAACTGTCAGCAGATTTGTCTGATGCTAACGTTGAGCAAGCGAGGCAAGCGATTGGTGGCGTGACCTTGGGACTTGATTTGACCTTACGTGACTTGCAAAGTAAGCTGAAGGAAAAAGGTCATCCATGGGAGCGTGCTAAGTGTTTCGATGGTGCCTGTGTGCTTGCTGATTGGGTTGATCCGCAAGCGTTTGGTGATTTTAGCCATGTCGAATATCAGCTTTATATTAATGATGAGCTTAAGCAAGATGGCGATAGTGCCATGATGTTATTTCCAGTTTATGAATTACTGGCAGAGATTAGCCATGCCTTTAGCTTACAAGCAGGTGACGTGATTATGACTGGTACGCCAAGCGGCGTTGGTATATTACAAGCAGGTGATGCGTTAAAATTGAAGCTCGGTGCCCATGAATGGCAGGCGCAGGTTCGATAAGTTACTGTAGCAAAACTATCTTATCAGTCGTCAAATGCAGCGACGCTATCAAAAAATCCCAAGTTAACACTTGGGATTTTTTTCGTTTTATAAGGTGCTTACAAAGTGCTGTCATGAGACTGTCATCTATGTTTCAACGTCCTGTCATAAACTCTCAGTAGACTTAAGCGGAATTCGTATTTTGATGGCGGTAACTATAAAGCCGCTAGCAACTCTTTTCTGCCAATCCAGCCTAACAGCAAGGTGACTGATAATGACATTATTGAATAATAAACAACCACTTGCCCATGAAATCGTTGAAGATTCTAATCCGACCGACAATATCGATTTTCAAACCATTATTAGTCGTCGTTTAAACCGTCGTAGTATCCTCAAAGGTGGCACAGGATTGACAGCGGCAGCATTTTTTGGGGCGCTACCTCTGGTTGGCTGTAGCGATGACGATGACAGTAGCCCTATCAAGAATGCTGATAATAACGCGGCTATCCCTGCACAGGGCGATCTCAAACGTCCTGAGGCTTTGAAGTTTACGGCAGTGGCGCATTCAACTGCCGAGACGATGACGGTAGCAGAAGGTTATAAAGCAGAAATGATATTGCCACTTGGCACACCGCTTATGCTTGGGATTGAAGATTGGAAGGATAACCGTGAGCAGTCGGCCGAGTCATTCGAATGGCGCATGGGTGATAATCATGATGGCATGTGGTTCTTTGGTAAAAAGGGCGGTGCATATGATGCCAAAGCGGCAGAGAATGGGCTACTGGTGATGAATCATGAATATGTAAACAGTAGTGAGCTGAGTCCGTTTGGCTATCATGTGATCCAAGATAACAACGCCGCGCCCATCTTTCAAAATCGTCGCCTCGCGAGTGATGTACGCCGAGAAGTCAATTGCCATGGGGTAGCGGTGGTTGAGATGAAACGCCGCGCTGATGGCATGGGCTATGAGATGGTGCCTGATTCGAAATATAATCGCCGTCTCACAAGTAGTAGTACGGCGCAGTTGACAGGGCCAGTTGCGGGTTCTGATTTGGTCAAGACTAAGTTTGATCCGACAGGCTTTCAGACTCGCGGCATCAATAATAACTGCGGTGCAGGTTTGTCACCTTGGGGCACCTATCTGACCACCGAAGAGAACTTTTTAGGAGTATTCGCCCGTGGGCAAGATGCTAGCCGATTGAGTGCGGGGCATAACTATGGTCGTGAGCGCTACGGTGCAACAGAGGACTTCCCAGGCTGGGAGTATCTGTGGCACACACCTGAAGCCAAAGATGCCAAGATAGCCGATGAGTTTTCGCGCTGGGATATGACCGCTGTTGGTACGAGTGCTGCTGACGATTATCGTAATGGCTTTAATACCTTTGGTTATATCACCGAAATTGATCCATTTGACCAAAACTCTACGCCACAAAAACGTACGGCTATGGGTCGATTCGCTCATGAGAATTGCGCCTATGCGCCCGTTGAACAAGGCAAGCCGGTGGTCTTTTATATGGGTGATGATGCTCGGGGCGAATATATTTATAAGTTTGTCTCCAAAGCCACATGGTCAAATAGTGATATCGGTGGTGGCTTAAAAGCGGGTGATAAGTATTTGAATGATGGCACGCTCTACGTTGCTATCTTTAATGAAGATGGTAGCGGTGAATGGAAAGCACTCGTCCATAGTCAAAATGGACTGGATATTTCCAATACGGTATTGCCTTTTAATGGACAAGATGAGGTTTTAGTCTTTGCTCGTGCCGCAGCGGATGCGGTCGGCGCAACCAAGATGGATCGTCCAGAATGGGTGTCGGTTAGCCCTATGACGGGTGAGGTGTACGTCACATTGACCAATAATAAATATCGCGGCGTACGTGAGGATCAACCAGTGTCAGCCTCTAATCCGCGTAGCTATCAGGCAGGTGGAAAAGCAGCAGGTAATGACAACGGTCATATCATTCGCTGGGCAGAAGCAGGTGGCGATCATGCGGCCATGAGTTTTGAGTGGGATATTTATCTGTTTGCCACGCCTTATGATCTGGCCGCAGAAAATTTGTCACAGTTAAATGATAGCAATGATTTGTCTTCTCCCGATGGTTTGTACTTTGATCCACGTGGCGTATTGTGGATTCAGACCGATGACGGCGCTTATACCGATACCACCAGCTGTATGTTGCTGGCGGCGCTGCCGGGTAAAGTCAGTGATGGGACAGCCATAACGACCTCAGCAGGACAACAAACACGAGTTGGGATGCCTGCTAGTAATGACAATATCAAACGTTTTTTTGTCGGTCCTGAAGGCTGTGAAGTAACAGGTATTACCATGGCTCCTGACTTTAAAACTTTATTTATCAATATTCAGCATCCGGGTAATACTTGGGGCGCTGTTGCTGGAGGCAGTACGCCGCGCTCAGCGACCGTGATGATTACTCGCGAAGATGGCGATGTCATACTGGCAGAGTCATTTGTCTAGTTAACTATTTTCAGGGTCATTGATACGTCTTGCTCAATACAAAACCCCAAGTCATGGCTTGGGGTTTTGTGTTTTGGATAATAATTGCTAGTGTGCAAGCCTTGATGTTAAAAGAGTGTATGCTCTTTTGACAATAAAGATACTTTATAGTTAAATCATTCTCTTCTGTTTATAGCAATTACAGGATAGTATGGAAAACTTCTTTAACTGCTTGATATGTCAACATTATGCTCAGTCCAAAACCTTTAGAAACCATTCATGACTTATTTGCCACCACTCGGCGCCCAACTGCTATTGAGTCGGATACTGATGAAGGGTTTCAGGGTGACGTCTATGAAGAGTTGGCGAAACTCGACTATATTTATGTCGATGAGCTGACAGCAGAAACGGTAGATAACAGCTATAGCAAACCGCATCAGCCCATTACTTTGGTTGATTTTTTTGAAGGCTTGGCTCAGTTGGCAACGATGGGCGTGGTGGAAGTTACTGATATTGTAGAGGCTATCCATCGTGAGATTCTGCTACGTCCTTTAGGGCGGTTTAATAAAGGCAATATTGAGCACTGGCAGCGCGGTATCACGGGGCGGATTTATGGCACAGTGCGTTATACGATGCAATTGGTGGGCAATAATCTTGCCTCAGGGCTGCGTCTTTATAACACTGTTTCTCGGCCCAAAAAAGTACAACCTTTGCCTAAAAACTTACGTCGCTTGGTCAATATTTTAAATGGCGTCATGGGCGATCACCTTATCACTCATCACAATCCATTAGCAGTGTCGATGGTGCTATACGATAAATATAATCGTGTGCAAAGTAGCGCGCTGTCAGGGCGCGTTATTATCTTATGCCATGGGCTTTGTATGAGCCACTTGAGCTGGCAGGTATCTGGAGAAAGTAACTTGGGTGAAGCGTTGGTCAGTCACCTGCCAAAAGCGACCGTTCTGTATTTAAATTATAATACCGGTCGGCGTATTTCTAGCAATGGACGTAGCTTTGCAAAAGTCTTGCAAGATTTGGTTGAGAATAATCCAGACGTTACTCAGATAGATTTAATCGGTCATAGTATGGGCGGTTTGTTGAGTCGTAGTGCGCTGTTTTATGGCAAAGAGCAAGGTTTTAGCTGGGTCAAACGCGTGGGCAACCTCGTCACCTTAGGCTCGCCGCATCATGGTGCAAGCTTGGAGCAAATTGGACATTTTGTTCAAGATAAAATTGCTAAGCTGCCTTTTGCAGGATCATTGGCTAAACTGGGTGACTTGCGTAGCGCCGGTATTATTGATTTACGTTATGGCAGTATTCGCGATGCTGACTGGGAGTCCGCCGAAGGGCGCAGCGTGCTGCCAGCAGAGTTTCGTCATCCCACGCATTTGCCGTTACATGTGAATACCTATTTAGTGGCGGCAGCTTTGATTGAAACGCATTATGAATCTAAGACCACAAGTTTGCTTGGGGACGGGTTGGTTTCAGTAGAGTCAGCACTCGGCGAATATACTGAAGAGCATACGCTGTCAGTACCAGAGGGACATAAGGCAATTTTTTATGGGGTCAATCACATGAATTTAATCTACAGCGATAGAGTACATGAGCAAATTATTGCTTGGCTATTGGATAACCGACTAGGTGATGCCCATGATGCAAAGTATGGGCTGAATCCTCGTATCTATTCTTACCCAGAAGTGGATGAAGTAGTCAATTAAGCATTCTCGAAACCATTTATATCGCCATTCATAAACTTGAGCCATAACATAAAAAACCCCCAAGCATCATACTTGAGGGTTTTTCTATTACTAAGCGAACCAAATTAAATTCTAATCACTCAGAAAATATCGTGGTCACATCGTCTTTATTAAATTTATACATCTCGCCACAAAATCCGCAATCCATCTCAAAGTTACCGCCTTGCTCATCAATGATGTCTAAGACTTCTGCTTCACCGATTTGCTCAATGGCCATCTCACACTTCTCGCGTGAGCAGGTGCAACCAAATGATAAAGCAACAGGGTCGGGCGCGACGACTTTTTCTTCATGATATAAGCGATAAAGGATTTCGTTGGCATCAAGCGTAGTCAACTCTTCAGCTTTCACTGTCCGCGTCAAAACGCTCAGACGTGTCCATAAGTCATCGTCAATACCCGCATCTTGGTTTTGCTCGACTTCATAGGTTTCTTCAGCGGTACGAGGAAGCATTTGTACCAACATTCCACCCGCTTGCAGACCATCAGACGCCAAATTAATCAAGGTTGGAATCTGCGCCGATTGTTTTTGGTAGTGGGCTAAGCAGTCTGCCAAATTGTCATGGCTGCGCTCGACGATGCCTTGATAGGGTTCGCCGCCTTCAGGCTGAATGTTAATAAATAACACGCCTTGACCCATCGCACCCAATTCAGCAAATGCCTCTTTGGCATGAGTCATATTTTCCCACGCCTGCACTTGCTCATCAGTCTCAGCCTTCCAGCTGGCAAGGGCACGGATGATACCGTCTTGATCGCATTCTGCCATTGCCCAGTTTAGCAGGCTATCGCTGTCTGATGATTGCAATTGAATGGACAGATGACCATCGATTTTGACTGTGCCGATAAGCAAACTGGCGGCTGTCAGCATTTCACCCAATAAGCGCTTAATCGCTTCAGGATAAGGCTTTTGGGCAATCGTGCTGGCATAGCTGCGTGATAGGCGCACCACATCACCGCGCACGGGCGAGTCTTCAATAAAGAAACGCTGACGTACGTCATTGTCACTATGGTTGCCAGCGTTTTGGCTGTCCGTATTGGGGACTTGGATATCTTGTGTCATAGGTCATTGGTAGTATTAAGAAGTTGTAAACTTTATGGGGATTCATCGTGATTTATCAATTGCCTGTTAGATAATGTTTAACAGATTAAAGCTATTTATTGATAGTTAGGGCGTGTCCTCAATTCAATAGATTACTTTCTAAATGGGCTAAAAATGGCTAAATTTTGCCAAACATCGTCAAATAGCTTATGAATATCTCGATATTATTTGCGCTGCTTTCCTTGTTTGACGGCAATTTATCTCATTTTTATCACCATTTTTAAAATGAGGACACGCCCTAATGGTCAGTAGGCATCTTTAAAATAGTGATACGTTTAACTGATTATCTCGCCTATTTTATTGGATAGTTATGACGGTAATAAACCCGATATCCTTAAAATATAGCCTTCATTAAAAAAAACTTACCCACACCCGCTAATTTGTTGTACAGTAACATTAAGTTGCATTGTGATAAATAACAGCAACAACCGCATGAATGCGTGGCAATAAGGTCAATGAATAAGACCTGTGTCATCCAAGCATTCATTCAATCTTGTGATAATGTGATAAAAGGATGTATCTCATGAGTTATGTATCTTCTAGGTCTTTTTCTAAACCTTTGACTCTGGCAGCTTTTATGGCGCTAGGTCTAGCAGGGTGTAATAATAGCAGTCAAACCACTACTGATGCGGCATCAACAGATGGTGCAGCGACGACAGACGCCTCGGCAAGTACCAACGGTACCCTACAAAAAATCAAAGATTCGGGTACTATCGTGGTTGGTCACCGCGACTCTTCTATTCCATTTTCTTATATCGCTGACGACCCAAATCAGCCGATTGGCTATGCGCACGATTTAGAAATGAAAGTCGTCGAAGCGGTTAAGCAAAAGCTAAACATGCCAGACCTTAACGTCCGTTATAACCTTATTACCTCACAAACCCGTATTCCCTTGGTACAAAACGGTACGGTCGACTTTGAATGTGGTTCAACCACCAATAACGAAGAGCGTCAAAAACAAGTCGCCTTCTCTAACGGTTTCTTTGAAATTGGTACGCGCTTATTGACCAAAAAAGACTCTGGTATTCAAGATTTCGAAGACTTAAAAGGTAAGACCTTAGTCACCACCGCAGGAACGACCTCAGAGCGTTATATTCGTCAATACAATGATGATAACAAAATGGATATGAATATCATTTCAGCAAAAGACCACGGCGAAGCATTTTTGATGTTAGAAAATGGTCGTGCTGACGCCTTTATGATGGATGATGTACTACTTGCTGGCGAAAAAGCCAAAGCAAAAAATCCTGATGAGTGGGTCATCGTCGGTACGCCACAATCGTTTGAGATTTATGGCTGTATGATGCGTAAAGATGATCCTGAATTCAAAGCCGTGGTTGATGAAGCACTGACCAATGTCTTTAGCTCAGGCGAAATCAATAGCATTTATGACAAGTGGTTCTTGAACCCAATCCCACCAAAAAACGTCAATCTAAACTTTGAGATGTCTGACAACTTAAAAGCCTTGATTGCCAGTCCGCATGATAGTGCTCAGCCGAAAGTTGCGACTGCACAGTAATCATTGTCCTGCAACATAGCTTGTTTACGCGTTCAGACTGATATCGACGTCAATCTGACGCGTAGGATTTTCAGTCGCTGCTCGGAGAGGCAACCATGAATTATAGCTGGAACTGGGGTGTGCTCTTTGAGCAGACTGGTATCGGTAATGAGCTTTACATCCATTGGATGATTACTGGTCTTGGCTGGCTACTATTGATTGGTAGTATCGCATGGGCCATCGCTATGGTCGTAGGTACTATCTTTGGTATCATGCGCACTTTGCCCAATAAGACCGCTCGTGCCATTGGCACCGCTTATGTGACGTTTTTTCGTAATATCCCACTGCTTGTCCAGTTGTTTTTTTGGTTTTATATTGCACCTGGCTGGCTCACGCCCACCATTCAAGAATGGTGGTATAAGGATTTATCTCCCAACACTTCAGCCATGCTATCAGCCAGTATCGGTCTTGGCTTATTTACCGCCGCTCGTATCGTCGAACAGGTGCGTACGGGTATCGAGTCGTTGCCCGAAGGTCAGATTAATGCTGCTTATGCACTGGGCTTTAGCATTCCGCAAGTCTATAAAGAAGTATTGCTCCCGCAGGCTTTTCGTATCATTTTGCCACCGCTCAGCTCTGAGCTGACCAACTGCTTTAAAAATGCCTCCGTTGCCTCATTAGTGGGGGTGATGGAGCTGATTAGTCAGACAAAAACCATCAGTGAATACACCCAAAACAGCATCGAGATTTATACCTACGCAACGATTATTTATTTAGTATTTAATTTATCGTTGATTGCTATTATGGGGTTAATTGAGCGCAAACTGCGTGTGCCTGGGCTCATTGTAGGAGGTCAGAAATGAGTATGATGACCGAATTGGCAACAGCCTATCCTGGTTTGATGGGCGGTATGATTACCACCTTAAAAGTACTGTTTTTGGCGATTATTGGTGGTATTAGCTTAGGAACGGTATTGGCATTGATGCGCTTGTCTGGTATCAAAGCGCTTGAGATTCCAGCGAAGTTATACGTCAATTATTTTCGTTCTGTACCGTTACTACTGGTACTACTGTGGTTTTATTTTGCTGTACCGATGATTTACTTTTGGGTAGCGGGTAAGTATTTACAGCTCGACGCCGCTTTTGCGTCTTGCGTGGTTGCCTTTATGATGTTCGAGGCCGCTTACTTCTCAGAAGTGGTACGTGCTGGTATTCAGTCGATTGGCAGCGGGCAGGTCAATGCCGCCAAAGCGCTTGGCATGACGTATGGACAGACCATGCGTCTGGTCATTTTGCCACAAGCCTTCCGTAAAATGCTGCCACTGATCTTGCAGCAGTGTATTATTTTATTCCAAGATACGACGTTGGTTTTCGCTATTGGTTTGACAGACTTTTTCCGCGCAGCCTACGTCCGTGGTGAGCTGATGGGTCTGCTTACGCCTTACATTTTGGGTGCTGGTGCAGTGTATTTTATCATCAGTGTAAGTGCCTCCGTGGGCGTACAACAATTGCAGAAGCGTTTGCGATTTTAATAGATATTTATCTTGGCTTGCGCTTTTTGAGTGTTGAGGCTTTGGTTTAGCAGTTGATTTAACTTTTCTTAAATGACGATTTATCGAAAACAATGTGGTTAGGAGCCAGTGATGAGCAAAGCTGATACATACTTAAATGCCTTTGGCGGACTGGTCACCAACAATGGTCATGCTAGTGATGAGATGGTCATTCAAATGTCCGATGTCAGCAAATGGTATGGGGATTTTCAAGTATTAAGTGATTGTACGGCGCATGTACATAAAGGTGATGTCGTCGTCGTGTGCGGGCCATCGGGCAGTGGTAAGTCAACCTTGATTAAAACGGTCAATGGACTGGAGCCTTTTCAAGAAGGTGGAATCATGGTGAATGGTATCTCAGTTGGTGCGGTAAAAACCAATTTGCCAAAATTACGCAGCCGTGTCGGCATGGTATTTCAGCATTTTGAATTGTTTCCGCATTTGACCATCATTGATAATTTGACAGTGGCACAGATCAAAGTATTGGGGCGCAAAGAGAGTGAAGCCAAGCAAAAGGCGATGGCGTATTTGGACCGCGTCGGTCTGACGGTACAAGCGGCGAAATATCCAGCGGAGCTATCGGGCGGTCAGCAGCAGCGCGTCGCGATTGCTCGTGCACTGGCTATGGATCCTGTGGCGATGCTGTTTGATGAGCCAACCTCAGCGCTCGATCCTGAGATGATTCAAGAGGTGCTCGATGTGATGGTCGAGCTGACTCGTGATGGCATGACTATGATGTGTGTGACCCATGAAATGGGTTTTGCTAGTCAGGTCGCCAACCGTATTATCTTTATGGATGAAGGGCACATCGTCGAAAACTGTAGTAAAGACGAGTTCTTTGAAGGCGCAAAAAGTGACCGCGCGCAACTGTTCTTATCGAAGATTTTGAATCATTAAAAATCTCTACTGCGTTATTTGAATTATTTATAAATAGCAGATCTAAAAAGCGTCTATTAATAGGCGCTTTTTTGTGGGAGTTGATTTATACCTTCAATTTGGATGCATATGTGAGTGCATGCCTGTTTACTGATACAATGGCTGCCATTCTTTTTAATAATTAAAACGATTCCTTATTTATAGTGGAGCTAATATGAGCGTAGACAATCTATCTGTAGCATCGGCAACCTCATCAAAAGATGGCATCGTCATTATTGGCGCAGGCTTGGCGGGTTGGCACGTGATTGATGCGATTCGTGCGAAAGATAAAGACATCCCGATTACCCTTATCACGGCTGATGATGGCGATCGTTATCACAAGCCAATGCTAACCATGGCGATTAGCCAAAAAAAACGCGCCGCAGACTTGGTACGGGCGACTGGCGCTGATGCAGCAGAAGCGGCACAAGTGACACTACTTGCCAATACGCAAGTAACGGACATTGACCCTGTGGCTCAAACGGTACAGCTTATCTCAGCGCTGCGCTCAGATCCGGTGTATACCAATTATGCCACCATCAGTTATGAGAAATTAGTACTGGCGATGGGTGCTCATCCTATTTTTCCACAAAGCTTACCAGAAGATTTGGTGTGGCATGTTAACCATATTGAGCGCTTTAGTCAGCTACAAGAAAAACTGGCTGAGGGCAGTCAGCACATTGCCATTGTTGGTGCAGGTATGGTTGGCACGGAAATCGCTGAAGACTTATTAAAAGCGGGTCATCAAGTGACCTTGATTGATTTGAACGATGCGCCACTATCACAGATGCTACCAGCCAAAGCGACGGCACGTATTGCGCAAGCAGTGAAGTCGCAGGGGATTAACTTTTTAGGCAGCACACAAGTCATGGACGTTATTCGAAATAACGATGGCAAGTTGCAAGTCAGTTATGAGTCGTTAGCATCAGCGACAGACAGTGCCACTGCTGAGCCAATCGAACCACTCATCGTTGATCATGTGATTGCCAGTACCGGTCTGACGGTTGATGATAAATTACCGACAGCAGCAGGGGTGGAATTCAATCGTCGTACTGGTATCGTGGTTGATGCAACGACATTGCGCACCGATACCTCACATATTTATGCCATTGGTGACTGTATGTCTATCAACGGTGTCGCATGTCGCTATGTCGCTCCACTACGGGCGCAGGCTGCGACCATCGCTGATGATATCCTAGGTCACGAGCATAGCGGCTATGATCATAAGCCGCCGATGATTCGTCTAAAAAACAAAGCGATCTCTGTGATGGTGACGGGTGTACCGCAAGCGTCTGGTAATTGGCAAGTTAAAACTGAAAGTGATGAGGAGCTTATCATGGACTTGCTCGATGATAATCATGAAACGAGTGCAACAGTAACGATTAAAGCACCTGTCATGCCTAAAGCTTAACTATTAAAAAACTCTAAATCATAGCCAGCGCTGCAAACCTAATGCAGCGCTGGCTTTTTTATGTCTATCGCAGCTTTTGTATTAATCATGAATTTAATAAGATGGTGCAGCAATAGTAATCGATACGTACTGTATCAATATTATTGACAGGCTTTCATTTAAGAGGCTATATTGGTGAGGGCTTGATTTAATTATAGGCTATGCTGACAAAGAATATTCAAGGAAGAATATGGTATTTACCTTTGTAATCTATTACCGCTCTGATAAAAAATAATGAACAGCAAAACGAAAGGATTCGTTATGACTCAAGTTTCTGACTTCGACAGTACTACTAAAGACAGTATTCTCAATAATATCCCCAAAGTTAAGATGGGCGCGCGTTCAGAAAATGCACCACTCACCCAAAGCCATGATAAAGGCCCTGATGTGCCGCTGATTGAGGCGACCATCGGTGATTTCTTTGATGCTATTGTCTCCAAATACCCTGAGCGTGAAGCCTTAATTTCTCGCCATCAAAACATCCGATTGACCTACCGTGATTTACAGGAAAAAGTTAATCAGCTGGCAAGTGCCATGATTGAGATGGGGCTCGAGATTGGCGATCGCATTGGTATCTGGTCACACAATAATGCTGAATGGCTAATGATGCAATTAGCGACTGCAAAAATCGGCGTTATCCTTGTCAATATCAATCCTGCCTACCGTACCTTTGAGCTGCAATATGCGCTGAATAAGCTAGGCTGTTCGGCATTGGTATTGATGCGTCATTTCAAAAGCAGTGATTACGCGCAAATGATTCATGAGCTATGTCCTGAAATTTATCATAAGAACTATCAGCAACTTGACTTGGTTGAGATTCCGACGATTGAGCGTATCATTTGGATTGATGAATCAGGAAGCGATGAGAGTTTTAATTTTATGCAAAAGTTCTCTGCTTGGATGGCAGAGGGACATGCTAACGATCCACGTGTTGCAGAGCGCCAAGCCCAACTTAAAAACACCGACGCTATCAGTGTACAGTTTACTAGTGGGACGACTGGCACCCCAAAAGGCGCAACCTTAACGCATCGTAATATCTTGAATAATGGCTATTTTATGGGTGAGGGAATGAGGCTGACGGAAGAGGATAAGCTATGTATCCCATTGCCACTCTATCACTGCTTTGGCATGGTAGGTGGTAATCTCGCCATCTTGACCCATGGTGGTTGCGCGGTTTATCCCAACGATGGTTTCGATCCGCTAACGGTATTACAAACGGTGGAAGAAGAAAAATGCACAGCTCTGCTTGGTGTACCGACGATGTTTATCGCTGAGCTTGATCATCCAGACTTCGATAGCTTTGATTTATCCAGCTTGCGCACCGGTATCATGGGCGGCTCAAGCTGTCCGATTGAGATCATGCGCCGTGTCATGGATAAGATGCACATGAGCGAGGTCACCATTGCTTATGGCATGACCGAGACCAGTCCCGCCTCCTGTCAGACCAGCTCGAAAACGCCGCTTGAAAAGAGAGTCTCTACAGTAGGGATGGTGCTGCCAGCGCTTGAGGTCAAAATCGTCGATACTGAAACTGGTGATGTCGTCCCGATAGGAGGGACGGGTGAATTACTCACTTATGGCTATGCCGTGATGAAAGGTTATTGGGGTAGCCACTTTAAAACGCGTACTGCCATTCAAGATGGCTGGATGCATACGGGTGACCTTGCGACTATGGATGAAGATGGTTATATCACTGTGGTTGGACGTAGCAAAGATATGATTATTCGTGGCGGGGAAAATATCTATCCAGTAGAAGTCGAGAACTATCTATACCGTCATCCTAAGATTCGTGATGTACAAATTGTTGGCGTTCCTGATAAAAAGTATGGTGAAGTATTGGCGGCATGGATTATTGCAAAAGAGCCAGATAGCTTAAACGAAGAAGAGATAAGGCAGTTTTGTCGTGAACATATTGCTCATTATAAAGTGCCGACCTATTTCCGCTTCGTGACTGAATACCCAATGACCATCACTGGAAAAATTCAGAAGTATAAAATCGTCGAAAAAATGATAGAGGAGTTAGGTCTAGAGTGATTTGAAACTACTAATTACTGGAAAAGCCAGCTTTTTACTATTATGTTATAAGGCTGGTTTTTTTAATTTAAGCCAGACAAAAGACGCGTCGTTTAGTCATTACGGATGAATTCATCTTATGATTTTATTTTAAATGATACATATTGTATTACTATTATTGACAGCCTTCGATTTAAGACGGTATAGTAGCTAACGCTAGTCAAGACCTGTTCAAGGAAGAATGAATCGGTGACAGGCGATTAATCAGCACCATAAAAAGTAAAACGAAAGGACTCGTTATGACTCAAAATTATAATTTCGATGCGACTCACGTTGATTTCGATATTATTTTAAATAATATCCCTAGTATCAATATGGGCGCACGCTCAGCAAATGCGCCGCTTTCCCAAAGCTATGATAAAGGTCCTGATGTGCCGCTGATTGAAGCGACAATCGGCGACTTTTTTGATGCTATTGTGTCCAAATATCCTGAGCGTGAAGCGCTGGTCGTCTGTCATCAAAACATCCGCTGGACATATCGTGAGCTACAGCATCAGGTCAATCAGCTAGCCAGTAGTATGATTGAGATGGGGCTTGAGATTGGCGATCGCATCGGTATCTGGTCACATAACAATGCTGAATGGCTGCTCATGCAACTAGCAACCGCAAAAGTCGGCGTCATCCTCGTCAATATCAATCCTGCCTACCGTACCTTTGAGCTGCAATATGCCTTAAATAAACTCGGCTGCTCAGCACTGGTGCTCATGCGTCATTTTAAGACCAGTGACTACGCCAGCCTGATCCGTGAGCTCTGTCCTGAGATTTATCATAAAGACTATACCCAGCTTGATTTGGTTGAGATTCCAACGATCGAGCGTATCATTTGGATTGATGAACCAGAGTCGGATGAGACCTTTGGTTTCATGCAAAAATTCTCTGCGTGGATGGCGGAAGGCGACGCCAACGATCCACGCGTTGCTGAGCGTCAAGCCCAGCTCAAAAATACTGATGCCATCAACGTGCAGTTCACCAGTGGTACGACAGGCACGCCAAAAGGCGCAACGCTCAGCCATCGCAATATTTTGAATAACGGTTATTTCATCGGTGAGGCCATGAATCTCACAGAAGCCGACAGATTGTGTATTCCAGTACCGCTGTATCATTGCTTTGGTATGGTGCTTGGTAATCTCGCAATTCTGACGCACGGCGGCTGTATCGTATATCCAAACGACGGTTTTGAGCCGTTGACGGTATTAAAGGCCGTTGAAGAAGAGAAATGTACTGGTCTACATGGCGTGCCCACGATGTTTATCGCCGAGCTTGATCATCCTGAATTTGAAAACTTTGATTTATCCGCTTTGCGTACGGGCATCATGGCAGGCTCTAGCTGTCCGATTGAAGTCATGCGCCGTGTCATCGACAAGATGCACATGAGTGAAGTCACTATCGCCTATGGTATGACAGAGACCAGTCCAGTGTCTTGCCAGACCAATGAGCATACGCCATTGGATAAACAAGTCTCGACCGTAGGATTGGTACAGCCTGCGCTTGAGGTCAAGGTCATCGATACCGAGACAGGTGAGATTGCGCCTATCGGGGAGACTGGCGAGCTACTCACACGGGGTTATTCAGTGATGAAAGGCTACTGGGGCAGCCGCTTTAAAACGCGTGAAGCCATCCAAGATGGCTGGATGCATACGGGCGATTTGGCAACGATGGACGAAGACGGCTATGTGAAAATCGTTGGTCGTAGTAAAGACATGGTGATTCGCGGTGGCGAAAACATCTATCCAGTAGAAATCGAAAACTACCTTTATCGTCATCCAAAAATTCGCGATGTGCAAATCGTGGGGATACCCGATGAGCGTTACGGGGAGGTGCTGGCGGCGTGGATTATTCCTAAAGAGCCGGGCTGCTTGACCGAAGAAGAGGTCCGTGAATTCTGCAGTGAACATATCGCTCATTATAAAGTGCCTGCTTACTATCGCTTTGTCACTGAGTATCCAATGACCATCACGGGCAAGATTCAAAAATATAAAATCATTGAGCGAATGAAAGAAGAGTTGGGTTTGGCGTAAGCTGACTTATCAGCTCTAAAACACTAAAGATGAACTATGTGAGTCATACTTAAAAAATAGCAGTTGGCATCATTCATATAAAAAGCTACTCGCATTTACGTATCTATGTACTAAAGAAAAAGGGATATCATGAGCGCTATCATAACCAGTAAACTGAGTCCAAACTCAAGCGACTTTCAGCAAAACAGTGCGGCGATGCAAGAGATCGTCGATGATTTGTATGTGCACCTGCGCAAAGTCGCCCAAGGTGGCTCAGAGCGCGCACGTGCCAAGCATCTAGCACGTGGCAAGTTGCTACCACGTGAGCGTGTCGAGCGTTTGCTTGATGTGGGTACGCCATTTTTGGAAGTAGCACCGATGGCCGCTCATGATATGTATGGCGAAGAGATTCCAGCGGCTGGCGTGATTGCGGGTATCGGCCGTATCAATGGTATCGAGTGTATGATTGTCTGTAATGATGCCACGGTAAAAGGCGGCACGTACTACCCAATGACAGTCAAAAAGCATCTACGCGCCCAAGAAATTGCACAAGAAAATCATCTACCGTGCGTTTATCTAGTCGATTCAGGTGGTGCGAACTTACCGAACCAAGATGACGTATTTCCCGATAAAGAGCATTTCGGCCGTATCTTTTTTAATCAAGCCAACCTCAGTGCGGCAGGTATTCCGCAGATTGCTGTGGTCATGGGTAGCTGTACGGCTGGTGGTGCGTATGTGCCGGCCATGAGCGATGAATCTATCATTGTCAAAGAGCAAGGCACGATATTTTTGGGTGGTCCGCCACTGGTCAAAGCAGCAACCGGCGAAGAAGTGACCGCAGAGGATTTGGGCGGCGGTGATGTCCATACGCGGCTATCAGGCGTGGTCGATCACTTAGCGCAAAACGACACGCATGCGTTATCAATCGCGCGTAATATTGTCAGTCATTTGAATCGCCCTGCTAAATACATTCCCAATCAAATCACACCGCGACCGCCACGTTATGATGCCAAAGAGCTATACGGCGTGATTCCAACAGACAAGCGTAAGCCATTTGACATTAAAGAAATCATCGCGCGTATCGTTGATGACAGTGCGTTTGATGAGTTCAAAGCGCGCTTTGGCACGACGCTGGTGTGCGGGTTTGCCCATATCGAAGGGATGCCTGTGGGTATCATTGCTAATAACGGCATTCTATTTAGCGAGTCTGCGCAAAAAGGCACGCACTTCATTGAGCTGTGCTGTAAGCGCAAAATTCCATTGGTATTTCTCCAGAACATCACAGGCTTTATGGTTGGACGTAAATACGAAAACGAAGGTATTGCCCGTCATGGTGCCAAGATGGTGATGGCAGTTGCCAATGCCAAAGTACCAAAATTCACCGTCATCGTTGGTGGTTCGTTCGGCGCTGGCAACTACGGTATGTGTGGTCGCGCTTATAGTCCTCGTTTCTTATGGATGTGGCCAAATGCGCGTATCTCTGTCATGGGCGGTGAGCAAGCAGCCTCAGTATTGGCAACGGTCAAACGTGATAATTTTGATCGCAAGGGGGAGGCGTGGAGTGAGGAAGACGAAGCGGCCTTTAAAGCGCCAATCCGTGAGATGTATGAAGCGCAAGGCCATCCGTATTATGCCACCGCGCGCATGTGGGATGATGGCGTGATTGACCCTGCTGATACCCGTCATGTATTGGCATTGGGACTGAGCGCCGCTTATAACGCGCCGATTGAAGAGACAGCTTTTGGTGTCTTTAGAATGTAAGCGTTCTAAGGTCCGCTCGTAATAAGAGAGTAGTGCGACAATTTTTTAAATACGATTCTACCGCGACATCGGGTTTTGACATCTTACTTTCTTATATGAGCATTATGATGGACGACCCAAACGTTGGGCTAAATATTTACATACGCATATATAAATAGGAACATAGAGAAAGTTATGAAAGAAGCGAAATTAAAAAATACTGATAATTATAAAAGCCTGCTGGTCAGCGTTGAACA
Organism: Psychrobacter muriicola 2pS; assembly: GCF_904846535.1. NCBI lineage: Bacteria > Pseudomonadati > Pseudomonadota > Gammaproteobacteria > Moraxellales > Moraxellaceae > Psychrobacter > Psychrobacter muriicola. The sequence continues at coordinate 299,622 of NZ_CAJHBC010000004.1, forward strand.
GCATGTGGCGACGGTGACATTGAACCGTCCTGAGATACGTAATGCCTTTAATGATGAAATGATTGCCGAGCTGACAGAGGCTTTCACTGTGCTTGGTGCTGACGATGACGTACGTGTAATTGTATTAGCCGCTGCTGGCAAGGCATTTTGTGCGGGCGCTGATCTTAATTGGATGCGCGCCATGGCGGACTATAGCTATGAGGAAAATCTAGCGGATGCGGATAAATTGGCGCAAATGCTCAAGACGATTTCTGAATGCCCCAAGCCCACCATTGCAGCAATACAAGGCGATGTCTATGCAGGTGGTATGGGGTTAGTTGCCGTTTGTGATGTAGCCATCGCCGTGAAAATTGCAAACTTTTGCCTCAGCGAAGTGCATTTGGGATTGGCGCCTGCAACCATCAGTCCTTATGTCATCCGAGCATTAGGTGCGAGAGCATCGCAGCGTTATCTCTTAAGTGCCGAGGTGTTTGATGCCAAAAAAGCACGTCAGCTTGGCTTTATTCATGAGCGCGTGAGCGAAGAGTGGCTAGATGATGAGGTAGCGACACTTTGTGCCAAAATGGTCAAAAACAGTCCCGATGCGGTCAAAACCTGCAAGCAGCTATTACATGACATAGTAGGCACGCCCATTACTGATGAGTTGATTGCCGATACGGTCAAAGGCATCGCTGATATTCGCTCATCAAAGCAGGGCAAAGAGGGCGTGCAAGCATTCTTGCAAAAGCGTAAGCCTGATTGGCTGACAGCAGACTAACTAGCAGCAGAATAATGATAGATAAATGAAAAAATAGACAAGACGTCAAATAACAACGACAAGACACAGGGATAGTTATGTTTTCTAAAATTCTAATCGCCAACCGTGGTGAAATTGCTTGCCGAGTGGCCGCGACTGCTAAGCGTCTTGGCATCAGTACCGTCGCTGTTTATTCTGATGCTGATCGTAGCGCCAAGCATGTGGCTGTCTGTGATGAAGCGATTTATTTGGGTGGTTCGGCACCGAAAGACAGTTATTTAAAAGGCGATGCTATTATTGCTATCGCTAAGCAGACGGGCGCTGAGGCCATCCATCCGGGCTATGGATTCTTAAGTGAAAACGCTGATTTTGCACAGGCGTGCCAAGATGCTGGTTTGGTCTTTATCGGACCGTCTGCTGATGCGATTCGCGCCATGGGCGGCAAATCTGAGTCTAAGCGTTTGATGGAGGCCGCTGGCGTGCCGCTGATACCGGGCTACCATGGTGACAATCAAGATGCAGAATTTTTGCAGCAGCAGGCAGATGCTATTGGCTATCCAGTATTGATCAAAGCGAGTGCAGGCGGCGGCGGTAAAGGCATGCGTATCGTTGAGCAAAGCAGCGATTTTATTGACTTATTAGACTCGTGTCGCCGTGAAGCAATTACCAGTTTTGGTAATGATCAGGTGTTGATCGAAAAATATGCGCTAAAACCACGCCATATTGAAATCCAAGTATTCGGTGATACGCACGGCAATTATGTGCATCTGTTTGAGCGTGATTGCTCAGTACAGCGTCGCCATCAAAAAGTACTAGAAGAAGCGCCAGCACCGGGCGTCGATGATGCGATGCGTCAGGCAATGGGCACAGCGGCAATCGAAGCGGCTCGTGCTGTCGATTACGTGGGTGCAGGTACAGTTGAGTTTATCGTTGAGCAGCGTGAAGACTCTATGAATTTTTATTTCATGGAAATGAATACGCGCTTGCAAGTTGAGCATCCTGTTAGTGAAGCGATTACTGGTGTCGATTTGGTTGAGTGGCAGCTGTTGGTTGCTGCGGGTCAGCCATTGCCAAAAACACAAGATGATTTGGCTATCAACGGTCATGCAATTGAAGCGCGTATCTGTGCTGAAAACCCTGACAATAACTTCTTGCCAGCGACAGGGACTTTGTTTACCTATCAAAAGCCTGAGCACAGTACGTTCAACATTACCGATGTGCGTATCGATGATGGCGTACGTGAGGGTGATGTGATCAGTCCTTTTTACGACTCCATGATTGCCAAACTTATCGTTCATGCGCCTACGCGCGAGCAAGCGCTAGCGAGACTAGATCGTGCATTGGCACAGACGCGTATCGTTGGTCTGCCAAATAACGTGGCATTTTTGCGTTATATTTTAAATACCGATTCATTTAGCAACGCCAATCTCGATACGGCGCTGATAGAGCGCGAGCAGGATAAGCTTTTTGATCAGCATCCGCTTGGATTATCTACGCTTGTGGTGACAGCTATTACGCAGCAGCTTGCGAGTGAAGCGACCATGCAGGGTTCAGATCCATTCAACAAGCCGACGGGTTTCCGTGCTTATAGCGACTATACCCGCTCATTTAGCTTGGTTTATGATGAGCAGTCATATATTGCTCGTATCAGCAATTGGCACAATGCGAGTTGTTCTGACAGTAAAAAAGGTAGCAAAAATCTCAGTCATTTTACCCTTATCATTGGCAAAGAAACGCCGAATGAGCAGGATGATAGCAATATCAATGTAGCTGCCCAAACCGAAACGGTTTATGAAGGTCAAGTGAGTTATGACAGCAGTGACGCGCATAACCATACCTTGTGGTTAGAAGGTGCACGTATCAGTGCCCAAAGCTGGGTACATAATGAGACGGTCTATGTGTTCACAGATAGCGGACGCGATGAGATTACGCTTGTTGATGTGATGGCACATGTGGGTGAGGACACGGCAGCGGTCGGCAGCTTGAAGTCACCGATGCCAGGGCAAGTAGTTGCCTTTAAAGTTGCTGTAGGCGACACGGTCAAAAAAGGTGAGCCACTTGCCGTCATCGAGGCCATGAAAATTGAACATACCATTACCGCGCCAACAGATGGCGTGGTGGCAGAGTTGTTATTTGTAGCAGGCGACTTGGTCGCTGATGGTGATGAGCTATTGCGCATCGATAGTGAAAGCGAATAGAAAAGGACAATAAGCATGAGCCACTCATATCCAAGCCATGTCACCATCGTTGACGTCAGTCCACGTGATGGACTGCAAAACGAATCCATGACGGTACCTACGGCTATCAAGCAAACCTTAATCAACGATTTAATTGACGCAGGGATTAAAAAACTTGAGGCGACCAGTTTTGTCTCGCCAAAGTGGGTGCCACAAATGGGCGATAACAGCGCATTGCTTGATGCGCTAGCACCGACGCGACATACGGATGTTTGTTACTCGGTACTCGTACCCAATATGCGTGGTTTTGAAAATGCTATCTTGCATCGCCCTGATGAAATCGTCATTTTTGGCTCAGCCAGCGAAACCTTTAGTCAAAAAAATATTAACTGTAGTATTGATGAGAGTATTGAACGTTTTGCGCCCGTTGCCGCGGCAGCAAAAGCACAAGGTATCAAAGTACGCGGCGTTATCTCTTGTACCGTTGGTTGTCCTTACGAGGGAGAGATTGACCCTAGCCAAGTAGCCTACGTCACCAAGCGGTTGGTTGAGATTGGTTCAGAGCAGATTGGTATTGCTGATACGATTGGTGTGGGTACACCCCTCAAAGTGCAGCGCGCCCTACAAGCAGCGCTTGAATACGCTGATATCACTATGCTGTCAGGTCACTTTCATGATACTTACGGTCAAGCACTCAGCAATACCTTGGCGGCATTACAAATGGGTGTCAGCGAGTTTGATACTTCGGTGGCGGGTTTAGGTGGTTGTCCGTATGCCAAAGGCGCAACGGGTAATGTCGCGACTGAAGATGTGGTCTATATGCTGCATGGTATGGGTATCAGCACGGGTATCGATTTGGATAAATTGGTCGTGGCAGGCGAACGTATTAGTGCGTTTTTAAAGCGCCCGAACGGCTCAAATGTGGCAAGGGCTTTGATTAATAAGCGTCAGTCTTAAAAAATTATTGCAAAAATTAGATACTAAAAACAAGGAATGGTTATGAGTTTACCTGGATTGAACTTTCAGCTTGGCGAAGATATTGACGCGCTACGTGATGTCGTACAGCAATTTGCGGCAAAAGAGATTGCCCCACGTGCTGCCGAAATTGATAGTAGCGATGAGTTCCCAATGGATTTGTGGCAAAAGATGGGTGACCTCGGTCTACATGGCATTACCGTTCCCGAAGAATACGGTGGCTCTAACATGGGCTACGTCGCCCACATGGTCGCGATGGAAGAGATTAGCCGTGCGTCAGCATCGGTAGCGCTTAGCTATGGTGCGCACTCTAACTTGTGTATCAATCAAATCAAACGCAACGGCTCTGAGGCACAAAAACAAAATTATTTGCCAAAGCTGATCAGTGGCGAGTTCATCGGTGCCTTGGCAATGAGTGAGACGGGTGCTGGCTCAGATGTCGTCAGCATGAAGCTCAAAGCTGAAGAAAAAGATGGTAGCTATGTGTTGAACGGCAGCAAAATGTGGATTACTAACGGCCCTGATGCGGATGTGATGGTGGTTTATGCTAAGACCAATCCTGAAATGGGTGCCAAAGGTATGACCGCCTTTATCGTTGAAAAAGGTATGGAAGGTTTTGGCACGGCACAAAAGCTCGATAAGCTTGGCATGCGTGGTAGTCATACGGGTGAGATGACCTTTAACAATGTGACCGTACCAAGCGAAAATATTTTGGGCGGTCTCAATGAAGGCGTTAAGGTATTGATGAGTGGGCTGGATTACGAGCGTGCGGTATTGGCCGCAGGTCCTATCGGTATCATGCAGGCGGTAATGGACAATGTTGTGCCTTATATTCATGATCGTAAGCAATTTGGTCAAGCTATTGGTGAGTTTCAGCTAATCCAAGGCAAAGTTGCTGATATGTATACGATACTGCAAGCAGGCCGCAGCTTTTTATATACCGTGGGCAAAAACCTCGATATGCTGGACGCGCGCGGTGCTGGTCATAGCCGAGAAGTACGTAAAGACTGTGCCAGTGTGATCTTGTGGTGTGCCGAAAAAGCCACATGGATGGCAGGCGAGGGCATTCAAATATTTGGCGGTAACGGCTACACCAACGAGTATCCACTTGGTCGCTACTGGCGTGATGCTAAACTATATGAAATTGGCGCGGGTACCAGTGAAATCCGCCGTATGCTAGTCGGTCGTGAGCTGTTTAACGAGACCAAATAATCCTAATGGGTATAAATGATTAGTTAACTTTTATCGAATAATTTTATTCTAATATCTAAAAATGTGCTACGTTATATGTCTCATAGCGTGGCACTTTTTAATGACTGAAATAAAAGACTTTTATCATGATTCGTAAATTACATATCAAGCCAGCCTTTAATACAGTTTCTACCTTTTTCACCAATATAAAACCTATCGGTGTCTATGGCCTGTTAGTTACTTTGTTTGCATTATTCACGATGACAGCGAGTATCACGCCTGCACAAGCAGAGCTGGTTGATTTGTCTAGTCCTGAACCCATTATTCAGTTCTCTATTCGAGATGCTAGCTGGCTGAGACCGCCAAGATTCGATCGTGCTATTCGTCATACTTCTATAGATAAATATTTAATTCATTGTTCATATGACGAAGAAGGCGCTGTTATCAAACCTTGTGATAGAAAGGATTTAACAATGATTTTTTCATTGTATGTTGATAAAGAAGGTAATATCAAAGATATAAAGTTGATTGAGAGTAGCGGTCTAAAAGAAGTAGATAGTTTTTTTGCAAAGCAGATTTATAAAGCTCGACTTAAACCTTTTTCGAGAAAAGGACAGGCAGTAGAAGGTAACGTTACATTACCGATTGAATTTAAATAGCTGTAGAATAGTAAGAAAAATTAAGTGGATTTAAACCAAAAAAGCAGTACGCCTCACACGTACTGCTTTTTTATTTTCAAGGTAAAAGCATTTATTGAGTATTACGACTACGACTGCTTGGTATGATCAAAATAGCGTGCCAAGCCATTTAACAATAAATCATCACGTAGGCGCACCGGACGGTTGACGTGCTGCGAGATAATAGCTGCATCACCACCCGTCATGATGACTTCAAAGTTGGGATGGCGATGGCTAATCTCATTGATGGCACCGACGATAGAGAGCAAGATACCGCGATGTACCGCGTCTTGTGTGGTCATGCCTTGACCAACACTATCAAAGGTGCCATTGGATATGGTAATTTGCTTAGTGCCTGAAAATAGTGATTCACGTTGCAGATAAATACTGGGGAAAATATAACCGCCCAAATGCTCAGCATGATCAATCAAGTCAATGGTCACTGCTGTGCCACAGCCAATCACGCACTGACGTTTTTTCTTATCCACGGCGCCCAGCATCTGTAGCCAACGATCACAGCCAAGCTGTTCGTCATTATAAGCACTCTTCATCAAAGCATGCGCTGCATCGACATGGACAAACTCAAACGGAATATTCAGACGACCTAACGTCTCTGACACTTTAACATTCAAATCGTCGCCCAGCACCGATGAGATACCAATAAAATCAGGCGCGTAACGCTCGAAGCGATCGGTCAAACCCATCAGTAGTTCGGCAGGCGCTTGCAAATGTTGCTTGGCATCATGCGCGACTATTTGTCCGATATCATCGGTGAGCCAGTATTTTAGACGGGTGTTGCCAAGATCTAACCAGAGCATAAAAATCCCTTTATATCGTGCCCATTGGGTCTTTGATTTAAGCCTTATCAATAACGTCGATGCGTCCGGTAAAAAGCGCAGAAATCTTACCGTTATCTTGACGCAATTGCAAACATCCATGTGTATCAAGACCACAAGCATAACCTGTGATGCTATCTGTTTTACCGTTATGCTCTTGAGTAACGTGCAAGCGTAATCCTGCCAGTGCATCCATCGAATCAAACTGTTTTAAAAAGCTGTCCAAATTATAGCTTTGACCAGTGGGCTTCTCTAATCCTAGGTGCTCAAAGCGTGTCATAGCGGCTAGCAGTGCTTTACTCATTTGTTGGTAAAGTATTTTTAGGCTTGGTAGGCTCACAATATCTGTCTCTGATTTTAGCCTCTCATAAATATCCTGTAGGCTAATCGCTTGATAACTCATGCCTTCGCAAGTTTTTGTAGTAAGTTTGGGCGTTGCCTGTACATTAAGTCCTACGCCCATCACCACGCCGACCAATTTGCCCGCTTGGGTAACAGGCTCAATCAAAATACCCGCAAGTTTATTAAAAGGTAGAGTCTGTGCTGCCAGTTTAGGCTCATTTAACACTGAGTCAGATGGCGGTTGATAGAAGCCCAAATCATTGGCCCATTTTACGCCGATTGGCGTCAATCCTTGCGCGCGCAATTGCTCATTTAATATTTGAATAACGGGCATTTTTGCCAGTTCAACGCCGATGATTAATGACAGTAAACCGCTAATCGGCAGATGAACAGGATGATATAACGACAGATAGACATTGCCGCGTGGTGATTGCCACGAGCGCCCGTGTTGTCCACGACCTGCGCTTTGGGTTTCAGCGGTCAGTAGATGCATCTCCGCAGCATTTAACGTGCCATTTTGCACGTCTGCTATCAGCTCGCTATTGGTAGAGGCACTGTTGACAAGGTGACGATGGTTCAGCTCTGGTAAATGATGAAGCTCTAATGAGTCGGATGGGTTGTCAGAAAAATTGGAAAATGGCAGCATAAGTTTCGTCGATGTGGTTAATATAGCGTGGATAATCTTTGTTATACTGGGCGATTGTCATGAGATTTTCACGATTAGACAATACCAAATAAACAGCATAAAGGTCGAGTTGTGATTTGGCAAATGCGATAGGCAAGTGATTATAAAACTAAAGAATTTTTATAAAAATTAAGTGCGATAAAGGACTGATTCGATGATGTTATATGTATGGTTTGTGATTGCAGGCGCGTTTGCGGGTGTCAGTGCAGGTCTATTTGGTGTGGGCGGCGGCATGATTATCGTACCAGCATTGGTTTGGATTTTTACCGCTTATGATTTTTCGCCAGAAGTGGTGACTCATTTGGCGATTGGTACGTCACTGGCGACCATCGTTGTGACCTCGATCAGCTCATTGACTGCGCATAATAAGCGTGGCGGCGTGCGTTGGGAAGTTTGGCGCAAAATGGCACTCGGCTTGGTCATCGGTAGTTTGGTGGGAGCCGGTATTGCCGATATGATTGACGGTAAAGTACTGCAAGCCATCATCGGTATCGGCGCGTTATTGGTCGCTTTAAAAATGCTGTTTTTATCCAATAAAGAGCAGCTGGGCAAACCGCTACCGTCAGCTGGCGTACAGTTCGGTGCGGGCACGGGCATTGGAATGGCGTCGTCTATTTTTGGGATTGGCGGTGGCAGCTTAACCGTACCGTTTTTAAATTGGGCAGGGTTACCGATGAAGCAGTCGGTCGGTACGTCTGCCGCTTGTGGATTGCCGATTGCATTGGCTGGTGCAGCAGGGTTTGCATGGTTCGGGCAAGATGTGGTCAATCTGCCTGAGGGCGCGATAGGCTTTGTGCATATCACAGGTTTTTTATGTATTTCTGTCGCGAGCTTTGCGATGGCAAAAGTCGGTGCCAAGCTTGCGCACCAATTGCCTGCGCTAACGCTTAAGCGCGCCTTTGGAGTATTGTTATTATTTGCAGGCGGGCAGCTGTTGTTAAGTGGGATTGGGGTGATTTAGGTTTTAATTGTAAAGTGTCTAACTTTAAGGAATAAGAAATGGCAATACACGATTTATATTTTAAACGACAAAAGCAGTTACGTGGTGAGTATCCTGATATCTATCAATACGAAGAGTTACCAGAAACACTGAAAATTCAGATAATACATATTTGGAAAGAAACGATAGGCGAAGATTATCCACGCAATACTGGATATTCTAGTAGTTTAAATCGTAAGTATTTGCAAAAGTGCCATAATATCCTATGTAAGGAGTTGGGTACCTTTAAACTCAATAGAGATGATAGAGATAATGAAATGCATATCATCTACTTTAGCAGTATCTCTCAATATTTTTTAACAGAGCAAGATGTTGAAAAAGCGTTAAGTATTATCGAGTTAATGGTAAAAATCACAAAGCTTTTTGCTGAAAATTGTCGAACCAACATAAATGTTAACAACGTTATATCTGAACTAAATCAAAGATTCCGTGAACATGCGGTAGGTTACCAATACGAAAGCGATCAAATCGTTAGAGTAGACTCTGAATTTATCCATGCTGAGGCTGTTAAACCAGCATTGCAACTACTCAGTAATCCAACGTATAAAGGTGCACAACAAGAATTTCTAAAAGCACATGAACACTATCGTCATGAAAGGTATAGCGAAGCCTTAATCGACTGTCTTAAAGCGTATGAAAGCACATTGAAAATTATTCTAGATAAAAATAAATGGGAGTACAGTCCTAATACAACCGCTGACGAGCTTACAGGTCGACTCATGCAGTCAGGGTTAGTTCCTGAGTTTTGGCAACAGTACTTTAAGTCCTTGAAAAATACTTTAACTTCAGGTGTTCCTACTGCTCGTAATAAATTGGCAGGTCATGGTGCAGCAAATGAAGTTAGAGAAATACCTGAGTATTTAGTTAGCTATATCCTTCATATGACAGCATCTACGATTGTATTTTTAATTAAAGCCGAAGAAGTATTAGATTAAATTTAATTATGAGTGACAATAATGTCACTCTAACTTTCCTATTTTTAAAACCCACAAACCCTAAAAACCCACCACAATTTCAGGTAGAATAGCCGCCTGTTTTCGCCATATTTACTGATTCTTCATGCGTCTAAAATCTCTAAAGCTGGCAGGCTTTAAATCCTTTGCCAATCCAACGACTTTTACCTTTCGTCATGGTATCACCGCCATTGTCGGGCCGAATGGCTGTGGCAAATCCAACGTCATTGATGCCATTCGTTGGGTGCTAGGCGAAACCTCAGCTAAGCAGTTACGTGGCGGGGCGATGAGTGATGTTATCTTTGCTGGTACGCAAGATAAAGCCGCCAAAAGTGTCGCCAGTGTCGAGCTGACCTTTGAGCATACCCAAGACGAGCATACTGGCATTCGCCATGAGTTTAATCTTTATCAAGAGCTGTCTGTCCGCCGTCAGGTCAATAAAGAAGGGCGCTCGGATTATTTTATCAATGGCACGCGCTGTCGTCGCCGTGATGTGGTCGATGTGTTTTTGGGAACTGGGCTTGGCGCGCGCAGTTATGCCGTCATCGAGCAGGGCATGATTGGGCGTATTGTCGAGTCTAGCCCCATGCAACTACGTGAGTTTATCGAAGAGGCGGCAGGGGTTTCACGCTATCAAGCGCGCCGTGAAGAAACGCAAAAGAAGTTAGAGAAAACTAAAGATAATTTAGCACGTCTACATGATATGCAAAGCGAGCTGGTCAGCCAACAAAAACGCCTGTCTAAACAAGCCGCTAGTGCTGAGCGTTACGAAGCGTTAGCGTTGTCGCTTGCTGATATCAAACAGCAGCTTGCCATTCAGCAGCTCTATCAAGCCAAGCATACTCAGCAGCAGCAAAAAATAGCGCATGAGCGTAGCACCACTGAAGTATCAACCTTACAAGCCAATTATGACACGCTAAAAGCCAAGCAAGATAAGCTTGCCGCCCGTATCAATCAAGAGCAATGGCTAAAAGACGATGCTCAAAGTATCCATTATCAACAGCAGCTAAGCTATCAACAAGCAGAGCATCAATTAGGCGATGCCAAGTCACAGCTGACCACTACCGCGCAGCAGCTTGCCAGTTTGGATCAACAACGTAAGCAAGCAGTCGATGAGATAAATCGCTTGAAGGCTGAGCAAGCCGAACAGCAGACGGTGCTAGAAGCATTGCGTCCACAGCTCAATGAATTAACGAATAAACGTGAAGCGCATAAACGCAACGAGCAACCATTACAGCGCGCCTACCATGACGCGCAAAACCAGCTATCAAGGCTGCAAGACACTGCGCGCTCGCTTGAACAGCAGCAAGCGATTAATAGCCAAGCACAAAAACGTCAGCAGCAAAACCATGATAAATGGCAGCGCCGCCAGCAAAATTGGCAGCATTTATGGCAGCAACTACAACAGTCGTTATCACCAATTCAAAGTGCTGATTTGCAAGATAATACTGATGCGAAACATTTGCAGCAGACGTTAGCGGCGCAAGTCGCTGAGCTAAACAAACAATTGCAGCAGATTGAACGCCAACAAGACAGCGTCGATGAGCGACTGTCTGAGCTACAACCGCAAGCGCATGATTTACAGCAGCGTTTAAATACGCAGCAGCGCGAGTTGAGCGAGAATGAGAAGCGCCACGCGGTATTGGCAGGTGAGTATGATACCCTGCACCAGATATTGCATCCTAAGCCGACACCAAAATCGCAACCGCCTGTTCATGCAAAAACTGCTGATATTAAAAGTGATTTAGGAAGCGACTATAACCAATTAACCATTATCACCTTGCGTGAACAGATTGAACTAAGCGAAAAAGGTCAGGAGCACGCAGAGCTGCTTGATAGCGTGTTGGCGTTATGGTTAGACAGCCATGTATTAATCTCAAATCAAACGAACCAGTCAAGCATCGATAACGCTAACGATGATTCTGAGAAACTGCATAGCTTATGGCAAGCGCTTGAGCATGAGTTAAAAGATTTATTTGTTTATCAAAATGCGCAAACCAATACAGTGGACAAGTTATCAATCAAAACAGAAGCAGGTAACAGCTTATGGCTATCTGCTCAGACAAATGATACAGATTCAACGCCATTTATCAGTGCTTTGCCAGATAACTTGGTTGATAAAATATTGCCTTTATCACAGCTAATTAGCGCACCGAATTTAACGCTTTGGCAACAGTGTTATTTATATATTGCGCAATCTCAAACGACTAATCAGCATGATTTTGAGGCGCTTACCGACATCTTAAAAGTATTGCCATTGTCAGCCATTTTACTAACGACTGACGGCTGGATTATTAGTCGTCAGGGCACGATAAATCTCAGTAAGTTTGTTGGTGCGCAAGATAGGGAAAATGAGAGCAATAACCAGTTCCTCACGCAACGTTTGCAACAGCGCAGTCGTTTGCAAGCGTTAGAAGCATTGCTGGATGAATTTGAAAGTAAAATACAAGACCAACAGAAGACCATTGCTAATAACCAGCGTACCTATGATGCGCTGACAGTCAGCTTAGAAGAGACTCGTGCGCAAGCTGAGCAGTTAACCCGCGATAAGCATCAATATCAGCAAAAACTCACCAGCCAGCGCGCCAACGCTGAGCGCTTACAAGCGGACAGCCAACGCCTAGATGCTGAAAAAGCTACCCTTGAACAAGAGCAACAGGAGCTGGTGCAAGAGCAGCAAGCGCTCAATCATGAGCAGCAGCACCTCCAAAGCGAGATAGCGGCACTGACGCCACAGATATCGGATGCTCGTGCGGAAACTCAGCAATTACAAGCTGAGCGCAATGAGCTAAGTCGTACCCGTCAAGCGGATGATGATGCTTGGCAAGCATTGCAACTTCGTATTCAACAAAGTGAGATGCGTTTAGAGCATAGTGTTAGTAGTTTTGTTCGTGCGACCGAACAGCATGACAAGTCGCTACAAAGCGAGCAAAGTCTAACGGCACGTCTTGAGCAGCAGCAAAATAAACTACCAGCACTACAAGCCGCATTACAAACAGCACAGACCACGCGCGATGAGCAGCAGGCAGTATTGACGACACGCGAGACAGCATTAACGGTGCTTAAGCAAGAGTACAGTCAGCAGCAGGTAGAGCTAGATAGCTTGCAAAACACACTGCAAACTCAGCAAAGTGCGCTTGCCAATCACTCGACCGAGCTGGCACTAAGCGCTGCAAAATTAGAGGATGCTAGTAGTCATACGCAAGAAGCACTAGAGGCTTACCATAAAGTGAGTCATAAATATAAAGCGCCATCGGAAATATCGCATCATCAGCAAATAATGAGCGTCTCAAATTTGCTAGCAGATTTTATCGCCCATGATCGCCGTGTGCGCCCAGACAAAATCGCTGAGCTTGAGTCTGAGCGCGCGCAGCTTGAGCAGCAGCTAAGCAAAATTGGCGCAGTTAACTTGGCAGCGGTGGCAGAGTTGGCAGAAGTTAATGAGCGCTTAGAGCCACTCGCGCAGCAGACAACAGATATTGCTGCCAGCATGCAGACGTTGACGGAGGCGATTGCATCAATTGATGAGACCACCAAGACCCTATTTATGCAGACGCTCGATGCGGTCAATACTGAGCTTGCCAATTTATTTGCTAAAGTATTTGGTGGCGGGCAAGCCAGTTTAACGCTCAATACTGACGATATGCCTGTCAATGCGCCAAAATCAGAACAGTGGCGGGCAGGGCTAACGTTAATGGCACAGCCAAAAGGCAAACGTAATAGTCGTCTTGCCGTGCTTTCAGGCGGCGAAAAGACGCTTACTGCATTGAGTTTGATTTTTGCGATATTTAAGCAGCATCCTGCCCCATTTTGTGTACTAGATGAAGTTGATGCGCCACTTGATGACGCCAACGTCGCCCGTTTTACCAGCCTCATTCATGAATTAGCAGACGATTTACAGTTTATTTTTATTAGCCATAATAAATTGACGATGCAGATTGCCGATGAGTTAAAAGGCGTCACCATGCCAAGCGCGGGCATTTCTACCTTGGTCAGCGTCTCACTCGACGAAGCAGCACGTTACCTTTCTGATTAAGAGCAGCCCAGTAATAAAATAATTGATAACTGGCAGCCATTGCTAGTGGTATAGTTAGGGCTGAGGTCATAAGGTCACGCAATTGTGTCAGCCTCAGGGTAAACGATGACTATATGGTGACGATATTAATTAGCCATGCTAGACTATTGCCATTCATTCCCTCTTATGTATTCCCTTTTGTCATATATTAGGATGTATTTCTCATGACCGCTATTCAGTTTATATTGATTGCCATTGCCGCATTTATCGTGCTTGCAGGGCTATTTATGGTCATTCGTAGCTTTAAGCGCCGCAAAAATGCTGAAGCGGTAGCGGTCAATTATGATAAAAACGGTATTCCTATCATACCGCGTCATGAACGCAATATCGTCGATCAGCCAGACTTGGACGATACGGTCGCTGGCGAAACAAGCATCACCCCTGATCGCAGTTATCTAAATGCGGTGGTCGAAGACGAGCCTTTGACCCAATCTCATACCAATGTCGATGCGCAGCTAACAGCTGAGCACGCAGATGTTAATGATGCCGATAGTAACACAATAGATAATGCCGACTATGTGCGCTGGCAAGAAGAGCAACAGCGTGCTGACAACAGCGAGTTTGTAGAAGCCGCTGAGCAGATGCATGTCGAGCAAGAGCAGGATGCATTTTCAAGCTTAATGTCCGCAACTGACAGCTTGATGCCTTCTATTGATACCGCAGACGAGCCAAGCTTCGATAATAACAGTCCGATACTCGATCAGCATCTCTCTGAGCCAGTAGATGAAGCGCAAAACGGTCCATTAATCAATGCCAAAGACAATATTAATATCACCATTTTGCCGCATCAATATCGCGACCGTCCAGCCGCGATTATCCGTGGTCGTGATTTATTGGCGTTAATTGATAAGTATGGTCTGCGCTATGGCGCGATGAATATGTTCCATCGCTATGAGCAAAAAGATGGCACGGGTATGCTATGGTTTAGCATGATGGGTATCACCGATAGCGGTATCGCGCCATTTGATCCGCATAGTGTCGCGACCAATACCTATAATGGTGTGGTGGTATTTTTGTCTTTGCCGCATCCACAAGCGCTGCGTAGCTTCGATAGTATGATGAGTATTGCTTATATGATGGCAAGTGACTTGGACGCCATTATGCTCGATGAAGAGAACGAACCAATCACCCCTGAATACAAACAGCAATTGCGTAACCAAGTTCGCGATTATGAAGGTTAGTTCTAACTGATTAATAAAAGCTGATTCATATTAGCAGTATTAAAAAAGGCAAATAGCGATTGACGTTATTTGCCTTTTTTAGTTCTTGGTTTATGAGTTTTTTATTAGCCTGATTTTCTATAAATTTGGTTTTCAACAGAATCGGTTTTCAACAGAATTAGTTTTCTACAAAATGATATCCGAGTATCCTGCAAACTTGTTATCATATCGGCATCTTGAATCGCAAAGAAAAGACACCGACTATGACTGACCCTATCTCACCGCTTACCTCTAAAAATATCGATACTGCACAATCTACAGACAGTGATAATGCTATCGTCACCCAAATGCGCACGTTTATCGATGCCCTTAAGCAGCATAATTATGCCTATTATGTGCTTGATAATCCCATTTTAGAAGACAGCGAATACGATCAGTTACGCCGCTCTTTATTGGAGCTTGAAGAACAATATCCAGATTTGGTACAGCCAGATAGCCCAATCAATCAAGTTGGCGACATGCCGCTATCTGCTTTTACTCAAGTCATCCATGATATTCCCATGCTCTCGCTCGGTAACGTCTTTGATTATGACGAGTTACATGGCTTTATGCGCCGCGTGAATGATCGTCTCAATGATGCGCAGAAAAACCCTGAATACGAGATGGAGCTAAAGCTAGATGGCTTGGCGGTGTCACTCAAATATGTTTATGGTAAGTTTGTCCAAGCGGTGACACGCGGTGATGGGCAAACCGGGGAGGACATCACTCAAAATGCCAAAACCATTCGCAATTTGCCACTTTGGCTCGTTGCTGCAAGTGAGATTCCGTTATTAGAAGTGCGCGGTGAAGTGCTGATGCCGAAAGCGGGCTTTGAGCGTTTGAATCGCCTTGCTGAAGAAAAGGGCGACAAAACTTTTGCCAATCCACGCAATGCTGCTGCTGGAAGTTTACGTCAGCTTGACCCTGCCATTGCCGCCAGCCGTCCGCTCGCATTTTACTGTTATTCAGTCAATCAAGGGCTACCTGAGCATATCAAAACCCAATCAGCAGCGCTCGCTTGGTTAAAAACCATTGGCTTTACCGTGAGTGCAGTCGAGGTGGTACAAAATCCACGTGAGGCTCAAGCTTATTATGAATCGATAAAGGAGACACGTGGCGAGCTGCCGTTTGAGATTGATGGCATGGTCATCAAGGTCAATAGCTTGGCGTTGCAGCAGCAGCTTGGTTTTTTATCACGTGAGCCGCGCTGGGCAACCGCTTATAAATTCCCTGCCGAAACTGTCATGACACGCTTGCACGCTATCGAATGGCAAGTAGGACGCACGGGCGCGATTACGCCTGTTGGTAAATTAGAACCTGTGAAAGTCGGCGGCGTCACGGTCAGCAATGTCACCTTGCATAACTTTGGTGAAATTCAGCGCTTGGATGTGCGTGCAGGCGATATGGTCAGCGTCCACCGTGCAGGCGATGTGATTCCTAAAGTGACCCGTGTTTGGACAGATCAACGTCCAGAAAATTCTGAACCCGTTAAGTTGCCATCGACCTGCCCAGTATGCGACTCGCCTGTGGTGTTGCCCAAAGATGAAGCGTTGGCGCGTTGCACTGGTGGGCTATTTTGTCCCGCGCAGCAGGTTGAGGCGCTCATCCACTTTGTCTCGCGTCGGGCAATGGATATCGATGGCTTAGGCGCAAGTTGGTTGATTAGCTTTTTTGAACATGGCTTGGTGAAGACAGTCGCTGATATCTATCAATTGCACAATCATCAAGACGAGCTGATTACGCTTGAGAAGCTGGGCGAAAAATCGGTACAAAACATCCTTAGTGCTATCGAAGCCAGTAAGCATACGACATTGGCTCGCTTTATCTATGCGCTGGGTATTCGCGGTGTCGGTGAGACGACGGCGCAGAATTTGGCGCAGCAATTTGGCGACCTCGATAGCCTGATGGCTGCTGATATCGATAAGCTACTGCAAACGCCTGACGTGGGCGCGATCACCGCTGAACTTGCTTATAAATTCTTCCGCGCACCGCATAATATCGAAGTCATCACTGCACTGCGCGAGGCAGGCGTGCACTGGGATAAGGTTGAGCAAGTAGTGTCAGAGGGATTGCCACTCGATGGGCAAACGTGGGTCATTACGGGCGCACTTGATAGCATGGCGCGTGATGAAGCCAAAGCCAAATTACAAGCACTGGGTGCAAAAGTCTCAGGCAGTATCTCGGCAAAAACGACTGCGCTACTGGCAGGTGATAAAGCTGGCTCGAAAATGGCAAAAGCGGAAAAACTGGGCGTTAAGGTAGTGGGCGAGGAAGAGTTTTTGGCGATGGTTGGGGAGTAGGATATGAATATTGATAATTTGAAAGACTTGGATGATAAGACTCGAAAGTTAATTGAGGAGCTGCAGAAAGTTACTCGTGAAAAAGATGGTGACAGAGCATTTTCGAATGCACAGTTAGTAATATTCACTTCTAGCGTTTATAGTAAACAATGCTACATAGGGTTTGAGGCTTTAAGAAGAATAGAAGAAACCGATAATAAAATAGATTACGATTTAGCAAGACTAAATATAGCAGTTACTCAGTACTATTCTTATGAAAATAATATTGATAAAGCATCTGAGATATTAATAGACATGGCTAATAAAAGAAATTTTAAAGCTTTGGATATAGTTGTTTTTCGATTTGGAAAAAAATATATAAAAGAAAAGTGTTATAAAAAGGCAATTGAGTTGTTAGAGGTTATAAAAACATCACATCCTTATGAGGTTAGTTGCTATATTAAGATATGTAAACTACTAGATGATAAATCTACTAATAGTATTGGAGATAGTTATCTACAAGTATTCAATAAGATACAAGAAATAGTAAGAATATTAACAATAAATTTTACAAATTCAGATGATGAAAAACAAAATCATGAAAGAAAGCTAGCTCATTATACTAGCACCGATGTGGCAAATATTTTATTAAATAATAAAAATGAGGAAAAAATAGCTGGTAGCTTACGCCTTAATACAATAAGTAACATGAATGATCCTAGTGAAGGACAGCTGCTTGGAGCTTTCTTAAATGATGTAAAAGATACATCATACGTTATGCCTGAGTTTGACGAAAATAGTCATGCCTTTTTTAGTTGTTTTACTTTCAACCATGATAGTCTCAATCAATTTCGATTGTACGGCAAAAAAGACTATCAAGAAGCTTCTGGTGTAAGCTTGGTATTTAAGAAGAGTTTTTTTGAAAGTAAAAGTATAAGTGGTTTATCATTTTTATCTATGCATAAATATACAAAAGTTGTATTAAATGATGAAAAATATAAAAATGAATCAGATATTTTGGTCTCTAACCAAAAAAATAGTAAAAATTCTGATAGTTTAGTTATTGGTAAACAACCCATTATGCGATGTGTTTATATAGATCCGGAAAGTGGATATATACAATTAGCACAGCGTAATAAACTTACTTTCTATAGAGAGATTTTTGAAGATAAGAAAATAGAAAATGTCTGTATAAAACAAAAAGAAATTCTTCAAAAAAAGGCAAAGGAAAACTGGGGTAAGTATCAATCCGATATGAAAAAAAAGACGATTGATTTTGAAAATTGTTTCACTAGCCTGAAAAAAGACTATAGTAAATTAATTATCAAAAAGAAAAGTATTGAGAAAAATAACCTAGATGTTATGAAAGACTATGAAACATTATTGGATGAAATTATCTTGCCATTGAGATACCTTATAAAGCACTCGGCTTTTCAAGAAGAGCAAGAGTGCCGCATGATATACATTACAACACTAGCTGACCATAAAGTGCAGATGGACTTCGGAAAATTTCTGTACATCGAGTATGAATCAGAAGTAAAAGCGCACTTAGATAAAATCTATATCGCACCTGCTGCGGCTCAGTATAAACCTTACTTAGCAAAATTACTTTGTGATACAAACATAAGAATTGAACTCTCAAACAATCCTTTCCGCTTACCTACCAGCCACTAAAATCAAGAGCGTGCTTTACACCAGTGCACGCCATCTATCTTTGTCCTTCGTACCTTCTTTAGTTAAACCGTACTTTAAGGACAACTCACCAAAACCCGCCACTTATCATTAAACCTAACAAAGTTAACAAGACTGACTCAGATCGCCCTTACCGATGCTTATAAGATAATAGTCATAGTCATAAGAAAAACTATTATCAAGCAGCGAATAAGCAAAACGTAAGGAGCGCGTTATGGCAGACAATACCAATCATCAGTTTGAGTCCGACACTATAGACGACAGTCACAGCCCGCAAGTACAGCATCTTATCGATACCCTACAAGGCGAACATATCGGCAAAGAAGGCGGGCAGTCTGCCATCATTTTTCGTATGGTGATGCCAGACCACCTATGTCCGTTTGGCCTCAAGTCAATCGATGCGCTCAAGCACGCAGGCTATGACATCATTGATCGCCATATCACGACCCAAGATGAGAATACATTGGTCAAAGACACGCTCGGGGTCAAGACCACGCCGCAGACCTTTATTGATGGCAAGCGTGTTGGCGGTAATGATGATCTGCAAGTATTTTTGGGCAATCACGAACCTGAGACAGACGACGACACCACTTACGCGCCGATTATTGCGATATTTGCTGTTACCGCACTCATGACACTGGCATTATGCTGGGCATTTGCCGTCAGCATCTTGTCGATGCAAGCGCTTATGTGGTTTGTCGCGCTGTCCATGTGTGTATTGGCGATTAAAAAGCTTGAGGATTTGGAAGGGTTTACGACTGGGTTTTTGGGCTATGATTTACTCGCACGCCGTGTGGTACGCTATGCCTATGTGTATCCGTTTTTAGAAGCGCTTGCCGGTATCGCTATGCTTGCCGATCAGCCTTGGCTCAATCCGATTGCAGGCCTAGTTGCCTTTATTATCGGTTTGATCGGCGGGGTATCGGTTATTAAAGCCGTCTATATCGATAAGCGCGAGCTAAAATGTGCCTGCGTGGGCGGCGATAGTAACGTGCCACTGGGCGCGATTTCTTTAACCGAAAACGTCATGATGTTCGGTATGGGTGGTTATATGCTGATTCGCGCTTTATTATAATCAAATGGTTTGATGATGCGTAACAAATACATCGAGCTACTCCGCCATCTCACCATGCACCTTCGCTTCACTTTTCTTACCATCAGGCTTGATTTCAATTGGTAATACCAATCCTTTCGCAAAGTCATCGGACAGTACATAATCATAGCTACTGGCAGCGATATCAGGTGTGGTATGAATGATAAGTTTCATATCATTACCATCGGTTAGCTCATGCGAGACATAGCTTTCACTGAGCTGATCCAAGGCTTTCGATAGTGCTTCATTGCTCGCCATGCCTACCGTTAGATTATGCTGAGCCGTAGCATTATCTACCTTGAAATACTCTGCATAATCACGGACATTTTGGCTATCAAGCGCAAACGGATATTGATAATTGGCAGGATCAGCGGGCTTTTCACCGCTCGCCATGACAGACCAGTCGATAGTCTTAGTGGCTGTCGTTGAGGAGTCTGCGGTCGCCACCGCTGGCTCAGAAGCTTGAGCAGCCATTTCAGCACTGTTGTCGCAGCCTGCCAGTGCCCACAGGCTAGCAGTAGCAATTATCATCATATTTATTAGGCGCTTAGCCATCGACGTATCCTCAGTATTATTAATCATAAATAATGTCCTATCAGTGCTATTTTGACAGGTTTCTTGATGCTTCTCTAGACAAAAGCAGCAAACCGTTTATTCTAATTAATACTTGACCTGAATCTGTGGTTTTGGTGCCAGTTTTTATACAGACATTCAGAGTAATATTGCTTAATCAACACGCAAAAAAAACAGCCACCCTATGATGACTGTCTTGTATATGCCGCTGCTTTTTTACGACTGGCACACTGTTTATAGCTAGCTAATTAGATTTGGCAGTTTACTTGATATTCTGTACCGTTTGCCCATTTGATGGCAAAAATACCTTTGTCACCTTTCATGTGCCATGCATAGACAGCTTCTGGGTTTGACTCATTAACGTAGCTTGCGGTATCACCTTGCACGTCACCATTTAAGATGATTGGTTGCTCAGCCCATTTTACTTTAGGCAAGGTCGCATTGAGCATCACTTGTTTTTTATTGATAGATTGTTTAGCCATGATGGTGCTGTCGTCAGTACAGGTATAAGGTGCTGGTGCCATACGATCATAAGCGGCATCGGTGACGCTTTCTGATGCAGGCGTGTTTGATGCATTTGGCGTAGTAGGAGCCGTGGTCGCACAAGCACTTAATAGGGCAAGGGTAGGTAGAGCAACAGCAAATTTAGTTAGGGTGTTCATGGCATTCTCCAAATATGTAAAAATCATAATGTATTTATTTTTAACAATGCGTTAAGCATATAGCGCATATGGTAACGAAAACAGCGCTTGAAGAATGTTAGAAATTGTTTGTTACGTGTTCATTAAGTTACTTAATCACTGACTAATGTAACGCTTCATTTGGCGCATTTTAGTCGGTATTTAAGCATCAATGATCAATTAATTAAGAAATAAGGCGATTCAAATGACAAAGCGCCTATCGACCTTTTGATCGATAGACGCTTTTTTTAATGAGCTTAAATAAGTGTTTGTCACTCATTTAGGCATCTGCATTTAGCAATGAGACACAGCGCTTTAACTACTTGGTTTTACGTGGTGGCAGACCAGTATGTTGCGTTTGGAAATTGCCTTTGCTCACGCGCTTCTTGGTATTTTTGCTGACCGTATTTTGACCCGCAGTGCCTTTAGCTGATGAGCTATTGGCTGACGAATTATTATTACGCTTCACCGAGTCATTACCCAAGCGGCTGTTCTTTTTACGTGCTGATTGATAGCTGTCTTGTGCCGCATCGCGCCCTTCTAAACTGGCGTTAAACGGCGGGATTAAGCAGCCACGGTTTTTACCAATCAAATCACCACGACCCATATCTTGCAGGGCTTTACGCAACATGACCCAGTTTTTTGGATCATGATAACGTAGGAATGCTTTGTGTAATTTACGTTGTTTACCAGATTTGACGATATCCATGTCACCTTCATCACGGCTGATCTTATGCAGTGGATCTTTATGCGTGTGATACATGGTGGTCGCTGTCGCCATCGGGCTAGGATAAAACGCTTGCACTTGGTCAGCGCGGTAGCCATGGCTTTTTAGCCATAGTGCAAGGTTCATCATATCCTCGTCTTTAGTGCCTGGATGCGCGGCAATAAAGTAAGGAATCAGATACTGCTCTTTGCCAGCTTCTTGGCTGTACTGTTCAAACATGGCTTTGAATTTATCATAGCTGCCCATGCCCGGCTTCATCATTTTCGATAAGACGTTTTCTTCTGAATGTTCAGGCGCAATTTTTAGATAACCACCGACATGATGGCTGACCAATTCTTTGACGTATTCTGGATCTTTTACCGCCAAGTCATAACGCAAGCCAGAGGCTATGAGAATCTTTTTCACGCCTTTGATATCACGGGCTTTGCGATACAGCTTGGTCAAATTACTGTGATCGGTAATTAGGTTTTCGCAGACGTCAGGATAGACACAAGAAGGCTTACGGCAGTTCTTTTCAATGGTTTCGTCTTTACAGTTTAGACGATACATATTGGCTGTTGGTCCACCAAGGTCGGATATCACCCCAGTGAAGTTCGGTGCGGTATCACGAATGGCTTCGACTTCACGTAGGATAGACTCTTCTGAGCGGTTTTGGATAATGCGTCCTTCGTGCTCAGTGATTGAGCAAAAAGTACAACCACCAAAGCAGCCGCGCATGATATTCACAGAAAACTTAATCATGTCATAAGCAGGGATGCGTGCATCGCCATAGCTTGGATGCGGCAAACGTGCGTACGGCAAGTCAAACACATAATCCATCTCTTCAGTCGAGAGTGGAATCGGTGGCGGATTGAGCCAGACATCGATGGAGGTGTGTGAGTTACCAGCACCGCTACTATGACGTTGCACAAGGGCGCGGGCATTACCCGGATTGGTCTCAAGATGTAAGATACGGCTGGCATGAGCATATAAAACAGGGTCAGATTTGACGTGCTCATAATCAGGCAGACGAATGACCGTCTTTTCACGTGGTGGCATTTTTAGTTTATGCTTACGCGCCGTCATTGGCTTATCAAAACCACGCATTTGCACCACTTGCGTCTCTTCGTCAACTTGCTCAGCATTTAGAATTTTATTGGCAACTGGTTCAGACACAAATCCTGGATATTGCCCTGCCATTCCCGACATGGCTTGCCCAACTGGTGAATCACTAGGCTTGTCTTGCTCGATTGAGCATTGATCCACGTCTTCGGTCATCACATACGGATTGATAATTGGGTCAACACGGCCAACGGTATCGACGTCATTACTAGCGACTTCAGTCATATCGTCTTGCCAATGGCGGCGCGTTGGTGTCAATAGATATGACGTGCCACGCAATTTGCTCATTTGCTCAAAGCTATAGCCTTTTGATAAGCCATGTACCACATCGACGATGGCACGTTCAGCATTACCGTACAATAAAACATCGGCACGGGCATCCATCAAAATACTACGGCGGACTTTATCCGACCAGTAATCATAATGAGCGATACGGCGCAGACTGCCTTCGATACCGCCTAGGATAATTGGCACATCAGGATAAGCTTCGCGGCAGCGCTGGCTATAGACGATAGCGGCGCGGTCAGGGCGCTTATTTGCCACATTGCCCGGCGAGTACGCATCATCGCTACGAATCTTGCGATCGGCGGTATAGCGGTTGATCATGCTGTCCATGTTGCCTGCGGTCACGCCATAAGCATAGACAGGTTTGCCCAATTCCATAAAGGCATCTTTGCTCTTCCAATCTGGCTGAGCAATGATACCCACACGAAAGCCTTGTGACTCTAGTAAACGACCGATAATCGCCATGCCAAAGCTTGGATGATCGACATAAGCATCGCCTGAAATGATGATGACATCACAGGCATCCCAGCCCAAATCGTCCATCTCTTTGCGGCTCATTGGCAAATAAGGCGCAGGCTCATAGCAGCTCGCCCAATGTTTGTCGTAGTCGTAAAGTGGTTTGGTGCCTTGTTTGAAGGCGGTGCGGGCGATGGTATCGGCAGACATGAGCGGACCTGTTAATTAGAAAAATGGCACTAAAAAAAGCCGTTATTCATTAAAAATATTAACGGCTAATTTAAAAGCGCTCATTTTAACATGAATTACGCTCATGATGTGATAAACGATTAGCGATAAGTTATTGATAGTTTAAGTAATCTATGAATAAAAAGGCTTCTAGGAACTAATAATTTTTTTGTTCTAAATCATCGTTTATAGTAAGGATTTACTACTCTAATAATTGAAAAGGGAAAGTAACCACGTCAAAAGCTAAGGCAAAGGGTAATAAGACCAATTTTTGCGCCGTATTTGCGCCACGACGAGACACTTGGTTTTGCTGGCTTTGTGTATAAAAACTGACCGTATAAGGTTTGCTCAAGGCGCGATAATTCGACTGAATCATGCTTAGATTACTGACTTGCGGATAGATAGCACCTTTCACAGGAACACTAAAGCAAAAGCGCTGAGCATTGATACGCTGGTCGCTGTCTGATGTGCACTCGCGGCCATTATTTTGTAAAAAGAATTGATAGTCAGAGCGTTTAAATTCATCTTTTAATTTAGCATAAGATAGCTTCATCTCACCCTGAAAATAGCCGTCGTTATTGGGTACATAAAAACTCATGTCGTTATCGACGTGGATGTTTTTTGGCGTTAAGTTGGTCAATAAACCCACCATCTCCGTTCCGCCTTGAGTCAGCACATAGCTATTTTTTTCACCAACGATAACCATGGTCGCATTTGGCATTTTTGGCAATGCTTGTGCAGGACGACCAAAAGCCACGATTTGATCTTCCGACAAAACACTTTTAGTTGTCGTTGTGCTGACATGACTGTTACTGTCTAATAATGAGCTGGTGGCACATCCTGAGCTGGCGAGCAATGCCGCAAGTGATGCGCCGGTTATCACTGTTTTAAAGCTTAATGTTCTTGGGTTTAGTGTTTTTAGACTGAATGCTTTTAGATTCAATATTTTCACCGCCATGTGATTAAGCTTTTCTTTATTCATAGAACCTGTGTTCTTAATCATGCTAAGGCTTCCTTGTCTATTATGCGATGGACTATTGGCGTGGCATTTATTATTTATTGCCAAACTTTCGTTGATATCGTACCTTGTTTGACCGCGACTTATCTACTCTTAATTAGCTCAATAAACCAATGCTTGTTGAGATTGTTAATCCAATAAAATCTTTGTGCCACTTTTAGTAAAATTCATCACAAATTGGCTTTTAAAGTTGTGCACATTATTCTCATAGGTAAGCAACCCAGTCGTGAATCGATGGTAATCACTCATATTTTTGGCATTGACCATCAACATAAAATCCGCATCACCCGACACCTCATAACAGCTCATCACTTGTGGCTGTGTATTCATCAAGCGCTCAAACCGATGTTGCATCGAGGTATTTGAGCGCGCCATCTCTATCATCACCACGGCAGTCAGTCCGTAGCCCACCTTATTTGGGTCAACGATAGCGACTTGTTTGGTAATGACGCCGTTGCTTATTAATGCTTGAATACGGCGCTGGGCAGTAGCGATGGACACATGCACTTGTTCTGCCACGGTTTTCAATGGCAAAGTCGCATCGTCCTGTAATAAATTTAAAATCGCTTTGTCGATATCATCTAAAACTTGGCTCATAGTGTTCTCTCTTTTAGAAAGCGTTTCATTCACTGGATTTTTTATAATTATTATCACTATAAGTCAAAATTTAAGAAAATATTTAGTTTTAAAGGTTATAAAAGATAAATTTACTTATAAATAGACTTTTATTAGAAATAATATCTCACCACTACTCATTAAAATAGACGCTATTAATCAAGGTTTAACAACCAAAGCTTAGCCATAACAAATAAAAGCTAATAACTGGTTTTCTAATGTCTATTTAAATTTACGGTGCTTTTATGTCTACTTCAATGCTTTCTACTGTCTTCGCAAATACGCTAGCAACCACTGTCTCGCGCTTGCCATTGCCAGCGGTTTGGACGGCGGGTAGCGAACAGCAACGCACATTAATATTGGGCGTAGTTTTAGCGGTGTTGTCGAATTTATTATTTGGCGTACTTTATGCTTATAGCAGCTTTCTAGCGCCATTGTCAGGTACGCAAGTCTTTATCTGGCGGATGCTAGCGATGTGGGTGGCGTTGGTGGGATATTTGCTGGTTAGTGGGCGCTTGGGTTTGCACATCGATAAGCTCAAAGCGCTAGGCACAGTTAAACAATGGGCTTGGTTGTTATTACCAACGCCGATATTCTTAAGCCAGTTTTGGTTATTTATGTGGGCGCCAGTCAACGGGCAGGGCGTACAAACCGCGATGGGTTATTTTTTATTTCCGCTTATGATGGTGGTGTTTGGTTGCGTACTATTCGGTGAAAAGTTAAGCCGCTTACAATGGCTAGCGGTGGCTTTTGCAGCAGTGGGTGTGTGCAGTGAAATCATTCGTACGCAAAGTGTCTCTTGGGCAACGCTTTGGGTCTGCGGCACCTATCCTATTTATTACATTTTACGCCGTCTGCAAGGGATTGGCGCGGTCACTGGATTATTGGTTGATTTAACGATATTCGCGCCATTTGCTGTGGCCTATTTATGTCTATTTGCGCCGAGTAGTTTAAGCTTAGTGAGCGGTTCTGGCTTTTTTATCCTGATGCTGGCAGGACTCGGTGTCATGAGCGTGCTTGCGATGAAAACCAACGTTGATGCCAGTCAGATGCTGCCAGTAAACGTCTATGGCATGATGAGCTATTTGGAGCCTGCATTATTATTCATATTGGCAATCACCGTATTAGGCAACCCGTTTGAATCGGCGATGATTTATAGCTATGGTTTGATTTGGCTGGGTATCGCTTGTCTGATTATGCATGGTATACGTCAATTACGCAGTGCTCATAAACAATCAAAAACGACAAAGATTGCGCCAGTTGTTTGAGGGTTGATAAGTAAAATAGATTGAACAAATAAAAAACGGACGATTCAGCATAAAGTTGAGTCGTCCGTTTTTTAAAGATTAAAAATCTTTCTAAAGCGATGTTTAATCTAAATGCTGTTTAAAGCCACGCTGCTTATCACGTTCCCAATCACGGTCTTTAAGCGTTTTGCGTTTGTCATGCTGTTTTTTACCCAGTGCCAAGCCAATTTGACATTTCACCAGCGAGTTTTTCCAATAGCAGGATAATGGTACACAGGCATAGCCTTTTTGGTTGACTGCGCCCATTAATTTCTCGATTTCGCGACGATTGAGCAGCAGTTTACGGGTACGGATACTATCAGGACTGACATGCGTCGAGCTGGATAGCAGCGGCTGAATATGCGCGCCAAATAGGAATGCTTCATTATTACGGAAGATAATATAAGCTTCAGTGATGGTCATTTTACCCGCGCGAATGGCCTTGACTTCCCAGCCTTGTAACGCCAATCCTGCCTCAAACGTTTCTTCAATAAAGTACTCATGACGAGCCTTTTTATTGGCACAAATTTGATTGTCCGGTTTTTTTGATTTTTTTGACATAATTTCTCCATAAGGACTGCCTAAAAATACAAAGTCCTTATCTGACTAGTCCTACTGATTCCTCATCCTAACTCAATAAATGGCATTGTCTTTTATTTGGTTTATAAAATGGATGAGTCGAACCGCCTATTGTAGCAAAGCCTCTAACAAAAATGTAAGTCGGCTATTAGGACAAATGTAGCCAATATAGCCGAAGTCATTTAAGGTGGGTACACAGCAATCGAGCGCAAACAGAAGACTGAGTACATTAAGTGAGGTTAAGGCGGTAACTATTTACAAATGCATCGACGATAAGTATTAAGTTTGAGCAAAATTTGCTAGCATATAGCCTACTATTACTGACCCTATTAGCCACGCTATGAGCCACTCTACTTCTGCTAACTCCTCAAAGCTGCACACCAGAATTTTATATCCTGGTACCTTTGATCCTATTACCAATGGTCATGTGGACTTGGTCACACGCGCCACCAAACTGTTTGATGAGGTTGTTATTGCGGTTGCCTCAGGACATCACAAAAAGCCTTTATTTAACTTTGAGGAGCGCGTCGCCTTAGTTGAGACGGTATTTGCTGACTTGCCGCAAGTATCCGTTGTGGGTTTTGAAGGTCTACTCGTTGATTTTATGCGTGAAAAAAATGCTACTGCTGTCTTACGAGGTCTGCGCGCTATGTCAGATTTTGAGTATGAATTTCAACTCGCTAATATGAACCGTGAGCTTGATGAAAATTTTGAAGCGGTGTTTTTGACGCCGTCGCAAAATTATTCCTTTATCTCATCAACCATGATTCGAGAAATCGCCAAGCTCGGCGGTGATGTGACTAAATTTGTCCCGCCATGTGTCTCACAAGCGTTTGCTGAAAAACTCAATCTTAAATAGCCAAATACCTGCTGACAATCAAGGTGTATTGAACATTCAACTACGCATCGAAATAGGCAAAGTGCTCAGTTTCGATTGCTATCAGTAAAATATAAGGAACAGTTTATGGCGTTATTAATTACTGATGAATGCATCAACTGTGATGTGTGCGAGCCTGCTTGCCCAAACGAAGCCATCTCAGAAGGTGATGATATCTATGTCATCGACCCTGATTTATGCACGGAATGCGTCGGTCATTTTGATGAGCCACAATGCGTGGTTATTTGTCCGGTTGATTGTATTCCTCATGACCCTAACCACGTCGAAACCGAAAGCGATTTGTTGTCCAAATACAAACGCATTACGGGTCAATAAGTGGCTCGCACTATTGATAATATTGGGGTTCAAAGCGCTTTAGGGACAATGTAATGACGATAAATTCAAACCATATAACAAGCGACTTTGATCAGCAACATCTTTGGCATCCGTATGCCAGCCTGCCACCCCTTTATCCTAATATCGTAATTGATCGTGCTGAAGGTATTTATATCATTACCGAAGATGGCACGCGCCTTATTGATGGCATGTCGTCATGGTGGGCGAGCGTTCATGGCTACAATCATCCAGAGTTAAATAATGCGCTTACCAATCAATTGGGTAAAATGGCGCATGTTATGTTTGGTGGTTTGACCCATCAGCCCGCGATAGATTTGGGTAAAAGACTGCTCGACATTGTGCCTGCTGGACTCGATGCGATATTTTATGCTGATAGTGGCAGTATCGCGGTAGAAGTCGCTCTCAAGATGGCATTGCAGTATCAAATTGCTGCCCAATATCCGCAAAAGTGCCAATTTGCCTCGAGCCATTCTGGTTATTATGGTGATACGTGGCATGCGATGAGTGTTTGTGATCCTATCAATGGTATGCACAGCTTATATGGCAAACAATTACCGATGCAGCATTTCGTTGCTGCACCGCCGACAGGCTTTGAGCGTGATTTAACCCAAAGTGAGTGTGAGGCATTAACTGAATTTTTTGTTAAAAATAGCGATCAGCTTGCGGGTTTCATTATCGAGCCAATTATCCAAGGCGCGGGCGGCATGCGCTTTTATAGTCCTCAGTATTTGCAACTATTACGACAGCTGTGTGATGAGCATGAGGTGCTGCTGATTGCGGATGAAATCGCCACTGGTTTTGGGCGTAGTGGTAAGTTATTTGCTTGTGAGCATGCCAAGATCAGCCCTGATATCATGACAATTGGCAAAGCATTGACGGGCGGCTATATGACCTTTGCCGCAACCCTATGTACGCGTCATATTGCCGATACCATTAGCCAAAGTGCTTATCCAGCCCTCATGCATGGCCCTACATTTATGGGTAATCCACTGGCATGTGCCGTCGCTTGTGCGTCGATTGATTTGATTTTGTCTTATGATATCGAAACACGCACGGCAAATATGCAATCTGTAATGGAAGAGCAGCTTGCGCCAGCGGCAATGTTAGAAGGTGTCACTGAGGTACGCTGTTTGGGTGCGGTAGCCGTTATTGAGCTGGATAATGCCGTTGATATGCCTACTTTTCAAACGTTGCTCATTGATAATGGCATTTGGGTTAGACCTTTTGGTAAGTTGGTCTACATCATGCCGCCTTATATCATCACTGATGACGAGCTTGAGACTTTATGCCAAGCGCTATTAAAAGTGGTGCGCGCTTATTTATCCAGTCAAGTGCAAGTTTAAAGATAAGGAAAAGTTAAATCATGAGTGTTTTATTTGTTTCAGGCATCGATACTGATATTGGCAAAACATATGCCACTGGAATGATTGCTAAAGCCCTAATGCAAAAAGGCATCAAGGTCATCACCCAAAAGCTGGTGCAGACGGGCGTGGCAATCAATCCTGATAACGGCGATATGAACATTGCCGACGATATTATTATCCATCGTCAGCTGATGAACCTTCCGTTGCAACCTTGCGACCTTGATTTTACCACTTGTCCTTACCGCTATGAAAAACCAGCGTCACCGCATTTATCTGCCGCGCTTGCAAAAGATATCTTAAATCCCAATTTAATTACTGACGCGACCAAAGCGTTACAGGCGGATTATGAGGTAGTGTTATTAGAGGGGGCGGGCGGCTTGATGGTGCCGATCACTGAGCAATTATTAACCTTAGATTATATTGCTGATAAAGGGTATCCAGTTATCCTTGTGACTTCTGGTCGCTTGGGCAGTATTAACCATACTTTGCTTAGTTTGCAGGCAATAAAACTTCGCGGTTTAGAAGTTCATAGTGTGATTTATAACCATATTCATGATAATGCTGCTCAGACGGATACGGAGATAGCCGCTAGTACGATAGAATTTTTGCAAAACTATTTAGCTGAGCATTATCCAACAGCGCATTGGTTATCCTTATCTGTGCAAGATGATTTGCATCAAGTCGCAATGAGTTTGCCCAATACTTTTATCGATAAGCTAAAATAAGTCAAAATTTCGTTCCCTATGTCGATACTATTTTGCTATACTAGCGCGCTTGGTAGACTAGGCAATCGCCGCTGCACACTGGCAACAGACTGAGCAGGGGAGGAAAGTCCGGGCTACATAGGGCAGCGTGCCAGCTAACGGCTGGGCAGGGTAACTTGACGACCAGTGCAGCAGAGAGTAGACCGCCTTTGGCTTATATGATTATCGCAAGATACTCATGTCATCGGTAAGGGTGAAAGGGTGCGGTAAGAGCGCACCGCGTGGCTGGCAACAGTTCACGGCATGGTAAACTCCACGCGTAGCAAGACCAAATAGGCATCGGCATGGCGCGGCCCGCGTTCGATGCGGGTAGGTTGCTTGAGCGTACGAGCGATTGTACGCCTAGAGGAATGATTGTCCACGACAGAACCCGGCTTATCGGTTTACCAATTTTTTTAGTTGTTTTTAAAAATACATTTCTCTAAATGTATAGCAGTACAAGTTTGGTGTTGTAATATTTGCAGTTAATTTGAATTTAATTCAGTTTTTTTGCAAAAAAAGCCAATTAGGGGTTGACGCAAGTCACTCATATCGGCATAATACCGAGCCTTAAATGGCGATGTAGCTCAGCTGGTTAGAGCGCATGACTCATAATCGTGAGGTCAAGAGTTCAAGTCTCTTCATCGCCACCATTTATATCTAGAAAGCCAATCCTTTGAGATTGGTTTTTTTTTGCCTGAAATAAGTGGCTGAAGAATAAGTGATGTGGTTCAATGCAGACAGTAAGGTATTATAATTACCTACTGATTTCTTGCTAAACCATAGGTTTATCTGTTTAGGTACAGATTAATTGTTGTAACTTATGTCCCGCTTACTTATCATAGGGGCTGTTTTCGGTAAAGTCCTGTAACGCCATGTCTGTACAACTACCTCCTTATCGTCCTATTAAGCACCGCAGTGGTCTGAAAGTCATGGGTGCAGCCTTTCACGCATTGCTGATGCGTGAGTTGCAAACGCGCTTTGGTGGTTATCGCTTGGGCTATCTTTGGGCGCCATTAGAAATCATTTTTCAAATGATGATATTTCTAGTGATTTTTGGCGTGATTATTGAACGTGCATTACCAGGAATGAGTTTTCCATTGTTTTTGGTTGCTGGAATGGTGCCGTTTCGTATGTTTCAGACTATTGCAACTAGAGCGTTAGGGGCTGTTGAGGCCAATCAAGGACTTTTGATGTACCGTTCAATACGGCACATTGATGTCATTATTGCCAGATCAGCTTTAGAGCTAATTATTTATTTTATAACTTTTGTTATATTGTTGATTGGTTTGGCTTTCTTTAATGATTATGCCAGTTTAGAACATCTACATATTGTATTATTCTGCTGGATAACGCTGTTTATGTTCAGCTTTGGTGTTGCTTTAATTATGATGATTATTGGTTATTATGGTGGTGAAATTACCAAAGTAATTACGATTATCTTTACTATATTGTATTTTGCTTCAGGCATTATTTATCCCATCCATATTGTCCCAGAGCCATACTTCAGTTATTTACTCTATAATCCTTTTATCCATAATATTGAGTTGATACGACACGCTTTAGCACCTAATTATCCAGCTTATCATATTGATATAGCATATTTTTTAAAGTGGACAGTTGCAGTAAATTTCTTGGGTCTGCTTATGTATAAAGCGGTAGAAAGAGACTTAATACGTTCTAAATAAATCATAAATTGTGATACCAGTTTTAACTTAGGGCAAACAGATGATTGAGATTAAAAATGTTTCTAAGTCATTTATGACCAAACAGGGTCGGCATTATCTATTTAAAGACCTAAATCTGACCATTGGTGATAAAAAAAGTGTGGGTTTACTCGGTCGTAATGGGGCAGGAAAATCAACTTTGCTGCGTATTATTTGCGGACTAGATAAGCCCGATCACGGAGAGATTATCACCGACTCGACGATTTCTTGGCCAGTAGGGGTAGGCGGCGGTTTCCAAGGTAGTTTGACTGGTCGTCAAAACGTTCGTTTTGTTTGCCGTCTCTATTCAAGCGGTCCTTATATTGACGAAAAAATTCGTTTTGTTGAAGAGTTTGCAGATATCGGTAATTATTTCGATATGCCGGTAAAAAGCTATTCATCAGGGATGAAGTCGCGCTTAACGTTTGGCTTAAGCTTGGCCTTCGATTTTGATTATTATATGCTCGATGAAGCAGGCGCTGTTGGTGATGCTGCTTTTCGTAAGCGTAGTGAAGAGATTTTGGCCGCGCGCCGTGAACAAGCAGGATTTTTAATCGTATCACATAACATCGGTGATATTAAGCGTAATTGCGATATTGGTATTGTGCTAATGGATCAAACAGCACACGTCTTTGAAGACACAACAGAAGCGATTGAGGTATATGAAGAGCATGTCCATAAAGCGAAAAAATAAGATAATTGACTTCTCGCTGTTTATTGGCTTGGTGGTCCTTCCTTGGGCGTTGGTGATCTTTTATGTCATGACCATTGCTCATCCGCGGTTTGTCTCGACGGCTGATGTGGTAGTCAAACAAGTCAGTGATACCAGTGTGCCCTCTGGCGTTGGACTGTCTGCCTTGTTGGGTGTAAATAGTACCAGTAAAGAAGATGCGACTTATCTGACCGAGTATATTCTATCTAATGATATGGTGAAGCGCCTTGATAATAAGTTCAAGTTCCGCGAAGCTTATCATGTCGATGGCTCAGATCCACTCAATGAGATTGAGCCTGATGCCACCCAAGAAGAGTTACTTGAGTACTTTAAAAGACGCGTGCACATCAATCTTGATGAACAAAGCTCTGTGCTGTCAGTATCGACAGAAGCCTTTGATCCAAAATATGCTTTTGAGCTGAATAAAACGATCCTGAATGAATCTGAGCAGTTCGTTAACCGTATTTCACAAGAGGTGGCTCGTGATCAGCTGGTATTTGCTGAGACCCAATTAGATGAATCACAAGATCGCCTAAATGATGCCAAAGAGCAGCTATTAAAGTATCAAAACGAAAATGAGATCTATGATCCACAATCCAATGCTCAAATTGTGAATCAGCTGATTGGTAGCTTGCAAGCGCAATTAAGCTCATTACGTACCGAAGAGCGTCAATTACTCAGCTATCTCAATCCAGATGCACCGCAAGTGGTGTCATTAAGAAGTCAGATTAAAGCGGTTGAGGAGCAAATCAATCAAGAGCAAACCAAGCTGACATCACCGAATACCACCAAGTTGAACCGTCAAGCGGTACAGTTTGAGACTATCAAGGCAGATGTTGATTTCGCTACTGAGCTCTATAAATTGTCGTTATCTTCACTTGAGAAGGCACGTTTAGAAGCCTTTAAAAAGATGAAAAATTTGATTGTTATTTCAACACCTTATGAGGCTGAAGAAGCAACTTATCCACGCCGTGCTTATATTATTTGGACATCGTTGGCTTTACTTTTGATGCTTTATGGATTTGTGCGCCTAGTGATGGCGGTTGTCCGTGATCATCGTAGCTAGTTTTAACACACCAGATATCAGTAATGATCGATAGATCAGCAAAGGAATACCACTCATGAATATGAAACCACGTCCTATTGTGACAGTGATAAAAGTGTTAAGTTTGGCTATGGCAGCCAGTAGTGTGCCCGCGCTAGCAGCAGGCAGTTATGCTGATCAAATATCAGGATCTAGCTTTGGCACCAGCAACAATAGCATGAGTCAAGACCAAAACCGCAATAACATCAATGTCTCAACGCAGGCATTTGCAGGTGGTGTATCAGGACAGGCGACCCCGCAAGAAGCGGTTAATGCCTCAAGTTTGCCAAGTCAGTCGGTCATCAATACCACGCGCCCTTATCAAGACATCAACACGCAAGACATGATGTTTGGCGAGCAGCTATTCCGTGGAGCATTTTCGACCACCTCTGGCTCTACCTTTAATGACAGTTACGTGATCAACCCTGGTGATAACGTCCAAGTACGGATGTGGGGCGCTTATCAATATGCTGCTACCATGACCGTCGACCCACAAGGCAACATTTTCTTGCCAAATATCGGTCCAGTACGTGTCTCAGGTGTACAAAATGGCAGTCTGCAAAATGTGGTAAAAAGCGCTGTCAGTCGTATTTATCGCTCGAATGTTGGCGTTTATGCCTCATTAGAGCAAGCACAGCCAGTGAAAGTATTTGTAACAGGTTTCGTCAAGCAACCAGGCTATTACGGCGGTTTAGCAGCAGACTCGGTATTGTCTTATCTGGATAGAGCGGGCGGTGTTGATCCGACTCGTGGTAGTTATATTGATATTCAAATTAAGCGTAATGGTCAAATGCTACAGCAAGTCAATCTGTATGATTTTTTACTAGCAGGTAAATTACAAGCATTCTCATTTCGTGATGGCGATGTGATTACGGTCGCGCCGCAGAAAAAAACCTTTGAAGTAGGCGGTCAAGTCCAAAACGAATATACCTTTGAATTTGATGTGAACGATCTGACCATTGGTGATGTATTGCAAGTGGCCAATCCAGCAGCGAATGCCACCAACGTTAGTATCACTCGCAGTGCAGGACGTGCACAGACGGCGGAATATTACTCGTTGGCAGAAGCCCAAAACGTGCCTGTTTATAATGGTGATCAGATGGTAGTTACCTCCGATCGCTATGCGGGCACAATCGCGGTGCAAGTAAAAGGTGCGCATACGGGTAATGGTGCCATGGTTGTACCATATGGCGCTCGTTTAAAGGACATCGTGCCGCAACTACAGCCAAGCCCACTCGCTAAACTTACTCATTTGACCATTTATCGTGAGTCTGTTGCTGAGCAACAAAAACGCATGATTAATGAGTCGCTCGATCGCCTAGAAGAGCTGACGCTTGCTACGCAGTCGACCACTCGTGAGGAAGCAGCACTGCGTCAAGATGATGCAGCTTTGGTCAAGCAGTTTGTCGCCAAAGCGCGTAATGTTAAGACGACTGGTCAAATTGTTGTCGTACCGAATTCGTGGCAGGATATTATCTTACAGCAGGGTGATATTATTGAGATACCTGCGCAAACTTCAGTCATTACCGTTAATGGTCAAGTACGAGCACAAGGCGCGTTGACCTTTAACCCAGATTATACCGTTGGTGATTATGTTGCCAATTCAGGCGGTTTCTCTGACAACGCTGACGTTAAAGAAATTTTGGTTATTCATCAAAATGGGGCTAGTGAAGTGGTCAATACTGCTTATCGTATCCAGCAAGGTGATGAAATTATGGTATTACCAAAAGTCAAAACCAAGCGCGTAGAAATCGCTCGCGGCTTATCGCAAATTGTTTATCAGTTGGCAATTGCTGCTAAAGTGGTTCTCGATTTATAACCTTTACTGAAAAGTTGTATAACAAGAGAACAAGTCATCTGCATAAATTGATGCAAAAGTATAATAGATAAGGGTGTAGAAATGGCAAAAAGCGCAGCAGATGATGTCAAGGCGGCAGTGACTTCTCACTCTGATAATGCGCTGCTTTTGCCATTATCCCAATACCAATTACCAACGCATTTGGCGGTCATTGGTAAGGGTATGCGTCAAAACAATGTACTGTTGTCTCAAGTATTGCAAGCAGATATTCAGCGTTGGTATCTGTGGTCAGGTCTACAACAAAGTATCAATGCTCGTAAAACACCCTTACTGTCTGCACTGCCACTACCGAACGTTGTAAAAAATCAGATCACTCATTTGTCCAATTCCTCTCTCTCTTTTCAGCAACCCGATGCCTTTATCGGCTGGGGTCGTAAAAAAAGTTATCAACGGGCCAACAAAGTGGCTACTCGGCAAAACCTAACGACGTTGAGTATCGAAGATGGTTTTTTGCGCTCATTAGATTCTGGTATTAGTAGTCGTCATGGCTTGAGTGTGGTTGTCGATGACCTTGGTATTTACTTTGATATGACGCATAACTCACGCCTTGAGCAGCTGATTATTGAGCGTACCAAAAACGCTACCACGCCTAATTATTACGAAATAGATGACGCGCGTGCGCGGCAATTGATGGCACGTATTTGTAATGAACAGCTCAGTAAATATAACGCAGTGATCGATTGTCCATCATTGGATAAATTGATAAGTGAAGACGGCGTTAATACAACAACAGATTCCTTGAAATCGCATGTTTTATTGATTGACCAAGTGGTTGGTGATGCCTCTATCAAGGGTGCTGGCGCGAATAAACGTCAGTTTAAGAAGCTGTTAAAATCTGCTTGTCGTAATCATCCTCATGCTCATATTTGGATAAAGGCACATCCTGCATCAAAATCGGGATACCTGACCCGTTTAAAACTACCTAAGCATGTTCGGCTATTAACTCAAGCACTCAATCCTATCCAGCTATTAGAGCAAGTTGACCATGTTTATACGGTCAGCTCACATATGGGCTTTGAAGCGTTGATGTTAGGTAAAGCAGTACATTGCTTCGGGGTCAACTGGTATAGTGGCTGGGGCCTGACTGATGACAGCGGTGCACCCAAAAACCTGCTTAAAGCGGTTGAGAAACGTCGTCAAAAACTTGCCAGCAAACTGCTAGAGTCTAGAGGAAATTCAAATCCTGCATTATTTCCTACATCATTTGCTAAAAAAACATCTGCGACGTTAGAAACGTTATTTTATAGCGCTTATATTGATTATAGTCGCTATGTAGATCCAGCCACCAAACAAGCCTGTGATATTGATACAGCGATAGAGTGGCTAGTGACTAATCGATATTGGCAAGCGCGTCTTGAAGGTGATTTAACGGTATATGAATTTAGTCGCTGGAAATTACCATTTGTAAAAGCCTTTACGAATCTACCGCGTACGACATTATTTATTAAACCCAAGCCACGTCTTAAGAATTTACTGCATCCTGATCATTTTCGTGTTGATTATCAGCAGCCTCTATTAGTGTGGGGTTTGGCTAAACGGCAACAAGTACAAAATAAATTACAGCGTAAGCTTGAGAAACAGCCGCATTTATCCATACCGTCTATATACTGTATGGAAGATGGGTTTATCCGTTCAAATGGTTTGGGCGCGACGTTGTTAGCACCGTTGTCGGTCGTCATAGACAAGCAAGGTATTTATTATGATGCGACCCAGCCTTCAGACTTAGAGACACAGCTACGTCATTGTCAGGCATTGCAGCCACAGCAAAGTATCCGTGTAAAAAAACTGCAAGATAAACTGCTGAATCAGCGGGTGAGTAAATACAATGTTGGGGCTGAGGTCGACAGTGCTAATAACCAACGTACTTCGTGGATGCATGCTGCAAAAACATCTGGAAAGTCTCGTATTCTTATTATCGGTCAAGTCGAAGATGATTTATCGGTGCAGTACTGCGGTTCAACGATCAAAACCAACAGCGGCTTGATTGAGCGTGTATGCCAAAACAATCCTGAGGCTTATCTTATTTATAAGCCGCATCCCGACGTTGAAGCAGGACTAAGGGCAGGTAAGGTTAGCGCGGAGTTTTTACGGCAGGTTAGTGCCGTCGCCTATGATACTGCGATGCCTGATTGTTTAGAGTGTGTCGACGAAGTACATACGATTAGTTCATTGACTGGCTTTGAGGCGTTGCTGCGTGGTTTAGACGTTACTTGCTACGGCCTACCATTTTATGCTGGTTGGGGATTAACGATAGATATTGATGCCCAATTATCGCCGAAAGCTGACTATTTAGAGAGACGAAAACGAGAGACTGCATTAACGCTTGAGCAATTATTATATTGTGCGCTTATTCGCTATCCCTTATATCGTTTGCCTAATGGCTATGGGCTTGCACAAGTAGAGCAGGTGATTGACTATTTATACCCTCCTAAAAGCTCCTCTTTGCTTAAAGATATTCATAATGTAGAATCTCAAGCCAAAATATCTAACCATGTAAATAGCTCAGTTAACCATGCGACTTCAATTTTATTAGCTCTACCTGCAAAGTTTAAACGCCAAGCGACTACTCGTTTTATGCAGCAGCGTCATCAATGGCAGCAGCGCCTGCGTCAACTATCTCGTTAGTTTGCTCTAAAATTGTGCCGTAAATCCACTGCGACAAGTATGGGCTTTTTCGGTATAATCAGTGATGATTGATGTGTATTCACACGGCTTAACATTCAAATTGTTTAATAAATACTCTCGCTTTTATCCTTCATCTTCTCATTAATGGTAATTCAATACTATGGCAGCTTCGATGTCTCACTTGCTTACTCATCGACACGTCTTGCTGTTACAAGGAAAGATGGGCGGATTCTTCAATCGTTTTTCGACATTTCTGCAAACTCAAGATATTAAGGTCAGCAAAATTAACTTTAATGCAGGTGATGCATTCTTTTATCGTCATGATAATACGTATGAATATACCGATACGTTAGCGCAGTTCTCTTCTTGGTTGCAGGCTTTCATTAAAGAAAATGGCATTGATGCGATTGTCTGTTTTGGGGATTGTCGTCCGCATCACACCCAAGCTGCCTGTGTCAGTGAGCAGTTGGGTATCTCTTTTTTTGTATTTGAAGAAGGCTACTTGCGTCCCGATTACATTACATTGCAAGAATATGGCATTAATGGCTATTCGCGCTTAAATACGGCAGATATCAAAGCGCTCAAAAAAGCCAATGATAAACCACTGTATACCCACAATCGTTTTTATCGTTTGAGTATCGCTGCTATTGTCTATTATGTTATCGCTTGGATTTACAAAAGCCGCTATCCGCACTATTCGCATTATCGTGGTATGACAGCATGGCAAGAGGCGATAGCTTGGCTTAAAGCACCATGGCGTAAACTGCGTGGGTATTTACCTGATAAGCGATTGCAAAATAAGCTGACAAAACAACAAAGCAATAATTATTTTTTGATTAGCTTGCAAGTGCATAATGACTCGCAGATTACGCATCATAGTGACTATCGCGATGTGGTGCAATTTATTGATGAGTCTATTACAAGCTTTGCAGAGTATGCTGATAAGAAGCAATTACTGGTCTTTAAACATCATCCATTAGATCGTGGTCATCGAGATTATCGCGAGCTAGTATCTAGCTTGGCCAGACGCTATCAAGTGGCTGATCGTGTGTTTTATGGTTGTGATATGCACCTGCCAACCTTGATGAAATATAGCATTGGGATGGTAACTATCAATAGCACGACGGGTTTGCAATCGGTCTATCATAAAAAACCCACCAAGATTATGGGCCGCGCGATTTATGATACGCCTAAACTGATAGATCAAAAACCACTGAATGAGTTTTGGCAACAACCTAACCACCCAGACAATGAGTTTTATCTTAGATTTCGTGAATATTTGATAGAGCAAACTCAGTTAAATGGTGCTTTTTACGGTAAGTCGCCATGGATATATAAATATTTGCATCACGCCGGACGTGAGTGCATAGAGAACGATCTATCCAAAACCAATACCCCTCAGTAGATTATTAACTTTTAATATTAAATTAGTATGAGTCCTGTCGAAGTGAATAAGGTGCTAATAAGCAGCTCGCTTTCTATCTGTACAGTTATCCGCTCGTAACTTCATTTGTAAATCATCCCTCTGCTAATAAAATCGCCTTACTTTATAGTAGAAAACTGCTAGAATACTCTTTCATGCCTGCGCGTAAGAGTTAGCGTCCTGAGCGGTTGATTAGAGATGACAGTATTGGCGAATAGGCTTATTCTAATTGTTTTCTCTTCTTATTTTCCCCTTAGCGATGGACAGCTATTTTAGCGATTGCGCCTGACAGCATTTATTTCTTAATTTTATTATTCTATCACCCTTAATTTAGTAGGCGCTTTGTGACTGCATTAGCAAATATTCGTAACTTTTCAATCATTGCCCACATTGATCATGGCAAGTCGACACTTGCTGATCGTTTTATTCAAATGTGCGGTGCCTTGCAAGATCGCGAGATGCAGGCGCAAGTACTTGACTCCATGGATATTGAGCGTGAGCGCGGTATCACCATTAAAGCGCAGTCGGTAACCTTATTCTACGATCATCCTAATGGTGAGCGCTATCAGCTCAACTTTATTGATACCCCAGGACACGTCGATTTCTCTTATGAAGTGTCGCGTTCATTAGCAGCTTGTGAAGGGGCACTATTGGTCGTTGATGCGGCGCAAGGAGTGGAAGCTCAGTCCGTTGCCAACTGCTATACTGCCGTTGATCAAGGCCTAGAAGTCATGGCGGTCTTAAATAAGATTGATTTGCCACAAGTCGAGCCAGAACGCGTCATTCAAGAGATTGAAGACATCATTGGGATTGACGCTGTTGATGCACCACGAGTCTCTGCTAAGTCGGGTTTGGGCGTCGATAAACTACTTGAGGCATTGGTTGAGTTTATCCCTGCACCGACTGGTGATCGTGAGGCACCCCTACAAGCATTGATTATTGACTCTTGGTTTGATAATTATCTGGGCGTTGTGTCTTTAGTTCGGGTACGTGAAGGCACTATCCGAAAAGGTGATAAACTTTATATAAAATCAACCAAAGAAGCGCATTTAGTTGGTTCGATTGGTGTCTTTACGCCTAAGCCTGTAGATACGGGTATCTTGGAAGCGGGTGAAGTCGGTTTTATTATTGCTGGCATCAAAGATATCGCTGGCGCGCCAGTGGGTGATACGATTACTCATGCTAAAACGCCCGATGTTGAGCGTATCCCTGGATTTAAACAGATTACGCCACAAGTTTATGCGGGTATGTTTCCTGTTGAATCTACAGATTTTGAAAAATTTCGTGAAGCGCTGCAAAAGCTGCAAATTAACGATGCTTCGCTATTTTTTGAGCCAGATACTTCTGATGCGTTGGGCTTTGGTTTCCGCTGTGGCTTCCTTGGTATGCTGCACATGGAGATTATCCAAGAGCGTTTAGAGCGCGAGTATGACTTGGATTTGATTACCACTGCGCCGTCAGTTATCTATGAGATTGTAAAAAAAGATGGCAGCATCATCTATGTCGATAATCCATCAAGATTGCCTGAGCCGAATAACATTGAAGAGTTCCGTGAGCCAATTGCCCGTTGTCAGATTTTAGTACCGCAAGATTATCTTGGTAATGTGATGACGCTGTGTATTGAGCGCCGCGGTGTACAGGTTGATATGCGTTTTATGGGTCGTCAAGTACAGCTGATATTTGATATTCCAATGGGCGAGGTTGTCATGGATTTCTTTGACCGTCTAAAATCTGTCTCTCGTGGCTTTGCTTCGCTTGATTACAATTTTGAGCGTTACCAAGTCGATAAATTGGTTAAAGTAGACGTGCTAATTAATGGCGATAAAGTTGATGCACTCGCCATGATTGTTCATGAAACCCAATCACGCTACCGTGGTAATGCGTTGGTTACTAAGATGAAAGAGTTGATTCCGCGTCAGATGTTTGATGTAGCGATTCAGGCGGCGATTGGTAGTCAAATTATTGGTCGTAGTACGGTGAAAGCCATGCGTAAAGATGTCTTGGCTAAGTGCTATGGCGGTGATGTGTCGCGTAAGAAAAAGTTATTGTCTAAGCAAAAAGCGGGCAAAAAACGTATGAAGCAAGTCGGTAATGTGGAAATTCCACAAGAAGCTTTCTTAGCGGTATTGCAGGTTGAGTAAGTCATTATTAAATGACTGGTCATCGATAGTTTTGTTAGTGTAATTAGTAGCGCAGTTGATAGAGTATAGATAGCCAGATAAGTCGCTCGTTAATAGGCAATTGAGTATGGATTTTGATTTTAATTTAATTTTAGTACCATTAACCATTGGTTTGGGTATTATTTGGCTATTAGATAAGCTGGCACTCAAGCAGCGTAAAACTCGCGGGCGTGGTCAAGAAAGTTTGCTAGTACGCTGGGCTTACGATTTTTTCCCTGTATTGGCAGTAGTATTAATAGTACGCTCATTTTTAATTGAGCCTTTTAATATCCCTTCATCTTCTATGGTGCCGACATTATATACGGGCGATTTTATTGCGGTTAATAAGTATGCCTATGGGGTACGACTGCCGCTAACGTATAATAAAGTGCTGGATACGGGCGAGCCTGAACATGGTGATGTGGCTGTATTTCGCTATCCTGAAAACCCAAGTATTTATTATATCAAGCGTGTTATTGGTTTGCCTGGCGATACCGTTAGTTATGATCAAGGGGTACTTTCTATCAATGATGTTCCAGTTGATACTAAGCCTGTTGAGTTTGCGGCAAACCCTGAGTTGATCTCACAGCTTTATCTACCAGGACAAATTGGCCCAGGACAAGTGCTCACAGAAGAAAGTGCGGCAGCGATGGGTCAGCAAGAAGAGGGTGAGGCAAAATACTTTCAGGAAACACAAGGTGAAAACAAGCATCTTGTTCGTTACTTAAATGGTATGAATAGCTCTCAATATGCACCATTTTTGCAGCAGCAATCACCAGAGGTGGTTAGTTCAGCAGGTACCAAATGGCGTATTAGCGTTCCAGAGGGTCAGTATTTTGTGATGGGTGACAACCGTGATCGCAGTGCTGATGGCCGGTTTTGGGGATTCGTTCCTGATGAAAATTTAGCGGGTAAGGCCGTTTATATCTGGATGCATAAGCCACCTGGACTTAATTTACCAACCTTTGAACGTAATGGTACTATTAATTAAGACTATGTAATTAAGATTATGTGACACTCTATTGGTTGATTTATCGATAATAGTTTTATGCTAATATTGTTGCTATCTAATAAACGGCTACCTAATATTCTGGTAGCTCCTAAAAATAGTTGTTTACCAGTAGAGGGATATCATAGTGCAGCAATTATCTGGAATCGCCACGCAGCGTGGTGCTAGTGTAACAAGTATCGTTTTAATTATTCTCGTTTTAGGCGTTGCTGCCAAACTGATGGTTGCCATCGTACCTGCTCAGATTGGTGATTATCAATTGACCAAGACTTTAAGCGCACAGCTCAAAGAGGCAAATAATAATAATGAGACGGCCAAGCAGTTTGTCGAACGTGTTAATAGACAGTTATCTATCAATGCTGACTATGATACTCAGGCAGAAGACGTATTTACTTTTACTGATAAAAAGACGGGACAATTGGCTATCCGTAAACAATATGAAGTCACCAAAAACTTCTTTGGTAATGTTGATATCGTCAATCGCTTCGAAGGTGATATCGATATGGCAACAGCAGAGTAACCAAAGAGAATATTAGACCATTCTTAAATTTTTAACATCTGAATGTCTTTATAACGTTCATCAATCAATACTATTACTAACCAAATCAGTAAAACAGAAGGGATAACCACAAGCCACGCATGAAACCAATTTCGCAGCATTCCCAAGCGCTTCCTACTCCTCAACAAAATAGCACGTCTGTCGACACGCTGATTGTTAGCTCAGAATTTATTCAGCGGTTAGCCGTATTAACACGCAAGCTAGGCTATGTGTTCAAAGATTTGAGTCTCCCAAAACTTGCGTTGACACACCGCTCATTTGATAGCAAAAAAAATTATGAGCGTTTAGAGTTTTTAGGAGACGCTCTATTAGGGATGATTGTGGGTGAGGCTTTATATCATCGCTATCCTAGCCAAAATGAGGGGCGCTTAACTCGTATGCG
Source organism: Psychrobacter muriicola 2pS (assembly GCF_904846535.1). Classification (NCBI taxonomy): domain Bacteria; kingdom Pseudomonadati; phylum Pseudomonadota; class Gammaproteobacteria; order Moraxellales; family Moraxellaceae; genus Psychrobacter; species Psychrobacter muriicola. The sequence goes on from NZ_CAJHBC010000004.1 coordinate 343,938, forward strand.
TGCCACCTTGGTACGTCAAGAGTCATTGGTTATTATTGCGCAAAACTTAGAGCTCTCCAATCATCTCATATTGGGAATAGGTGAGCGTAAAGGTGGTGGTCGCAATCGCGCTTCTATATTGGCTGATGCTGTGGAGTCTTTGATTGGTGCTATTTATTTAGACAGCCAAGATTTGGATATTACTCGCGACTGTGTGCTCTCATGGTATGGTGATTTGATCGATAACGTGAATGACCAAAAAGCCTTAAAAGATGCCAAGAGTCGGTTGCAAGAGTGGCTACAATCCAAACAGTTTGATCTGCCACATTATGAGCTGATGGAAACCCGTGGTAATGCGCCGCATCAAATTTTTGTTGTACGTTGCCATGTTAACATCAATAACTGTGCTGATATTACTGAATCTGGTGAGAGCCGCCGTATCGCTGAACAAAAAGCAGCAGAACTAATGATTAACCAATTGCACAAACTGCCAAGCTCAGCCAAAAAGCGCTCCTAACTAGTATTAACCCATGTGCCACAAGTACAAATTCCATTGATAGTATATGTTGAGTGATGTTTTAAAAATCGTTTATTTGAGTTAGCGTAAACGTCACACATTTCAAAACCCCAAATATTTCCCAGTCGATGATGGTTCTGCTTTTTTAGTGTTGATACAGTCAATACATGATTAAGCACCATTTGACTGAGTATAAATTCTATAGGATTAACCTATGAGCAATCGTACTGATTTGCCATCCAATAATGAAGATAATGCCAAAGATATGACCGAAAACACAGAGTTGAATCAAAACCAAGATACTACTAATGAGGGTATCGATCAATCAGAAGATATTAGCGTAGACAACGATATGGCAATTGAAGAGTTCTTTGCCCCTAGCGGTCATGCAGATATTGCTGATGATTTTAAAGCGGGTTATGTCGCGATCGTTGGACGTCCAAACGTTGGCAAATCGACTTTGATGAATCACTTATTGGGTCAAAAGCTTTCTATTACGTCACGTAAGCCGCAAACGACTCGTCACCGTATCCACGGTATTTTGTCAAATCATGAGATGCAGGCGGTATTTGTTGACACGCCAGGTATTCATCGCAATGAAGTACGTGCTATTAACGAACGTATGAATAAAGCTGCGGTATCTGCCTTGGTAGATGTTGATTTGGTGTTATTTGTTGTTGATTCAGATCAATGGCGTGATGATGATTTGCTAGTGCTGCAAAAGCTTGGTGACACCAATTTAAATGTGGTATTGGTCATTAATAAATCTGATACCTTAAAGGATAAAGGCAGCGTGTTGCCGCTGATTGAGACGTTTAATGACAGTTTTGATTTTGCTGATATCGTACCAGTATCGGCCTTAAAAAACCAAAACCTAGATCGTCTACAAGAAGTGATTGCTTCACACCTGCCTATTGCTGCCCCTATCTATGATACCGAGCAAATTACTGACCGCTCAGAAAGATTTTTGGCCAGTGAGATTATCCGCGAAAAAATCATGCGTAGCGCCGGTGACGAAGTGCCATATGACTTAACCGTACAGATTGATGCGTTTAAAGATGAGCCTGCGCACACTGACCCAAAAACTGGTCGTCCACGTAAAGCCTGTACTTTCATCGATGCGACTATTTATGTCGAACGTAGTGGTCAAAAAGCCATTGTGATTGGTGATAAGGGTCAGCGCATCAAACAAGTGGGTATGGATGCTCGTAAAGATATGGAACAACTTTTTGATAAAAAAATCATGCTAACGCTATGGGTGAAAGTCAAGCGTGGTTGGTCTGATGATGAACGTGCACTAACCAGCTTAGGATATTGATTAAAGAATAGCGCTTTAATCACTTTTCTATATGCTCGATGCTGAGGTAATAAGAAATGCGCAATGAAGCGTTAGTCGGTTATTTATTGCATCAGCGCCCTTATCAAGAAAAGCGCGCCTTATACTATCTGTTTTCTCAGCAACATGGCGTGATACATGGTATTGGGAAAAAAGGCGCGCCATTGTTCATGCCATTGCAGCTCTTTGCCACTGGTAAACGCGATTTAAAAACGTTTAGTCAGATTAATATTGCATCGCCACACACAACTCAAACAAGCATGGCAAAAGATGAAAGCATTGCCACTGTTTTAGACGCACTGCCTTACGGAAATATCACCGGTCAACATCAATACGCGGCGTTGTATTTAAATGAAATACTATGGCGGCTGTTATCGACTGAATATCCGATGCCAGTATTGTGGCTACATTATCAGGATAGTCTGCGTCAGCTTAGGCAGCCTTTGAGCGCCAACGAACTACGTTTATGTTTGCGCCAATTTGAGCAGCATTTATTCAATGAGCTGGGTTTTACCTTAATGTTGACTCACGATAGTATTGAAAACATCATTGAGCCAGATGGTTCTTATCATTTTTTACCTGATGTTGGTTTAATGCTTGTCTTACAGAGTGATATACAGACTAAGCGTTTAGAGAATGCTGTTGGGCAATGTTTTTTCAAAGGTACTGATGTTATTGAGATGGCACAGTTAGGGATCACTGACAAAACTTTAAATAATTGGTCGAAAATCCATCGACACCTCATTGACCATTTACTGGACTATCAACCGTTGCAAAGTCGCATACTATGGCAGCAGCAACAGCGCTACCAATACCAATAAATAATAGTGCTATCCTCAACGTGCTATAACTAGTTCAATTAGTATTGAGACTGTCTAAAGCTTTATCTTCTGAGCACCGTTTATAAGTGAATTGGGTTTCTTTATCAAAAGAATTTCTTATGATCATTTCTTTATTACCTTCAACCAAAAATGCTTCGCAAAAACCTTTATTAGCTGTAAACATTGATCACGTGGCAACTTTGTGTCAATCGCGTGTGGTTAGTTATCCGAGCCCTTTAGCCGCCGCTCTTTGGTGCGAGAAGGCGGGAGCAGATGGTATTACTATTCATTTACGCGAAGATCGTCGTCATATTCAAGACGCAGATGTTTATGAGATAGCAGGGCAGTTGACGACTAGAATGAATTTAGAGATCGCAGCCACGAATGAGATGCTGGCGATTGCTTGTGACGTCAAACTATTTTAGGTGTGCTTAGTACCTGAAAAACGAGCAGAGTTGACAACAGAAGGTGGCCTTGATGTCGCAAAGCAGATTACGTGGTTGACAGAATATATTGGCAAATTACAAGCGGCAGGCATAAATGTTTCTTTATTCATTGACCCAGAAGAAAAGCAAATTGCTGCTGCTATAGAATGCGGCGCTAATATATTGGCAAATTACAAGCGGCAGGCATAAATGTTTCTTTATTCATTGACCCAGAAGAAAAGCAAATTGCTGCTGCTATAGAATGCGGCGCTGATGCTGTTGAGTTATATACAGGCGCTTATGCCGAGGCAATCTTGGTAGCCAATATAGACATGCAAAATGCTGAGCTTAAACGAATCAAGCAAGCTGTTGCTACTGCTCAACGCAGTGATCACCAACTCTTAATTAACGCAGGTCATGGGCTGACACGTGATAATGTGAATGCAATCACGCAAATTGAGGATGTTTATGAGTTGAATATTTGCCATGCACTCATTGCAGATGCTGTATTTGTAGGACTCGAGTAGGCTGTTATTATGATGAAAGGTGTTATGCATCAAAGTGCTTAATCATTTAATTTTTTATTGTCCACAATCAGTAGGGTGGCTCTCATTAGGCTTATAAGTAACCTGACCACCTTGACTGAACGAAATTTGATACATGGTATGATTGTAGGTAGAGGTCGGACAGTATTTTATATGGCCAAAATGTCCTCGTGGTTTACCGCTATCACCCCAAAATTTGATGTAGTGGCGTCGACTCCCAACTCGTAAACTTAGCTTACTGTATTTAGGGGTTAAAGACTGCCGAATGATCAATCGATCTATTTGTGCATCAAAGTGATTATTGTCATTTTTATCTATGAATAACAAAAGTGTCTTATCGCTGTCTCTATGGCAGCGCCCTCCAGTATCAGACAAGCAAACAATGACATTCTGTCTTCTGATATAACTCTCAGCTTTGGCTAAGGCAAGAGAAGTCTCTAACTGACTTTTAATACGTTTGGCTTCCATGCTTGCTAATTGCGTTCGTATAATTGGGGCGGCGATCGTCACTATAATCGCTAATACGCATACAGTGACGATAAGTTCAACCAGCGTGAAACCCTGCTCTCTACTACTATTAACAGTGCTTGTATCTATTGCGGTATTTGTATTGGGTGTGTTTTTCTCAAAAATCACTATACATATCTGACGCAGATAAATAATCCATCTGCTTTGCACTAGTTTATGCTTATTTGAAGCAAACACCAACAGAATAAATGCTGAGAGCATTTTATAGCGTGATGATATTTTATGCAGCAATGCCATGAGGCTTGTTACCTATAATAAGTAGTTTAGTTCAATAAAACAGTCTCACTTTTTTGAATGTTATTCAATGCAATGATTTTATAACAGTTGAGCCAATAGACTTTTAGAACCTAAAAATAATAATCGAATTTATGATGTATGAAATAATGTTGAGTGCTATAATATAAACAGAATATATGTCTACTGTCAAAAAATGTTTCAATTAGTGAATGACAGGTTTTAATAATAGAGAAAAAATACTAACTGTACTAAAATACGCTCAGACAATAGATACTGTTAGGTTTATTATCTATTGTGAACTGACATACAAAAGATAAAAAGCGTAAGGTGTGTTAGTTCTAGGTAACTTAAGCTGGTTATTGTGTTTTAGTTACGACATTATCGTGTAATAATGTGTAGCTCGTTAACGAAAAAAGTTGTAAACTGAATTGATAATCGCTAAGCTACTCCTTAATTGGTTTTGCTTTGTCACTTAAAATTCGTAAAAGATGTCTATTTTAGAGCATCTTGAGAAGCGGTTTTGCTTAACGCATCACTAAAATTATCCTTTGGAGGAAGTCCATGAAATTGAATAAAATTGCTCTAGCTCTGGTTGCTGTAGCGGCTGCACCTTTAGCAGCTAATGCAGGCGTAACTATTAGCCCATTGTTACTAGGTTACCATTACACTGGCGAAGCTCATGACGAGCAACGCGAAATTCTTAAAACTGGTAAAGATTTATACGAAAATGCTAATGGTGATACCATTGGTGATGGTACTCGTGGTAATAACAATGGTGGCGTAGCTAAAGAAAGCAGCTTATACACTGGTGCTGCACTAGGTATCGAACTAACTCCTTCTACTCAGTTCCAAGTAGAGTATGGTGTGTCAAGTGCAAACGGCGAAGCCTCTGAAGATTCTGCAAAAGCTGGTGTTAACCGCTTTGACGTAGAACAAACCATGCTTTCTGGTAACTTCTTAATTGGTACTGAAGAGTTCACAGGTTACACTGATAGCCCATTCAAGCCATATGTATTAGTCGGTGCTGGTCAGTCGAAGATTAAAGTAGAAAACCAAGAGCAATACGTTGCGACAGGTAATGCCCAGGGTACTACAGTAGGCGAAACAGTACCAGCTGGTACTGAAGTTGCAGAATCTAAAGATACTATTGGTAACCTTGGTTTAGGTGCTATGTATCGTATCAACGACGCTTTAAGCCTACGTGGTGAAGCTCGTGCGATTCATAACTTTGATAACAACTGGTGGGAAGGCATGGCTTTGGCCGGTCTAGAAGTTGTACTTGGTGGCCATTTAGCACCTACAGTAGCAGTACCACCAATGCAAGAGCCAGTTATCGACACTACTCCAGTAGTAGTAGTTGAATCTGATCTTGATTCTGATGGCGATGGCGTACCTGATAGCATCGATGCATGCCCAGGCACTCCAATGAATGTTGTTGTAGATGAGCGCGGTTGCCCAGTACCAGTAGATATTACTGATGAGCTAAAAATGGAACTACGTGTATTCTTTGATAACGATAAATCAACTATCAAAAACCAATACAAGCCAGAAATTGCTAAAGTAGCAGAGAAGATGCGTGAGTATCCTAACTCTACAGCACGTATCGAAGGTCATGCTTCTAAAACTGGTCCTTCAGCACTTTATAACCAACGTCTGTCTGAAGCTCGTGCTGTTGCAGTTAAATCTATGCTAACTAACGAATTCGGTATTGCTCCAAACCGTATCTCAACTGTTGGTTATGGTTATAACAACCCAATCGCTCCAAACGATACTGAAGAAGGTCGTGCTATGAACCGTCGTGTTTATGCCATCATCACTGGTGATAAAACAATGACTGTTGAACAAACTAAAGACATGGTTGTTCAGTAAGTAGTATTGAACCAATTATATTGTTAAATATATAGTTACAAAAAAAGTCACCTAATGGGTGGCTTTTTTTTATTTATGGATTGAGAAAGGCAAGTTATTACATAAATTTATGAAGCAATAATGTTATACTAGCTGCCCAAACATTCTGTAAATTGACAGAATGTACATTAGCATAGCTATCTGTATGATGAATTTATTAGTGTAGATAATTGATTGTATTGAAATTATTTGATTAACAGCACCTATTGTGCGGTCTTCTAAAAGTAAGTACTAAATATCTATCTATCTGATTGATGATAAAAGTTTATCCAGCGGCGCTTATTGCTACTGCATTTTTTTTAAGACGAAACGAGCATTTTATATGGCGAACGATATCAAACACCTGCGTAACATTGCAATTATTGCCCACGTTGATCACGGTAAAACGACTTTGGTTGATAAGTTATTACATCAGTCTGGTACTTTTGGCGACCGTGCAAACATTGCTGAACGTGCAATGGATTCAGGCGATATTGAGCAAGAACGTGGTATTACCATTTTGGCTAAAAATACAGCCATCCGCTGGACAGATAAGACTGATGATACTGAATATCGTATCAACATTGTTGACACCCCAGGTCACGCCGATTTTGGTGGTGAAGTTGAGCGTGTAATGTCTATGGTTGACTGTGTACTACTAGTCGTTGATGCAGTTGATGGCCCAATGCCTCAAACTCGTTTTGTAACGCAAAAAGCATTTGAGCAAGGTCTAAAGCCCATTGTTGTTATTAATAAAATTGACCGTCCTGGCTCACGTCCTGATTGGGTCATGGATCAAATCTTTGATCTTTTTGATAACTTAGGTGCAACTGATGAGCAGCTTGATTTCCCGGTTGTTTATGCTTCAGCATTGAATGGTATTGCAGGTCTAGAAGCTGACGACTTGGCTGATGATATGACGCCACTTTTCAAAACTATCGTTGATGTTGTTCAGCCTCCACAGGTTGATGCAGATGCGCCATTCCGTATGCAAATATCTAGCCTTGATTACAACAGCTTCGTTGGTGTTATTGGTATTGGTCGTATTCAGCGTGGTAAAGTTAAAACAAACACTCAAGTGACTATAATCGACAAAAATGGCAATACCCGTAATGGTCGTATTTTGAAAATTATGGGTTATCATGGTCTTGATCGTATTGATGTTGAAGATGCACAGGCTGGTGACATCGTTTGTATTACTGGTATTGATGCGCTTAATATTTCAGATACGATTTGTGATCCTAGTGCTGTCGAAGCATTACCAGCATTAACGGTTGATGAACCTACCGTTTCAATGAACTTCCAAGTAAATAACTCACCTTTTGCTGGTCGTGATGGTAAGTTTGTGACCTCGCGTAATATCCGTGAGCGTCTTGAGCGTGAATTGATTCATAACGTAGCATTACGTGTAGAAGATACAGAATCTCCTGATAAATTTAAAGTATCAGGTCGCGGTGAGCTTCATCTATCTGTACTGATTGAGAACATGCGCCGCGAAGGTTTTGAGATGGGTGTTTCAGGCCCAGAAGTTATCGTTAAAGAAGTTGATGGTAAATTACAAGAGCCGTATGAAAACGTTGTCTTTGATATCGAAGATGAGCATCAGGGTTCTATCATGGAGCAGGTTGGCTTGCGTAAAGGCGAGATGACCAATATGGAGCTTGATGGTAAAGGTCGTATGCGTATCGAAGCGACTATGCCTGCCCGTGGCTTGATTGGTTTCCGTTCTGAGTTCTTAACATTGACCTCAGGAACTGGCATCATGACGTCAAGCTTCTCACATTACGGTCCACAAAAGATCGGTGATGTTGGTGGTCGCTCGAATGGTGTCTTGGTTTCTATGGCGAAGGGTGTTTGCTTAGGTTTCGCACTGTTTAACCTGCAAAAACGCGGTAAATTATTTGCTGAGCCGCAGCTTGAAGTTTACGAAGGTATGATCGTTGGTCTTAACTCACGTAACGATGATATGGCTGTTAACCCAACGACTGCTAAGCAGTTAACCAACGTTCGTGCTAGTGGTACTGATGAAGCATTGACGTTGACTCCAGCAGTCAAGTTCACACTTGAGCAAGCGCTTGAATTCATTCAAGATGATGAATTGGTTGAAGTAACACCTAAGGCGATTCGTCTGCGTAAGCGTTACTTGACTGAAAGTGAGCGTAAGCGTCACGGCCGTGGTAAAAAAGGTGCTTAATATTGAGTCATAAATTACTGAGTAATTTATTGGATTGATATTTCATAGAAGCATTTGATGCCGTTATCATTTAATAATTGGCATCAAGATAGCTAAAAAATTAGCAGTATAAAGTGAACTTAATATGGTTCACTTTATGCTGCTTTTTTTTGTGTTGTAATTTTCAGAGAATACAGACAGAATAACCGATAGTAGTAGTGTTTTTTGCTATTCTTCTTAAGGCTCCAGATGGGGTCGACTGTTGAGATACTTATTTGATTATAGATTAGTATTTTGAGGAGAAAATAATGAGTATGGTTTCTGAGTTTAAAGAATTTGCTTTAAAAGGTAATGTGATGGACTTAGCGGTCGGTGTCATTATCGGTGGGGCATTTTCGACTATCACAACGTCCTTGGTTGAAGATATTATTATGCCAATAGTTGCCTTCATAGCAGGTGGCGAAATCAATTTCAAAAACATGTTACTAGTGTTGGGTGATGCGCCTGAAGGTGTTGCAATGACATATGATGCACTCAAACAAGCGGGCGTTCCAGTATTGGCCTATGGTAGCTTTATTACTGTTCTTATTAATTTTCTGATTTTGGCTTTCATCATTTTTATGATGGTTAGAATGGTTAACAAAATGCGTCGTAAAGAAGAAGTGCAAGAGTTGGTAAAACAACCTTCAGAAGAGGTGCAATTGCTTCGTGAAATTAGTGCTAAGTTAAGTAATACCACTGTTTCAAAATAAAATATGATGATTTGATTGAAAAAACATAAAAAAGGCTAACACGACGTTAGCCTTTTTTATGGATAATTTATAAATGCATTGTCTTTAGCACAGTTGTATCATTTAACCAGCTGTTAATATAAAGACTATGGCGTAACTACGACATAATCGTTAGTATTAATCAAAATCTCAGATGGTTGGTCAACGACAATACGGATCACATTATCATTAGTTACTTGTGATTTGTAATAGTTATCTTCAGCCACAGTACAACCTAAGCAACGTCCCATCGCGTCCCAAGGTTCAACAAAGAGTTTCTGCTGGGCCTGATCTGCGTTCCCACCGATAAGCGAGAAGGGTAGACTAACCAGATAGGCGGCAGTACCGGCAACGGCACTTACCAGTTGTAAAGGTTTACCCACCACCGTATCAACCACCATTGTCTCATAAGAGGGCCCAAAGTCGGTTTCATCAATTTCTATGGCTGCCAAGGCAGGCTGCATAGTAGCAGCCACTAAACTTAAGCTTGCAGCTATAGTAAAGGCTTTTTGCTTAACTGTACGTTGGATTTTGGCTTTAACAGTCATAACGATGTCCTAAAATGCATAATTGGTATGATTATTGGCTGCTGCTATTTCCACACAGAGACAATTTCCCTATATAAACAATGCGCAACGATAAGTAGGCTAAATATATTACAGCTATATAAACATTATGCACTATTTATGTAAGTGCTCATACTATTAAAGCAAGATGTGTGTCAATAAGCAACAAAAATGGCGCACGATATAATGATCTTAGTGCAAAATAATAGGGCACTTAGTCAGGAGAATTTTGCTGCTATATGATACGACTTAATATCTAAGTTATTGTAGTAGCTAAGGCGAAACAGATAGCAACAGTTCAACATAATATTTAAGCGATTGGCTGACAGTTGGGGCAGAACACACTGGCGCGACCATTAAGTTTGATATTCTCAAGCACAGTATCACAATGCGGACAAGCCTCCCCTTGTCTACCATAAACGTTTAATGTCTGCTGGAAGTAACCGGTTTGACCATCTGCTACGGTGAAGTCTCGTAGTGTCGAACCACCAAGCGCTATCGCCTTTTGTAAAATAACTTTAATATGATCAACCAAAACAATCATCTGAGCACGGGATAGTTGATGAGCAGGGGTGGCTGGATGAATACCTGATAAATATAGGCTTTCTGTCGCGTAGATATTACCAACACCCACGACGACTTGTTGTTCCATGATGACTGATTTTATAGCGCGCGCAATGGGCTGCTTCTTTGATTTGGCTTTGCCGATTGCTATGGTGTCAGCATTGAGATCAAGCAGGTCTGTCCGTTGAATCAATTGATATAGGTAGTCTGCGGTAAATTCATTTGATAATGGCTCAGGACCTAAATGATCTAATAGCTTAGCACCATAATCCTTGTGCCACAATACGGATCCAAAACGTCTTGGGTCATAGTAATGTAGCTGAGATTTTGTGTTATTAGCGCCCTTGAAAACGATTATTAGATGATCATGCTTGCGCTTTTCAGTACCGTAGCTGTGCTGTTGTAGGCTGCCTGACATGCCTAAGTGAACCAAAAGTTGACGCGGTACTAACGTATCAGTTTGAGCTGTAGCGTTATCATCACTGGGTAATAAAGGTACAAAGTTAAGAACCAAATATTTTGCTCGGCGCTCCACGCTATCTAGTGTGTAATCAATCAAGCTATCTAAGTCATCTGGCATCACCCAGCGCAGCTTTGGTTGATAAACTTTTATATCGATAATTTGTTGCCCTAATAATGGTGTAAGGCTAGTCTTGGTTGTTTCTACTTCAGGCAGTTCAGGCATGATGTTTTTATAATAACCTTATGATTCAATGAATGGACTTTGTGGTTGTATATTTAAGCAACAGCGCGACGAGCATGCAAGATTCCATGCTGTTGCTCTAGTTTAGCCAAGAGCTTAGACAGATGTGCCAATCCTGAAACTTCAATATGGAACTTTAAAAAGGCGATGTTATCATCATTGCTGAGCGTCTCAACTTGGCGGATATTGACATTTTCTTTGTCAATGATTTGTGTCAAATCACGCAATAGTCCACGTCTATCATACGCCTCTACATGAATGTCAACTGGTTGATAGCGTCCAGCTTGTACCCGCCAAGCAGCCTCTATTTCGCGTTCAGGATCACGCTCGATCAAGCGTAAGTATTCAGGGCAACCACGATTATGGACACTGACACCTCGTGATAAGGTGATGTAACCCGCAATCGGCTCACCATGTACAGGGTGGCAACAGCCTGCTAAATTGATTTCTATATTATCCAGCCCATCAATACGAATTTTATAAGCATCAAGTTTGCCTATACCTCTGGTATCTACGCTTGGCACAAAATCTTCTGGCGGCTTCTCAGGCTCTAAATGTAGCTGCCGAGAAATATGACTGGTGAGCTGATTAAGACCAATATCACCTGTGACCAAACCGACGATAATATCATCAGTATTATTGACGTGGAAATGCTGAGTATAGTCGTTTAAATCGATGCTATTAGGATGTACCGATAATCGCTCAAGCTCTTTACTGAGCATTTGACGACCAATCTCAATGTTCTTGTCGCGGTCTTGCTTGTTAAACCATTGACGCAGTTTTGAGCGTGCACGGTTGGTATGAATGTACCCAAGGGAAGCGACCAGCCAATCACGGTTAGGCTCACGTGATGCTTTGGTAATAATTTCGACTTGTTCGCCCGTTTTGAGCTGATAGGTTAATGGTACATAGCGCTGATTGACTCGCGCCGCTTGGGCACGATTACCAACTTGTGTATGTACATAATAAGCAAAATCAAGAACCGTTGCGCCTTTTGGCAATTCAGTAATGTCACCATCACGGCTGAAGATATAGATGCGTTCGAGCTCATCAAAATCAACAAGTTGCTCTTCTTCATCAAGCCCCATCTCATCTAGCTCTTCGCCTGTTAATAAAGACGAACGTGGCTGATTGCGTGTTTCATTATTGATCGATAATAGCTGACGCAGCGAGCTGATTCTTTGATTAAGATAATTGTCTTTTTTATTCTTCAGACCTTCTTTATAGTTGACATGGGCACACATGCCGAGCTCAGCTTCAAAGTGCATTTCATGCGTGCGAATCTGCACTTCAAGTGACTTGTTTTCAGCAATCACTGCAGTGTGTAGTGAGCGATAACCATTGGATTTAGGATTGGTAATGTAGTCATCGAATTGTTCAGGGATATAACGCCACAATCCATGTACCAATCCGAGCACGTGGTAACAGTCTGAAGGATTGGTGACCAATACCCGCAGTGCACGAATGTCATAAAGCTGATCAAATGATAAGCCTTTGAGCTTCATTTTCCGGTAGATAGAATAGATATGTTTGACGCGTCCAGAGACTTCGCCTTCGATGCTAGCCTCTGCTAATGCTTCATTGAGCTTATCTTGTACGCGCTGAATATAGGACTCGCGTTCGCTGCGTTTTTCGGAGAGCAGTTTGGCAATCTCTTTATAGCGTTCAGGCGCAAGGTAGCGAAAGGCTAAGTCTTCCAGCTCCCATTTAAGTTGCGCGATGCCCAAGCGATGCGCTAGCGGGGCATAAATAGTCATTACTTCACGCGCCACGCGATTCTGCCGCTCTTCATTAGAAAAGGTTAATTCGCGCATGGCAAAGGTACGCTCAGCCAATTTGATAAGCACGACGCGCACATCATTGGTGACGGAAATTAGCATGCTATAAATATTAGATAGCTGGTCGCGCTGGTTGTTTACGAAGTGATCTTCTAGACGCTTATTGCTTTCAATAATCTCAGACAGCTTACCCATTGCCAAGGTATCTTTGACTAAGGTGGATATGTCTACACCGAATTTTTTTTCAATATCAGCAAGGCTTATGATTGATTTTCGCGCACTGCGATAGAGCATCGCAGCCACAAGGGCATCTTCATCTTGGTAAAGATAGGTCAATATGTCTGTCATGCCAATACCAGTGACATATGCACCTGAGCGCTCAGATTCGCTGGTATTCATATGATTGCGAATGAATTCACAAGCAGCACTCAGATTGGGTACAGATTCTTGTCCGATACGCTTGGCGACGTTGTCTAACCAAGTGGGAACGTCGATGTTGACTTGATCTAGATCAATCGCTTCTAGCTCTTTGTCTGCGAGAGCGTTGTTTTTATCTAAAAGTGGGTTATCAGAATACTCATTCTCAAGCTTTGGATCATGACTATGAAAAGCATGCAGAGCTGAGCGATCAAAAGTGGTGTGTAGCTTATGAGTGGACAGCTGGTATTTAATATCGAGGGGGATTTGGGCATAGCTATTGGCAGACTGGTGCGAGCGTTGGCTCGCGACCAGTTGAGCGGCAAGTGCTGCACTATCGGCTTGCGTGGTCTGTCCATCCACCAGCGGTAATCCTTCACGAATTTTTACCATAGCCGACTCCTCTTAGCTATTTTGAATTGATTATAACCTCATCTACTATGCACACACGTTGAACTTACGATTCATAAAGTGTCAGCTATAAACCAATACAACTGCTAAAAAATCTGTTTTTTAGCAGTTATAAAATGCGCGTAAAATATATAAAGCTATGAGTGCAAACGTCCACCAGGTTTGGAGTAAACCAGCCTAGGAAGATTGTTTGTTATTATCTCATTTTGAGGTAACAAATCAAGCGAGGCTATGTAATGTCTGCGGTTAATCAGGATAAATAACCATCATTTGTTGTCACTGATTGATTCAAATGGTATATCAGTGCTGGTGACTTCTATGATGGCTATGTAATATTCTGAACCGCTGATGTGAGGGAAAATAGAATCAAACCGCTACTTTTTCAAAACGAGCGATGGACTCAACATGACCGGTATGACAGAACATATCCATTACCCCAGCATCAGTCAGACGATAGCCTTGTTCTAGCAATGCTTTTGTATCGCGGGCTAGGGTTGCAGGGTTGCAAGAGACGTAAACAATTCTCTCAGCATTAAATTTCGGCAAATACTGCATAATTTCCCAAGCACCAGAACGCGGTGGATCGATCAATAGCGCATCAAAACCTTGATTGGCCCAAGGTTTATCAGTACAGTCTTGCGTCAAATCTTGGCTATAAAATTCTGTATTATTGATGCCATTGCGACGTGCGTTATCGGCTGCACGTGCGGTCATCGCTTCGCTGCCTTCAACACCGACCACAGAACCCGTCTCACCAACGAGACGCGCGAGTGGCAAGCTAAAGTTGCCTAGACCGCTGAATAAATCCAGTACGCGTTCACCTGCTTTTAAGTCTAATAAATCACAAGCAAGCTTGGTCATTTGACGATTCACAGACAGATTAACTTGGGTAAAATCTGTCGGGATAAACTCAAAAGTCAGATCGTATTCTGGCAGTTGATAATACAAACGACCAAATTGCTCGCTTAGATCATCAGCATCTGTTAGTGCAATACGCTGGATGCTATCAGCGCCTTTCGACTGTAGATATAGTTGCCAATTACGCGCCGCAAAAAATACTTTTAATTTGTCTATATCAGCATCTGACAGCGGTTCTAAGTTGCGCACGATAAGGGCAACGGGCTGATTACCATCTGGCAGCTCAGGTATTTCCTCACCCATGGCCAACTCAAGCTGGGCAATCTTGTTACGACTCTCTAGCGTACTAATCAATGTTTTTAAGTTTTCAATCTCAAAACCAATTCTTGGATCTAAAATATGACACTCATTTAATTCTGCTAAAAAGTTACTTGAGCGCTCACGAAAGCCGACAAGCGCAGTTTCTTTTTTGACGACATAACGTACGCCCAATCGTGCTTTGGTACGATAACCAAGACGATCACCAACCACTGGTGCAAGCCAGTTATCAGGCGCGACATTGGCTTGATGCATCAACATTTCGGCCAGTACGGACTGCTTAAAGTTTATTTGTGCCTCTGGCTCCCAGTGCTGCAAGTTGCAGCCGCCGCAGACGCCAAAATGTGGGCAAGGCGGCACAGCACGTTCAGGATTTGGATTGGCAGTGATGCTGATTGCATCGCCTTCCTCAAAACTGGCACGGCTATTGGTTATTTTGACCAATGCGCTTTCACCTGGCAACGCAAAACTGACAAAGACTGTTTTGCCATGCTTGTCTTCAGCGTGGCCATCATCAACCCCAAAACCATTGCCATAGATGGCAACACCGCGACCATCATGCGACAATCTATCAACGGTAAAAGGAATCGGCTCTGCATCTTTTAGACGGCGGCGTGTCTTTGATGAGGGCTTAGATTTTTTCTTATTAGGCGGAGTAGTAATCGTTTGGGTATCGCTCGTCGGTGGTGTAACATCAGAGGTTATAGACGTTTTTGAATCGGTGGGTTGCATAAACCTGCCTTAATAATAAATGATAAATAACTAAAAAAATGAGGATAAACGCGATGTCTTATAACGCGCCTTCTTATAACTTCATTTGTTATGATGTGGGTGCAGATGACCAATCAGCGATGAAGTCTTGATGACGAGCATGACCATCCGCTTGGGTATATTTTACCAAATAGTCGTAGCTCTGCTGCTGCCAGGCGTCAAAGCCTTGTGAAGATAACTGTCCTGTCAGACGTAACCAGCGCAAATAGATGAGCCATGTATTCATGACGTCAGACTCGCAATATATCGATAAGGTTTGCCAGTCATTAGTACTGACGAGCTCACCAACCATGCTACCGTCAACGGCTGTTTTACCCGGCAGACCATATAAGCTTGCCACTACGTCCATGGCTTCGCGGCGGCTGGCACCGTACTGGCTAAATCTGTCCATCAAATCAAGGTGACGCGTGTGGAAGCGATTGACGTAATTATCAAAACGCATGTTTTTGATGCGCTCGCCTTCTTCAAATAACCATGGCGCTGATAAATCGTATTGCATAGCGCGATATATCAGTACAGGAATATCAAAACCTGAGCCATTCCAACTAATAAGCTGTGGCAGTTTTTCAAGATCACTAAATGCTCGAAAAAATTTGGCAAGGATGTCTTTTTCACTAAATTTATCAGCGGTCAATGAGAACAACGACAACTTGCCATCTTTGATATATAAAGCTGAGATACAGACGATACGCTGCAGTGGCAAGCGCATAAAGTCATGCCCAGCTTCTTGTATTCGAAGCGCTGTGAGTGCGCTCAACGCATCTGCATCATTCAAATCTGCCAATTGCGGGTAGATACGGCGCGCCGCATCCGTATCAGCGACAGTTTCGATATCAAAGACCAATATAGGGTCGGATGGTAGAGCTTGTGACATAAGAAATCCTGATTAAACCAACTAAACTGAGCAGCGTTGTCTGTGCGTTAATTAATTTATTTATGTGCGGTTATCGACATTACTGTCGTCAATATTGTTGTCGTTAATATTGTATAAACCCGTCGACAAATAACGATCGCCGCGATCACAAACAATAAAGGCGATGACAGCATCAGGGTTTTCTTTACCGACTTGTACGGCAGCCCATGCTGCGGCACCTGATGAAACCCCCGCGAAAATACCTTCGGTCTTGGCCAGTTTGCGCATATAAACTTCTGCGATACGCTGATCCACATCCATGACTTCATCAACCAAATCTGCGTTAAAGATACCTGGCATGTAAGCCGCAGGCCAGCGACGAATGCCAGCAATCGAAGCTTCTTCATCAGGCTGTAGTCCGATGATTTTGATATCTGGATTTTGTTCTTTAAGGTATTGCGATACACCGGTAATGGTACCAGTGGTGCCCATTGAGCTAATAAAATGAGTAATTTTACCTTCGGTTTGCGCCCACAGTTCAGGCCCTGTGGTCAGGTAATGGGCTTGACTGTTATCAGGGTTATTAAACTGATCCAATACGATGCCTTTGCCATTTGCTTGCATTTGCAGCGCCAAATCACGTGCTGCTTCCATGCCTTCATCGACTTCGATCAACGTCGCGCCGTAAGCAATCATGGCATCTTTGCGCTCTTGAGTTGAATTGGTTGGCATCAGCAGCGTTATCGGATAGCCACGCATCGCCGCGACCATGGCTAAAGCGATACCAGTATTGCCACTCGTGGCTTCAATCAACATGTCACCAGCCTTGATGTCACCGCGCTGTTCTGCTTGATAGATCATATTAAAAGCAGGACGATCTTTAACAGAACCCGCTGGATTGTTACCTTCAAGCTTGGCCAGTAATACAGCACCATTGGTCAGTTGCTCTTGCTCAGGTAAGCGCTGTAATTTAACCAATGGCGTCTGACCGACGCAATCAGCAAGCTTGGTGACTTGAGTAATGAAATTAGGGTTGGAAATAGCCGTTGCGGACATAAAGTATCCTTGTTAATTTTTAAAATTGATTTTTAAATAACCGTTTATTTTTAATTGTCATTTTGATTTTTGAATAAATATTTTGATACGGCTGCCATCGAGTTAATTGGATGATCTAGTCGTTAATGGTATTTCTGTCGCTTTAACCAAATAGCAATAAATGAAAAGTTGCGTCATTATATCATTTTGTTTTTGGCTACGCTGAAGGCATCAAGAGATTTTGGTAAATGAATGGTGTTTAAAAAGGGTTGGACAGTTAAAATGCTTTTCGCCATAGCCATTCACCATAATTAATGAAATGCGTTATAGTTATGGCAATATATAGGTACGGCAATAATAAGTAACCACGAAATTTTATCATGAGTGTGTAGTTATCATTTTTGAGATGAGGATAGCTTTAAAATGAGAATAGCCCCTAAAAATTTTATTATTGGCTAAAACTGCTTACCGCCGCTATTGATTCATAGTGCAATTTTCTGTAGAGAGTAAAGCTAGTATGGCATACAAAAAACGTTTTGATACCAGCAGTGCGTATGGTCAGTTGATTATATTGGTGTTTTTACCCATTTGTATCTTGGCAGCGGTGGGCGGTATTTTGGTCTTTTACGAAACCATGCGTGCCAGCAATTCAGAACAAGAAGTATTGGCGGAGGCGGTGCTGATTCGTTATACCCCAGCGATTGCAGAGCTAATCCCTGAGCTGTTAGCGAAAGAGCGTCAGCAAGCAGACGGCGAACCCAATGCGGATAGCGAAGTCAGTGCCGATGATGCCACTCAAACGACCATCACGAAGCTTGAGGAAATCCAAGATAAGCTGGGTCGTATGCAGTCTGAGCAACATGTACAGCGTATTGCGATCATCAATGAAAGCAATCAAGTTCTCGCCGCAGTCGGTTATGGACTGAATGAAGCATGGCCTGCAATAGACACAAAAGAGAAGTTTTTATCGCAGCAACCAACGCCTATTGGAACTGCTTATGGCAGTGTGTTAGGGGAGTTTGAAGGACAAAAACTGTGGCTGGTCGTCGATATGGACAACGAGCCACTCTATATCGCCCGCTATCGTATCGCCATGGCGTTAGTGATTACCGGCTTGTTCACCATTTTGATTTTATTGCTGAGTTTAAATATTTATTCAAAGCGCTGGATAGCACCAATTTATGAGCTGCGTTTGCAGTTGCAGCGTACCCATGTGGACAATCTGTATCAGCCTATTCCTGTTGAATCAGATGGTGAGCTGAACCTATTACAGCAAGACTTGGTCAAAACGCTACGCCGCCTGCATAGAAGCTTTCAGGAATTAAAAGACCATGCCGAGCAAACCGAGGATGATTTGCGCCTCGCGTTTGATGAGATGGAAATGCAAAACATCTCTATTCGTAATGCGCGTGATGCGGCAATTTCAACCAGTCAAGCCAAATCTGCATTTTTGGCCAATATCAGCCACGAGCTGCGCACGCCATTAAACAGTATCGATGGCTTTATCAATTTGCTGGCAAGGCATGGTGAATTAAATCCCGAACAAGATTTGTACGTGCAAACCATACGTAAGTCATCGGCACACTTGCTCGCCTTGGTTAACGATGTTTTGGATTTCTCTAAGATTGAAGCAGGCAAGCTGGTACTTGACCGTCATGAGTTTGACCTTTATGACACTATTTATGATGTGGTCGATATGCTTTCGCCCGTATCCGCAGAAAAAGGTCTGCGCATGGCGGTGCTGTTTTATAATGACGTGCCGATGCGCATCAATGGCGATGCCCTGCGCCTCAAGCAAGTATTGACCAATATCGTGGGCAATGCAATTAAATTTACTGACAGTGGCGATGTAGTGGTGCGCGTCAGCTTGGATGATCATCGTGATAATTATCTCATGATTAGTGTGCAAGATAGCGGCAAGGGCATCTCTTTAGCCGATCAAAAGATGCTGTTCCAAAGCTTTAGCCAAGGTGACCCTTCAATCACTCGTCAGTATGGCGGCACAGGGTTAGGTCTGGTTATATCCAAGCAATTAACGCGGCTGATGGGCGGTGATATTGGCTTTCATGATAATGCGCAAGAGAATATTGCCAATCAGGGCGCGACGTTTTGGTTTCGGATGCCAGCGCATGTCGATGTGTTAGAAGCCGCTACTGGTCAGACAATTGAGCTTCCAGTCTTGGCTCCGCTGGCGAGTGAGACCGATGAGTTTAATGTATTGGTATGGATCAATCATACCGCCTCTATCCAAGTGCTCAAAGCCAGCTTGCAATATCTGCCGATTAAATTGACTCAAGCCAACTCCTTACCAGGCGTACTTGAGTCATTAAAAGAGCGTGGCAACTATTGGGATTGGGTCATCGTCGATGATGACACCCAAGACGATATGATGGCATTACTCAAACAGATTCGTCTGCATTATCAAGGTAAGCTTGCGGTATTTGGCTATCAAGTTGCCGCCGATCAAGCATTATTAAATCGTTATCATGCCAATATTTTGTATGAGCCTTTAGACAAAAGACAGCTTTATGCCATGCTCGACACCCAAAATCGCAGTACCACAAAAAGTGTGCAAGAACCACGCTGGAAAGGGGTAACAGTACTGGCAGTAGACGATCATCTGCCCAATCTGTTGGTGCTGGATGCATTGCTTAGTGAGCTTGGTATTCAGGTCATCACAGCGAGTAGTGGGTTTGAGGCAATAGAAATTATCAGCAAACAACAAACCAAAAATATTAAAACCACGAAAAATGATAAGCAAAGTCTTTCGAATAAAACGCAAATCTCTAAAGCTGAAACGCGCGATGAGGTGAACAAAAAATCAAGTAGTGCGCTTTATGAAGAGGTGAATTCTGAGGATAAGGTCGCTATTCAGGATAAAGATCATATTGATCTAATA
The DNA here is from genome assembly GCF_904846535.1 of Psychrobacter muriicola 2pS. Classification (NCBI taxonomy): domain Bacteria; kingdom Pseudomonadati; phylum Pseudomonadota; class Gammaproteobacteria; order Moraxellales; family Moraxellaceae; genus Psychrobacter; species Psychrobacter muriicola. The sequence goes on from NZ_CAJHBC010000004.1 coordinate 364,329, forward strand.
TTCATGGACATCCAAATGCCGCGTATGTCAGGGCATGAAGCCGCAAGACAAATTCGCAATATTGAAAATGATGATAGCCGTATCCCGATTATTGCGTTGACTGCCCATGGTTTGGCTGATGAGCGAGACAAACTGATAGCCAGTGGCATCAATGACTATGTGGGTAAGCCCATTAGCCAGCCTCAGTTATTACAAGTGCTGCAAAAATGGCTTGGACGCACGACGACAATGCCGCAGTTAACAGCGTTACCTGATACCAATCTGCACAGTACTGATGTGCAGACCTTCGAGTTATCAAACGAGAATTCACACTCTAGCGATTTACAGAATAGGGAGGCTGAAACGTATTCAACGTGGCCCTCGGACTCTACAACCATTGCTTATCCTATGGTGAAAGGTGATGAAAATAATCGTTATAGCGGCTCAGATGGAGGCAATGAGCAAAAAATAACTCGTCCTTTATCATTGAAGAAAATTCGTGATAATTACTTGCGAGACAGTCAACCCCGCGAAGACTATAGACGCGAAACACCGCGCGAAACCCAGCCACGCTATGAGAACTTGCGCTTACACAAACAAGGACAAACGCCACTATTAAATCCATCGGAAAAATCGACAAACAGTGCTCACGATGGAGTGGCAACGCCTACAGATTCCAACAGATATGAGCAAGAAACAAAGAATTGGGAAAGCAGTCACCACCATCTAAGCCATAATTATTTAGGGGCTAATGAGGGTGATGGGTTTGCTATTTTAGACTGGCAAGACGCGCTGACCCGCTCAGCGAATAAGCCTGACTTGGCAGCCAAGCTTATCATTATGATGCTTGATACTATCAATGATGAAAAGCAGGCACTGACGCAAGCTTGGGACGCCCGTGATCGCAGTATGCTGGCGCAAATTGCCCATCGTATATTAGGCGGCAGTCGTTATACGGGTGTGCCGCAATTACGTCAAGCCAGTCAAGACCTAGAAGATAAATGCTTGCTGAATGTCCAGCACACCACACCTGCGCAGTTTGCCATGCTTGAGCCATATTATGCCGCATTAATAACAGCGTTAAATAATTTGCAGGCGCTAGATTTGTCAGCCTATCCTCAGCTCAATTACCATCGTTTGAGTGAAAATGATATGACATGGAAAATGATTTAGAACTGATGATTTTATGATATTAAGGGTTAATCGAATCGTTGCAGTCAGTTATTGATGAGGTAGCGTCGTAATAAGGCTGCTAATATTGTTGCTATCAGCTTTAGAAGTATTGGCATCATACTTAGATGCCATTTCTATTTTATTCATCAATAAGGATTGTTATGAACGCGATTGCCACTTACCAATATGAAACCTTACAAGTTAGTATGACCGACAATATACTCACGGTGACGTTGAATCGCCCACACAAAAAAAATGCTATGAGCTTTAAAGTCGTGAATGAGTTGATTGCCGTTGCAGAACGCATTGGTAAAGACAAAACGATACGTGCGGTGATTCTCAATGGCGCTGAAGGCACGTTTTGTGCAGGCATTGACTTGGGTGATTTGAATCATCCAAAAAATCAAGCGTTCGCCGTTTGGGAGCTGGTAAAGCCATGGCAGAGCTCATTCCAGCGTGTTTGTCTGGTGTGGCGCGATGTGCCTGTACCGGTCATTGCTGTATTAGAAGGCTATTGTATCGGTGCAGGGCTCCAGCTAGCACTGGCTTGTGATGTGCGCATCAGTCATCCAGATTGCAAACTGTCTATTATGGAAGCTAAATGGGGGTTAGTACCAGACATGGGTCTGACGCAATCAGCGTTTGGCGTGGTACGTGAAGATGTCCTAAAAGAGCTTGCCATGAGTGCGCGTATCGTTGCAGCCAGTGAAGGCAAAGTATTGGGGCTCGTCAGCCATTGTAGTGAAACGCCACTTGAGCAAGCACAACAGCTCGCTGCCGAATTTGCAGAGCGCTCTCCTGATGCGGTGTTGGCGAGTAAGCGTGTTGTCAACGCTATGTTCCAACAGCCAGCTACTACTTTATATAAAGAAAAAGTTTGGCAGCTTAAAATGATGCTTGGTCGTAATCGCAAGCTTGCACTGAGAAAAGCCAAGCAGGCCAGTACTGTGTTTGGCAAGCGGCAATTCCGTTAACAGATTTTGGATTCAAAATTTTTAGGCATATTTTGATATATTGGTTTGATTGTTGTTGGGGTTTGTTTTGTTAATTTCATGTTTCTATTGAAATAAGAGCGGATAGTGCGATATAACACTGTCCGCTTGCATAGATACATGTAGAAGTGCACTATTGTCGTTAATAGTCGTTGTTTTTAGCATAGAAGAAACGTCAAGAATAAAGATAGTATGAATAATAAAATAATAATCCCTATATAAAATGGTCTAAATATGTCTGCTCCAAAATCTTCCCTACCCAATAAACCTATTGCTTCTGAGCGAGTACGCTCTGCTGATTTGCCTGTTGCATGGATTATGATGCTTGGACTTATCGTAGCGGTAGGGCCGTTATCCATCGATATGTATTTGCCAGCGTTACCCTCCATGGCTGATGACTTTGGCGTATCCACAGCCTTTATGGCCAACTCTGTTCCTGCCTATTTTTTAGGCTTGGTATTTGGTCAGCTGTTCTATGGCCCTTTTAGTGATCGCGTTGGTCGTGTTAAGCCTTTGTATATTGGTATGACGCTATATGTCATCGCCTCAATTGTTTGTGCGACCACTGATAACGAATATGTATTATTTGTTGGGCGTACCATGCAAGCACTAGGCGCTTGTGTGGGCGCGGTGGTCACCCGTGCCGCAATTCGTGATCGATTGACTGCCAAACAAACCGCAAAAGCATTTTCTATTATGATTTTGGTGATGGGCTTAGCACCAATATTAGCGCCATCGCTTGGTGCGCTATTTCTACAGTTTTTTAGCTGGCACTCCATTTTTTGGTTTTTGGCAGCCTTTGGTACGCTCAATTTATTGCTGACTAAGTTTTTCTTCTTTGAAACATTAACGGAAGAGAATCGCAATGTGCGCCCTGCTAAAGAAGTCCTTAGCCAGTACTGGGATTTATTGAAAGATCCAACCTTTAATTATCCAGCGATTGGTGGTGGTCTATTGATGGGGGCAATGTTTGTCTATATCAGCTCGGCCTCTGAGCTGATTATGGATACTTATGGCGTCTCAGCGACACATTTTGGTTGGCTGTTTGGGATGAATGCTGCTGGTTTTGTGGCTCTAACTCAACTGAACCAGTGGCTCACTAATCGCTTTCGCATTTTGAGTATTTTGCGCTTTGGTGCGATGATGCAGGTTATTTCTGCAGGCGTGCTATTTATAATAGGTCTATTTTTGGGTACTGATGCTTGGTTGCCATTGGTACTCGCCTGTATTTTCTTCTGTATCGCAGGCTTAGGTCTAACCCAGCCAAATGCTTCTGCTATTGCGCTCGCGTTTCAAAAACGCCGAGCTGGTATGGCAAGTGCGCTACAAGGCTCGCTCATGTTTTCAGTCGGTATCTTTGGTGGGTTATTATTAAACCTGTTTCCAGTTAATCCCGTGCTCAAAATTGGTATTGCCATGTTTGCACTGATGAGTCTTGGTTCCTTTTTAGTCTGGCAGATAGACCGTAATTTGAATCTTGATGATGCGGAATAAGCTAGAAGCTTAACTATTCTTTTGCTGGATTTTAAAAAGCATTTATACATTTACTTTGTATAAATGCTTTTTTTTGTGTCTTTTTCATTCTGTTATTTGTATAAAACTTCTTATGAAACAAGGCTATATTACGATTTCGATAATATATTAATAGACTTATGTAAGACATTAATATCCTTTATTTGCCATATACAACAAATTGTACGTAATAACTAAACATTATTATTGCAATTGTAAAATTAGGTAAGTATTATCTAACGTAACTTTGTGTAAAAAAATATTGTTAAGATATTACATTACCTTTCTGAATCCTCATTTATTAAATTGTACAACCACGTGAAGCTTTAAGGGTAGATTATGATGCAGTTATATCGAGTGTTACCAATTGTATTGAGTGTTGGCCTGTTTGGCTGCGGTAATTCTTCCACTCAAGAAAATGCCAATGCGACTGGTACGCCAGTAACAGAAAATAAAGACAGCTTTGTTAGTAATCTGCCTGACACGGCGCCAACATTAAAGGTCGCCATGACAGGTGATTTACCGCCTTTCTCATTTCAAGATGACTATGGCAACATGCAAGGCACTGACGTTGACTCCATTAGAGCTATTGGAGAAGAGCAAGGCTTTAAGGTCGAGTTTTATAAAGAAACTTGGCAAGATATGTTTGATAGCGTGGAGTCGGGAAAACGTGATTTAGCTATTTCTGGTATTTCTTATAAAGACGATCGAGCGGTAAGATATGGTCTATCAACGCCTTACTTTTTTAACCCAGCTACCATCATGTACTTGGAAGGTAAGTTTGATATAAAAGGACTAGACGATATAAAGGGTCTAAAAACCGGTACTTTGGCAGGTTCTAAAGAAGAAGATACTCTAAAACAGATGGGTAACTCGGTTGAGTTGGTTTCAAGATCCACTGCATTTTTGGCTTATCAGGACTTAATACAAGGTAAGACTGATGTTTTCTTATACGACATGCCAGTGTTGCAGTACATCATAAAAGGTTATCCAGAGCATAAAGTGAAGATTGTACCTTATGAAGCGGCAGACGCGCCTTCAGCGCAACAAGTAGTACTAATGGCAAAAGAAAATACTCAGTTGATTAATACGGTTAATGAAGGTATTGCTAAACTAAAAGAAAAAGGGACATTTAAAGAAATTGAAGAGCGCTGGTTAGGTGAAGCTGTACCTGCATCTGCTGATAAGAGCAACTCTGATACTAATACTACGCAATTGAACTAAGGAACTCTGAAGATGGCAACCACCTCCAATGTTGACAATAAGCGCTATCAAGGTCTGATCATTTCAATTGCACTTTTTTTATCGCTCATCGGTGCCTTGTTAGCATTTACGTTTTATACCTCAAATTTATTAGAAAGAAACACCGCTTTAATTGACCAGACCAACCAAGTCGCTAATAGCGCGCAGGCAGTAATTAAGGATCTTTTTGACTTAGATAATAGTTATGGTGAAGATACCAACTCTCCACACATACAACGAGTGCTGAGCCGTTTAGAGCAAAATACTGCGTTGATTACTAGCTCTATTGCGGCCATTGAGCAAGGTGCGACGATCACTGATGTTGATGGCAAGACTTATGATCTGCCGAAGATTGATAGCAATGCACAAGCAAACATTACCGCTGCTAAGGAGCAGTGGAAAGCGTTAGAACCTAAGATTCAAGCATATCTCAAAGATGCTGATAATATTATGGTTTCCTCTGAAGATGATCTGATCCAAGCCGTTGAGCAAGCAAAGACATCAAGTCTATTGGTTAACGATTCGTTAGACAATCTTACTAAAGACGTGTTCAACAGTGCAGAGCGTCAGGCGACTACTATTCGTCTTATTCAGGTACTTGGTGTTGCTGCTGTCTTTACGTACTTCTTGATCTTTGTATTCTTCTTTGTGCGTCGTTTACGTGAGACGGATGCTGAAGCGTTCGCGGCCCGTCGTGAAACGCAAGAGATTATGGAAACAGTAAATACAGGACTATTCTTGCTTGATAAAGATTTAAGTATTGGTCAGCAGCATTCTCGCGCACTGAATGATATTATCGGTGCCGATAGCTTGGCAGGAGAGAACTTTACCAACGTTTTACGTGGTCGTATTTCTGATAAAGATCTGAAAACCACACAGCAATTTATTGAACAGCTCTATAATCCACGAGTCAAAGAAAAACTGGTGGATTCTCTCAATCCGTTGCATAAGGTCATGTTACACAATGCTTCTGGAGATAAAGCACAGAATAATCGCTTCTTAGACTTTAAGTTCTCACGTGTTTATGACAACAAAGACATTGCCCGTATTTTGGTTAACGTCAACGATGTATCAGATGCTGTTTACCTAGAGCAACGTCTAGAAAAAGAGCGTTCGCAAAATGATATGCAGATTGAGATGCTCACCACTATTCTGAATGTAAATCCAAAGATTATTAATGAGTTTATTGATAATACTCAGATGCATATTGAGAAGATGAACAATATTTTGAAAAATCCTGGTAGTTCGCAATACGAGCTTGAAGGCAAACTAAAAGCCATCTATCGCGAAATGCATAGCTTAAAAGGTGAAGCTTCTGCTCTGAAACTGCATAGCTTTACCAAGATTGCCTCAGATGCGGAAGACAAACTGCACGCGTTGCAAAATCAAGGTCAGCTGTCGGGTAATGATTTCCTACCATTGGCGGTACATTTAGATGACTTATTAAGCCTATCAAATACTATTGCGACCTTGGGTGAGCGTATTAACCGTTCAGCACCTGCGCCAACTGCAAAGGGGGTAGATGACAATGCTACTCAAAATAGTATGCCAAAAACGGTGGTGACTGAAAGTCAGGCATCAAATCCTTCAATCGGTAGCATAGATACCGGTGGTGGTCAGAATATCGATCTGGATAATAAAGCGACTGATGATCAGCTTTCTTTTTATAAAGCATTTGCAAAAGATATCGCCGCAAGACAAGGCAAGCAAGTAGAGCTAAAGAGTAATACGTTGATGCAAGCGGACATACCAGCACATCTTGCAAAGCCGATTAAAGAGATTAGCATTCAGTTGCTACGTAATGCTGTAGTGCATGGTATTGAAGCACCAAGCGTCCGTCATTCGACTGGTAAGGCCGCGGTAGGAACGATTGATTTAGAATTAAAAGACAACGGCTCAGATTTCATGCTGATGGTGCAAGATGATGGTCAAGGTATTGATTATGACAGTATTCGTGCCAAGTTAAGCAAAGAAGGTCGTTTTAGTACTGAAGAAGCCAGCCAGCTCAGTCAAAGCGATCTGCTCAAACAACTGTTTTCTTCGGGTTTTTCTACTAAAGAACACGCAGATGAAGATGGTGGACGCGGTGTCGGTCTCGATATCATTAAAGCAAAAGTAAAAGATTATGATGGCAAGCTTAATGTAAACAGCGAATTCGGTCAGATGACACGGTTTGTTATTACTTTACCAAAAGCTTAATTAGAAACAGCAGGTATATTGTCAAGGATGACAAGCACTTCATTAAAGGTAATAGATCAGTTATGCATAAGTTAATGATTGTTGATGATTCAAATATTATTAGAAATCGTATTCAACGCGCGTACGATTCAGGGCAGTTTATGCTGGTTGCGACGGCAACCAGTGGTGTTCAAGCCATCGAAAAATTCAATGTACATCGTCCTGATGTAATCACCATGGACTTGACCATGCCGCAAATGGACGGACTTGAATGCATTGAGAAAATCATTGCGATTGATCCTGAAGTACGTATTTTAGTGGTGTCAGCCCTGTCTGATAAAGCCACTGGCATTGAAGCATTGTCGTTGGGTGCCAGCGGATTTTTGTGCAAGCCTTTTTCAGAAGAAGAGCTTGTAGAGTCCTTGTATGAGCTGATGCAAGACTAAACCATTCAACGACTTAAGTAGATGTCATTATGAAAGAACAAAAGCTACAGATTTTTTTAAGTATTATTAGTAACTACTTTAATCAGTTTGGGGGGGAGGAGCTTGTCGCTGACACCCCATATCTGTTAGAGAACAAACAGCCAAAAGTCCATGATTATACGGGTGTGATCGGTATATCGGGTGGACAAAAAGGCGTGGTGTATTTTTCGGCAACCCGTGATTTACTGTCTTCAATATTGGATAGCATGGGTGAAACCGATAAGAGTGATGAAAACTACATCGATTTGGCTGGTGAAGTGGCCAACACTATCGCAGGCAATGCGCGTAAAGAGTTTGGCTCAGAGTTCCATATTTCTGTGCCGTTTGTATTTAAAGGCTCTCCACAAAGTATTGTGTTGCCGAATGATGAGCGTTCTTTTATCATTCCCATCACTTGGAACTCGCAAATAGGCGAGATTGTGGTCTGTTTGCAGGATTAACGTTGCTGCCACCGCGTCATAAAGATGGATATTAATATATTATGGTTAAAGTAGAAAAATTGGGTGTGTTTCTGAGCTCAATCAATGCATTTTTTGCACAAATTGATGGCTCAGAAGTGTCCATTGATACCCCTTATTTAAATCATAACAAGAGTGCTGTTGGTTATGATTATAGTGGTGTTATCGAGATATCAGGACCTATCGGAGGCTGTGTGTATGTGAGTGCGCCAAGCGTGATGTTGCGAGAGGTCATAAAAGTAATGGGCGAGCCTGACTCATCAATCACGATGATGAAAGATTTGTTGGGTGAGATGGCCAACACTATCTCTGGTAATGCTCGTACGGAGTTTGGCTCGGAGTTTATTATCTCTCCGCCACATATCGTTGAAAGCGCACCAAGCGTGTCTTATTTGCCAAAAGATCGTCAAAGTTATGTCACACCATTTACGTGGCGTGGTTACAAAGCGGTCATTGGTATCTGTATCGCTTAATCTACAGCTGCTCACTTATTAAGTAAAAAAACGACGTTAATGCGTCGTTTTTTTATGCGTTATCATCTACTTAAACAGAATAATAGCACTAGCAGTCGCTGAGTATTTTATGATAAAATACAGCGCAGCTATTTTTATAATTTAGTATTATTTTTTAAGTTCTAATTATATATATGGCTCAATTTTTTAAACCAACCAATGACACACACATCATGGCAAAAAATTGCTGGGTGTTTGGCGACTTGATTAATTTGCAAAAAAGTTAGTGCTGTCCCAATAAACATTAACCGTTAGCAGATGCGTGTCGCTAGATAGGCAGTTTTTGTGATGTGGAGGCATAACCCAACCAATAGGAATTTCATATGTCTACAAAGAATCCAACCAAAATCGAAATGCGCGACTTACTACAAGCCGGCGCTCACTTTGGTCACCAAACACGTTTTTGGAACCCAAAAATGGGACCATACATCTTTGGTGCCCGTAACAAGATTCACATCATCAACCTTGAGCACACAGTAAAAGCGTTTAACGAAGCATTGACTTACGTAAACGGCCTAGCTGCTAAGAAAAACAAAGTATTGTTTGTTGGTACGAAACGCGCTGCAAGCGGCATCATCCGTGAACAAGCTACCCGCGCTGGCATGCCATACGTTGACCATCGCTGGTTAGGTGGTATGTTGACTAACTGGAAAACACTTCGCCAGTCAATCAATCGTCTAAAAGAGCTTGAAAAGCAAGCAGAAGACGGTACTTTCGCCAAGCTTACTAAGCGTGAAGCGTTAGAGCGTACTCGCGATATGGAAAAACTTGAGCGTTCACTAGGTGGTATTAAAGATATGGGCGGCCTACCTGACGCAATCTTCGTTGTAGACGTAGATCATGAAGCGATTGCTATCAAAGAAGCTAAAAATCTAGGTATCCCAGTTATCGGTATCGTTGATACGAATTCTAGCCCAGATAACGTTGATTACATCATCCCAGCAAACGATGATGCTATCCGTGCTGTGACCTTGTATGTGACTTCTATGGCTGATGCGATTATCGCTGGTAAAGAATACGCACAGACTCAAGCAGGCGGCAAAGCTGAGCAAGAAGCACCTGCTACTGAAGAAGCACCAGCTGAAGCCAAAGCAGAAGAAGCGGCGACTCCAGCAGAATAATTGGCTGACCCAAAAGGTTTAACTTTGTAAGGATAGCTTGATAGTTACGCTATCTGCATCCATATCAAGTTATTAACAGCGTATAAGCTCACAATAGGCATGATGTAGTTTTACTCGTCATGCCTTATTGTTGATGGAACACTCGTTAATAAGCGAGTATTATCGCTTATGTATGCCCTCGTGATGCATAATATCTATTATTACAATGATGTCTGTTATCACGATCAACCATAAGTGCTTCCATTACTATAAGAGCGATATAGTACTAATAGATAGCAAAGATATATCCTATAGAAATTAAGCACTCCCATACATAACAATACTCACATACATAATAAAAGGTAACTCTTATGTCAGAAGTAAAAGTATCTGCCAAAATGGTAAAAGAATTGCGTGACCGTACTGGTCTTGGCATGATGGAATGTAAAAAAGCGTTAGAAGAATCAAACGGCGATGTCGAAACTGCCATTGATAACCTACGTAAATCTGGTCAAGCAAAAGCTGCTAAAAAAGCTGGTAACATTGCAGCTGACGGCGCTATCATCATCGCTCAAGGCGATAACAAAGCATTCTTATTAGAAGTAAATTGCCAAACTGACTTCGTTGCAAAAGACGAAAACTTTACGGCATTTGCAGAAGCAGTAGCGAACATTGCACTAGAAAACAATGTGATTGACGTAGCCGCTATCGCTGAATTGCCTTATGGTAATGGTCAGACTGTTGAAGAAGCTCGTGTATCTTTGGTACAAAAAATCGGCGAAAATATCCAAGTACGCCGAGTTGAAGTATTAGAAGGTAGCAACCTTGCTTCATACCGTCATGGTCTACGTATTGGTGTTGTGGTATCTTTTGAAGGCGGCAACGCAGATACTGGCAAAAACCTTGCCATGCATATCGCTGCGTTTAACCCAGTTGCGGTTGATGACGAAGACGTCGCTGCTGATTTATTAGCGCGTGAAAAAGACATCATCGAAGCAAAAGCTCGTGAGTCTGGCAAGCCTGATAACATCGTTGAAAAAATGATCGAAGGTGGCCTACGTAAGTACCTAGAAGAAGTTACTTTATTGCGTCAGCCATATGTTATGGACAACGAGAAGAAAGTTGGTGATGTACTAAAAGCTGAAGGCGTAAAAGTACTTGCTTTCAAACGTCTAGAAGTTGGTGAAGGCATCGAGAAAAAGCAAGAAGACTTCGCTGCTGAAGTTGCTGCAACACAAGCACTGGCTAACAAGTAATTTTTAAACTCTGCTAAGAATCACGGTGAGTACTAAACTTTTAGTTTGGTACTCACCGATCAGCTTTATTATTAATCTTGTATCGAACGCAAAAAATATGACAAGATAGGTTATAAATTAATAGATAAAGTGCCTTAGCACAAAAAAGCCCGTTAATTATATTAACGGGCTTTTTTACGTTTGGATTCAAATGTTTATGCAGTCTTCATTCTAACGCAATGCGTCATACGCTGAGTTGGCATAGCTGGCACTATTGCTATTACTACTAGTGCCATAGCTGACATTTTGTAGACCATTACTCATGGTCGTATTATTTGTTTGGTTACTGGCATTCATAGTCGCACCAGACAAACCTGAGTCATTTTTATATAAGCTATGATAACGGCTCATCACGCTTTTGACATAGTTACGGGTTTCTTTAAAAGGTGGAATGCCACCGTATTTATCAACGTTGCCTTCCCCTGCATTGTAGCCAGCAACTGCGTGTTCGACATTATTGTTAAAGCGGCGCATTAGCCAAGCGATATATTTGGCTGAGCCTTCGATATTATCAGCAGGGTTCCAAGGATTGCTTACTTTAAAGCGGCGAGCCGTGGCAGGCATTAGCTGCATGAGACCTTGCGCACCGACAGGTGAGCGGGCATTGGGGTTGAATGCTGATTCCGTGTGCATCATCGCTTTCATAAGCCCAGGATCTACGCCATGACGCTCGGCAGAAGCACGGATATAGCTGTCATAAGCGTTACGGCTACCGCTACTACTGGCAGCGCTGCTACCATAATTATTACTGCTGCTATTACCACTACCGTCATACATCTTAGAATCTTTGTAGTAAGTGACTTTCACTTTTTTGGTAAATTTATCAAAATTACCACTTGGATTGACGTTAGTGAGTAAGACTTGTCCGCCCTTGTCTTTGTAGATATACATATTACCTGCTTGAGCGGCAACAGATAAAGATAGGCTGGATAGGGCAACGGCGGTCAATAAAATAGGAGACAAGCAGCGAGTCACTAAGGTTGCAACATTTATCATAGGGTTATCACTTTTCATCGAGTAATAGCAAATTGCTTTGCCTATAGGCGCGTCGTTCTGCGCATTTAAGCGGTTATCGTGCTTGTAGGATTTTATCGCTGTAAACGATATAGCACCCTAGCAAAAATCACGTCTAACTAGAAACCACTCGCATTGGATACAAAAAATAATAGTTGCTTACTATAACATATAATAACTTTTCGACGCATGCGATTATCAGTACAAAGTATAAAAGTCACTTTTAATTTGTAAAAAAATCAACACACTAACGCTTCTAAGTATGGTGATTGAGTATCTGCTTTACTGTTTTTAGGCGTATGCTACGTGAGTATTCTGGCTGTGGTAATAACTGAATTATGAGAAATAAAAGCTATTTGGAGCACTGGGAAGCTTCTTTGAACAGGGTTATATAGAAAGCGCACTGATAAAAATAGGTACCCAGACAGCGGTGACCAGACCGTTTACTGCCAATCCAAATGCGGCATAACGTCCAGCAGTGTGGCTAATTTGCCAAGCTTCTACGGTACCAAAAGCATGCGCTGCCAATCCAAGTGCCAAGCCCTTGGCACGGTCATCATCGATACCGCGAAATAAGAAACGCGCCAAAGTACCACCGATAAGCCCTGAGACAATAATAATCAAATTTGCCATTGCCAGTGGTGCTTTAATTAAATCTGCGATACTCAGACCGATTGGGGTGGTCACTGAACGCGTTGCGAAAGCGAGTATGGTGTCATGACTTAATGAAAATAAATAAGCCAACGACATCGGCAGCAATGCACCGACGACGCTCGCAAGAATGACTATGAGAGTAAGCTTTTTGACTGGCAGACCTTTAAAGTTCATTGCTGCTAATGGTACTGCCAACAGTACGGTGACATATCCCAATAGGTGATCAAATACAGGCTTGGCAACATCATAATAATCGTTGTAGTCCCATTGTAGGATAAACAAAAATAAAAGAACAAGCGCCAACGCCGTAATCACCATCGGCAACCATGAGAGCTTACGTGCCAGTACACGAGCGGTCACATGGGCGATTAGCGTTAATAATATCGCCGCAAGGGTTGCCACAAACACGTTATCAAAAGTCATTGCATTTCCTTGTTCATACAGCTTATAGCTGTCCTTTGTGCTCTTCAACGGTGGTGCTATTGATACCAGCATCGTGATTGAGCCAACGGTTGGCAAGTATGGCAAGTCCCCAAAGCGGTATGAGTGTGCTAATAATCATCGTCAGCATAACGCCCCACAGCTCATCACCTAAAGCGAATAGCAGTAAGCCTGCACCTGCAGACACGGGCAAAAAAGCAAAACCGCTATCCACCAATAAAGTATTACTGGCTTGGGTGAGCCAACTGGGCAAACCTTTGAGTAGTCGCCATGCCATCAAAATAAAGAACATGGCGACCAGCCCAACGATGTTGGCAGCCTTTTCTATTCCTGCCAATTGACAGATGATAACGGCTGATTCACGAACCACGATGACCATCGTGAGTGTTAGGGCTAAGGCAAGCCATAGCGGCAAATGGGCGGAGTGAGTAGATTTCATAAGAAATACTGGCCGATTTAGAAATAGATAGGGTAGGAGCAACGATATAGGTCACAGCACTCTAACAAGCGTGTTCTATATATCAATGATATTAATATTGGTTGAACCTATAGCCGATGATTATATAGAGAGTAGGCAAACTAATAAAGCTTATAGAGTATCGTCAATGCGATTATAAATAGCAACAGTGCTAAACTCGCTTAATATACTGATTGCATTATTTGCGCTCGAATGCCTTGTGCTCACTGTAAACGACATCGACTATGGTAGCGCTTTTTCGTGATCGGGTAACTTATAAATTTTAGTGCTATGTGCCCCAAAAAAAGGACAATATCAATGGATATCATCCTTTTCTCATTTATGAAATCATTTTGAAAAGAGAGTTATTTTAAGAAATCGATTATTTTACAGATTCAGTCATTTATATCTTTGAGTCAGGAGTTTCCGCTTCTACTGCTAATTCCTCTGACTTAGCAGCTTCAGAATTCAGTGCATCAAACTCATCAAACGCTTTTTCTTCTGCTTCGGTCATCGTCTGCTCTTCAGCCTCATCAGGCTTTTCGAACTCTTCAAGTACTGGCATCAGTAATGTGGCTTGCGCTAATGGCAATACATCTAAAGGCTCTAAATTGGCCTGACCCAGTAGTTGTCTTAGCGTATCGCTTGGTAAGCGAATCGTTAAGCACTCATGACCTGTATCATCATAGCTTTCTTCTAAGATGACACCCAGCTCATATAAGGCATTTTTTAACTGACCTGCATGATAAGGTAAGGTCAACTCAAAGGTGGTGAGTGTGCCAGTGAGTAACTGTTGGACAGCTAACGACAACTCTTCCATGCCTAGATTTTCTCTAGAAGAAACATAGACGCGATTGGGTTGTCCTTCGCTAGCATAACCAATATGTGCAGGCTCATCTGTCAAATCGATTTTATTGTAAACATTGAGCACCGGCACATCATTATTAATCTCTGCTAATACGTCTTTTACCGCCTGAATTTGCTCATGCATGTCTTCGCTGGAAGAATCGATGACGTGTAACAATAAATCTGCTTCTAACGTCTCTTCTAGGGTAGCATGAAAGGATTCGACCAATTCATGTGGCAGATGACGGACAAAACCTACTGTATCGACTAGCACTACGCGACCAACACCCTGCCAGTCTAAACGGCGTAAAGTCGGATCGAGCGTGGCAAATAATTTATCCGCTGCATAGATGTTTTCGTCGACCAAGCGATTAAATAGCGTTGATTTACCAGCGTTGGTGTAACCGACGAGTGAAATAGTCGGTACATCTGATTTTTGGCGGCGGGCTCGACCTTGCGCACGAGTCTGTCTGACTTTCTCGATTCTGCTTTTAAGCTGATTCACTCGCACTTGTAGTAAGCGACGATCGGTCTCAAGCTGGGTTTCACCTGGTCCACGTAGACCAATACCGCCTTTCTGGCGCTCCAAATGCGTCCAACCTCGTACCAAACGCGTCGATAAATGGTTGAGCTGTGCCAGCTCTACTTGCAGCTTGCCTTCATACGTACGGGCACGCTGCGCGAAAATGTCCAAAATCAAACCAGTACGATCAAGTACGCGACATTTTACCAAGGCTTCAATATTACGCTCTTGTGATGGCGATAAGCTGTGGTTGAATAAGACGATGTCCGCATCATGTTCGCGCACCAATTCTGCTATTTCTTCTGCTTTACCGCTACCAACGAAGTATCTAGCATCGGGTCTTTGACGTGAGCCTGTGACCAGTGCTAAACGGTCAGCCCCTGCTGAGTCTGCTAATAGCTCAAATTCACCTAGATCATCAGGATCTTGAATTTGGCGGATGTCTAAATGTACTATAATGGCGCGCTCGCCACCTTCGTGTCTTTCAAAATAATCCAAAGAGTATCACCTATTTAATAAAGTAAATATATCGCTATTATCAATTCAGTAAACGTCGATATAGCGTTCATATGGCCATATATATGTGGTCTCATCACTTAATATTAAAGCGTCTTAGCACAATTAACGATAGTTTTATGTTACAGCATAAATGAAAGCCATATACAAATCAGTGGACAAAATAGAACTCAGTGAACAAATCGTCACTGACTGAATAAATTTTGTTATACTCATGGCGCTTGTTTACGATATATAATCATAAGTTTTTAACCACGAGGGACACAGATGAGCCAATCTAAGTCAGGCTTCTCACTCAGACAACAGTTGGGGCGCGGCAAGCAAATTGCTGGCATGACCACGACTATCGCTGGTGGATTGCGCGCCGCCCAACGTATTGGCGCATTTAAGCAGCCACCACGCGAAAAATTGCCACGCTATATTCAAGCCTTTTGCCGCAAAATGGCAGGCTCTTTTGGCGTCAAGGTTGTGGCAGTCGAGCGGGTAGAGCAACACCATGGATTATGGGTATCCAATCATGTGTCATGGATGGATATCCCTGTGGTGGGTACACTGAGTCCTGCTTTTTTCTTATCCAAAGCCGAAATCGGTGAATGGCCTATATTTGGTAAGTTGGCTCATGCGGCAGGCACAGTATTTATTGAGCGTGGTTCCGGTGATGCAGGGTCGGTCGCCGCCCAAATCGCCAGTTTTTTGACCAAGGGATTTTCGGTCATCTTTTTTCCAGAGGCGACCACCACGGATGGTAAGAAAGTCAAGCGTATTCATGGCACGTTGCTACAAGCGGCCATAGATGCTGACGTGCCCGTACGCCCATTGGTAATTGCGTATGTCAATAAAGACGGCACGTTAAGTGAAGAGTTGCCTTACTATGGCAAGCTTACGATGAAAGAAAGCATAAAAAAGGTGCTCGATAGTAAAGATGTGACGGCTTACGTACTGCCACTGGAGCCCATAGATCCCAAAGGGCTGAGCAAAAGTGAATTGACTGACTTATTACAAGCACGTATGCAAGAAGGTTTGGCTGAACTACATTCGCGAGTATTAACGAAAGTCGCTAAAATATAAAGCGGTGACAGCATAATATTTGCAAATATCGAACATGTCCCATAAAAAGGCGCAAGTCGCAGTTATAAACTGAGCGATTTGCGCCTTTTTTGTCGATTATAAATACGACAGCCTCAATGAGCTAAAGTCTGGTTTGTATTAGACTATAGTGTCACATCAAGCTAAATTATGGTGATGGATTGGGATGCTGTGTATGCACCGCTTCAATCGCTTCCAATACTTCTGAGCTTAAGGTTAAATGGATACTATCGATATTGGATTTTAGCTGCTCGATCGTAGTAGCGCCAATAATGTTACTGGTGACAAATGAGCGTGAGTTAACGAAAGCCAATGCCATCTGTGCCATATCTAAACCTGCATCTGCCGCTATTTTGGCGTATTGAGCAGTGGCTGATAGCGCTTCTTCATTGGTATAGCGCGCAAAGCGATCATACATCGTCAGACGCGCACCCGCTGGACGTTTGCCATCGAGATATTTACCAGATAAGACACCAAAGCCAAGCGGTGAATAAGCCAGTAGACCCACATTCTCACGATGCGTAATCTCGGCCATAGCGACTTCATATAAGCGGTTTAGCAAACTATAAGGATTTTGCACAGTTATAGGGGCGATCAAACCATTTTTATCAGCCTCCCATAGATAGCGCATCACACCCCAAGCGGTATCGTTCGATAACCCATAAGCGCGAATACGACCCTTTTTAATCTCATCATTTAACGCTTGAATGGTCTCTAGAAATGGCGTCAAATCATCTAGAGATTGCGCAGCCATCTCTTCTGTATAACCGCGCTGACTAAAAAAATTCGCTTGGCGTTCAGGCCAATGGAGCTGGTAAATATCAATATAATCGGTCTGCAAACGTTCAAGATTGCCATCGATGGCGCTGCTAATATGTTCGGCATTAAAACGCGTTTGCCCATCACGCAAAAAATCCATCGGTGATATTTTGCTGGCAAGAATGACTTTATCCCGCTGTTTGGTTTTATTAAACCACGTGCCCATGAAACGTTCTGTATCACCTTGCTTGTCTTTATCTGGCGGAGATGGATACATTTCCGCCGTATCCCAAAAATTCACCCCTTCGCTTAACGCCATGTCCATTTGCTCATGCGCGTCGCTTTCGCTATTTTGCTGTCCCCATGTCATCGTTCCTAAGCAGATTTTAGAAACTTTTTCATTGAGTTGTGGCAACATTTGATATTGCATATGAATGTCCTTTGTAAATGTGTTTTTATAGCTGACAGTTTTTAAGCCATTACATTAGCTTAATGCCAGTGACACCAGGCGGGGTCACTTTAAAGATTTTTACTTTAAATAACAGTGATTGTCCGGCAAGGGGATGATTAAAATCCACTTCGACTTGATCGTCATCGATAGCACTGATCGTACCGGGAAGCGTGTTTTTGCCTTTGTCTTCAAACTCTACCAGCATGCCGATTTCTGGATTATCAGCGACTAGCGCAAACTGAGTACGGCTAAAATGTTGGATATTGTCAGGGTTCCAATCGCCAAAAGCCTGCTCCGGCTCAAGGTGGGCAGAGCGCGTATCACCTGCGCGTAGGTTCATCAGAACTTGCTCAAAACCAGGTAATAAACTTTCATCACCAATGGTGAGCGTCACAGGCGCGTCACGGCTAAAGGTAGAGTCAATCACCGTACCATTCTCTAGTGAGACTTCAAAGTGCAGCTTTACAAGGCTGCCAAACGTGATACGGGTGTCTTCATTGGGATTGATAAATTGTGAGTCGGTCATAGTCAACAGCCATTTATGATGGGATTAGGAATTGTTTTGGCAAATAATATAAGAAATGATAAGCCATCTGGGAGGGTATGTAAGCGTAAATAGTGTAACGCAAATAGTGTAATATATTTGGCAATTCTAAGAGATGGCAGGGGTTTTTATGGTAAATAAGCAACAAGGTCACATTAAAAAGTGGCAAGACGACAAGGGCTTTGGTTTTATCGAAACACAGAGTGGTGATTCAATATTCTTTCATATCAATGAGTTCAAAGCGCGCCGTCGCCCTGAGGTCGGTGAGCCAGTTGTTTTTACGTTTGGGCAAGACAATCAAGGGCGTATGCAAGCAAAAGATGTACAAGAACTGAGCTTTGTGCAACAGAAAATGGCACAAAAAAATCAGCAAATCCGTCAGCGTAATGCTAAACGTAGTCATCAAGCAAACTTTGAAGCGGGACAAAAGAAACGTTTGTTCCTCGGTGTGGGCTTTTATGGCGTTTTAATCTTGCTGGCAGCAACCAATAAATTGAGCTGGCTAGTCGTTGCTTGGTATGCCGCGCTAGGAATTATAACCTATGGGATATATGCCAAAGATAAAGCGGCTGCCCAAAGTGGTGATTGGCGAACGCCTGAATCAACGCTGCATCTATTGAGCGCGCTTGGCGGCTGGGTGGGCGCGATGGTTGCACAGACGTATCTACGTCACAAATCACAAAAGCCTGAGTTTCGAGTCACTTATTATTTGACCGTCGTTATCAATATGGCGGGGTTGTTGTTTCTGTTGGCAGGTGATGGGTTAGAGACTTTGGTAGATTTATTGTCAGAGTTCATATAAAAACGATGTGGTTGTTGCCATAGTTGGCTGCATCAATGTACAGATAACAAAATTTCTATTAAGAATAGCAGACAAAAAAAGGTGGGTTACGAATACGTAAACCACCTTTTCTACTTATAAATTGAACTGTATTGATAATACGATTTGAAATTATGACCGTGGCATTTCACGCTTTTTTTCTAAAAACAGCATATCAATGACAATCAATGCCACACCGATACTGATGCCCATATCTGCAATATTAAAGATAGGATAATGCCAGACATCTGCATTGTGTACATGGATAAAGTCGATAACGTGACCATGCAGCAAGCGGTCAATGAGATTGCCAACCGCACCGCCGAGCACTAGCGCTAGACCTGTCGATAGTAGCTTGGCTTGGCGCGGGGCTTTTATCAGGTAGCCAATTAAGAACAATGACATCAATAATGCCAGTCCTGAAAAAAACCACTTCTGCCAACCACCAGCATCCGCCAAAAAGCTGAAAGCAGCACCATAGTTGTATGCCAATGTCCAATTCAGAAATGGCTCAATCACAGGTACTGGCTCATGAAAAGTCAGCTTAGTTTCAGCCAACCATTTCGTCCATTGATCGATGATTAGCACGACCAAAGATAGGAGATACCAAGTAAATGCGCGACGGCCATTCGCAATCATTTTTGGTGTCTTCGTCAAACGACTTTTTGGTGTCGTTGAGCTGCCTGTGGCTGCATGAGCTGGCTCAGGTGATTTATCGACTTCACTATATCGCGGCTTGTTTTCTGATGATTCTGTTGAGTTAGGCATAGTAGCGCACCTCGCCATCACCGCTGACGTTAGTCACGCAGCGCGCGCATAATTCTGGATGTGCGCTATCGGTACCGATATCATCACGGATATGCCAGCAGCGTACGCACTTAGTGCCAGTTGCGGCACTCACGTTGACCACTAAATCGATAGCTTCATCAGCATTGCTATCTGTTTGCTCTGTAATATTATCATTAGTTGCAGCAGGAGCGTCGCTCATTGGTTTCAAAGTTGCGCTACTAGTGATTAGTACAAAGCGCAGCTCTTCATCCAGCTTGGCCAAGCTTTCATGCATCGCCCCATCGGCATAAAGATTGACATCGGCAGACAAGTTAGCATTGATGATTTTTTCACCACGTGCGGTTTCGATATGTTTGTTCACCATATCTTTGGCTAGCATAATGCGCTGCCAGTCATCATTGCTGATGGCACTTAGCTCAAACGTTGGGAAAGCATACCATTCCTGAGTAAATACGTAGCCGTCTTTATCAGCATCACGTTGGTTCAGGACTTCCCAAGCCTCTTGTGCAGTGAATGACAAGATCGGTGTGATCCAGCGAATAAGCGCGTGAGTGATATGATAGATAGCTGTCTGCGCAGAGCGACGAGGCTGTCCATCCGCCTGCGTGGTGTACTGACGATCTTTGATGATATCTAAATAGAAGCTACCCAAGTCTTGCGAACAAAACGCCGTCACGTGCTGGGTGACTTGGTGAAAGTCCATCGCATCATAAGCGCTAATGATTTGCGCTTGTACCGCTTGGGCACGCTCAATGATGAATTTATCAAGGCTGACCAACTCATTAACATCGACGCTGTTGGTCGCTGGATCAAAGTCATCAGTGTTGGCAAGTAAGAAGCGTAGAGTATTACGGATACGGCGATATTGATCTATTGCCCCTTTAAATGATGCTTTACCAGCACTCATCTCATAACGATAATCGCTAGACGCAATCCACAGACGCAGCATGTCCGCGCCTGTCTTGTTGATCTCTTCTTGCGGAGTGATGATATTGCCAAGTGACTTACTCATCTTGCGACCATTTTCATCGACTACAAAACCATGCGTCAATACTTGCTTAAATGGTGGGCGACCGTACATGGCTTCTGAGGTCAATAATGAGGTCTGGAACCAACCGCGATGTTGATCTGAACCTTCTAAATACATATCAGCAGGATTGGTTAATTCATCGCGCTGTTCAAGCACGGCAAAATGTGTCGTCCCTGAGTCAAACCAAACGTCTAATGTGTCGGTTGCTTTATCATAGTCAGCAGCCTCGTTACCCAAGAAGTCTTCACAGCTGGCATCAAACCAAGCTTCCACACCGCCTGCGTTAATCTTTTGTGCAGCGACTTCCATCAGCTCAAGTGTGTTTGGATGCAGCTCGCCTGTTTCTTTATGAGTAAAGAAAGTAATCGGCACGCCCCATGTACGCTGACGTGAGATACACCAATCTGGGCGACCCGTCATCATGGCTTCAATGCGGTTTTGTCCCCATGCTGGCGTCCAGTTGACTTTAGGAATATCAGTAAGCGCCTGCTCACGTAAGCCCTTGGTTTCCATATTGATAAACCACTGCGGCGTTGCGCGGAAAATAATCGGTGACTTATGACGCCAGCAGTGCGGATAGCTGTGTTCAATTTTGGTATGGCTGATTAGATGACCATTGTCATGCAGTGCGGCGATGATTTTTGGATTGGCTTTATAAATGTGCTCGCCTGCAAATACTGCCGCGCTGTCTAAATAGACACCAGTGCCACTGACTGGGTTTTCCACTGGTAAGTTATATTTAAGACCCACGATATAATCGTCAAGACCGTGACCGGGTGCCGTATGGACGAGGCCAGTACCGCTATCGGTGGTCACGTGATCGCCTAAGATTAATGGCACTTGGCGCTCTTCAATCAGTGGATGCTGAGCGCGTAAACCTTCAAGCTCACTGCCTGATACGGTTGCTAGGATGCCGTTATTGTCTAATTTAAGCTCTGTTAAGGCAGTTTCGACAAGGTCTGCCGCTAGTAGCAGATTGCCTTTTTCGGTAGCAACCACGCTATAGTTATGCTCAGGATGTACTGAGATGGCTTGGTTAGCAGGCAGTGTCCACGGCGTAGTAGTCCAAATAACAGCGGCGATGTTACCCGCTACGCCAGCCAACGGGGCAACCTTATCGGTATCCAAAACATCAAAGCTCACATAGATAGCATCAGACACTTTATCTTGGTATTCCACTTCCGCTTCTGCTAGGGCAGAGCTACAGTCCAAGCACCAGTTGACTGGCTTCATACCGCGAGTGACATGACCATTGTCATAAATTTTGGCAAGGGCGCGTACGATGTTGGCTTCTTGGTGGAAGTTCATCGTTAGATAAGGGTTGTCCCAATCGCCAAATACGCCTAGACGTTTAAAATCTGCCTTTTGCAATTCAATCTGGGTGCTCGCATATTCACGGCATAGACCGCGGAACTCAGTCGCCGATACTTTTTGACCGACCTTACCAACTTTGGCTTCGACCTTTTGCTCGATAGGCAGACCATGACAGTCCCAACCGGGGACGTAAGGGGCATCAAAGCCTGATAGCGTTTTTGACTTCACGATAATGTCTTTGAGTACTTTATTAACCGCGTGACCCAGGTGAATCTGACCGTTGGCGTATGGAGGGCCATCGTGCAAAATGTATTTGGTCGCCCCAGCACGTGCCTGACGAATTTTGCCGTATACATCATCCGCTTCCCAAGCAGCAAGCCAATCTGGCTCGCGCTTGGCAAGGTTTGCACGCATCGCAAATGGCGTATCGGCAAGGTTTAGCGTGTCTTTATAATCCTGGCTTGGCGTATCAGTACTTTTATCAGTCATAGAAGGTGTCTTTTTAGAAGATGGATTAAAAATCGATGTAAAGTCAGATGTGACATTTAGGGTAATGCTTAGCTGGCTGCTTAACCGTTGATGATCGCTTTCTCGCTTATAATATATCGCTATGCATCAACGTCATAAATATGCTCACGTCAATAATAAATGCTATCGAGACGAATGCAACATAAAATATGCTTATGAATAATAAAATACCGTGATAGCAATAAACTAAAAAGAGGCAATGAGATTGCCAGCTATTATATGACAAAAAGGCTAGGGTAAAAAGAGCTGGTCAGTATTGTCCTTATTTTAGCCAAAACCAATCATTTATATGAGTAACGCATCACCTATCGAATCATATGGATGGCAAATGCCATTGTCTATCGATTGGACTCTAAACAATTGAACTCTAAACAGCAGGCTAGCGTTAAAAAACCGATGATAACCATAAGCGCAATTTCAGTGACCATAAGGGTTGAATGCCAGTCAAACCTTGAGTCATCTCGCCATCTTTTAAGATGACATACGAAGGCGTCACTTGTCCTTGCCAATCGGCGAAGATACTGCCTTCTTGATCGTTTATCGTCGTAAAGCGATAGCTGTTTTCATTAAGGTAGCGGTGCAGTTCTTGGTTAGTACCTGATTTAATGGCAATCGTAACGACCGGATAATCATTTGCGGCGGCAAGTTTATCTATGGTCGGCGAGGTGACACTACAAATGGGACACCACGTGCCCCAAAAATACACCAACGTTGGTTGTTCATTGCTCAGCGCCGCTAAGTCAACGACTTGCCCTTGATAATCGGTCAGTTGCAATTGCGGGTTGGCGGGCATGATAGGTTGTCGCCACCAATTAATAGCGGTATAAATGACAGCAAATACTAAGCCATATATGAGTAGGTTTTTAGCGATAGACAACACCTTTTGCTTGGGTGTTTTCTTTGGCTTCTCAATTGTCTTTTCAATATCAGTTGTCATAGTGGCTACTTTTCTACTCTACATATTTTTGATAGATAAAAATAAACGGCTGAAATGTCAGCCGTATTACTCGTAAATTCTATTAAAACGTATATCAGTGTTGGCTTATTAAAGTGACTGATTAAGATTTCTGCGCACGGTTTTGTAGTGGGTCACCTAAAAGTACGCTACCAGAGTTTTCACGGCGCTCATCATCACTCAGCTTACTGGCAGATACTTTAGATTTTCTCTTCCACTTCAAACTATACAGGTCATCACGGCGATCAAGCAGATTATGTACCGAGCCTTCGTTACGGACATGAATAAGCTTGTCTAAGTTCACATCTGAAAAGAATACCATCTCCGTGTTGGCCGTCGTTTCTGCCATAATCGCATCATGCGGGAATGCAAAATCTGACGGTGAGAAGATAGAGGACTGCGCGTACTGAATATCCAAACTCTCAACTTGTGGTAAGTTACCTACTGAACCGCAAATCATCACATAACATTCGTTTTCAATCGCACGTGCTTGGGCGCAGTGGCGCACGCGTAGATAGCCGTTTTGCGTGTCTGTCCAAAATGGCACGAATAAGATATCCATATCATCAAGTGCCATGAGGCGGGCAAGCTCAGGGAATTCAACGTCATAACAGACCAAAATACCAATACGACCGGCATCGGTATCAAACACCTTAACTTCGTCACCGCCTTCAATGACCCAAGCGCTACGCTCATGCGGGGTAATATGGATTTTGCGCTGCTCTTCAACCGTACCATCGCGGCGGCACAAGTAGCTGACATTGTATAACGTATCGTCCTCATCCAAGTACGGCATAGAGCCTGTAATAACGTTAACGTTATAGCTGACTGCCAAATGCGATATCTCATTTTTGAACCATTCGGTATAACCGGCCAAAAAGCGAATAGCGACGTTTTGATCCGTCGATTCACATAATCCCATCAATGGTGCGTTAAAAAACTCTGGTAAACAAGCAAAGTCAGAATTGTAATCAGCCATAATATCCACAAAGAACTCAACTTGCTGCAGCAGCTCTTCAGGTGACTCGACTTCACGCATTTGCCATTGGATACCACCAATACGTACCTCAGACTTACGAGTGTTTGGCTTATAGTCTTGCGGCTCGTAATAAATATTTGCCCACTCAAGCAGAGTAGCGAAACCTTTAGATTGTTTATCGTCGGGCAGGTAAGCAGTCAAGATACGCTTGACGATAAAGCCATTTGAGAGTTGGAAAGATAATGCAGAATCATGAATTTCACGAGCTGCGACGGCTTCAATATATTCGCCAGGTGTGAGATCTTGATGGTTGTGATAGTTCGGGATACGACCACCAGCCAAAATAGCTCGGAAGTTTAGCTGGCGACACAGCTCTTTACGGGCGTCATATAATCGACGTCCTAGACGATAACCACGATACTCAGGATCGATCAAGGCGTCTAAGCCGTAAATAGCATCGCCTTCGGGATTGTCTCTGATAATCTCTTTGTGCCCAATTAGATCATCATAGGTATGCGGGTTAGAAAACGTAGCATAATCAACACGCATAGATAACACGATACCAATCAATTGATCATGGTCAAACAACGCAATTTGACCTTCGGGGAAAGCATCAATCAAGGTATGAATCGTGTTCTTTGACCATGCACCACCCAAGTTGACATAGACACGATCCATCAGTGCTTTTAATTGCGGATAGTCTTTTTTCTTAATTTCAGCGATGGTGAGATGAAAGTCGTCTAGTTTTTCTATTTTGCTCATAATTTTCCTGTTTTAGCTCTTTATTAATTTTGGTGGTATTAAATAGCATGCGTTGCCGCAATGTAGCTGGCAAATTTTTGTGTAACAAAAGCGATAAAAATATTCCAATCATAAAATATTATCGTTACAATAATTTATCATTGTATTTACAATAAGTTATGACGATATTTTATCTTATGGCTGCTGTCAGCTTTAACATCACTGAGGTGTTTTTAAACCTCATATCATTTTAAAGTGAATATAAAAAATGTTCATAATTTTCGTAAACAGTCGTCAGAATTAATATAAGCCAAGTGTTTAGCGCAGTTTTTAACCTGAGGATAGCAGTTTGGTGGTCATATTAGCCTAACAATATTTTTAAACAGCGTTTCTTAGAGCGCTTCGTTTTGATCTATCTGTTTTGCTCGTTATCATAACAACCTACTCCAGCAATGACAGTCTAACGTGGTAATTATTTGCTACGTTTTTGTGAGTCGATATCTTTTTTTTATTAGGGCATCGTTGTTTTGTTTGTTTGGCCGTATTTAAACGGTTTTTTAGGATTATTTTATTATGCCCTTAAATCACAACGATAGAGTCAGTGAGTGGGATGACATAGAAGACTCAGCGCTGGTGCAATTGGTCTATGCCAGCAGTCTGACGTTAGTCTCACGTTTAAGCGCCTCTATATTTGATGAAGTGGAATGTCATGCGCGTAATTATAACCAACAGCATGGCATCACAGGGACTCTATGTTATGGTAGTGGTCACTTTTTGCAATGTATCGAAGGTGAGAAAGCGCACGTATTTGCACTAAAGCAACGCATATTTGCAGATAAGCGTCACAAGAATACTGAGATATTGCTATTGCAGACGATAGAACATCGGCGTTTTGCTGATTGGCGTATGCGCTTGTTATTTTTAGAGCGTTGGTTGTGGTCACCTGCGACCAAACAACAAGCCGCGCAGTTAACACACTATTTTCCATTTACGCCGCATAATTGGTCGTCTGATCGTACCGAGAATTTTTTGCAAATTATTAAAACCTTTGATACACCGCCACATATTAAAGCGGCTGGTATTACCTATAATGCGCTGGGCAACATGTTTCGTCATATCGCAGCGCCGCACCAAGCATTTTTAATCGTTCAAGGTTTTTTAAGTGTGTTATTAGTGGTAGCGCTGGTCTTGTTATATCTATGAGTTGAATGTCACAAATTCGTGAGCTTTTAGAATATCGATAGTTTGTAGAATCCATGAAAAAAAGACGCTAGCCCTTTGGGTTTAGCGTCTTTTTATTTAAGATAAGTGATGAGAGTGCTAATTACATATCAAAAATCTTGCCACGGTTCATAATATTATTTGGATCAAAGACTTTTTTGACTTCTCGTAAGTAATCAATCTCAGTCTCGCTGCGGCTATAATTTAGATAAGGCTTTTTAGTCATACCAACGCCATGCTCAGCAGAGACCGAACCGCCATACTTTTGCACCGTCTCAAACACGTATTTGTTGACGATTTGGCATTCGGCAAAGAAATCATCTTTGCTCATGTTCTCAGGCTTCAAGATATTAAGATGCAAATTACCATCACCGATATGACCGAACCAGCAAACCTCAAAGTCAGGGTAGTTACTGCTGACGATATGATCAATCTCGGTGATAAATTCAGGTACATAGCTTATCAGTACGGATACATCGTTCTTATAAGGGGTAAATACCGAGATAGTCTCAGAGATATATTCACGCAATTTCCACAGCTCTTCAGCCTGTGCGAGGCTTTGGCTCATGACACCATCGACGACCCAACCTTGTTCCATGCAATGTTCAAATATCGCCATGGCTTTATCCATGATCGGCTCGTACGGCGCTTCAAACTCTAATAGCGTATAAAACTTAGTACGCGACTCAAACGGCTCTTGTACTTGACCGTGTGCCATCAGTTTATCAATCGCCACATCATCGAAGAATTCAAATGCAGTCAAATCAATCTGTGCTTGGAAAGCAGATAACACATTCATAACATCATTAAAGCTGTCCATACCCAGCACCATGACATTTAAGTCTTGGGGCTGACGCTCAAGTTTAATTTGTGCGTGAGTGATGAGGCCAAGCGTACCTTCACTACCGATAAACAGTTGACGTAAATCATAACCCGTAGCGTTCTTGACCATACCGCGGTTGAGCTGCAAGATATCACCTTTACCAGTGACTACTGTCAGCCCCATAATCCATTGACGAGTCATGCCGTAGCGTATGACTTTGATACCGCCGGCATTGGTGCCGATATTGCCACCTATTTGACTTGAGCCAGCTGAGGCAAAGTCGACAGGGTAGTAGAGGTCTTTTGATTCTGCGAACTGTTGCAACTGCTGAGTAATGACGCCCGCTTCGACTTCAACTATTCGATCGGCCGGATAGAACTGTCCGATACGGTTCATCTTATCCATACTAACGACTATTTCACCATTAGCGGCGACTGCGCCAGCTGATAGACCAGTACGACCACCACTTGGCGTTAGAACAACACTGTACTGATTGGCAAGAAGTACGATAGATTGTACTTGTTCGGTGGTCTTTGGAAAGACGATGGCGGCAGCTGCTGGTGCAAAATGCTTGGTCCAGTCTTTGCCCCAATGCTCTAGGCTTTCAGCGTCGGTTTTGATTTGGCTGGCGTCAAACTGATGGGTATCTATCAGAGTGCTCAAAATGCTTTGAACGGCAGCTGTATAAGTGTCAGAGGTGCTTTGGCTAGATAAAGAAGTCATGGTCAAATCTCGGTATAAACGTAAGCGCTATGCATAAAGGGGATTATTATATCGCTAAATTGATATAAACATAGCCACATAGGTATGTTTATATAGTATGTATTCATTTAATTATAAGTGAGCAAGTGAAGCAATGATAGAAAGATGTCATGCTGCGTATTTTTATGGATATAAATGGCAAAAAACAGTTTAATAAACGTCGAACAGCGTCATTTACTATAGCATAAAAAGTTTTCAGGCTTGATAACCAATAATTCATCTAATCTGCTAACATCGCCGCCCAATTTTGTGTAAGATATCCAGACTGTTTTCGTTTCACCCACCACATAGTTAAAGCGTTTGTAAGTGGTTACGGCGTTAACCTCATTTAATGTACTTAGTGTATTGTTTGCGCTTGATGGCTTTATACCTACTTTAAACGGCTTCGACTACAGATTATCCCTCAGATAATTTTATAAGACAATTATAGGACAGTTCTCATATGGCGTTATCACTACAAAAAGACAAAATCCGGTTTTTATTGCTTGAAGGTCTACATGACAATGCTTTAAAGGTATTGGAAGGAGCTGGTTATCATAATATCGAGAATATCAGTCACGCTTTAGATCAAGATGAGCTGATCGAAAAGATTAAAGACGCTCACTTTATTGGTATCCGTTCGCGTACGCAATTGACACGTGAAGTACTTGAGCATGCGCACAAGCTAATCGGTATTGGCTGCTTTTGTATCGGTACCAACCAAGTAGACTTAGACGCCGCTCGTGATTTGGGTATTCCCGTCTTTAACGCGCCATACTCAAATACCCGCTCGGTGGCTGAGCTGGTATTGGCCGAAGCTATCATGTTATATCGCGGTATCCCTGAAAAGAATGCCACTGTACATCGCGGTGGTTGGGGCAAGTCTGCGACCAATTCACATGAAGTGCGTGGTAAGACTATCGGTATCGTCGGTTATGGTTCTATCGGCTCGCAACTGTCTGTTTTGGCAGAAAGCTTTGGTATGAAAGTCATTTATCATGATGCCGTGACCAAATTACCACTGGGTAATGCGGTACAAGTAGGTAGCTTAGAAGAGCTACTATCAACGGCTGACATCGTGACTTTGCATGTGCCTGATGTACCAAGTACGCGCTATATGATGAAAGCTGAGCAGTTCGCGCATATGAAAGACGGCAGCTACTTTATCAATGCCGCTCGTGGTACTTGCGTAGAAATTGATGACTTAGCCGCTGTGCTTGAATCTGGTAAGATATTGGGCGCGGCGATCGACGTATTCCCAAAAGAACCAAAATCTGCTGACGAAGAGTTTGAATCACCACTGCGTAAATTTGATAACGTCATCTTGACGCCGCACATTGGTGGCTCAACCCAAGAAGCACAGGCCAATATCGGACTGGAAGTTGCTGATAAATTTGTTAGATACTCTGACCAAGGTGACACCGCGACAGCCGTGAACTTTCCAGAAGTATCGATTCCGTTCAAAGAGAATTCGCATCGTCTGTTACACATCCACAAAAACGTGCCAGGCGTATTGTCTCAGATCAACCGTTTGTTTGCAGAAGCAGGGATTAACATCCTAGCACAGAGCCTAATGACAGAAGGCGATGTCGGCTATCTAGTTATGGATGTTGATTATAACGATTCAACAGCCGCGCTAGATCAGTTGAAAGACGTAGAAGAAACGATTCGCGTGCGTATTTTATTTTAAATAAGATTTATATACAAGAATCGCCATAAGCATAGCAATAGCAGACCATCATTCAGATAGTCTGCTATTTTTTTGTCTTAAATCAAGCGGTTGGAATGTTCAATCACGATATTGATATTTTTATTTATGAGTAATATCAGGTATAGCTAATGTAATTTTTACATTCACTATACTTGTTGTTATATAAGTTAACATTATCTTAATTATATTGTCTGATTGATAACCTAAACTACACCAGTACATTAAAGCTATAATGCTGAATATAGTTTGAATGAACAATATGATTAATTATGTTTTCGAGGTAAATCACGGTTATGTTCTGCGGACAAGCATATTTTAAAATGGGCAAATAGCTTGTTGCTTAAGAAGATAATTCATTTAACACATACAATCGATTGAATAGGATCATTCATGAAAAACAACTTACTCAAGGCAGCTGCATTTGGTAGTATATTAGCTATGACTGCAACGGCTAGTCATGCTGCTGGTGATCAAGAGAAATATCAATTATCTAGTCATATCTTAGATATTAGCACGGGCAAACCAGCACCAAACGTTAACGTAAAACTGATGATGCAAGAGAAAACCGGTAGCTGGAAATTGCTTAATACGCAAAAGACTGATAATAATGGTCGTATCGGCAATTTCCTACCGAATCAAGACGGCGTTGAGCATGACGGTACTTATAAGTTGATTTTTGAGACGACTCCTTATTTCCGAAATCAAGGTTTAGAATCTTTCTATCCGTATGTTGAAGTCAACTTCAATATCGAAGGCGATAACCATTACCATGTGCCAATCACTTT
The DNA here is from genome assembly GCF_904846535.1 of Psychrobacter muriicola 2pS. Lineage (NCBI taxonomy): Bacteria > Pseudomonadati > Pseudomonadota > Gammaproteobacteria > Moraxellales > Moraxellaceae > Psychrobacter > Psychrobacter muriicola. Next base: position 394,983 of record NZ_CAJHBC010000004.1, read on the forward strand.
ATCTCCATACGGCTATAGCACTTACCGCGGTAGCTAAGCCGTATATACGTACTAAGTAAGTCATAAGTCAGTACTAATAAAGCAAAAAGGACGCCCCAATCAAATATTTGATTGGGGCGTCCTTTTTGCTTTCATCAATTCTAAATTTATTCAGCGTTAGCTTTATTGGCTTCCTCTGCTTGACGACGTGCTTCAATCTTAGCGGCTTTGCGTTTCTCAATCACATCAATCACATCACTACCAATATGCGCTTCGCCACGTTTCTTCGCCAGCTGCATTTGATGCTCGCGCTCACGGAAACGGGCTTTTTGCTCATCAGTGGCTTTGTCGATACAGTGTGGGCATGACTCGCCTTTGATATAAGCAAGGCTTTGCATGTCATCGACAGTAATGGGCATACGGCAGGCGAAGCATTGCTCATAGTTGCCTTTTTCTAAGTTATGATTGACCGACACACGGTTATCAAAAACGAAGCAATCGCCTTGCCACATAGAGTCGCTGGCTGGAATTTCTTCTAGATACTTTAGAATGCCGCCCTCTAAATGATACACCTCTTCAAAGCCTTGCTCACGCATATAAGCAGTAGACTTCTCACAGCGTATACCACCTGTACAGAACATCGCGACTTTTTTATGTTTGGCTGGATCCATCTCTTTTGCCACGTACTCTGGGAACTCGCGGAACGTCTCTGTATTTGGATTAACTGCATTTTGGAACGTACCGATTTTAACTTCATAATCATTACGGGTGTCGATAAGAATGACGTCAGGGTCTGAGATTAACGCATTCCATTCGCTTGGCTTGACATAGCGTCCAACCGACTGCAATGGATCAATATTCTCTACGCCCATGGTGACGATTTCTTTTTTGAGCTTCACTTTGGTACGATAAAAAGGTTGGGCATCGGTATAAGATTCTTTAAAGGTAAAGCTGCCAATCGCTTCGATACTGCGCAGATACTCAAGGACGTTATCGATACCTTGGCGTGTGCCAGAAATCGTACCATTAATGCCTTCATTGGCAATCAATAACGTGCCTTTGACATCATTATCGAGCATGTTATTTAAAATTGGCTCGCGGTATTGCTCAAAGTCAGCAAAACGCGTGAACTTATATAGAGCGGCAACGACAATATTATTAGTGACGCTATCGTAGGCAGGGGCTGATTTGTTGTCGGTGACAGTGCTGTTTTGAATATTGCTATCTATATTATGGTCTTGAAGGGTACTCATGTTTTTCTCCTGCTGGCTAGGTCGCAAACCTAGTGCGTTGGGTTTAAAATATCTTTTCAGTTTAAAGCATTAAAAAAATTGTGGAATTGATTAATGCGCGCGTAGTGTAGCAAATTTTGGCAGGGTTTTGAATAGTTTGTAGATTGACTTGATGTTATGGAAAATATTTAACCATTCATGAATATGACAAAAGATAAAAAAGTCCAGTAAAATACTGAGCTTTATATGAAAAATTTAGTATTTTTCAGCTTTGTTTATAGATAGATTTTCTATGATATTGTAAATATCTCTTATGCTCAGACGAAATATTTGATAGCTTCATCTCTTTATTGATAGATAAGGCTTGAAGGTCATCGTCACTAATTTTATTTGAGATTAATATATGACCTAAATCATCGAAACTTATAAAACCTGCATCAAAACACACATCCAAATTTGGTGATAGAAGTAAGCCGTTGTAAAGGCTAAGACGTTCTATATCTCCGCATTCAGACCAAGGTTTGATATGAGATGCTCTTAATAGTTTTAGTTCCTTACATCCAGTGACAGCACAAGCAGACCAATATTCGATAAGACTTTGTCTAAATTGACCTTGACCAATACGTGATTTTACAATTGAGTCTCTTTCTGTACTACTAAGACTTAAATACTCACTAACATCAGCAAGCTTATCTTCTTTTTCCATTTGTGCAGAAAGCATCCAAGCAAACGAATGAGCATCTAATAAGCTAACCTCATTTTTGAGTTCTTCAATTAACATTATTTTGATAGTACTAATAAGTTGCAAATAAATAAAGTAATTTTCCCAAGAACAACGTTGACTAGTTTTGAACTCTATTCCTAATAATGAGAATGCTCTATCAAAATAAGTAGGTGCGATAGGTAAGTATTTTGAGTGATCTTTAATAAAATAAAGATAAGCTAAAAGAGAATAGTTCCTTCCAAAAATTTTAATCAACTCATCAAATATTTGTTCGTCATTTGATGAATGATAAAGGTTAAATAAAACGCTCTCAATTACTTCTGTCTTAACGGGGTTACCAATTGCTTCAAAAAGTGGTTGATGTGGTCGATTTTGTTCGCCATAGCGATTTTGCCATGGAACTAAATTATTATCTGAAAACTCAATGGCCTCGATGGTTGCCAATATAATTTTCCCACTTCCGATATCATAGTTTTTCCATGTATGAAACGAAAGCTTATTGCGAGCAACTCTGTAAATCTGATACTTATATCCTTCTTGTTGATCTGTATAAGGATGTGAAGCAAAAGACATAAAAGGTATATTTGACTTTTCTTCTACAAACTTTATAAAAGCATCGTACTGTTTTTCAAAGAGGTATGGGTTTGTTATTGGGGTAACTGTTTGCATAACATTCCTTCGATTTAGGAGGCTACAAGTTTATCAGGCGTATATGATTGAACTGATTTCACTTTATATAAATTTTTTGCTTTCGTACACAAAAAATCCAGCTCAAAGGCTGGATTTTTATTCGCTAAAATACTCAGTTTGGGAGTTACTTACTTTGGAACCAAGTATCGGCTTTGCTACGAGCACTAGCGATGTCTGAGCTTGATAAGTTCAAGGCCAATTGTCCGATTTTACCGCGTGCTTTATTACGTACTTTTTCATCTAGCATGCCATCACGGGCAGCCAAATCGTACCATTTATAAGCATCGACTAGATTTTTTTGCTTTTCATCTAACAAAGCAAGTGTATAGCTGGCACGGTTATCGCCGCGCATGGCCGCTTTTTCTAGCCAAACACGGGCTTGTTGCAGGTTAGGTTGGACACCTTCACCACGTAGATACATGATGGCAAGGTTCAACTGAGCAGGGGCAACGCCTTGCTGAGCCGCTTTGGTATACCACTGGATGGCTTGTTTAGTATTCTGTGCAACGCCTTCGCCTTTCTGTAAGCGCTTGGCTAAATAAAACTGAGCATGATCGTTACCTTGGGCAGCACGGTTAGACAATTCACTGACTGGCATTAGCTCAAAACGTGAAGTATCAAGTGGCACATTTGATATTAACTCAGCGTTTGCTAGACCTGCACAAGAAAATAAGGCAGTAAACAACGCAGCTTTTAATAATTTCATAGCAGCTCCAAAATTAGGCAGTTAATAAGCAAAAAAAGTTGCACCGCTAAAACGGTTTAGACGGCGATAACAATTAGGTGAAATCTTGCGATACCAACTTACCTAATCATTAGCAATATAATTAATCGATGTAGTGTGGCAAATTCCTTTAATCGAACCGATAAACGGTCAGAATCAGGGTGCGATTGACACTATTTTGCTAGCTTAACACCCAAACTTACGAAACTCAAATACTAATTACATGGTTTAATGCTTATTCATACCGCATTGTCCTCAATAAAATCATAGAGTTACTTAAGCGTAAGAATAAATTAACCTGTCATTAAGGTTAAAATTTGTATTTATGAACCGTGCTACTTCTTTCAATCAATACTAAGTAGACAAAAATATTATTCAGGTTTTTGTTTGGTGACACGATAGATAGCGACGTCTGCCAATAGGTTGGGTGCTTGGCGTATCAATGCTTTCATAAGTGGTGTATGACCTTTTTCAGAATCGCTGACGGCAAAACGGTTGACGATATGAATATCATGCTGTGCACAAAGCTGCTCAAAATCTTTAAAAGTACATAGATGAATATTGGGAGTGTTATACCACTCATAAGGCAATGCTTCTGAGACAGGCATCATTCCTTTAAGCCCTAAATGAATGCGGTTTTGCCAATGGGCAAAATTGGGGAAGGTGATGACGGCTTCGCGGGCAACACGTAGCATGTCAAGTAAGAGCACATCAGGCGATTTTACCGCTTGCAGCGCCCGTGCCATGACGACGGTATCGAAACTGTTATCAGCGAAGCGTGCCAGACCATCATTCAGATCTTGCTCGATGATAGATAAGCCTTTGGCGATACCATCATTGATTTTTTCTTCGTCAATTTCAAGCCCGTAGCCAGTTACGCCACGATTTTGTTGTAAATGCGCGAGTAGCTCACCATTACCGCAGCCCAAGTCCAGTACATGTGAGTGCGGCGCAATCCAGCGCTCAGCCAATTGATGATCCATTCTCATGAGCGTGCTCCTGCTTTTTGCTGGCTGTTTTGATTTGTACTTTTTGCTGGCTGTTTTGATTTGCTACCAGTGATAAATGGCGCAGTCAAAAATCCTCGGACGGCACCCATATAACGAGGAATATCAAATAAGAAAGAATCATGACCATGCGGCGCATCGACATTGATATAGTTAACGGGTTTGCCAGTGGCCATCAGTGCATCGACAATCTCTTGTGAGCGCTCGGGTGCAAAACGCCAATCCGTGGTAAATGAGACCACCAAGTATTGGCATTGCGTATGGGCAAAGGCCGCTTTGAGCGCAGACAGCTCTTGTTGGCGATTCTGTTCACTCTCATCTATCGTTGCCACCGTATCTTCTAACGCATGTTGCATATTTTTTTTACTAGATTCCACTGATGTGACGATCGAGTCTTCAAGTTGCGCTGCTGATTCTATAGCGTTTGTTGCCATGGCTGATGGATAATCACGTGTTGGATCAAAATAATCTAAGGCTTTGGTCATGAGCAAATAAGTATTGGCATCGAAATTTTCGCTAAAGCGCTCGCCTTGATAGCGTAGATAGCTTTCCACTTGGAACTCAACATCGTAGCCATACATAAATTTGCCAGATTTTAAATCACGACCAAACTTTGCCTTCATCGCGTCATCGGTCAAGTAGGTGATATGCCCAACCATCCGAGCCAATATTAGTCCGCGACGAGGGTAGGTGCCTGCTTGTAAATAACGTCCCTCTTTAAAATCAGGGTCAGATAAAATGGACTGGCGTGCCACTTCGTTGAAAGCGATGTTTTGGGCTGAGAGCTTTGGCGTACTGGCGATGACCACACAGCGTTTTAACCGATTTGGATAATCAACTGACCATTGCAGCGCCTGCATACCACCCATGGATCCACCAACGACGGCATGCCAAACGTCAATACCGAGACGGTCTGAGAGCATCGCTTGGGTTTTTACCCAGTCTTTAATAGTGACGAGCGGAAAGTCAGGTCCATAAACTTGTGGTTCGCTGCTTTGATTACTTTTGTTTAAATTGTTTTTGTCTAAATGGTTCTGGTCTGAATCGATGCTGTCAGGATTAATGGTCGTTGGACCGGTAGAGCCGAAACAGCTGCCGATGTTATTGACACATACGACATAAAACTGATTGGTATCGATGGCTTTGTTAGGGCCAATCATATTGTCCCACCAGCCAGCCTTTTTATCATCAGCACTATGAAAACCTGCCGCGTGATGACTGCCTGATAGGGCGTGGCAAATGAGTACCGCGTTTGATTTGTCGCTATTTAGCGTGCCATAAGTTTCGATGATTAAATCAAACGATGGCAAAGTACGATTACATTCTAACGTCAACGGCTCAGCGAAATGAAAAATCTGAGGCGTGACAATTCCAACTGAACTGACTGAGTCCATGGGATTAACTAGGCTCGCCGAATGAAGCGTATCTGTCGGGGACTGGTCACTGGTATTATTAGGGCGTGCGTTCAAAGCTACCTCGCAAGACAACAATCATCAATAAAATAAAAAGGGCAAACTGTCGATAGGCAGTGTTGCCAATACTGCTTTGCCGACACTGTTTTCTAAATGTTTTTCTTACAATGTGCTTGCCTATTGTATGGTGATGCGCGTAGGAGTACAACCGTCGAGCGAGTCTTTTGAGCATAGTCTTTTAAGCATAGTTTTTAGGGAAAATGAGTGGTAGACAGAGAAGGGTTGGGGTCAATTAATAATTGAAGAATATTAATAAATAGTAACTAAGTATCAAATTGTATAAGTGTGCTTTTACCCTGCGTTATTAATGGATAAAATGCTACACTAATAAAGCATTTATTCAATCATGACTTAATAATCTTTTATCGCATATTCTTCTTTAATTAACCTAATAATAAAATAGTGCTGCTATGAAACCTGAACTGCCTCCCCGTATTGCCGTCCTATTAGTGAACTTAGGTACGCCAGATGAGCCAACAGCGCCTGCCGTACGTCGTTACTTAAAACAGTTTTTGTCTGATCCCCGTGTCATCGAGATTCCTAAGTTTTTGTGGGCGATTATTCTCAATTTATTTGTATTGCCAAGCCGTCCTAAACGTGTGGCAAAAGCTTATGCCAGTATTTGGGAAGGCGACTCACCGATTCGTAAGATATTAAAAAGCCAAGTGGAGCTATTAGAACCACGGCTTGCAAATAGTGCCGCGCCATTTCGGGTTTCTGTCCATCCGGCGATGAGCTATGGCAATCCTGGTCTGCCTGATGTGATGGATACTTTGCGCGGTGAATGCGTTGATCACTTTGTTATCTTGCCATTATTTCCGCAATATTCGGCTTCCTCTGGTGGCGCTGTTTATGATGCGCTGACGAAGTGGACGCTCAAGCAGCGCAATTTGCCGAACTATACCATCGTCAAAGATTACTTTGCGCATCCGCTGTACATCCAAGCATTGGCCGATTCGATTCGCCGTTTTCAAGCAGAGCATGGCAAGCCTGACAAGCTGATGTTTAGCTTTCACGGTATCCCGCAGCCTTATGCTGATAAAGGCGATCCGTATCCTAAGCGTTGTAAATGTACCGCTGCACAAGTGGCTCATGCGCTTGGCCTAAAGGATGATGAATGGATTATCAGTTTTCAATCACGCTTTGGTAAGCAAGAATGGGTCAAGCCCTATACCGATGTGGTACTAGAAGATTGGGGCAAGTCAGGTGTGCGCTCGGTACAAGTCATTAGTCCGGCTTTTTCTGCTGATTGTCTGGAAACGCTAGAAGAGCTTGCCATTGAGAACCGTGAAAACTTTCTCCACGCGGGTGGACAAGAATATCACTATATTCCTGCATTGAACTTGGATGAGGCGCACATTGATTTGCTTGAAGCGCTTAGTGCGCCATTGGTCAAAGGCTGGGCGGGAACGCTAGATGGTTGGGCTTAATTGACTGTATTTGTAAATCATAAAAAATGCCGGACATCATGTTCGGTATTTTTTTGGCTAAATAATTTTAATGAAGTTGATTAAAATAGAATAAAGTTGGGATTTTTTGTGACTGATATGTAAAAATAGGCCAAACAAAATTTTGTTTTATTGCCATTGTTAATTTTACGTTTGCTTAACTTTATTTTTGAGGATAAACATGTCCAGCTTTAACGATTCACAACCCTCTGTGTCTCTACAAAAACCTAACGGCCAACCACCGAAATTACCGCCAACGGACGAGTATGGTGGCCTATTACCGCAGTTATTGGCAGAACCTCGAATGTGCCAAGCAGGATGGGGTATAAGTTGGATTACCAAAGCATTTGCAATATTTAAAGATCAATTCTTATTATGGTTAGCTATAGGTGTTGCTTATTTAGTCATTGCTATGATTGGCAGTAGCGTACCCGTGATAAATTTCATTTTCCCTTTTCTTTCCTTTGTTTTTGTTGGTGGAATAATAAAAGGCTGCGCCGATCAAGCTGTAGGCAACGAGCTGAGATTTGATCATCTTTTTTCAGCCTTTTATACGCATCTCAAGCCATTAATTATTTTATTCGTATTGTATTTAGTGGCTATTATTGTTGCAATGATACCTATGCTGATTATATTCGGCGGTATGGCTTTGTCTTTAGGTCAGGAGTCAAGTGACGTTGCTATTGTAGGTATAGTATTGGGTTCTTTACTACTTTTTATACTATTATTTCCTGTACTTATGGCTATCTGGTTTGCACCTGCTTTAATTGTGCTTCACAACATTGAGCCCGTTCAGGCAATGAAAATGAGTTTTAAAGGGTGTTTAAAAAACATCTTACCATTTTTAGTTTTTTGGTTGATTGCTCCTATAATAATGATATTGATGGTAGTTTTTACACTAGGACTAGGTCTTCTAGTACTGTTTCCAATAGGTATGATTACCTACTACACTAGTTACCGAGACGTTTGGACAGATCAGCCCTTGTCAGCGGTATAGTTGATTGCTTAACAGACCCTAGTATCAGAAGTACTGTAAGCACCATAAAAAAGCACGCCCGTTATATTGAGCGTGCTTTTTTATGGTGTGAGAGCTTTTTTATCATGAGAGAGCTTAGTTAAAAGTCGTCATCGTTACTACGTTCCGCCGCCTCTCTATCAGCGATATCGACAATGTCAGGATAGTCGCTGTCATCCAAATTGTCGTCCACTAATACTTCGTCGATCCGTGATTCGTCTATATTTTGGCGATGCATGGGGGTTAGTCCTTGAATCACATCACTTCCAGCTTGCGAGTTGTCAAATCCTGCGCTATTGTCAATTACATCATCATTATCAATGGTATGTAACATAGGATCGTCTAAATCAATTTCTTGGCTGTTATCATTGATGTCCGTATCGTCTTGAATATGATCCATTGCATCTGGTAATGGGCTTTTTGAATTGTCCATCATGGTTTCCTTATTATTAATGGTTATTATCGATTTTATTTATGAAGGTTTATTTATCAAAGTCAGTGTGACGCGTTATGATGCCCACCGATAGTAGTAAGGTGTCACAGGATGTTCAAAAAATGTAAGACAGTCAGTAAAATGAATGCGCTTCCCAATAAAATAAGACAATTTTATAAAATAAGAAGGTTCTACATGTCATCTCTCAATAAATTACTACTGACCGCCACGTTGATAAGCAGCGCGATAGGTCTGGCCGCTTGTGAACGTTTAACGTTTGCCAATAGTGATGTGGGACTTGATGATGTGGTAGCAAAGCCGCCGCTTGTGATTGATGCCAAACTGCCAAAAGCCACGACAACCATAGATTGCGAACAATTAACGCCGAAGCAAATAGTTAAGGTAAAAGGTCATAGTGTACTTAGTGCAAGCTGTGATTTGACAGCCAAGTCGATACGCTTTGAGTTGAATGATTCGCACAGCTCACTCGACTGTCAGGGCGCTTTGCTCAGTACCCGTACTGATGATGAGTCAACGGCCAGCGCAATTATGATTAAACCCAAGACAGATAGCGCTATCAAAGATATCGTGGTTGCCAACTGTCATGTGGATGGCTACGGTCATGCGCTACATATTCGCCAATATAGCCAGCCCAATCAGCGCTACGCGCGCGGCTTGATAGACCCTGCTGCCAATCGTGCTCTTGCACCAAGTGATATTCGCGTGATTAATGTGAGTAGCCAAAACAGTATCAATAGTGGCATGTTCGTCGGTGATCATGTGCATGGCGTGAGCTTTGATAAAGTACGTATTCAAAACGCAGGCACCGTTGGGCTATATTTAGAATTTGGCAGTCGTGATAATGTGATTAAAAATTCAGTGTTTATCGGTAACGGATTCCGTACCTTTAAGCCCAATCGTGAGGCCATTGCCGTGGATTCGTCGAGCAATAATCGTATCGAGAATAATCAATTTATCCATAATGGTGCAGGCAGTATATTGCTGTATCGCAATTGCTTTGAGCATGCCGATGATCAGGCGCGAGGCAATCACTTTAAGCGTACCGAGTCGAGCCGAGACAATATAATTCGTGGCAATATTTTTAACGACGAGCCAGTCGGGGTTTGGGTCGCATCAAGACAGTCGCGCAATCTCAAAGGTTTTGAATGCGGTGCTTATTTGCTTAAAAAGACAGCATTTGCTAGCTATCATTTAGACAGCGCTAAGGACAATAAAATCATCGATAATCGCTTTGAGCAAGTCGAGCAGGGCATTATCGTGGAGGATGATGACACGCTAATAGCTGGCAATAAGTTTGCAGCGAACGTGCGTTTACCTATTTATGTCGGTTCTGAAATTCGGGAAGACAGCGCAGCAGGAGCGATAAAAGGGACGGTTATTCAAAACAATATTTTCATTGATAAGACCGCTGAGCAAGCCATAAAAATTCATGAGGCAAGCAAAACGGCCACTCATATTGAGCAGCCGTAAATGTGGTTTTATATTAAATAAGCGTTGACGGTCAATAACAGTATAACGAATAGGCGATATTTTTATTAAGCACCAACTCTGGTGTTGATCCAGCGGATAAGCGGATCAGGCGTCACTTGTGACAGTGTCTGAAAGAGTTTCGCGGGCGCGCCCACAGAGTAATGCGTACTTTTGAGTTTACGATTGGGGCTGGTCGTCAGTTTACACAATGTTTTGGCCACATCGTTGACGGTTAGATGGATGCCCAAGCGATCCATACTGGTCACTTCGATATCGGCAGTCATGTCAGATTTGACCCACAGCGGCATCACATCGATAACCTTGATACCCAATTTTTCGTACTCAATATTAAGGCCTTCCGTGAGACCACGCACAAAAAACTTGCTGGCAGCATAAGTTGCGACTTCGGGTTGACCATAAATAGCAGAAGCGGAGGACACATTGATAATTTTGCCGTCTTTGCTATCCGCCAGATAAGGCGCCAGTTTATGACAGCCAATCAAAACGCCTTTACAATTGACGTCAATTAAAGCCAATTGCTCATCTAGGTTGGTCGTTGGCAATGCGCCACTGACCAGCACCCCAGCATTATTGATGAGTGCATCAATACCACCGAAATGTTCAACCATTTGATTGATAGCATTGTCCCATGAGTCAGGCTGAGTGACATCCAGCTGACCTGTGATAATACGCTGTTGTTTGGCGGATTTTTTGAAAGATTTGTCTTTAATGGCGCTTTCAAGGGTCGCGGTATTGGTCGCAAACAACCCAATATGATGGCCTTTTTCCGCCAGCTTTTTCGCTGTTGCCAAACCGATACCACGTGATGCGCCTGTAATCAATATATTCATAATAAGTGACTTAATCGTTATTAATCATGAGTAAATCGAGGTCGTATATTAGAGTGCTTATCCCTCGGGCTTATTATTAGTATAACAAATTCGTCTAAATGTATTTTGCTAGAGAGTATGACTATTGATGTAGAGCGCAGGGTGAGTAATATAGTAAGTACAAGTATTTATCGCTATCAGCAAAGACATTTTGCATTAACGTGAAGCTGTTTGATAATGCAGCTCGCTTGCCTTTTTTGATTGACAGTCGTAATCGTTTAAGTTCAAGCGCCACAAATAAATCAAGGCAATGCCATAAACAGCAGTTTCTGACAGCTCTTCTATGATAACGCCCAAAGCTTCGGGAATCATAATGGCGTTTTCACCCATATATTCTAATAATACTAAGGCGACGACGGTGAGATACAAAGACACTGGCACCTTTTTTAATATTGCCCAAAGGTAGCGCCATGCATAAGCCAATAAGCCAATGATAAGCAAATAAACGATGGTCAGGACGACGTCTTCCCACCAGTCATAAGAATGACTGAGCAACATAAAGTCAGTGGGAACCAATAAGTCTGGTAGATAATTTAACTCACGGCGTATCACGGCAAAGAATACCAGCACCGCTGCTAGCCAAAAAGCTCGAATCTGTTTAAAAGTATTTATGGCAGAACTCTGTAGTAAATACTGTAAGCAACGTAGCAGACAGGCGAATAAAATAATGATACCGGGGGCTTCGATGATGCCATCTGAATTCAAAATAAAAACCTCCTGGTTTTTGAAAATAAAAAAAGTGAGCACAAAGGCTCACTGTAGACCGAAAATTATCTAATTACATACAACGCAATAAGCAGCTATTATAACGCCAACGTCAGCGCTATAACGTTATTTAATATAACTAATGAGTCATATGTCATTATTAATAAAAGCAAACAAATGCTCTTTATTACACACATTTCTATCGGCTATTTATACCCATGATGGCATAGCTAGTTCAATAGATGGCAGCATTAAAATAAGGCTTCCATCCGTAATAATGCTGACGGGTAATGGTCTTTATTTGCTGTTTTATCATTGTAATAGTTTAGTTCTGTTTGTACATAAAGCCACTCTCGCCAAACGGGTTGGCGGTAGCTCATAGCAGGGCCATAGCTGTTTAATGTTGATTTATCATGGTCAAAGTAACCGCCCGTAGAGATACCATAAGCCAGCTGTTTTTCATTGCCAAAATAGTGTACTTGTCTGAGATCGTTGCTCCAGTCTGTGCGCTCTTCATCGTCTTGATTACGATAACGAATGGCGGTGCGATTATTGATGAACCGATCAGCATTTGTACCATATTGCAGATTTAGTCCGCCTTTTGCATAGTGCTCACTATCGAGTCCATAACGATAGTAACTATCACTAGTGACAGTCCATTTTTTGCTTTCATACCAGTCTTTATCGACGCTCACTTTTAAGTATAGGTCATCGAGCGAGCGAACTCCGACATCGACATCTGTCTTCACTCCTAACTGCTGCTCAACCTCATGACTAAAACGTGACCAACGAAGGGCGATAGAACCATTGTCTTCTCGCGTTTTTCTCCTGTTGACGAGTCCGTTTTTGTTACTGGTGCTTGCTTGGTAAGTATCACCCGTCACATTTTGTTTTAAGAAAGTATCCTCATCCAAATCCTCATCACCGATAATCAGGCTCAATCTTTTCTCTAACACTGGCAATCGTAAGCGGCCACGAATTCTAGGCTCAATGCTCACCTCGCTGCCTGATTGTGGATCGTTGACCCAGCGGGTATCTAATACAACTCGTAAACTGGCTTTGGCGGGTTTTTGGGGATCCGGTTCGCCGAACCAACCGTCCATTTTGTGTGCCCATTCATGCAGTTGATCTTGGACGTATTCACGGCGTTCGTCCGTCCAGTTTTGTGCTTCTTGTACTGATTGAGCAGGCTGTTCGGCAGATGTTTCGGTAGGTTGAGGTTGATAGCCAAATTGATTGAGGCTTTCATCACGATTAATACTGAGGTTTTTATCACGATGAGAGTTAGCATCATGAGATAACGAAGCCGTGTTAGATTTTAGCGGTTCGACTTTCGGCTCTGTGGTGGGCGTAGTATCTGCCCATGCTTGCGTGCATAAACTTAGACTGGTAAGTGTGTAAAGGGCAATGATATTGAGATTTGCTGGTTTAATCATGGAGAGCTTCAATTACTTTAGGTAGCTAAAAAGGACAAACAAAAGTATTATGCCATAGGTTGTCAATTACAAGAAGGTCGTTATTTGAGATGCTTTAAATCTGCTAATAAGAAAAAGGCTAGGCACTTTGCCTAGCCTTTTTCAATTTCATTTATTTATGCTTAGCATTACTTTAATGCGCCTCATCCCAATTCTCGCCAGCACCCGTCTCAACCAATAACGGCACGGCAAAATCCACGTTCCAGCCTTTTTCGACAGCAGTTGTTGTTAAGACATCTTGCATCGCAGTAGTAATCAACTGGCTGATTTCATCAACCTTGTCACTATCAACTTCAAACACCAGTTCATCATGGACTTGTAGCAGCATTTTGGCTTGTTCTTTGGGTAATACCTTATCGACGGCAATCATAGCCAGCTTGATTAAATCTGCCGCTGAGCCTTGAAGTGGCGCATTAATCGCAGCACGTTCAGCGCCTTGCTTGACCATACGGTTGCTATGAGTGATATCAGGGGTATAGAGCTTACGACCCAGTATCGTCTCGACATAGCCTTGCTCGTGAGCACTGGCGCGAGTATTAATCATATAGTTTTTGACACCCGGATAGCGATCAAAGTACATATCGATATAATCTTGTGCCTCATTGCGGCTCATTTGCAATTGCTTGGCAAGTCCAAAGGCGCTCATACCGTATAGCAGACCAAAATTAATGGCTTTGGCATTACGGCGCTCGGTCGAGGTTACGTCCGCTACATCTTTGCCAAGTACTTCAGCGGCAGTCGCAGCGTGAATATCTAACCCTTCATTAAAGGCGTCAGTTAAGTTCTTATCACCTGAGAAGTGCGCCATCAAACGCAACTCGATTTGTGAGTAATCCGCCGCTAAAATAACACGACCTTTTGGTGCGATAAAGGCTTGACGAATTAAGCGACCAGTCGCGGTACGAATCGGAATATTTTGTAAATTGGGATCAGTTGAAGACAAACGCCCAGTACTGGTCAATGCTTGATGATAGCTGGTGTGTACGCGATCAGTTTCGCTATCTGCGACATTATCAAGCGCATCGGTATAAGTGCTTTTGAGCTTAGATAAACCGCGATACTCTAAGGTAATATCGACCAATGGGTGATCGATTTTGGACAGCACGGCTTCGCCAGTAGAGTATTGACCTGATTTGGTCTTTTTACCACCCGGAACGCCGAGTTTTTCAAATAACATTTCACCAAGCTGCTTGGGTGAGCCTAAATTAAACTCTTCACCTGCCACTTCATAGGCGCGTTTTTCTAGCGCGATAATCTCTTCATCAAAGCGTTTTGATAGCTCGTTTAAAAATGGACGCTTGATTAAAATACCGTTTGCTTCCATTTGACAAAGTATCTCCGCCGTTGGAATCTCTAGCTCGTGTAGTAATTTGGCATTATTGGCATCGTTTGCCAGCTCGACGCTAAACACTTCAAATAGCTGATAGGTGATATCGGCATCTTCACAAGCATAGTCACTAGCGATATCGATGGCGACTTGATCAAAGGTGACTTGCTTAGCACCTTTACCAGCGACATCTTCATAGCTGATGGTTTGAGTCTGTAAATAATGACGTGCTAAATCGTCCATACCATGGCGAGTGGCTGCCGCATTGATAACGTAGCTGGCAAGCATGGTGTCCATTGCCCAGTTATTGGGCTGCTCATGTATTGCACCGACTAGGTCAATATTATAGTGAGCGAGGATATGCGCGTCATACTTTAGGTGTTGACCGATTTTACCGATATTTGGGTTTTCCAAAATAGGTTTTAGGCGTGTTAGAACGGTATCACGATCGAGCTGTTTAGCCGTCAGCTCGTCACCTTCTAGACTATGCGTAAGTGGAATGTAATAAGCTTCATGCGCTTGTACTGCAAAGGACAACCCGACGATTTGTGCTTGACGCCAATGGACGCTAGTGGTTTCGGTATCGATGACAAAATGTGGCGCAGACTCTAATAATTCGACTAGACTCTCAAAAGCTGGTTCGTCGAGCACAGTATGCCACGCTCTATCATGCTCTTTGCCGTTTTGGACATTTTCAATATTGGATGATTGCAGAGATTTGGCAACTTGTGCTTGTGATTCAGCATCTGCTTGGCTATGTTCGACACTTTGTGCCCCATTTGCTGGATGGTTTGGATGGTCGAGAGAGGCCAGCTCATTTCTAAACTCAAGCTCGCTATATAACTCGCGCAATTCATCTATATAGGCACAAGGATCTGTATTGATTTTTAAGTCATTCCAGTCTTGACCGATATCTAAGTCTGTGACGATAGTGGCCAGTTTGGCATTGAATGGAATATCGTCGGCATGTTCAATCAAGCCTTTGGCACCGCGACCTTTAATAAAGCCAATATGCTTTAACATATTGTCGATATCACCATACTCTATGAGTAAGTCTTTCGCCGTCTTTTTACCGATACCTGGCACGCCTTTGATACCGTCCGAGGCATCACCCATCAATGTCAAAAAATCAATCATTTGGTTTGGATTGATACCGAACTTATCAATGACTGCTTGGATATCGGTGACTTTGCCAGTAAAGCTGTCTTCCAATATTACACAGTCATTGACCAGCTGCATCATGTCTTTATCACCCGTGGAGATGACCACATGATGACCTTGCTCGACTGCACGATGTGTGAGTGTACCGATGATATCATCCGCTTCTGCACCTTCGATGCGTAACAGTGGAATGCCTAAGGCGGTTACCAAGCGATGGATATAAGGAATTTGCTCTAGCAACTCTATATCGATGGGTGGACGAGCAGCCTTGTAATCAGCAGACATATGGTGGCGAAAAGTGGGTGACTTGGTATCAAAGCAAACTGCCATATGAGTAGGGTGATAACGGCGCATCAGCTTGAGAAGCGCATTGAGCGTGCCACGGATGGCATTGGTTATCAGGCCTTGCGAGTTTTGCATGGTTTTTGGCAGGGCATGATAAGTGCGAAACAGATAGTAAGAGCCATCAACCAAAATAAAAGGTGGCTGATTTTTGTCCACATGACTGGTGTCCATAGTCGCTACGTTGGGCATGGTATCAAAATTTGGTAAGGCTTTAGGGTCAAGCGCTTGATGGGAGTTGTGATCACTGTCTGTCATATTGTCCGCCATAAAAGTCACTTATCAGCTAGTAGATAGAAATATGTGCTTATTATAACGATAAAATCAGCGCGTGCCGAACTGCTTAAAAGTTAAGAGAGATTCTAGGAGGTATGCTCATTTTGAGAATAGCGATAAAAGCAGCCAAATCAAACTAAAAAAAAGAACCCAGTGTTAACTGAGTTCTCTTATAGATAAAACCAATATTGTTATGGTTAAAAACCTATTTTACTTCTGAAGTCACTTCACTATCGATATTACCGTGAGTTGCTTTAGAATATGGGCAAACTTTATTGGCTTTTTCGACCAGCTTTTGAAACTCATCTGCTGATAGCTCTGTGTTTTCTGCAATGACGTGAATTTTCACGGCTAATTGAAAATCTAAGCCTTCACCTTTCATTAAATCTACGGATACTTCAGTGGTAGAGTCAAACTTTGCTTTTTCTTCCCCTTTGACCGCAGCAAGTGCGCCATCAAAGCAAGCGGCATAGCCCATGGCAAATAGCTGTTCTGGGTTGTTACCGTCTTTACCAGAACCTGGTGCGACCATATTAATCGTCAAATCACTGTCTTGAAGACTGGCATTACCTGTACGACCGCCAGTAACTGTTGCTTTAGTGGAATATAGTGTTTTCATAACATATCCTTTGTTGTAAGTTTTTATGTTTGAGCATTAAGTTTTGATAGGGGATTTAGCATAACAAACCAATGCATGAGCAATATAGGTCAGTCGTAAGTATATACTGTGGATTTGTAAGTAAATGTCATATCATGCTTTTTACCTTTTGCACTTTTTACTCTTTGAAAGGTTGCGCTTAGCTTTAGGTACAAATAATGACTGTATTAATGTAAACTAACAATACAAACGCTTATAGTAATAATCATCAGAATAGATGATAAAAAATCTAACCATAAGGACGTTCCCCAATGAATAAATTGATTGTGATACCTAGTGTTTTTTCTCTACTGGCTTTTACTCTGGTAGGCTGCGGTGAAGATGATGGTATTTATGGTTCAGATAGCAATAAGATTACGCTGACTAGCTTTGATAAGAGCTATGATAAACAAGCCAATGCTAGTGCCATTGCGCGCATTGATGAAACCTATCGCACGGGTGAGCGCGAAATCAAGATAAAAAATATCGTTAATAATTACAGTAACCAAAGTTTAAATACCTTGGACAGAACGGTATTGGCAGACAACTTCGAAGGACGACTGGAAAACAAAAACATTGAGGTTGATGGCCGCACAGTCAAACGTCCTATTTATGAAAAAAACAGCAATAATAAGTTGAACTACGAAACCACTTATAAGACGCTTAACTTATCAGGATTGCGGGCAAACAGTTATAGTGCGGGTACTAATATAAACAACAGTCGCGGTATTCTCACGGACTTAAATAATTATCCTAATATTCCAGCCAATACAGAGTTTCCGATAGGCTCTGTTTGTTATATTCCAGTGGTAACAAGTGCACGCTCGTTTTTAGCCTTTAATGAAAAAAATAAAACGGGATATACATCACTTAATAAGTGGATTGATGCAGCTGAAAACCGTTTTAGCGATAATAGAGGCTATAGCACAACTGAATTTGGTGTGGGCGTCGGCAATAAGCAAAAAGCGGCGCAAGTGACGTTCTTTGAATACCGAAATCAGCCTGCTTATCAGTACAATGGTGTCGAGTATGCCGATGATATTTATGAGGCAAATTATGTCGCCAAAGGCAGTACTGATCCGAATACCAACAGTATTCAAGGTGTGGTGGATTGTACGATAGTTAATGAAGTCGCAGGAGACTTCTTAGCCGCACAAATCAAACGCTACTATTAATCTTAAAAAACTCATAATATTAAAAAACTGACCAACACTCTCTATTTGACTATCTAGAGAGTGTTTTTTTATGCGCTAATTCTGCACCCTGGCGCTAAATCCGCTACAATACGCTCATTATTTATTCTATTTATTTAGATTGATTTCTAAATGACACAACTGTTGAAGCCGAAAACTATGAGCGTAGATCCAAAAAAATTGAACAAAGAAGTGGCCAAACGCCGTACCTTTGCCATCATCTCGCATCCCGATGCAGGTAAGACCACCATGACTGAAAAGCTGCTGCTATGGGGGCAAGCAATTCAGGTTGTGGGCGAGGTAAAAGGCCGAAAAACTGATCGCCATGCCACTTCAGATTGGATGAGTATGGAGCAAGAGCGTGGTATTTCGATCACCACTTCCGTCATGCAGTTTCCTTATCAAGACCATGTGGTCAATCTATTGGATACACCGGGTCACGCCGACTTTAGTGAAGATACTTATCGCACCTTGACTGCTGTCGATAGCGCGCTGATGATGGTCGATGGGGCTAAAGGCGTTGAAGAGCGAACCATCAAGCTGATGGAAGTCTGCCGTATGCGCGACACGCCAATCATCTCATTTGTCAACAAGCTTGACCGCCAGATTCGTGAGCCGCTTGAGTTGCTCAGTGAAATTGAGCAAGTGCTAAAAATTAAATGTATCCCAGTGACTTGGCCTATCGGTATGGGACAAGATTTCGTTGGCGTCTACCATCTGACCGAAAACAAGACTTACTTTTATGAAAAAGGTAATGGCGGTAAGATGACAGTGTCTGAGACTCGCGAAGGCTACGATTATCCGGACATCCGTGAACGTTTGGGTCAGCTGATGTTTGACGCTTTTGAAGAGTCACTTGAGCTGGTACAAATGGCGTTAGAAGAGTTCAGTGTTGAGGCGTTCTTGGCGGGTGAGATGACCCCAGTATTGTTCGGTACGGCATTGGGCAACTTTGGTGTTAATATGGTGCTTGATACCTTGGTCAAATATGCACCGCCACCCAAGTCGCATCCGACCAATGAGCGTGAAGTGGCGGCAACAGAGACAGATTTTAGTGGTTTTGTCTTTAAAATTCAGGCCAATATGGACCCGCGCCATCGTGATCGCATTGCGTTTTTACGAGTGTGTTCAGGCAAGTATGAAAAAGGCATGAAGCTGAAGCATGTACGTTTGGGTAAAGACGTCCGTATTGCCGATGCACTGACCTTTTTGGCAGGGGATCGCGAAGCGTTAGAAGAAGCTTATCCGGGTGATATCATCGGTTTGCATAATCACGGCACCATCTCTATCGGTGACAGTTTTACCGAAGGCGAGGAGCTAAATTTTACGGGTATTCCACATTTTGCGCCTGAATTGTTTCGCCGCGTCATTCTAAAAGATCCGCTCAAATCAAAAGCCTTGCAAAAAGGGCTGCAGCAGCTAAGCGAAGAGGGTGCAACACAGGTCTTTATGCCGCAGATTAATAACGATTTAATCTTGGGGGCAGTGGGTGTGCTACAGTTTGAAGTGGTCGCGCATCGTCTCAAAGAAGAGTACAAAGTACAGTGTATCTTTGAGCCGGTATCGATTGCCACCGTACGCTGGATTCATTGCGATGATGAAGTGGCATTGGCGAAGTTCAAACGCAAAGCCCATGACCAGTTGTCGCTAGATGGCGGTGGTTATTTAACGTATCTTGCACCATCACGAGTCAACTTGCAGCTCATGCAAGATCGCTATCCAGAAATCACTTTTAGCAACACTCGTGAGCATTAAAATCCATCATTCTATGATTTAGTTTATCTTTTAAGACACGCTAGCCGTGTCTTTTTTATTAGCTTAGATTTAGGCATTAAACGAGAGAGGGTAGGTAGCTATTAGTTAGCAGTAGACAGCAAAACCCTAAAAACAAAAACAGTGTTCCTACAATACATCGTAATTGTTACGGTAGAATATCAAGTAACATCTTATGTTTATAAAAGAGGATATATGAACGCTGCGAATCAAATTGATATCAATAAGCTAACAATGAATCCGCATTTATCGATGATAGCAAGTCGTAGTCGTCTGCTGAGACTGCTTGCCGGCAGTTTACTGCTAGGTAGCATAGCGATGCCTGCCAATGCAGGTAGTCTCATTAGTAGCACAGATTATCTGGAATATGAGCTGCCTAAAAAAGTGCAAGCGCAGTGTGTTGAGCGCGATAACTGTCCAGAGATTGAGATCAAATATCTGAAGACCAACCACGATTGGATCAATGATATTGCCAATGCGCGTATTAATAATTTAGTCGTCAATAGTAAACCGACTGAATCTGCGCCTATCAAAACGAAAGTCAATCAGACAGTGGTGAAAGCCGCCATTGATGACTTTGCCAGCTCGCAATTTATAGATATGCCAGAGGGCAGTTCATGGGCTTATAGCCTAATGGTAACGCCTGAGTATCTAGGTCATATCAGTGATTTTGAATTGTTTGAAATCAATACCTATGTCTTTACTGGTGGTGCTCATGGCATGCCTTATAGCGAATACTTGATATTTGACCTTGGCGCCAAAAAACAAATCACGCTTGATGATATGCTTCTTTCAGGTAAAAAGCCTCGTTTTGAAGCGCTCGCGTATGATGCTTATAAAACTTGGGTCAAAACAGTTGACGACGATGTCAGCAGTTATGAGAAAAACTGGCCATTTACCTTAAGTGACAATGTGACACTGACGGATAAAGGCATCGATATTCGTTATCAGCATTACTCTATCGGCCCGTATGCTTATGGTATGCCGGTACTCAGTATTCCGTACAGTAAGCTTGACGGTGTCATAAAGCCGCACTTTATACCTAAATAGTTCGGATGGTCATTGCATAACTTATTACGGTTTATATTAAAAAAATCGTAAAATCTCTTAAAAAATTGGCAATGATTTATCTAAAACCATTTGAAATTTAATAAAAGAATAAGGAGTTACCGCATGACGAACAATACAGATAGTATGAAGGCGACAGTCGACACAGAGACTTGGCAACTTAATGCCTTAACAGAAGCGCTTGGTGACCTAACGTTGACGGTCAATGACAGCCTGTCTGTTGGCCGTGGCAGCGACAATGACGTGGTACTCGGTAGCAAGCAAGTATCGCGTAATCATGCGGTGCTGAGCATCTTAGATAGTCAGTTATATGTAAAAGATTTAGACTCGTCAAACGGTACATTTATTAACGAGCAGCGTATCGAAGGTAATACATCGAGCCTTTTACAGGTAGATGATACCATTGGCTTTGCCAGTTTTATCTTTCAGGTGAATGCGCCACTTGCTGCTACAGATACTGAGGCATTAGTGCCTGTGGTAGTAGAAGATTCAGTGGCTGAGACGGAGACTGAGACAGTGGTTGCTGAAACTACTGCCGAAACACAGGCTGTCGAAGACTCAATAGTGAGTGAACCTGTTGTTAATGAATCAGTAGTGAAAGAGCCGATCATTGAGCAAACAGGCATCGAAGAAGTCTTAACGACTACAGATAATACCGCGTCAGATGTGACTGAAACGGTACCAGTTGCCGCTGAAACTGTAGCAGATGCACAACCTGCTGTAAGTCAGCCAGAAGCCGTGACAGCGAAAGCAGAGGCACCAACAGCATCTACTCATGATGCGTCACTAGTAGATCAGCCAGTTGTACATGAAGAGTCAGCCGTTGAATCAGAGCATGACAAAACGACGAAAACGGAGCTGCAAGAAGAAGCGGATCCTGACATTCTACGTGCCAAACAGGCAGCAACCGCGCAATTTTCTGGTACTGCCAATCTAGGTCAATCTCGTGATCTTGGTACTGAAGGTAATAACGCGATGGATCAGGAGCTCAGCAATCCAGCAACTGCAGGACAGGCCGAGAAAAAACCGAGCGGTGGTTGGTTTATTTGGGTGTTTATTGCCATCATCATTATTGGGTTGGCATTATGGTTATTTAACATGGGCGGTGCGTAATCAAGTACTGACCAGTCCGTTTGAGCGGCTTTAATCCAAGCGGGATTTGGTATAATTGTTTGCCAATTTTTAGCTACTAATAGCTAAGCTACCCTAATATGCCATTTTTATAGCGTCAACATTCAGCAGAGTGTTGACGCTATATTTTTACTATCGTTTGACTGTTTTTATGTTTTGCCAATATTTTGTTAAGAGAGCATTATTATGATGAACTTTGAAGAATATCAAGCTTTTAAAGACCGTGGCTTTAGTCATGCTCCACTGATAAAAAAACGTCTAATGGATGCACAAACACCAGTATCTGTATTTTCTAAAGTACGTGATTTAAACGGCTCTGCATATTTATTTGAGTCTGTCGTAGGCGGGGAGCGCTGGGCGCGATATTCGATGATTGGCTTGGGTAGTGATCTCATTTTGCAGTATGCTGATGGCAAAATGACCGTCAAACAAAATGACCATACCGATGTTGATGCAGTCGCTGATCCGTTTGACTATATTCGTCAGCTAATGGCGCAATATAAGATGCCAACAGTCGAAGACATTGCAACGCTACCGAGCTTTAGCGGCGGCTTAGTAGGTTACTTTGGCTATGATATGGTGAGGGTTATTGAGCCAAGCGTGGGTTTGTCAGACGCCCCCAATCCGATGACAATGCCGGACATGTGGCTGATGCTGTCAATGAGCGTGATTGTTTTCGACAGTTTAGAAAACACTTTATCTATTATCGTTTATGCCGATTGTCATACTGAAGATGGTTATAGCAAGGCTATCCGCGAGCTAGAAAAAATCGAGGACAAGCTGGCAGAAATGCCAAGTCTGAGCGCACCTGTGATGCCAACGCCAAAATTCAAGTCGCAAACTGGGGCGCAGAAATATTGTCATGATG
The DNA here is from genome assembly GCF_904846535.1 of Psychrobacter muriicola 2pS. Classification (NCBI taxonomy): domain Bacteria; kingdom Pseudomonadati; phylum Pseudomonadota; class Gammaproteobacteria; order Moraxellales; family Moraxellaceae; genus Psychrobacter; species Psychrobacter muriicola. Next base: position 418,044 of record NZ_CAJHBC010000004.1, read on the forward strand.
TCAATAAAATAAAGGACTACATCTTAGCAGGCGATGTCATGCAAGTCGTTCCTGCGCAGCGTTTGACGGCGGATTATACTGGCGACTCATTGGCTGTCTATCGTGCCCTACGGTTTTTAAACCCATCGCCGTATTTATTCTTGGTACATGGTTACACCCTCGATGATCACAAGCGTTTCGACATCATTGGTGCCTCCCCTGAGATATTATCCCGTATCGAAAATGGCAAAGTCACGGTGCGGCCATTGGCGGGTACTCGTAGACGCGGAAAAAACGAAGCAGAAGATGAAGCGCTTGAAAAAGAGCTGCTGAGTGATAAAAAAGAGATCGCCGAGCACTTGATGCTCATTGATTTGGGTCGTAATGACATTGGTCGCGTTTGTGAATATGGTAGTGTCAAAGTCACCGAAAAAATGTTTGTCGAGCGTTATTCGCAGGTGATGCACATTGCTTCTAACGTTGAAGGGACGATATTGCCCAATAAAGATGCGTTGGATGTTTTTTGTGCGACGTTCCCCGCTGGCACGCTATCAGGTGCGCCCAAAATACGCGCCATGCAAATCATTGACGAGATAGAGCCTGTACGTCGAACCGTCTTTGGTGGCTCAGTGGGTTATCTAGGCTGGCATGGCAATATGGATACCGCCATTGCTATTCGTACGGCAGTGATGCGCCGCGGTGAAATCCATATCCAAGCAGGCGCAGGTGTTGTTGCTGATTCTGTGCCAGAAGCGGAGTGGGATGAAACCAATAAAAAAGCATTGGCATTGGTAAAAGCGGTAAAAATGGCGTGTAATGGTTTACGGATTCGCTAGGTACTCCAGTAATAAAAACACGGTATGCTGTCAGCGTCAAAAAGCAGCTTATTTTTATTTAAAAAAATAGTAACACAATCAACTATTTATATATTTTTATTAAAATAATCATAAAAAATATGAAAAAGGGCTTGCGTCTTTCAAAAAATTTGATAGAATAGCCACCACTTTAAGAGAACAAGCCGACTTAGCTCAGTTGGTAGAGCAACTGACTTGTAATCAGTAGGTCGCCAGTTCGATCCCGGCAGTCGGCACCATCTCTCTTAAAGTAGCTTTTTATGAACTTGTCTTAAACTAAAGTCATTTTTGTTTAAAGCAACCTAAGGTGGGATTGGGGAGCGGTCAAACCCAACAGACTGTAAATCTGTCGCGAAAGCTTCGAAGGTTCGAATCCTTCTCCCACCACCATATTTTCTAAGTTTGTCATAGCGCCAAGCATACTCTTTATACTTAACGACTCTCGATTAGAGTCTTCTTGAATAAGAGTAATTGCGGGTGTGGTATAATGGTAACACCTTAGCCTTCCAAGCTAATGACGCGGGTTCGATTCCCGCCACCCGCTCCATATATACACCATCGCAAAGATTATCAATAAATCATCACGACAGTAAGTTCTAGTATTGCTGTATCGTGATATTTTTTTTAGTAAATACACAAGTTGTTTATTGTGGTTATTAAAAACATGCTCATATAGCTCAGCGGTAGAGCACTCCCTTGGTAAGGGAGAGGTCTTGAGTTCAATTCTCAATATGAGCTCCATTTATTGTTTAAACCTCTGGTGTTTGTTTTGCTATTTTTAAACAGCGTTGCGTCGATATCGAAACTACAAAATATTGAAAATTATAAATACAGTGTGGCAAGTAAAATTTAAGGGTGACACTGAGGTGTTGCCTTTTAGTGCTGCCAATTTATTAAGCTATCAATCTATTGATAAGTGTCTAAGTGCGGTTATCTAGATTGGGCGGGCTCTACTATTATCAAGGATTTACACTAAGATAAAGTAGGGCAACAGCGATAAGTTATAATAGCTTGCGATGTTCAATAGATTAAAAAACACGTATAATGCTTACATCTACATGCGTGACATTGAAATGCATGATTTGAGCATATTTACAGTCGTAAAATGATTAAACAGTTTTAGTAAATAAGCCATAGCGTCAACGGTTTGATGGTTCTGTATGCATCATGAGCCGTCAAACAGCTATTCACCGATCTTTGATTGATAAAGATTCACCAAAAAAAGAGGAAATACCCATGGCAAAGGCCAAGTTTGAACGCGTAAAGCCACACGTCAACGTCGGTACAATCGGACACGTTGACCACGGTAAAACAACCCTAACAGCTGCAATCGCAACCGTTGCTGCAATCACCTCAGGTGGCGAAGCCAAAGACTACGCGTCTATTGACTCAGCCCCAGAAGAAAAAGCACGTGGCATCACCATCAACACCTCACACGTAGAATATGACACTCCAACACGTCACTACGCCCACGTTGATTGCCCAGGTCACGCCGATTATGTTAAAAACATGATCACCGGTGCAGCCCAGATGGACGGCGCAATCCTAGTAGTATCAGCCACTGACGGCCCAATGCCACAAACCCGTGAGCACATCCTGCTTTCACGTCAGGTTGGCGTACCGTACATCGTCGTATTCATGAACAAATGTGACGCTGTTGATGACGAAGAATTGCTTGAGCTAGTAGAAATGGAAGTTCGTGAATTATTGAACGACTATGACTTCCCAGGCGATGACACCCCAATCATCAAAGGTTCTGCTACTGAAGCCCTAAAAGGCTCACAAGAAAAATACGGCCAACCAGCTGTTGTAGAACTACTAAACGTTCTTGACACCTACATCCCAGAGCCAGAGCGTGACATCGACAAAGCATTCCTAATGCCAATCGAAGACGTATTCTCAATCTCAGGTCGTGGTACTGTTGTAACTGGTCGTGTTGAGTCTGGTATCGTTAAAGTTGGTGACGAAATCGAAATCGTTGGTATCCGTGACACTCAAAAAACCACCTGTACTGGTGTAGAGATGTTCCGTAAACTGCTTGACGAAGGTCGTGCAGGCGAAAACTGTGGCGTACTACTACGTGGTACTAAGCGTGAAGACGTACACGTGGCCAAGTACTAGCTAAGCGTGAAGCGTG
>NZ_CAJHBC010000005.1:0-320506 GCF_904846535.1 Psychrobacter muriicola 2pS
GTTTTGAATTAATAATTTATTTAAATTAAGGATAGTGTATGCCATCACCTTTAGCTGACTTAGATGAGCTAGTTTTAAAATGTAGAGATGAAAGAGCTCTTCAATATATAAAGGAAGCTGTGAGTTGTTATAAGTCTGGTGCATTCCGATCAGCTATAGTCTCTACATGGATTGCAGTTACTTTTGATCTTATTGATAAGTTTAAAGAGCTTTCTCTACTGGGTGATAAAGAAGCGGAAAAACAAGTTGAGGAAATAGAGAAGGCTAGGCACATTAACGATATCACTAGATTTTTGCAATTAGAAAGAGATATTATTAATGTAGCTAGAGACAAGCTAGAGTTGATTTCTCATACAGAGAGTATAGATTTAGAAAGGTTGAAAGAAGATCGCAACAGATGCGCCCATCCTTCTATGAACTTAGAAGGAGATATTTTTAATCCATCAGCTGAACTAGCAAGGCTGCATATTCATTCTGCAGTAAATCATTTGTTACAGTATCCCCCTTCTCAAGGGAAATATGCATTAGATAAAATAATATTAGAAATTGAATCAAATTTTTTTCCGTCATCAAAAAAAGATGTTTTATCTGTGATAAGAAATAGTCCTTTAAGCAAGCCTCGATATAGCCTTTTAAGGAACTTTATAGTTGTTTTAATAAAAAATACATTGAAAGAAGGGTACGAAACAAGAGTAAAGACTAAGATATATCTAGTTTTAGAAGCCATTAAAGAACTTCATCAAGAGAGTTATGATGATATCCTTGGAAAAGATTTGTCTAGAATAATTTCTACAGTCTCTGATGACAATTTAAATTTTGCAGTGATTCTACTTATGAATGTAGATGATTCTTGGGAGTATTTGGAAGAATCCGTTAAGCTTAAGTTGAATAATTTTGTTCAAGAGTTGCCTACAAGACACATTGATTATTTGGAAGATTTTATTGATTATGCACCTGTAGCAGTTGCAGCAAAAGAAAGGCTTGATAGAGCTACAATGACTGAGCTAGTGAGTACTGTGCCTTTTGCTATGCATCATAAAATTATTGATAGAATGATAGAAATATATGGAAATTCACATAATTTTGAATCAGCCAATAATTGGGTAAACAAGGCTATAAGACATATAATTGATTTTTCACCTAAACACGTAGAAAAAATTATTGAGGTTGCTTCAACAAATAGTCAAATCTTTGATAGCAACGAATATCCTAGATTAATCAGAGCTATTCGTTCTAAAAAAATTGTTAGTGAGCATGATTTAAATATTTGGCTAAAGAAATTTGACATGGAAAATTTAGTGTCAGTATCAAAATAAAAAATAATGAGTGAGGTTGCTAATCTTGATTATATGATTGTTAATCATAAGTGTTATCACGATGAGTAAATTCTTAATCTTAGATATAGATGATTCAATACGGATACAGTTACGTCCGTAACCTAAGATAGGAGCTATGAGCAACAATGCTATTTATATTTTAATAGTTAACTCCATTTACCAGAGAACCCCTATGACCACATCAAAAGTAACTTACCAAGGCGATTTGCGTACTACCGCCATTCATTTGCAATCAAACAATGAAATTATCACCGACGCCCCAACGGACAATCAGGGTAAGGGCGAGGCATTTTCACCAACTGATTTGCTAGCCACCAGTTTGGCCAGTTGTATGTTGACCATCATGGGCATCAAAGCCCGTGATATGGAGATTGACCTTGCAGGCACCACGGCTGAAGTGACTAAAGTCATGGCTACTGATCCAAGACGCGTGAGTGAGATCCATATCATCGTGACTTTTAATAATGAACTTGATGATAGAACGCAAACCATCTTTTATAATACCGCATTGACTTGCCCAGTCGCCAACAGCATTCACCCTGATATCACGCAGAACTTAACGTTCCGTACCGCTCGTGGCCTTTAAAGCTATGGCAAAAACGTTATTGATCGTCGCTCATGCGCCGTCGCCCAATACTGAGAAATTGGCGCAAGCCGCGTATGCTGGTGCCAATCATCTTGATATAGATATCAATGTCGTTTTGAAATCGCCGCAGGATACGCAGCCTGAAGACGTATTGGCTGCTGATGCGCTACTGATCGGCACGACTGAAAATCTGGCGTATATGGCAGGGCTGACCAAAGACTTCTTTGATCGCTGTTATTATCCTGTGTTGGAAGAGAAGCAAGGCATGCCATTTGCACTATATATACGCGCAGGACATGATGGTACGGGTACCAAGCTTGCGATGAAGACGATTACGACGGGGCTGCGTTGGTCATGGATTCAAGAAGCGCTGATACTACAAGGCGAGTGGCAAGATAGCTTTACTGAGCAAGTAGAAGAGCTTGCTATGACGCTAGCCGCTGGCGTTGAGGCGGGTATTTACTAGTAGTGAGTTGTTTGGACAATCACTAGGGCAGTGTTTGACAATGCTCGTCAATATATTGCAATCGATGCCAAGAGCATAATAGACGGTTTGGAGAATAATAATGCAGAACGATAATCCAAATAGTAAAGTCGATATCGCTGCATTGCCATTTTCGCAAGCGTGTGAGAACAACAAGCAGCCTATTCTAGAAGTGTTGCAAAGCGAGCTACAAGGCTTTACGCATGTACTAGAGATTGGCTCTGGAACGGGTCAGCATAGCGTTTATTTCTCACCAAAATTGCCACATTTAAAATGGCAAACCAGCGATGTCACTAGTAATCACCATTATATAGCAGCTTGGCATAACGCTTATCCTGCACCCAATCTATCTCTGCCTTTGGCGTTTGATTTGGCTCATGATTCGATACCTGTTAATACTCATTTAAATAGCAGTCATTTAGATAGCAATCATTCAGACAAGCCCTATGATGCGTTATTTACAGCTAATACGCTGCATATCATCAGTTGGGCTTTGGTCGAACGGTTATTTGCATTGGCTGGTGATGCATTACCAGTGGATGGTAAGCTGATTGTCTATGGCCCATTTAATGAGCACGGCAACTATACCAGTGAGGGGAATCAGCGATTTGATGCGATGTTGAGAGCAGGTAATACTGACAGCGGTATTCGTCATAAAGAAGACATTGTAAATTTGGCAAATACACATCATTTAACATTAAGTAAGCGTCATGCGATGCCATCTAACAATCAAATATTAGTATTTATAAAACTTTATTAACGTAAAAAGCTGAGTGGATTCACTGTGATAACACCATGAATCCACTCAGCTTTGATATAAGTTCGAATCAGTAAAGACCAACCTATTTATAAATACTAACCTGTATTGCGTAGCCCTGCTGCCAAGGCGTTGATACTACGAATTAATGCATCTTCGACAGCAAGTCTATCGTTATTTTCTAGATTGTCATTGCCCGTGTTATCGGATTGGCGCATACGTTTGAGTAGCTCAATCTGGATATAATTAATGGGGTCTAAATAGGCGTTACGCCATTCTAATGACTGAGCCAAGTCTTGTTGGTTTGAGAGTAAAGACGTTTGTTCTAGCAAGGAGTTGAGACCTGCGTGAGTCAGTTCATGCTCATCAATCACTGCCTGCATTACTTGCTCACGTAAGCTTTCGTCTTTACACAGTTGACTGTATGCACGGGCGATATTCATCTCAGATTTTGTGAAGGCCATTTCGATATTACTGATAAAAACATTGAAAAACGGCCAGTTTTTATTCATCTCTTTCATTAATGCTTCGTCTTTTTTGACGCTATCTAATGCACTGCCCACGCCATACCAAGCGGGAAGGGTAAAGCGTGCCAACGACCAGCCAAATACCCACGGTATCGCTCGAATCGTCGATTTGCTCGGCAGTCCTTTTTTACGGTGAGCAGGACGCGAGCCAATATTGAGTAATGAAATCTCTTGTACCGGCGTGGCTTCAGAATAAAACTGATAGAAGCCTTCGGTATTATCCGTTAACTCTCGATATTGCTGTTCGCCTGCATCTGCTAAATCAGCAAACAAGGCTTCATAGCTATCAAGCTGCTTGGGTTGTTCCACAAATCGTGACGAGCTGGCTTTTAGGGCACCAGTGATTCCCATGGTTAATTCAAATACGGCGGTATCTGGATTGGCATACTTGGCGTAGAGCACTTCGCCTTGTTCAGTGAACTTGATTTGTCCATTTAAGGTGCCAGCAGGCTGCGCGGCAATGGCTTGATGGGTTGAGCCACCACCACGACTGACGGAACCGCCACGACCATGGAACAGGCGGGTGGTGATACCATATTGATTGGCGATATCGGTGATGGTTTGCTGGGCGCTATACAGCTGCCAAGCGGAGGTAATAATGCCGCCATCTTTAGAGGAGTCTGAGTAGCCGAGCATAATCTCTTGAATGTTTCCTGAGTGTTCAAGTAGCTCACGATATAGCCGATTGTCCAACACCATTGGCATAATCTTATCGATATTTTTTAAATCTTCGATGGTTTCAAACAGCGGCGCAACCGGTAGGGCGGAAAATAAATGTCCGTTCTCATCAATACCCGATAAGCCTGCAAAACGCATTAGTAGCAGCACCTCTAATAGCTGACTGGCGTTATTGGTCATCGAGATCACATAGCTACCAAAAGTGTCGTCGCCAACCAGTTTACGCAGTTTAGCGACAGAATTCATCAGAGCAAGCTGTTCGTGTGTTTGCTCGCTCAAGTTGTCGGTATAAATCAGCGGTGCACCTGGCTTTTCTAGCAAACGGGTTAGCCATTCTTGACGCTCTGTTTCGCTGAGTGTTCGATAGTCGGGCAGATTCGAGGCGCTAGCAAAAATATCTGCAATGACTTCGCCGTGATATCCTGAATCTTGGCGAATATCCAGCGAGGCCAAATGGAATCCACAGGTTTTGACTAGGCGAATGGTATCAAGCAGTAAGCCTTCGCCATGCGCCTTGTCATGGGTATTGACACTTTTGCGAATGAGTCGTAAATCATCTAGCAAGGCCGTCGGTGTTGAGTAAGCATCTTGTGCAGCCTCACCATCTGTGCCTTGGCTTTGGATATGCTGGTTGGTCGCTTTTATTTTAGCCAGAATAATGGATAGCAATCTTCGGTACGGCTCATTATTGTAATCATCAGGATTGTAGCAAAAGACTTTTTGATCGAGTGTGCTGTAGTCTTTGATACGGGTATAAATCTCTGGAGCGATATCGACGATAGTATCGCTATGAATCAGCTCACGACGCAATTTTCTGACCAATACTTGGTAATGGCGTAGCACGGTATTAGCATGCATCAATACCGCCATTTCAGTGGTTTCATGGGTGACGAAAGGATTGCCATCTCTATCGCCACCAATCCAAGAGCCAAAACTGACAAAGGCGGGTAAAGGGTAGTCGATTAACTCAGGATAGATATCGATAATAGCATCTTTGATATTACGATAAACTTTGGGAATGGCAGTGAATAAGCTGGCGTCAAAATAGTGTAAGCCGTTGTTTATTTCATCATAAACCAGAGGTTTTCGGCTGCGAACTTCGTCTGATGACCACAGCAAGTCAATGGTTTCTGCCGTCTTTTGCTTAGCTTGCATAAAGGCCAGACTGCCTTCGGGATAGTCGCTCATGGCATCGGTATGCTCATAGAGGGTCTGCAAGATATTCATGGTGGTGCGTCTACGGGCTTCGGTAGGATGAGCCGTAAAAACAGGAATAAATTTAAGGTGATCAATAAGCTCTTTTATTTGCGCAGGTTCGATTTGCCGCTCACGGCACTCTAACAAGGTACGGCGAAAGGAGCCTTCCCAGCTTTGATTGGACTGGGCACGCATAGTACGGCGCTGCTCACGTAGATAATTTTCTTCGGTTAAATTGGCGAGGAAAAAGTAAATAGAGAATGCTCGAATGACGTTTTTTAATGTTTGATTGTCCAACGAAGCGATGAGGTCAATAAGTTGTTGCTTGTTTGCTTCATTATGCTCGCGGCGCTCCTGAATAAAGCCTTTACGTAATGTTTCGATAGTACGTAAGGTGTCCTCCCCAGATTGGCGAGAAATGGCTTCACCTAAAAATGCGCCTAACAATCTAACACGTGCACGTAATACGTCGTTCTTCAATAGCATAACTGGCTTCCTTGGCTTCTAATCGACTCATTTATCAATGAGGTAGGCTGGTTAATGAATAAGGGTCGCTGTTCTTATAAAATATGAATTAAAGTTATTTATATTCATCTGTTAAAAAATCCAAATAGCGTTTCCACGAGCGCTCATCGGCACGTGCATCATATCTATCACTGCCGAACACGCTAAAGGCGTGTGGCGCGCCACTGTATGTCACCATCTCATGCGGTACTTTAGCGGCTTCTAATGTCTTACCCAAAGTCGCGAAGCTCTCTAGGGATACAGACTCATCAGCAGAGCCGTGGAATACTAAGATTTCCCCAGTCGTCTGGTCATAACTTTGACCCGTTGGGATATCAAAGGCACCATGGAAAGGTACAAATGCTTTTTGCGGGAAACCTGAACGCGCTAGCTCCAGAGCAACCGTACCGCCAAAACAATAACCCATGGTAACGCCTTCACGCACGTCATTACCTTGCAGTCGTCCAGCATTTAATGCACCTTCTAGCAAGCGTCGCATTTTGCTGCGGTCGTCATACAGTTCCCCAGTTAAGCGTTTATTTTCTTCAATAGAGGTGGGGCGAACACCTTGCCCAAACATGTCTGCTGCCAATACGTTGTAGCCTTCAGTCGCTAACATATCAGCACGTTTGCGCTCATAGTCTGTCAATCCATCCCAATCATGAATGAGTAGGATAAAAGGCGCATTGGCTTTGTCAGCTTTGGCGTAATAGCCTTCGTATGCTTGATCATCCACGGTATAGGTAATGTTTTTGGTCGTAATGGCGGCAGCTGTTTGACTAAAAGTGAGTGCCATTAGACCTAATGAGGTTCCAAGTGCTAATGAGCGATAGAGGCTTTTAGAAGGAAGAACAGATGATAAATCAGATGTGGTCAACGACGTAAATAACATAATAGATAGCCTCCAAGTGTCATAAAAAAAAGATAAATAGGTGGCTAAAAATAATGTCCATTTATTTATCATCGACAGATATAGTCAAAGAAATGCCAAATCGTTGCTGTGTCATTCTCGCTAGATGTAATACTTATACAATTACAATCTGCGCTCGAATGCCTTGTCTCGATTGTAGACTTCTTCAACTATCATCCTGTTTAAAGCATACCTTAAAGAATATCCATATTACAACAATCGATTATCAATAAGGTTAGAATGCAAAATATCGAAAATTTTAGTGGTATCTACTTTAACTAAATATCAACACGCTTAACGATATATGTGACGTAAATGGCTGATTTTTTGAGTAATATGATCGGTGAGCATGATTTTTAATCATTAACCGCTTTAATAATAAGCATTGCCAAGACACAGACTACTAAGCGACAGTTGAAGTCACTATCGAAGTCACTACGAATCTCCAAGGATATAAATACTGTGTCGGCTCTTTTTTAATGGTCTCATTGAAGCCCATTTTACTCATCAGCTAGGATATATTATGAATAAGAATTTAGATCATACGGACCCCGCTAATAATATGAATACCGAACGTGGCAATGGCGGTGAGACTCATCAGCGCGCAGGGGATGACACTAAAGTGCTGACGACCCAACAAGGTGTCGCCATCTCTGACAATCAAAACTCTCTAAAAGCAGGCGCACGTGGGCCAACCTTGTTAGAAGACTTTGTATTACGCGAAAAGATTCATCATTTTGACCATGAGCGTATTCCTGAGCGTATCGTTCATGCGCGTGGTAGTGCTGCACACGGTTATTTTGAACTGACTGAGTCGCTCGAAAAATATACTACTGCCAAAATTTTGACTGAAACCGGTAAGCAGACGCCTTTATTTACCCGCTTTTCTACCGTTGCAGGAAACAAAGGCTCAAAAGATACACCACGTGATGTCCGTGGTTTTGCTGTAAAAATTTATACCGAAGAAGGTAATTGGGACATTGTTGGTAACAACATGCCAATCTTCTTTATCCAAGATGCAATGAAGTTTCCAGATCTGATCCATGCGGTCAAACCAGAACCTGATCGTGGCTTTCCGCAAGCCGCTTCGGCACATGATACATTTTGGGACTTTGTGTCATTAAGTCCTGAGACCATGCATAATTTAATTTGGCTGATGAGTGACCGTGGACTACCACGCAGTTTACGTATGATGGAAGGCTTTGGTATTCATAGCTATCGTTTAATTAACAAAGAAGGCAAGAGTACCTTCGTACGTTTCCATTGGAAGCCTGTACTCGGTGTACAATCAACCACATGGGATGAGGCGGTGAAAATCTCAGGCGCTGACCCTGATTATCATCGCCGTGATTTGTTTGAATCCATTAATAATGGCGACTATCCTGAGTGGGAGTTTGGCGTACAGTTATTTACTGAAGAGGAAGCGAATGAATTTCCATTTGATCATTTAGACGCTACTAAGCTGATTCCAGAAGAGATGGTGCCAGTGAAAGTTGTGGGTAAAATGGTGCTTAATCGCTATCCCGATAATTTCTTTGCAGAAACGGAACAAGTCGCGTTCTGTCCATCACACTTGCCACCAGGTATCGACTTCAGTAACGATCCATTATTACAAGGTCGTCTGTTCAGTTATCTAGATACGCAGTTATCACGTTTAGGTTCGCCTAACTTTGCCCAAATTCCAATTAATGCGCCGAAATGCCCGTTTGCTAACAATCAGCAAGATGGACATATGCAGATGCAAGTGCCTAAGACGCGTGTGCTCTATGAACCACAAAGCTTAGATCCAACGCGTCCACGTGAAAGCACCAAACGCGGCTTTGAGTCATTTCATGAGCAGTTAGATGATGGTGTGAAAGGTCGTGTGCGTGCAGAAAGCTTCGCCGATCATTATAGTCAACCGCGTATGTTTTATCGTAGCCAGACGCCAGCTGAGCAAGCACATATTGCGTCTGCCTATGCATTTGAGCTTGGTAAAGTAGATACGGCACATGTACGTACTCGTATGCTGAGTCATCTGCCGCATATCGATGAAGACTTGGCACATCGTGTGGCCAAAGCGCTTGGTATGGAATTACCAGCACCAGCCGACGCTGCGGCTCCCGTACAAGATATGGCGACATCGAAAGCAGTACAAACGATTGGTTTGACTCCTAAGAGTCTACAAGGGCGCTTGATTGGTATCTTGGTCGCTGAAGGCTCTAAGCATAGTGAAATCAAAAAGTTCGAAGAGGCGGCAAAAGCGCAGGGTGCTAGCGTGAAAATCGTTGCACCCAATAAAGAAGTCGTCTTAGATGACGATACCCGCATACAAGCAGATGAGCGCCTCGCTGGTGGTCCGTCAGTGATGTTTGATGCGGTCGTTAGTATCATTATGCCAGAGCAAGCTAAGAAGCTGGCAAAAGACAGCTCAGCGCTAGATTGGTTCAATGATGCTTATGGACATTGTAAAGCGATTGCTTATTGTGGCGCGACCGATGAATTTATCTTAAGTAAGCTGCCCATTGAAAAAGACGCCTTTGTCACGCCACTAGCTGATTTGGATGCTTTTATTGAAAATGCCAAATCGCGTCTGTGGGAGCGTGAGCCAAAGGTTCGTGATCTTGCCTAGTTAACTTAGTAAAGGTAAGCTCGCTTATAGATAGCGCTAACTACAATCATTAATAATGAATGGTTTAACCTTAAACTCAGCCTATGTGCTGGGTTTTTTGTTTTGGTTGAGAGTTTTATAAAAAAAGCGATTTATAGTCACAAGCGTTCACTTAAAATCCTTACAATCGAGGTGACGGGCGCTATACTAAAATGAATGATATTAAATAAGCCTCATCACCATAGATAACTATGGGCAGGGAATGCAAATGAGTTTATGTGACATTGTACGCTTGGATGGATATATCCAAAGTACCTATCTTGCGATATATCCAGATAAAATTATGCTACTGGACGGTGGTTGCCGACCTGATGTAGCGATGGTGTTAGATTATATTATAACGACTTTACAGCGGCCAATCAGCGATCTAAAAGTCGTCGTGGTGACCCATATGCATCCTGATCATGCAGGTGGCGCTCATCAATTTAGAAAAGAGACAGGGTGTATCATTGTTTCGGCAGAAAAAAAGCGTCAATGGTATAGCGGTATCGGTGGGCATGCCATGCATTTTGTGGATATAAATCTTGCACATTATGTAGCGAAACGTCAAGGTCGCCCATTTAAAAACCTATATTATCCCGCCCATCTTACGCCTAATATGACTGTTAAAGATGGGGATAGTGTGCCTAAATTTGATGAATGGCAAGTGCTAGAAACACCCGGACATACAGATCGTGATTTGTCCTTATTTCATGTACCAAGTCGGCAAGTCTATACGGCAGATTTAATTATCAAACTGCGTCATAAGTTCGTGGCGCCTTTTCCTATTTATGATCCTAAAGTCTATATTCAGTCACTACAAAGAATAAAGGCATTAAAACCCTCTATGGTTATGATGGCACACGGATGTGAGTTGGCAATAGATGAAGCAACTTTTGATATGCTGATGACGCAAGCACCTAAGCATCCGCGTACGATTAAAGACACCATTAAGCATAAGCTACTGTGGCGAAAAGACGCTGATTTCACTATTTTTAAACGAAACCGTAAAAAATAAAGTGAAATTTTAAACAAAAAAAATCCCAGTCACTATGCAATATAATGACTGGGTTTTCTAAATATGGTGGGCCGACCGCGACTCGAACGCGGGACCAATTGATTAAAAGTCAACTGCTCTACCAACTGAGCTATCGGCCCTGAAGAGCGTATAAAAAAAGCATTGCTTTTTTAACTCTGCAAGTGAATTTACATGTTCGTAAATTCGGTGAAGTTTTCTAAAAGAAAGCTTCTTAAACTTTGTTACTTATTATACCTATGCCTGATAGGGCAATGTACATAACAAGCGTACTACTAAATATGGTGGGCCGACCGCGACTCGAACGCGGGACCAATTGATTAAAAGTCAACTGCTCTACCAACTGAGCTATCGGCCCTGAAAAGCATTAAAAAATTGTATTACAATTTTAGCTTCGCAAGATAAACTTCCTTAAAGGGAAATTTAATAAAACTAGACATTTAAAAAATGTCTTTAAACTTAATTTTTTAATATTGATGTAACTAACATTAAATAAAAGATGCATTAAGTTTGTTTCAACGTTTAAATAATTTCTATCCCTAAACGTGAGAGCACATTATATATATAATTATGACAATTACAACCCCATATGACGAAAAAAGTGCAAATATAAGGTAAAAATCACTATTTTTTTATAATTTCAGCATAATATCCGTTTTAAGGGCTTAATTTTTGACTGAATGTGGGGATTATCGCTAGTTAGTCTCTAGAAAGCGCTTCAACAGGATCCAGTTTGGCGGCGTTACGTGCTGGTAAAAAGCCGAAAACGACACCAATGAGTGTTGAGCAAACAAAGGCTGCAATGATAGAGGTGGGTGAGTAAATCACTTTGAAACTATCACCGCCGATGCGATTGATTAACTCACCAATGGCAAATGCCAGTCCAATCCCTAGTAAGCCTCCTAAAATACAGACGAGAACCGCTTCAATCAAAAATTGCTGCATGATATCGCTTTGGCGTGCACCAACGGCCATGCGTACACCAATCTCATTGGTGCGCTCAGTGACTGATACCAGCATGATATTCATCACACCAATACCGCCGACGACTAAAGAGATAATGGCAATCGATGAAATTAATAACGTCATGGCTGTGGTGGTGGATTCGATGGTTTGGCGAATAGAGTCTGAATTGCGGATACGAAAGTCATCGGTACCGTGGCGGCTTTCCATCAGTTGTGAAATGGCTGACTCGGCGGCTGAAGAAGAGATATTGTCATCGATCAAGGCGACAAAGCTCTCGATATGGGAGCCGCCTTTGATACGTGACATCATGGTGGTGTAGGGCATATATAACGTCGGCGTGTCGACATTTCGACTAAATCCACTGTCATTGGGCGCAAGGACACCGATCACCCGTCCCGGTACGCTACCGATCAGCAAGACTTCGCCGATGGGATTGGCATTGTCCGGAAAAAAAGTTTTTTTCGCATTGTCATCAATAATAATATCTTGAGTACGGCGTAAAATACTTTGCTCATCGAAGCCTTGACCTTGAATGAGCTTCTCACCACTGACACTCAGGTAGTCTTTGCCCACACCGCTGACACTAGCGGCTTCTTGTATATTGCGATAACGTACATTCATATTGCTATCGAGCTGCGGACTGACACTGAGGACATAAGGTTGGTCGGCGACTGCTTGAGCATCTTGCGGTGTCAAATTATCATCGTTGTACTGACGTCTTGGGTCGCCGTAAGGGTAACCGTCACTGACAGTAATAGTGTTAGTGCCAAGCGAGCTGATATTACTCAGAATTTGCGCTTGTGAGCCTTTGCCGAGACCGACGACTGAGACGACGGAGGCAATACCGATAATGATACCAAGCATGGTCAATAAAGTACGCATTTTATGGGCGCGCATCGCCAGCAATGACATTTTGAACGCTTCAAATAAACGGTCAATAAAACTACTAAGGGCACTTTTACGATTGTTGTCTAAGATAGGCTCGGGCTGCACATGGGTTTGCTGATAATGATCGTTTTTATAATCAGCAATGACATAGCCATCTTTTAGCTCAATCACGCGCTCGGCTTGTGCGGCAAGTTTGGGATCATGAGTGACCATGATGATGGTATGACCTTGGGCGTTTAGATCATGCAATATTTTCATTACATCTTCGCCGGACTTACTATCAAGCGCACCTGTTGGCTCATCAGCTAAGATAATGTCGCCACCGTTCATTAGGGCGCGTGCAATAGAAACACGCTGCTGCTGTCCACCTGAGAGCTGATTAGGACGGTTATTGACTTTATCCGCCAAGCCTAAGTCTGCTAATAATTTTTCGGCACGCTCGCTGCGTGTTTGCCCATCCATTCCCGCATACACCGCAGGAACAGAAACGTTGTCTCGGGCGCTGATATCACCAAGCAAATGGTAGCGCTGAAAAATAAAGCCGAAATGCTCACGGCGTAGTTTGGCCAGCTCATCTGCATCTAAGCGATTGACTGATTGTCCATATATTTTGTATTCGCCAGCAGTGGCTTGATCCAAACAGCCTAAGATATTCATTAAGGTCGATTTGCCAGAGCCTGATTGACCGATGATAGCGACCATCTCGCCTTGATTGATGGTCAGGTTGATATCATGAAGCACGCGAATGGTTTGTTCACCAGCTTTAAACTCTCTGATTAGTCCTTTGACCTGCATTAACGGGACATCTGCTGCGGTATTAGGACTGGGATCTCTGGTATTCATTTACGCTGCTGCCTATATCAGTACTGCATATGTAATGACTTATTATAAAAAATTATATATAAAAAGTTATAAAACGCTTATTCAGTATGGTTTTACGCTCATTAAGACGCTTAAACATTAAAACGGTCTACCACCTTTGCCGCCTTGTCCTTTCGCAGAACTTTCTTCGCCTAATATCACTTCGTCACCTTTGCTCAGGCCACTTAAAATTTGTACGTTGACGCGATTGTTGATACCTGTTTTTACCGTTTGTTCAACCACTTCACCATCCGCTTTTAGTACACGAACCATCGCCATTTTTACGTTTGGATCTTGATTGGCAGCGGCTTTGTTGGTTTTTTTGATGGGTTGTAAAGCGGCAGCAGGTATCAGTAAGGCGTCTTTTGCTTGGTCGATAATAATGTAAACCTGTGCGGTCATATCAATACGAAAGCGACGATCGGTATTGGGTACTTCGATATAACCGACATAATAGATAGCAGAGTCGGTCGAGCTGGTATCGCTGATTTGCTCAGGTGCAGGCTCAATGGCTTTGAGTACGGCGTCGAATTTTTGATCAGGGTTACCAATGATATTGAAATATACAGGCATACCAGCATCGACGTTGATGACGTCTGCTTCAGAGATTTGAGCGTTGATACGGACGGTCGATAGGTCTGCTAATGTCACGATAGTGGGCGCGGTTTGATTGGCGTTAACTGTGGTGCCTTGCTCTGTTGTGATCGATACCACGGTACCTGATATAGGCGCACGGATAGTAGTGTAGCTGAGATCTTCCTCAGCAGTACTGACGTTGGTCTGTGACTTACGTAGCGCGGCTTCCTGGCTATTGATATTAGCCTCAGCTGTAGCAATCGCTGCTTTAGCAGTATCGATAGCAGCACGTGCGTTGGCAACAGCTGCTTTTGCGGTTTCTACCTGAGTCGCTTGAGTGTCATACTCTTGCTGGGATATTGCATCAATCGCGACCAAAGACTTTAAACGAGCAAAGTCGGTCTGTGCTTGCTTGAGTTCAGACTGGCGGCTGGCAAGATCGGCATACGCGCTCTTCAGGCTGGCTTGTTTACTTAATGCTTCTGCTTTGGCGCTTTGTATCGCCGCTTCACTTTGCTCAAGGCTTGCTTGCTCATTGCTTAAGTTATTCTTTTGTGTGACTTGATCGATTTGGGCAATAAGATCTCCTTGCTGCACCTCGTCACCAACCTCAACATACAGACGTTTTACTTCACCAGATACTTGCGCGCCGACATCGACGGTATTTAAGGCTTTGACTTTACCAGACGCCATGACGTTGTTTTCAATGTCACCAATCTCAGCCGCTGCGGTCAGATAGTTGGGGGTAGTTTCTTTGGGTTTGAAAAAACTATAGGCCAACGCCGCTAGTGCTATAACAGTTAGGGCGATAACTCCCCATTTAATAGCAGATTTTTTGCTTATTTTGCGCATGACAACAATCCAATCACAGTTAAATCAAGTGTAGATATAGTAGAGAATTCATGTGCAAAAGGAAATGATAATTAGTTTACGAAAGGTTAAGGCGTATGTAGGACGAATAAAAATCCAGAAATTAAGCGACTGCTCAGGTATGGATGTCAGAGGGATGTACCTAGAAAATAATAGGAAGACGGAGTGCTTTAGATGGAGTTTTTTGGTGGGGCAGGTTTAACGAAAGAAGTGATAGAGAGGTAAGAATTAATCATTAAGACTTATCGCATAGCAAATAAGCGTTTTCCTGCTAGTTCTAGCGCTGCCTGCAATAATAATTCCCACGCTGGCTGACGAACGAGTCCTTTGATGGCTTGGTCACATTTATAAAGCAGGGCAGGCCATTCAGCCGTTTGCGCTGTTGACTGGCGACGGCAAGCTTGCTGATACAACCCTTGTTTGCTACGCCAGATACCAAGCGCTTGCGGGTCTTGTCCATCCATCAACTGCATAATTTGCCGCATGTCTTTACTGATTGCCCATAATACCAAGGTGGTCGGTTCATCTGTGGCTTTCAGCTGAAACATAATTTTGGCGACTTGCGTGCTGTTACCAGAAAGCATGGCATCCGATAAATCAAAAACACTAAACTGTGCATCACTGACCAACGCGGCTTGTAGATCCTTAATGTCTAAGGCAATATTGTTTGGCAGTTGTGTAGAGTGCTCAGTCTGTTGAATAGCCTCTTCATTCTTAGCGACTAGCTGCGGCGCAAATAAATAGGAGAGCCGCCATAAAGTCTGATAAGCGCTTAGCAAATGGTGCTCAGTATGCGACATGAGCAGCTGCCACGCCTCTTGAGACAGCCGTAAGCCAAACTGCTGAGCCTGTATTTGTAATAGCTGCTGTCGTTGCTGCTCATTATATAAATTGCAATCAATGACATGACCATATTGAGCAAATGGCGCAAACCATTTGCCGCTTTGCGCTCGTTTGTCTTGTTTGGGCGTTAACCATAACAAACTATGGCTATGCGCACCTGTTTGTGCCTCAACAGCAAAGCGCTCAAGCTCAGCGATGACGGCCTTGTCTGGCTTATGATTGCCAGTTACGATCAATGCGCTGGCATCATCAAATAAAGACTGGCTACCAAGCTCTGACAATACCTCTTGCCAGCTCTTGACCGATATCAGCTCAATACGCTTAATCGCATAATTCTGCGTGCGCCAATGTGGGCGCAGGGCATCAATAAGCCATTGACTGAGTAGTGGCTCATCACCATGCGCCAGCCACAAGCCAGCGACTGCAACGGAAGGTTGTAGTAGCTTTGGGTAGGCCTGTATAAAGGTATCTTGCATAGGGTGATAAGCACACAGATTGATTAAAATAAACGTGGAATGTGTCGCGCATTATAAATTATGGGTTTGGCACTACCACCGCGATCGACGTTGAGCCATTACCGCTTTGAACAGTTTGTTTGACTCCAGAAGAGCTAACCTTAGGTAGGGAGATGGCGACATATTGATCAGTAATTCGGCGAGCCAAACTGTCATAGAGCCAGTCACGAATTTGATCGCCTTGCTGATCATCAGTGCTCACCGATGCCTCATTATATTGATAGCTACGCTCGACTTGGATAGGGTTGCTTAGCGTAATTGGTTTGCCATTTTCCATGGTCTGGTAGCTGACATCTGCTGAAAGTACCAAGCGGATCTCTGTCAGTACACCGACCAGCTCATAACGCTTAAAACGGACGTTATTGATGGTGATAGCGGCAATGGGTTCAGCGTTTGCTTGTTTGTTATTGTTCGCAACATCAGCTGCTGTCATGTTGTCAATGACCTCAACACCTAAAGTTTCTAAGCGTCTTGTCAATGGCAGCTTAAGCGGAAATGAGATGCGATTGTCTTCGAGAATCACTGCTGTTTTGGCGACATCAAGCAGCATTGGTGCATCATAGCCACGTAATTGAAAGCCGCAGCCACTAATAGCTGCCGTTGCACCTAATAGCGTAAACATTGGCAGGGCAGTTAGAAA
Source organism: Psychrobacter muriicola 2pS (assembly GCF_904846535.1). Classification (NCBI taxonomy): domain Bacteria; kingdom Pseudomonadati; phylum Pseudomonadota; class Gammaproteobacteria; order Moraxellales; family Moraxellaceae; genus Psychrobacter; species Psychrobacter muriicola. The sequence continues at coordinate 16,805 of NZ_CAJHBC010000005.1, forward strand.
AGCCGCCGCCAGTTTTTGTCCGCTTGATTTTTTGGCAAAAGCGTCTTTTTTGCTTAAGTTGGCTTTGGATGACTGACCTACTCGATATTTATACGACATAATCGCTATCCTAATATTATAAAGAGGCTCAGACTAATAATTAAACTAATAAAAAGTACTGAGCCTAAAAAATCTAGCCTACCACCACGATGTTTACCAGTTTATTAGGGACGACGATTTCTTTTTTGATGTCGCCAGTCAAGAATTTTGCCACACTTTCCATTGAACGTGCTTGTGCTTTTAGCTGTTCTGGATCGCTATTTGGGGCTACATCCATTTTACCGCGCATTTTACCATTGACCTGTACCACCATCGTGATCATATCTTGTACCAGAGCGCTTTTGTCAACTTCTGGATAATTCAAGGTAAGGGTATCTAAACCCAATTGCTCAAGTAAATGTTCACCAATGTGCGGCGCATATACGGATAGCATAATCAGCAGATCCGTCAATGCCTCATGCTGTACCTGTAAGTCTTGCTTACTACTGGCCTTAAAGCCAGTCAGCTCGTTGGCAAGCTCCATCAAACTTGACACAGGCGTGTTCAATGCCAAACGATCACCCAAATCATTATCGATTTTAGCAATGGTTTCATGAGTTTTACGGCGTAAGTTTTTGGCTTCTTTGCTTAAGCCATCAGTGCTCAAAGCTTCATTGTTCAGCGTCTCGATACTTAGGTTCGCGGCAGTAAGCGCTTGCATGTGTTCAGTAGCAATACGCCATACTTTCTTGACAAAGTTATAAGGACCTTTGAGCGCATCATCTGACCATTCTAGCGTTTGATCCGCAGGCGCGGTAAAGAGCGTATAGAGACGAACGGTATCAGCGCCGTATTTATCGATGGTAATTTGCGGATCGACACCATTGTTTTTTGACTTAGACATTTTTTCGATTTTGCCAATGGTTACTGGCTGCCCATCAGATTTTAAGATGGCTTTAATCGGTTGACCACGTTCGTCATAATCGATATCGACGTCTTCAGCAAAGTAGTAGGTGGTACTGCCATCTGCATTTAGGCGATAGAATGTTCCTGCCAATACCATGCCTTGCGTCATCAAATTAGCAAACGGCTCATTTCCTGAGACTAAGTCTTCATCACGCATGAGCTTATGGAAGAAGCGTGCATAGAGTAGATGCATCACCGCGTGCTCAACACCACCGATGTATTGATCGACAGGCAGCCACTTATTGGCGGCAGATTTGTTGACCATGCTTTGCGCATCATTTGGGCTAGCAAAGCGTGCGTAGTACCAGCTTGATTCCACAAAGGTATCAAAGGTATCGGTTTCGCGCTCAGCAGGATTACCGCATTTAGGACACGTCGTATTGACAAATTCTGGAATGTTTTTTAACGGATTTCCGCGACCGTCAGGAACGACATCAGTCGGCAACACAACGGGCAAATCTTGCTCTTCGACAGGCACAGTACCGCAATGCTCACAGTTGATCATTGGGATAGGACAGCCCCAATAACGCTGGCGAGACACCCCCCAATCACGTAGGCGATATTGGATTTTTTTCTTAGCAAGCTCTTTTGGCTCAAGCTTAGCTAGCATTGCTTCAAATGCTTGCTCAAAGTCCAACCCATCAAACTCGCCTGAGTTGACTAAGGTATTGAGTTCGGTATAAGCACGATTAATCTCAGTATTGTTCGCTTTAGCATCTGCTTCTAACGCATCAAAATAGCCGACAGGGATATCGATGACTTGTTTAATAGGTAAGCTGTATTTAATCGCAAATTCATAATCACGCTCATCATGAGCAGGTACCGCCATCACCGCGCCTGAGCCGTAGCTCATGAGCACATAGTTGGCAACCCATACGGGTACTTCTTCGCCAGTGAGTGGATGCGTGACCGTAAGGCCAGTAGCCATACCGATTTTTTCAGCTTTAGCTAGGTCTGCTTCCGCGACTGAGCCTTTTTTGCAAAGCGCACAGAATTGCGCAATCGCTTCATCATGCTCAGCCGCATACTGCGCTAGCGGATGTTCGGCCGCGACTGCCACATAAGTCACACCCATCAAAGTATCAGGGCGAGTAGTGAACACATCTAACGTATTGGTCTCGCCAGCAAGCTCATAAGGGAAGTGTACTTCCATACCTGCGCTACGACCAATCCAGTTACGCTGCATGGTCAATACTTCTGATGGCCAGTGACCTTCTAGCTGATCCAAATCATCGAGCAATTCGTCAGCATAATCGGTGATATTAAAGTAATACATTGGGATGTCGCGCTTTTCGACTGCAGCGCCACTACGCCAGCCTTTACCATCGATGACTTGTTCATTGGCTAAGACGGTATTGTCAACAGGATCCCAGTTGACCGTCGAAAGCTTTTTGTAGACCAAACCTTTTTTGTACAACTGTAAAAACAACCACTGTTCCCACTGATAATACTCAGGGCTGCAAGTAGCAAATTCACGTGACCAGTCAATGGACAAACCCAACAATTTAAGCTGGGCACGCATACTGTCGATATTGGCAAACGTCCATGCAGCAGGTGGTGTTTGGTTAGCAATCGCCGCATTTTCTGCTGGCAAGCCAAAACCATCCCAGCCCATTGGCTGCATGACTTCATAGCCCTTGAGACGATAGTAACGGCTCAGTACATCAGAAATCGTATAGTTACGCACGTGACCCATATGCAGCTTGCCACTTGGGTAAGGGAACATCGACAGCATATAGCGACTTGGCTTATCGCTTGGCTCATTACTCACTTCAAAGCGCTTGTCAGTTGCCCACTTGGCTTGCTGCGCGGCTTCTATCGCTTGTGGGTTATAGTAATTGTTTTCTGATTGGTCTGCTGTCACGGCGTTGCTCATAGTCGGCTCGGAATTTGTTATTACAGATAAATTGAGTGAAATTAAATAATGCCATAGCATAGCGTAATTTGGCGAAAATTGCGACGATATGATAGGGCGTTTGCGCATCTCGAAGGACACAGATCCGAAAATTTGAGCGTGTTTTTAATGTTTTGGTTATCATAAACCAAATACCCATAGGCTTAGGTATAATAAACAGAATAATAATCATTGATTTGGAGTTTTTATGACCATCACTATTTACGGCATCAAGTCGTGCAGCACGATGAAAAAGGCGTTCAATAAGCTGGATGAATTGGACGTTAGCTATGAGTTTCATGATTATAAAAAACAAGGTATCGATAAAGAAACGGTACAGCGCTGGGTCAATGAGCTAGGTATTGATAAAGTGCTCAATAAGCGCGGTACGACATGGCGAAAACTAGACGACAGTCAGAAGCAAGCCGCTGACGCTAGCGTAGACAGTGCCATTGATTTGCTCGTAGAAAATACCAGTATGATCAAACGTCCGATAGTTGAGGGTGAGCGAGTAGATAAAAACCAGCAGATATTATTATGCGGCTTTGATGAAGCGGAGTTTGAGCGTGTGTTTGGTTAAAAACGGGCGTAAAGAGCCTGAGCTAATAATTAAATCTTAGCTCAGGCTTAATAACTCCAACAATAAACCAAATCACACTAAAGCCCCAAATAATAAGCACATACAGGCGAATTTGTTCGGCATTCCAATCTAGTGCAAACCACTCAATGAGGAAAAATGACTTCCACCCTTCTATCCATTTTGCGCCACCATAGCCAATAATCCACCAGCAATACAGGCTTTCTAAGATAAAAAGTAGACACCAAAGCCACAATGCCATGATTTACTCCTGCTACTCGGCTAATGATGAGCCTAAATCACGACTGATTAATGTACCAACCCCTTCATTGGTAAAAATCTCTAACAGCGTGGCATGAGGCACGCGACCATCGACGATCACCGCGCTTTTTACGCCGCTACGTACCGCATCAAGTGCACATTGAATTTTAGGAATCATGCCGCCTGAGATAGTCCCATCTTCAATGAGGCTATCGACTTTCTTTGGTGTGAGTCCAGTCACGACTTCGCCGTCACGACCTAGCACACCTTTGATATTGGTTAGAAGCATGAGCTTTTCAGCTTGTAAAAATTCCGCTACTTTACCCGCGACCAAGTCGGCATTGATATTGTAAGTATTGCCTTCGCTATCGACCCCAAGTGGCGCGATGACGGGAATGAAGTCAGAGGCAATCAGCATATTAATCACGTCTTTATTGACACTCACTACATCACCAACGAATCCTAAATCGACGGGCACAGCAATACCATCTGCGCCAATTTTTTCCATCATTAACTTCTTGGCTAGGATTAAATTGGCATCTTTACCAGTCAGACCAATGGCGCGGCCACCGTGCTTGTTGATTAAGCTAACAATCGATTTATTGACGCTACCACCCAAGACCATCTCGACGATATCCATGGTGCTTTTATCGGTAACGCGCATCCCATCGATACGGTCTGACTGACGCCCCAGCTCTTTTAATAAATTATCCACTTGTGGACCACCGCCATGCACGACCACAGGATGCATACCAACGGTTTTTAACAAGACGATGTCGCGGGCAAACGAGCTCTCAAGTGCAGGATCCGTCATCGCATTGCCGCCGTATTTGACCACGATGAGCTTATCGACAAAGCGCTGGATATAAGGCAGCGCCGTGGTCAATACTTCAGCAGTGTTTTTGGCATCATCTAAATTAAGCGTCATTATAAACTCCTAAGTTGTGGTATTGAAAAGTCACATTTTATTTGACAGCAACTATTTTGACAGCAACTACTTTAATGACAACTATTCGGCAGGAATAGCGACAATTTGTTCTGCCAGTTTTTTATCAAATGGGCGACATAAAGCGGCAAATTTTGCTTGGATATCTCTTAGGTCTTCTATGCTATCACCAGCAAAGCGTGCGGTAAGATTGTGACTGGTATTTGATTGGCGGAGCACCCCAAAACCATGGGCGAAATCCAAACGCACGCCATCAATACAGCTCAGCTTCGTCCCCACTGGCAATAAGCAGTTGGCTTGCTTGGATGTCATATATTGCCAGCTCGTAGAACAACGGCAAGGTGATGGTTGACGAGTCGCTATCCAATGATCACCAGAGTCTTCTGCTACGGTCGCTTCCACGAGTTGGCGTAAATACTGACAAAATTGGGTCAGCTGCTCGATGATAGCATCGTCTTTTTTAAGGGTTTTAGGCATCGGCAAGTAATGGTCAGCAGTACTCACCATAGCAGGCAGGTTTTGAGTCATATCTGTCAGTGCTCTTTTACCTTGAACGCCATGAGCGGTGACTAACCAATGCAACAGTCGTAATGCGGCGTACATGGCGTCATCATAAATAATAAAGCGGCTGTCATTAAATATAAAGTGCCCTGATAATTCACCCGCAAAGACAATTTGACCAGCAGACTGCTGCATCTGTCGGCGCATAAAACTGCTGCCCGTTTTGCTGAGCACGGGTGTTGCGCCAAGATTAGACAAGAGCTTCGGCAGATGATGGGAGCATTTAATATCAAAAAGGATTTGAGAGGGCGGTTGTGAATTGACTGAGCTTTTAGAACATAGCGTTTTAGGATGTTCGGTCAGCGCCACTTGTGCTAATAAGTATAGCAAGTGATCGGGCGTGACAACCTTACCGCTATTATCGACAATCATTAAGCGATCGCCATCTCCATCAAAAGCGAGGCCTATGTCTGCTTGATGCTGAAGCACACTTCGCTGTAATTGTTTAAGACGGTGTGGTTCAGTGGGATCAGGATTGCCAGAGGGAAAACTGCTATCTGCGGTGTCATTGAGCATGATGACCTGCTGGCAAAAATTCTCAAATAAACGCTGGGCAATATTACTGGTCGCCCCATGCATGCAGTCTATGACGACTACTGCATTAAGGGTGTTAGATGGTGGCTGATTATCTTTGGAGTGTTGTTTATTACAGGGATGGATTTGCTTAAAAACTTGAGCAATAGCCTCAATATAAGTCGTCGCGACTCGTGTATCAGATAAATTGAATTGCTGACTACAAATAGGCTTATCAATGGTGTTTGTCAGCGTATTTTGAGCATCAACCCGTGCTTGAGAGTCACTAAGATCACAGGCATAGTTAGCCCGTGTTTTTTGCCAAAGCAACTGAATCTCTGCATGACTCGGGGATTGATGGTTGACCAACCATTTGATACCTAAAATGTCTTTAGCCGAATGGCTGGCGGTGACGATAATGCCATGACCAGAATATTGTTCTGCCCAAAAAACCATCATAGGTGTAGTAATTAGCCCCAGCTGGATAACCTGTAAGCCGTATTCAGTCAATATATCAGCCAATCTCTGAGCGATAATATCACTACCGAGACGCACGTCATAACCAAGCACAATGATGATTTTTTCAAGATTAATGCTTGGCTTCGGCAGGCAAGCATTGGCAGGAGCCGCTGTTGAGTCGAAATCTGTGGCACTATAAAGATGAGCAAATGCCTTGCCTAATGCTAGAATAAAGTCAGTGGTGAAATGCTGGCGTGAACCACGAATATCATAAGCACGAAATAAGCATTGCTGCGCAGCAAAAGACGGCATCGCTTACTCTCCTTATGGCGTGATTCACGTGATCGTGGTTTTGTGATGACTAAAGTACAATTAAAATGGCAAGTTAATAGTGACGACTAATTACTGGCGGCCTGAATGTCCAAAGCCGCCCGCACCGCGTGCACTGGTATCACTAAATTCTGAGACCACTTCAAACTCAGGGCGGGCAACGGGTACGACTACATATTGTGCCATACGTTCCGCAGGATTCAACACAAAATCCTCATTACTACGATTCCAAATACTGACCATCAGCTCACCTTGATAGTCAGCATCAATCAAGCCGACCAAATTACCCAAGACGATACCGTGCTTATGACCAAGACCTGAACGCGGTAAAATCATCCCTGCATAATTAGGGTCTTGAATATAAACTGCGAGACCAGTGCCAATTAAATGCGTGGCACCTGCTTTAATCGTCAATGGCTCATCAATACAAGCGCGCAAGTCGATACCAGCGCTGCCATCAGTGGCGCGTGTCGGTAACGAGAACGCTTTATCTTCAGTAATTTTCGGGTTTAACACTTTAACTTGTACAGCTTGCATAACGCACTCACTTAACGATTTAATGGTTTTATAAATTAAGGTAATTCGGGGTATGTCTTCAATTCAATCGATAATCACTTAAATGGGCTAAATTTTGCCAAACTGCGTCAAATAACGGGTTAATATTTCAATATTATCTGCGCTATGGCCTCATTTGACGGCAGCTTATCTCATTTTTATCACCATTTTTGCAATCAGGACATGCCCCGGTTTTTACATAAAATAGCGCTTTTATATTTTAACAGGGTATTTATTCAGTAACACAGCATTCAATTAGAGTATCAATACACTCGCCAAACCCAAGAATGACATAAAGCCGACAATATCCGTCACGGTGGTTAGAATAACCGAGGCGGATAGGGCAGGGACAATATCCATACGTTTTAGGAGCAGTGGAATACTAATGCCCGCAACGTTGGCAGCCGTCATGTTAATGGCAATGGCAAAACCAATGACGGCGCTAATTTTAATGTCATGAAACCACAGTTGGGCAATAATCGCTATAATTATCGCCCATATGATACCGTTTATCGCGCCGACCCACAGCTCTTTATTTAATAACCATAACCGGTTAGAACCACCGATTTGACCCATCGCCATACCGCGAATAACGACAGTCAATGTTTGCGAGCCTGCAATACCACCCATACTAGCGACCACAGGCATCAATATTGCCAGTGCCACCACTTGTGCCAACACTTCCTCGAACTGACCAATCACAGCGGCAGCCAATAATGCGGTACACAAGTTAATGCCTAGCCAAATACTACGGCTTTTGGCACTGGTTAGGATGGGCGCAAACAGTTCCTCATCTTGACTGACACCCGCCAAGTTTTTCATGGTGCTATCGACATCATCTTGGATGATTTCCATGATGTCCTCGCCATTTAACTGACCGACCAACTCACCATGGCTATTGATAACGGGGGCAAAACGAATGTCCTCTGAGCGAAAAATGGCAGCGGCATCTTGAATGTCTAAGCGATCATTAATGGTAATGGCGGTATCAATCAATTCTGATACCAAGGTGCTTTGGTCATGTTTAATCAAGTCGACCAGACTGAGTAGCCCAAGTAGCTGTTGGCTTTGATCGACGACCAGCAGCTCTTGGCTCTGATCATCGAGTAGGTCGTCATTTTCTCGTAGCCAGTTCTGCACCTCTGCAAGGGTGATATCATCCCTGATCTGAATAAGGTCAGGATCCATATAGCTACCGACTTCCCAGTCGGCATAGGTATCCAGCTTATTGACCTGCACTCGAATATCTTCATCTAAGGTTGCCATCACCGAGGTACGCACACTTTCGGTAACGGTATCTAAAATCTCAGATATATCTTGCGCATCAAGGTCTTGGGTAAATAAAGAAATCTCTTTTGAAGAGACATTTTCTAACAGCGGCTGGCGTGTATCAAAATCTAATTCCGCCAGCACTTCGCCTTTGATACTTTCTGGCACTTGTGCCCAAATCAAGAAGCGATTTTGGCTTGGAAATGATTCTAATAGGCTAGCAATCTCATATTTTGACTGCTTTTCTAAAAACTCAGTAATCGCCTTGTATGCCTTTTCAGCAACCAAACTTTGCAAGTACAGAAGCTTATATTCACCGCTAGACTCTGCCGGATTATAATCTCCCTGTAGCGTAGATGGTCGTTCCTGATCAGGCATAGGGGTAGGCATAAAGGTTCCAAAGTTTTTATAAATAATAACAAACATTAGCATGTCGCATAAATGCTAAGTTCTCATGTCGCAAACTGGTGATGCTCTCAAGCATTGAGCCTAAATTTAACGATTACCCAATAAAGCGCGAATATTAGCCAAGTATTCATCAGCGACTTTTTCAGGGTCTTTGCTGGCTTTTTTCTTTTTCGCCTTGGCTGGCCAGTCGATATGGTCTTCTGGTAACTCATCTAAAAATCTTGACTCAGAAGTGACACGCATCTGACCGCCCGCACGGCGCTGAGTCGCTAGTGTCAATGTCAGCTCACGACGAGCGCGAGTAATACCTACATACATCAAGCGCCGTTCTTCTTCAACCGTCTCACTCAGGATAGAGTTGCGGTGCGGTAGCATTTCTTCCTCAAGCCCCATGATATACACAAAATCAAACTCCAAACCTTTTGCCGCATGTAAGGTCATCAAGTTAACCTTGTTGGTGTTTTCTTCTTCTTGTTGTTGCTCGAGCATATCCAGTAACACAAGTTTACGAATGATGGTATCAATGGTGCGGTCTTCGTCTTCTTCGGCGCGATTAATCAGCGATTGAATACTAGTGTAGAGCATATCAATATTATCGATACGGTTTTTTTCTTGTTGCGGGGTTTTGGAGTCGCTACGCACAAAGTCGATATAACCCGTCTCATCGATCATTTGACGCACGATAGGTACAGGGTCAGGATGCTGATCTAGCTCACGCGTATAATGTTCAATAAACTCACCAAACTCCTTTATCGTACCATAGGCCTTCGACGGCAAAACATGTGCTAGACCTGCGTGGGTACAAGAAGCGAGTAGCGAGATACTATGCTCTTGTGAAAATAAACCAAGCTTTTCAAGGGTTGCTGGCCCCATTCCACGCTTAGGCGTATTGATAATACGTAAAAATGCACTGTCGTCTTCAGGGTTAAGAATCAAACGCAGATAGCCCATGATGTCTTTGATTTCACTACGCGCAAAGAACGACTGACCGCCCGATAACTTATAAGGAACTTGCAGTTGACGTAATTGCGCCTCTAGCATGCGTGCCTGAAAGTTACTGCGATATAGAACCGCATATTGCTCCCACTCATTACCAAAACGCAGCTTATGCGTGACGATTTCTTTTGCCACGCGCTCGGATTCATCATCGTCATTACGACAGTTAATAATGCGTATTTTTTCGCCTTGACCTTTATCTGACCAGAGTTTTTTTTCAAATAAATGCTCGTTATTGGTAATAACAGCGTTGGCAGAGGTCAAAATACGCGTGGTCGAGCGATAGTTTTGCTCAAGCATGACGATTTTTAATTTTGGAAAATCTTCTTTGAGCAGTGCCATGTTTTCAGGCTTAGCACCGCGCCACGCATAGATAGATTGGTCGTCATCGCCAACGACAGTAAAACGCCCTTGCGGTCCGACTAAGTATTTAATCATTTCATACTGGGCGGTGTTGGTATCTTGATATTCATCGACGAGCAAGTAACGAATACGGTTTTGCCATTTATCGCGCAGCTCTCTGTTTTCACGTAATATCTTGGTCGGAAGGACAATCAAATCATCGAAATCAACGGCGTTATAGGCCCGCAAATTGCGTTCATATAAGGCATAGAGGGTCGCAAAAATCATGTCTTCTGGATCGTCTAAGGTCTCCATTGCCTTATCTGGTTCAATCAGATCGTTTTTCCAGTCAGAAATCATTTTAATGGCTTTGCCGACCAGTTCACGACTTTCAGCGCCGCTTAAGTTGTCACGCATCATCAGCTCCATCAGCAAACGCTTACTGTCGTCGCTGTCCATGATGGAGAAGTTACCTTTGAGCGGCGTATGAATCAGCTCATAACGCAAAAACTGTAGCCCAAATTGGTGAAAGGTCGATACGGTTAGACCGCGTGTCTTCTCGCTTGGCAGTAATTTGCTGACACGGGCTTTCATTTCACGGGCGGCTTTATTGGTAAAGGTCACCGCGGTGATACGCTCAGCTGGCATGTTGCATTCTTCAATCAGATAGGCAATCTTGCGGGTAATCACCGACGTCTTACCGGAGCCGGCACCTGCTAGCACGAGCAATGGACCGGATACGTAGAGCATCGCTTCTTGTTGTTTGGGATTAAGTTGACTCATAAGGTGACCTGTAAGACAAAAGCAAAAAGAAAGCAAAAAAGGCTGGTGTTGATATCAAGAGTTGCTAAGTAAGATAAAAACTGCACGTATGAGGCAAATCGATAGCGCAAGACGGCAACATAGCATTATGGCTGGTTGCATCATCTCGATATCAAAACATGGCGTCGACAGGGTTAATCAAACCATCCGCTAATCACGCTCATAACTGTTAATATTTTGTGACAATTAATCATGTGCACCGTCATTAAAATAGCCGCTGATACCAGCATGTAATTAGGGGGGTTATTATAAAGCAAAAACCGTCACTTTGGGGAGGAGTTCAAAGATGAGCACTCAGTAAAAAAGCGTTAAATTTTCGTGACTTATACTATATATACTAGCGTCTACTCAAAAATATGGATTTGGACTTAATATAAGGTAACGTCTATATCATAATTCATGGTAAAAAAAACATGTTTTTTTTACCTATAAAGTGACCGTTCAATACAGTTAAAAACTAGCTTTTAGGCACTGATATGCGTATAGTACGTAAATAATTTATGCCAGTTGTCTCGTCATTGTTGACTACGTGTAATGAGCTATTAAATCAATTAAATAAACAGTCGAATATGATATTGATTTAATACGTTGATCTTACGTTGTTAAAGGATGCGTTAGGCGACCAGCCTTTCTCCGTTATATACCGGAGTCTCTATAGTTGGTCCTGTCTGACATCGTCGTCAATAAGCTTGATAATTGGTTATTACCAGCACAGTATCTATATAGTCATTGAGTTATTAGATAACCCAATGGTAGTTACTTTGTGTTTTCGTCTGCGTTATGCCGGTCGCCATTACCACTCTAGAGTTTGTGTGTATGCGCGCTGCGCTTGACACTCGATTGGGTGAGGAGCACGTATTATCATGTCTGCTTTTAATTGGTCAGCCATTGCTTTTATCTTAGCCGCCATTGGGCTAGTTGTCTTTATGCTGGTTGTGCCGCGTTTGCTTGGCGGTCGCTCTCAGGGCTCACAAAAAGAAGAAGTATTTGAAGCGGGTGTTGTCGGAGCTGGCAACGCCCGTATTCGTTTGTCTGCCAAATTCTATTTGGTGGCAATTTTCTTCGTTATCTTTGATTTAGAAGCGCTGTATTTGTACGCCTATGCCGTTTCAGTACGTGAAGCAGGCTGGCTTGGCTTTGCCGCTGCCGCGATATTTATCACCATCTTGATTATAGGCTTGGTATACGAGCTTAGTCTGGGAGCGATGAATTGGGCACCAGCGGACAAGCGCCGCAAACAACCACGTCTACATGCTGCGCCGGCAGGTTTTAATTTGGCAGATATCACGCAGTTTGATGGCGTCGATGAGTTGATGGTCGATCCAACTGGCAAGATACCAGCACAGTCTTCAGGTCAGATTAACGTTTCGAACAATATCGAGACCAACCGTCGCCACTTGCAAAATATCGATCATATTAATACTACTGGTAATGTGACTTCCATGGATTTCGCCGCGTCTGCACAGCAAGACACAGTCAAACGCTAATCGCTTTTGACTGTCTTGTAGCACGTTACTGCAAAATGGTCACCTATTAATAATAGAAGTTAAGGTGATAGCGGAAGCAAGATGATTGCTGCGCTGCACCTAATATAAAGGTTGTATGTTATGAAATACACATTAACAAAAGCCAACCCTGATGCAGATGTCTATCCTGCACAGACCAGTCAAACGGTCAATGATCCTATCGAAGATGAAGTTAATAAAAACGTCTTTATGGGTCGTCTCGAAGACCTTGTCCATTCAACAGCAAACTGGGGGCGCAAGCACTCACTCTGGCCATTTAACTTTGGTACGTCTTGCTGTTATGTCGAATATGCCACCACCTTAACCGCGGTTCATGATTTATCACGTTTTGGTGCGGAAGTGATTCGCGCCTCGCCCCGTCAGGCAGATGTGATGATCGTTGCTGGTACTTGCTTTGTCAAAATGGCACCGGTTATTCAGCGCCTTTATGAGCAAATGCTCGAGCCAAAATGGGTTATCTCGATGGGTGCTTGTGCCAACTCGGGCGGTATGTATGACATATACTCAGTGGTACAAGGCGTGGATAAAATTATTCCAGTCGATGTCTATGTGCCAGGTTGTCCGCCGCGCCCAGAAGCTTTGATTCAAGGCTTGATGCTGCTGCAAGAGTCTATTACCAAAGAGCGTCGCCCGCTGGGTATTCATGTCAATGAGCAGGGTATCTATCAGCCACAAATGACGCCTGAGCGTGACCGTAAGCAAGCAGATCGTATTGCTGTCAAAAACTTGCGTAGCCCAGATAGTATTTAAATTCTAGACAGTATTTAGACTTACAGTAACAACCTCAATATTTTATGCGCTTATCATAGTTCGGTTATGATTAATATAGCTCGGTTATGGTTGATATAGTTCAGTTATGATTAATGAAGGAATACATCATTCATGGTCACGGTAGTCGAAAACATAGATCCTAAGATTAAGCCTGTTCCAGCGGTTATCACTGAGCTGGAGCAGAAGTATGCCGGTAAGTTTGTCGTGCAGCACACTGTGGATGAAATTCCAACGGTTTGGGTGGCGCGTGCTGATTTACTCGATATTCTCTTATACCTGCGTAAATTGCCAAGACCTTATGTCATGCTATTTGACTTGTCAGCGATAGATGAGCGCTTACGCCAACATCGCCAAGGTTTGCCTGATAGCGATTTTACAGTGTTTTATCATTTGATGTCGCTTGAGCGCAATAGCGATGTACGTATCAAGGTCGCGCTAAGCGAAGACGATCTTAATGTACCGAGCGCTACCCAGATTTGGCCAAATGCTAACTGGTATGAGCGCGAAGTGTGGGATATGTTCGGTATTGTCTTTAGTGGTCATCCGCATTTAACGCGTATTTTATTACCAAAATATTGGGAAGGTCATCCACTGCGTAAAGAGTATCACGCGCGGGCGACTGAATTTACCCCATACTTTTTGAATACGGCAAAGCAGCAATATGAGCAAGAGAATCTGCGTTTTGTCCCAGAAGAGTGGGGCATGAAACGCTCAGGTCGTGATGAAGACTTTATGTTCTTGAACATCGGTCCTAACCACCCCTCTGCTCATGGTGCGTTCCGTTTGGTATTACAGCTTGATGGTGAAGAAGTCGTCGATTGTATCCCTGATATTGGCTATCACCATCGCGGCGCCGAAAAAATGGCGGAGCGTCAAACATGGCACTCATTTATTCCTTATACCGACCGTATTGATTACCTTGGCGGTGTAATGAATGAGCTGCCGTACATCATGTCGGTCGAAAAGCTGGCGGGTATTACGATTCCACCGCGCGCTGAGACCATCCGTGTGATGATGAGTGAGTTTTTCCGTATTACCAACAACTTACTATTTGTCGGTACTTTTATTCAGGATGCGGGCGGTATGACCCCTGTATTCTATATGTTTACCGATCGCCAAAAAGCCTATGACGTCATCGAAGCCGTGACGGGCTATCGTATGCATCCCGCTTGGTTCCGTATTGGCGGTACAGCTGCTGATTTGCCACGCGGCTGGCAGCGTTTGGTTCGTGAATTCTTGGATTGGATGCCAAAACGCTTGGACGAATATGTCAAAGCGGCATTGCAAAACAGTGTGCTCAAAGGCCGTACCCAAGGCGTTGCCCAGTATAATGCTAAGCAAGCATTGGCTTGGGGCGTGACCGGTGCAGGCTTGCGTGCGACGGGTGTGGACTTTGATTTACGTAAAGCACGTCCGTATATGGGCTATGAGAATTACGACTTTGAAGTACCGGTTGGTTACAACGGTGATGCGTATGATCGCTGTATGGTCAAAGTCGAAGAGATGCGTCAATCATTGCGTATCATCCGTCAATGTATGGACAATATGCCACAAGGCCCTTACAAAGCGGATCATCCACTAGCCGTACCACCGCCGAAAGACCGTACATTGAATGATATCGAAACGCTTATTAACCACTTTATCTCAGTATCTTGGGGTCCTGTGATGCCAGCAGGCGAATGTACGACGATCGTCGAGGCGACCAAAGGTCTGAACAGTTATTACATCACTTCAGACAAAGCCACAATGAGCTATCGTACCCGTATACGTACACCGACATTTGCACATTTACAACAGATGCCATCGGTCATTAACGGCTCGCTAGTTTCTGATGCCATTATGTATCTAGCGTCGATTGATATTGTGATGGCGGATTGTGATCGTTAAGACCGCTGCCTCAAAAGTATTTGTTCATCAATATATTATTGCCTGATGGCACACCAAAATGCTGTCACTTGTCAATATAACCACAGTGGTAATTAGACTGATATTGGCTTGTGATAGAGCAGGATGAGTGAGGAAAGACAGAAGATTATGAAAATTGTTTCCGACAAAATGCCAAAAGTAGATGTAGAGAGCATCCTCACCACTGAGGAAATTGCTGCCATTCATGAGTTTATGCATCACTATCCGCAAGCACGTGCCGCCTCGCTAGATGCACTCAAAATCGTGCAAAAGCGCAACGGCTGGGTTGATGACGCGCAAGCGAATGCCATTGCCAATATCCTAGACATTCCGATGTCAGATATGGATGGGGTTGCGACTTTCTTTAACCGTATTTATCGTCAGCCTGTCGGTCGTCACGTGATTCTCATCTGTGACTCTGTGGCTTGTTACCTAACGGGTTATGAGGCGTTATCGGCTGAAATTAGATTGCAGCTGGGTATTGAGTATGGTCAGACAACTGCTGATGGTCGTTTTACGCTATTGCCAATTTGCTGCTTAGGTAATTGTGACAAGGGGCCAGCAGTGTTGATTGATGAAGATACTTACGGCCCTGTCCAGCCCTCAGAGGTCGCGCAATTATTGGAGCTATACGCATGAGTTTAACACTTTCAGAGCAGATTGCTCGTCGCGGTCAAGGCCAAGCGCCAAGCCAGCTAAATGCACAGCGTGTTCCAATTTATGGTGATAAAGCCACTGCCACTAGCGAAACCAAGCCTTTGACTTGGCGTTTGGCGCATCATGATGCGATTCTTGATCTATCAACTTATAAATCGTTGAAAGGCTTTGATGGCTTAAAGCAAGCTTTGAGTCAATCGCCTAAAGCAGTCGGTGATATGATTAAAGCGGCTAACGTCAGAGGTCGCGGCGGTGCAGGTTTTAATGCTGGTTTGAAATGGACATTTATGTCACCGCCTGATGGTTTACCGCGTTATCTCATTTGCAATGCGGATGAAATGGAGCCGGGCACTTTTAAAGACCGTTTATTGATGGAGCGCCTACCGTTTCAGCTTATCGAAGGTATGTTGATTACGGCTCATGCGATCGGTGCAACTGACGGTTATATCTTTATTCGCGGTGAGTACATCTTAGCCGCTGAGCGTTTGGTGACAGCCATCGAAGAGTGTTTGGCTAATAATTTAATGGGCGAGAATATTTTAGGCTCAGATTTTAGCTTTAATTTGCACGTGCATACTGGCGCTGGGCGCTATATATGCGGTGAAGAAACGGCACTGATTAACTGTCTAGAAGGTCGCCGTGCTAACCCACGTACAAAACCGCCGTTTCCACAAATCTCTGGTGCATGGGGTCGTCCAACGGTTGTCAATAACGTTGAGACTTTGTGTAATATGCCAGCCATCCTAAACCATGGCGTCGAATGGTATCAGTCGTTATCTGAAATCAAAGGCAAAAGCCAAACACCGGGCACCAAGCTGTTTGGTTGCTCAGGTCTAGTTAACGATCCAGGCCTGTGGGAATTGCCATTTGGTTATACGGCACGCGAAATCATTGAAGATTTAGCGGGTGGTATGAAAGATGGTAAAACGCTTAAGGCTTGGCTGCCGGGGGGCGCATCGACTGACTTTTTAACCACTGAGCATTTAGATGTGGTGGTAGATTTTGACCCCATTCAAAAAGCGGGTAGCCGTATGGGTACTGGTTTGATTATGGTGGTAGATGAAGAACAAGACATGGTGCCACTCGTTCGCAATCTTGAAATTTTCTTTCAGCGCGAGTCATGCGGTTGGTGTACACCATGCCGTGATGGTCTACCTTGGGGCGTTAAATTGCTTACCGCCATCAATGATGGTGAAGGTCAAGTGGGCGATGTAGAAAAACTAGAAGGCCTGACGCGTGACTTATGGATTGGTAAAACATTCTGTGCGCATGCCCCAGGTGCGATGGAACCACTAATGAGTGCGATTAAATATTTCCGTCCAGAGTTTGATCAGAAAATCGCGCAGGCGGTTGGTGTAGACGTCATTGATGCTGCAGCCAACCAACAGCCAGTAGTGAAATAAGGAGAGCGGCATGGCAGTCATACATATTGATGGAACCACTGTCGAAATAGATAGCGCAGATAACTTGCTACAAGCCTGCTTATCACTCGGCATTGATGTGCCGTATTTTTGTTATCATCCAGCCCTTGGCTCAGTAGGCTCGTGCCGTCAGTGCGCGGTCAAGCAATTCCAAAATAAAGAAGATATGGAAGCAGGTCGCGGTCGCCTAGTAATGTCATGTATGGTCGCTCCTGGCGATGACATGTATATCTCGGTTACTGATGATGAAGCCAAAGCATTTCGTAAGTCGATGGTTGAGTTACTCATGACCAACCATCCGCATGATTGCCCGACATGTGAAGAGGGCGGACATTGTCATTTGCAAGACATGACCTATATGTCAGGTCATAGCCGTCGTCGCTATCGCTTCACCAAACGCACCCATCACAATCAAGAGCTTGGTCCATTTATTGCGCATGAGATGAACCGCTGTATCGCTTGCTATCGTTGCGTACGTTTCTATAAAGACTATGCGGGCGGCGAAGACTTAGGCGTTTATGGCTCAAACAACCGTGTGTATTTTGGTCGCGATAAAGATGGTCAGTTTGAAAGCGAATTTTCAGGCAACTTAACGGAAGTTTGCCCAACGGGTGTGTTTACCGATAAAACCCATTCTGAACGTTATAACCGCAAATGGGATATGCAGTATGCGCCAAGCATCTGTCATGGTTGCTCAGCTGGTTGTAACATCTCACCAGGTGAGCGCTATGGTGAATTGCGCCGTATCGAAAATCGCTACAACGGTGAAGTAAACCGTTACTTCTTATGTGACCGTGGTCGCTTCGGTTATGGCTATGTCAATCGTGACGATCGTCCAACCCAAGCGCTCGAGCGTATCAATGATAAGCACGTCAAAATCAATATTGACTACGCACTCGATGAAACCATCAAGCGTATCAAAGATAAAAAAGTCATCGGTATCGGCTCACCACGTGCCAGTTTAGAGACCAACTTTGCGCTAAAAAATCTCGTTGGATTTGATAAATTTTCAACAGGTCTGAATCATCAACAGCAAGCGTTGGTTAATAAATGTATCGAAGTGCTTAGCACTGAGGGTATCTATAACCCTAGCATGACTGATATCGAAACGCATGATGCAGTGTTAGTGTTGGGTGAAGATATCACCCAAACTTCATCACGTGTTGCGCTGTCAGTACGCCAAGCGGCAAAAAACGAAGGCCTAAAAATGGCAGCGGCGTTGCAAACGCAACCTTGGCTTGCAGAACCAGTTAAACGTATTGCTCAAGATGCGCTAAGCCCAGTCTATGTCATCGATGTGACGCAAACCAAGCTAGAAGACATCAGTAAAGTGAGTGTGGTGGCGACACCTGAAGACATCACTAAACTTGGCTTTAAAGTGGCTGATGAGATTGCGAGCTTCGCCGATGATTTAGCAGAAATAGCAGATCCACAAGCGGCTGAAAAAAATACTGGTGCCAGTGCTGATACTGATGGTATGCAGGCGCTAGCTCAACAAATTGCCTATGATTTGATTCAAGCTGATAAGCCATTAGTTGTTTCGGGTAGCAGCTTGTCTTCTACCGCATTGATAGAAGCAGCTGCACAGATTACTCAAGCACTGACACAAAAACGTGCAGCGATTAAAGCGACCGAGCAGCAGCAAGTTGAAACGCATAATGCCAAAGTGCGTGCAGCAGAACAACAAGCACAAACCGATCAGCCTGAAGAAGATCAAGAGTTGTCAGCCAAACCAAACAAGCCTGAAACTGGGGTGAATACAGAAGTACAGGATGATGTCGAACGCGCACCTGCTGAAAAACTTGAATTAAAAGAAGTGAACAACCGCTATCATGGACAAGCTGGTATCTACTTAACGGTTACCGATGCCAATAGTATGGGTGTTTGCATGCTCGGCGGACAATCTGTAGAAGAGCTGTTGGCCACTGATTTCGATGTGGTAATTGTTGCTGAAAATCAGCTGACCGATGCAATTGATGCCAATAAACTAACACAGCTATTAGCCGATAAGACCGTTATTGCCTTAGATCACCAGCTGCTTGATTGGCATAAAGACGTCGATATCGTGTTACCTGCGGCAAGCTTTGCTGAGGCGGATGGTACGCTAATCTCTGCTGAAGGCCGTGCTCAGCGTTTCTTCCAAGTTTACGATAATGAATATTATCATCCCATGAGCAGCATTAAAGAAGGCTGGCGCTGGTTACATGCTGTGCATAGCAGCATAGAAGGTCGCGATGTCGATTGGACACAGCTAGATGATGTCATAAAGGCATTGATTGCCACACATCCTAAGCTTGCTGGTATTAAAAATGCTGCTCCTGATGCCGATTACCGTATGACGGGTCTTAAAATCGCACGGCAGCCGCGTCGTTACTCAGGTCGTACTGCCATGCGTGCACCGATCTCAGTACATGAGCCGATGCAGCCAAAAGACTTAGACACAGGTTTAACTTTCTCAATGGAAGGTTATAGCGGTAAAGAAACCCCAAGCTCGATGATTCCTTTTGCCAATGCGGCAGGTTGGAACTCACCGCAAGCGTGGAATAAATACCAAGACAAAGTCGGTGGTCATCTAAAAAATGGTGATCCAGGCGTGCGCATGTTTGATCAGCTAGAGCGTTTGGCCACTCGTCAATATGTTGCGCCAGAAGCCATGTCTGCAAACACGACTGATTTGCAGCAAGGACAAGCAAAACTAATACCTATCTATAATATTTATGCCAGCTCAATGATGGCGTCACGTAGCCCAATCGTTGCAGAGCAACTACCAGTTGCCGCATGGCGTATCGGTATGGATGATGCTAAGGACTGGAATATTGCTGCCGGTGATTATTTAGCGATTGAAATCGATAAGCAACAAATCACCTTGCCAGTACAGATTGTTGGTTATTTAGCAGAAGGTTGTATCGGTTACCCAGTTGGGCAGGTGAGTATTATTCACCCATCAATGCCAGCGTCGGTACGTAAAGTGGATGCACCAGTGATGATGATGGGCAGCATGGCTAACGATATGATGAACAATAATGACGCTGCGCAAATGAATACAGCGCCGACCACCACACAGGAGGTGTAATATGCAAGTTACCCGTATTATCCCTGATGTGCCAAGCTTTTTGGCTAATAGTATGACCTTTGACACATGGTCGGTACTTTTTATGGTTGTACAATCGCTGGTCATCTTTTTGGTCGTGGTGATGGTCGCTGCTATGATGATTGTTTATGAACGCCGTATGCTAGCTTTATGGCAAGATCGTTACGGTCCAAACCGTGTCGGTCCATTTGGTTCGTTGCAATTGGTTGCGGATATGCTAAAAATCTTCTTTAAAGAAGATTGGACACCAAACTTTACCGATAAGTTTATGTTTACCTTGGCACCAGCGGTCGCAATGTTCACCGCATTGGCTTCATTTGCCATTATTCCTATTTCGCCAACGCTTGGCGTTGCTGATTGGGATATTGGTATTTTGTTCTTCTTTGCGATGGCAGGTATTGCGGTCTATGCCGTAATGTTTGGTGGCTGGGCCTCGGCCAACAAGTTCTCACTACTGGGTGGTTTGCGCTCTGCTGCACAGACGATTAGTTATGAAGTCTTTTTAGGCTTATCATTAATGGGTGTGGTCGCCCTAACAGGTTCATTTAACTTGCGTGCTATTGTTGAAGCGCAAATTGACGGTTGGTATATCATTCCGCAGTTTTTCGGCTTTTTGACCTTTGTGGTGGCTGGTGTTGCCGTTACCCACAGACATCCGTTTGACCAACCGGAAGCAGAGCAAGAGCTGGCCGAAGGCTATCATGTTGAATATTCAGGCATGAAGTTCGGTATGTTCTTTATTGGCGAATATGTCAATGTCGTCCTGATTTCTGCCTTGATGACCTGCTTATTCTTTGGTGGTTGGCTTGCGCCTTTTAATTTAGATATTCCATTTATTCCACCAGCTTTTTGGTTCATGATTAAAACGCTGTTCTTTATGACCATGTTTATTTTGGCTCGAGGCTCACTCATGCGTCCGCGCTATGATCAAGTGATGAATTTTGGCTGGAAAGTTTGTCTGCCAGTAACGCTGATTAATTTATTAATCACTGCTGCGGTCATTTTGATCTTTTCTCCAACGTTGTAATCATTACTAGCCATCATTAATGAACTAGGGTAAAGCTGATAAGGATAATAATCCCATGTTTACTACCATAAAAAAGACCGTCATTGGTATATTTACCATTGTCCGCAGCATGTGGATGGTCAACAGTCATGCGCTCAGACCGCGTGACACCATCCTTTATCCTGAAGAGCCGGTACCTGTACCGCCGCGTTTTCGTGGGCGTATTGTCCTCACGCGTGACCCTGATGGAGACGAGCGCTGTGTTGCTTGTAACTTGTGTGCGGTGGCATGTCCGGTAGGGTGTATCTCATTACAAAAAGCCGAGCGTGAAGATGGACGCTGGTATCCAGAGTTTTTCCGAATTAACTTTTCACGCTGTATCTTTTGTGGATTGTGTGAAGAAGCTTGTCCAACGACAGCCATTCAAATGACGCCTGATTTTGAGTTGGGTGAATATAAGCGCCAAGACTTGGTTTATGAAAAGGAGCACTTGCTCATTTCAGGGCCAGGTAAATATCCTGATTATAACTATTATCGTGTGACGGGTATGGCGGTAGCGGACAAACCAAAAGGTGCAGCACAAAACGAGTCTGCACCGATTGATCTAAGGAGCTTGCTACCATGATGAATATTTTGAACCATCCTGAACTGGCAGGGTTTTATTCACTGGCGGCAGTGGCAATATTTGCCAGTCTGCGCGTCGTGACTCAAGCCAATCCAGTGCATGCTATCTTATCGATGATTGTGTCATTATTGGCAATCGCAGGAATATTTTTTGTACTCGGCGCGCCATTTGCGGGTGCGCTTGAAATCGTCGTTTATGCAGGTGCCATTATGGTGCTATTTGTCTTTGTCATCATGATGCTCAACTTAGGTATGAGCAATGATGAGCGTGAAGAGCGCTGGCTTGATGCGGGCACTTGGGCGCTACCGACAGGATTGACGATTATTATCGCGGTTGTGCTGTATGCGATGATTGGTTTTAATCATGACGAAGCGGCGATGATCGGCGGGTCGACAATATCTGCCAAAGCCGTTGGTACGGTGCTATTTACCAAATATGTGATGTTGATAGAAGTGGCGGCATTGCTACTACTAGCCGCCTTGGTTGCCGCTTATCATTTGGGTAAAGAATCTATCGCTGATGAGGTCGCTGTTAATGCAAGCCATGCATCTAATGCTAATGTTGCTAGTATCAAACACTATGATGATCACGGCATGCCTATAGATACTGATGCGGCAAAAATGGCAGAATCTTACGAATATAAAGATGTTGACCCGCATGATTATGTAAGTATGAATGTAGGTACGCAGGTGGGTGTGAATAAAGTCACGCGCAAGGAGTCAGACTAATGGTACTAGCAGCGAGCGTGGCACAAGACGTGTCAAACGTGCCGTTTGCCCACGAGGTAGCAGGCTTAGTACAGCCTGTTGCTGAGGCGCAGAATGTACTGGGCATGATACCCATGAGCCATGGACTGATTTTGGCAGGTATCTTATTTGCCATTGGTTTGTGCGGCGTCATGGTACGACGTAACTTCCTATTTATGCTAATGAGCCTTGAGATCATGATGAATGCAACAGCATTAGCATTTGTGGTGGCAGGCAGTCGTTGGGTCGATCCAGATGGACAGATTATGTTTATCTTTATTTTGACCTTAGCAGCAGCAGAGGCCGCCATTGGTTTGGCAATATTATTGCGGTTTTATCATCAGCGTGGGCATCTCGATGTCGACAGCGCCAATGAGATGAAAGGATGATGTCATGAGTTTATTACCATTAACCTTTATATTCCCGCTCGTTGGCTTTTTGATTTTAGCCTTTATGCGCGACAAGCTAACAGAGCAGGTGGCAGCGATTATCGGTGTGGGTAGCATGCTGTTATCAGCACTATGCACGCTAATCGTTAGTTATACTTTTTTAACCAATAATCCAGCAGGAACGGTCATAGAGATTCCGCTATGGACATGGTTCCAAGTCGGTGATTTTGCGCCAAGCTTCGGTTTAAGCTTTGATGGCTTGGCACTAACCATGACTGGGGTCATTACTGGCATTGGTTTTCTGATTCATCTGTTTGCCGCTTGGTACATGAAGGGCGACACTGGCTTTGCCCGTTTCTTTAGCTATATGAATTTGTTCGTCGCCAGTATGCTATTGCTAGTGTTGGCAGATAACTTGTTCTTGCTGTATCTCGGCTGGGAAGGCGTTGGTATTTGTTCGTACTTGCTGATTGGTTTTTATTACCATGACCGTGCCAATGGTCTTGCGGCGATGAAAGCCTTTACCGTGACGCGCGTGGGTGATGTATTCTTAGCCTTCGGTTTGTTTTTATTATTCCGTGAATTCGGTACGCTTAATATTCAAGAAATTATTACTCGTGCGCCAGAAGTGTTTGATATCAACAATCCAACGATGATGTTGACCACGATGATGTTGGTTGGCGGAGCGATGGGTAAATCGGCGCAACTGCCATTACATACATGGCTTGCTGATGCGATGGCAGGTCCGACGCCAGTATCGGCACTGATTCACGCAGCGACGATGGTCACGGCAGGCGTTTATTTAATCGCCCGTTTACATCCATTGTTTGAGCTGACGCCTGGTATTTTATTATATTGGGTCGGCGGCGTAGGGGCGTTGACGTTAGTCGTTGCTGGATTTTGTGCGCTGGCACAAACCGACATCAAACGTATTCTTGCTTATTCAACCATGAGCCAAATTGGCTATATGTTCTTAGCACTCGGTGTTGGCGCGTGGCAAGGCGCAATCTTCCATTTGATGACCCATGCTTTCTTTAAAGCCTTGTTATTCTTATCATCAGGTGCGGTCATCCTTGCGGTACACCATGAGCAAAACATCTTTAAGATGGGCGGCTTACGTAAAAAGATACCGTTAGTATTCTGGTGTTATATCGTTGGTGGCGGTGCACTTGCGGCGATACCTTGGGTCACTGTCGGCTTTTATTCTAAAGAAGCGATTCTTTGGGAGAGTTATGCAACCGGTCATTTAGTACTATTCTATATGGGTGTATTCGGGGCATTCTTAACCGCACTTTATACTTTCCGTATGATTTGGATCATATTCTTCGGTGAAGAAAAAACGCCTGCGCATAAGTTGTCTGGCGTATCGTACTGGTTGCCTCTAACTGTGTTGCTAGTACTATCTACAGCCGTTGGTGCATGGATTACTCCGCCACTACAAGGCGTCTTGCCAGAGAGTGTCGGTCATCTATTAGAAGTCGCGGGTCAAGCGCATGCTAAGCATACGGCAGAGTATATCGCCATGGGTGCGATGCTGGCTGGTTTAGTAATAGCGGCGCTATTATATGTGGTGGATAAAGGTCGAATGCTCACCCGCTTTAAGCGCTCACGTGTTGGTGGGGCGTTGTATCACTGGTGCTATCATGGCCTAGGTTTTGATGCGCTATACGATGTAATTTTTGTAAAACCCTTTTTGTTCATCGGCCGCTTATTTAAAGCCGACCCTATCGATAAAGCGTGGCTCATCTTACCTAAGCTGGCATCTGCTGGTAATAAAGTATTGTCTGCGACGCAAACAGGGTCACTTCGAGGTTACGCTGCAAGCTTTGGCTTAGGCGTCGCTGTATTGCTGGTGCTGGTAATGATGACGGTGGTATAAGATGATTGAGTTACAACAAACGTGGATGCTACCAGCATTAATCGCAATTCCCTTTATTGCAGGGTTGCTATGTTGGTTGGTCGAGCGATTTAATAAACGTCTGCCGCGCTGGATTGCTTTAATCGGTATGACGTTGACCTTTGTGTTGTCGCTAGTGCTATGGCAATACGGTGACTTTAGCGGTATGAGTAAACAAGTCATTGCGCCAGATGCAAATGTGCCTTGGGTAGCGGAGTTCAGTGTGCCATGGATACCGACTTTTGGTATCAGCTTCCATTTGGCATTAGATGGTTTATCACTGATGATGGTTGCCTTGACAGGCTTGCTCGGTATTGCAGCAGTGGCTTGTTCGTGGAATGAGATTCAACGCCGAGTCGGCTTTTTCCATCTCAACCTTTTGTGGAGCTTGGGCGGCGTCATCGGTGTTTTCTTAGCCATTGATCTGTTTTTATTCTTCTTCTTTTGGGAGATGATGCTGGTTCCTATCTACTTCTTGATCGCTATTTGGGGTCATGATGTGGTTGGCAAAACCAAGGAATACGCAGCGACTAAGTTCTTTATCTATACCCAAGCGTCTGGGCTTATCATGCTGGTCGGTATTTTGATTTTGGTCATTATCAGCTACGCTCAAAAAGGGGTGGTGAGCTTTAATTATAATGACTTGCTCGGTACGTCACTTGGCGGCTGGGAATATCCGATCATGCTGTGCTTCTTTATTGGCTTTGCGGTGAAGTTGCCAATCATTCCTTTTCATGGCTGGTTGCCAGATGCGCATGCACAAGCCCCAACTGCAGGTTCGGTGGATTTGGCAGGGGTACTAATTAAAACTGCTGCTTATGGTTTGATTCGTTTTGTTTTACCGTTATTCCCAGCAGCATCACAAGATTTTGCGCCGATTGCGATGACCTTAGGTACGATTGGTATCTTCTATGGAGCATGGCTCGCCTTTATGCAGACGGATATGAAGCGTTTGCTGGCTTATACCAGTATCTCGCATATGGGCTTTGTGGTACTGGCAATTTATGCTGGAACCT
Organism: Psychrobacter muriicola 2pS; assembly: GCF_904846535.1. Taxonomy (NCBI): domain Bacteria; kingdom Pseudomonadati; phylum Pseudomonadota; class Gammaproteobacteria; order Moraxellales; family Moraxellaceae; genus Psychrobacter; species Psychrobacter muriicola. The sequence goes on from NZ_CAJHBC010000005.1 coordinate 42,772, forward strand.
TACTAAGCTTGCAAGGTCTGATGATTCAGATGTTAGCGCACGGCTTAAGCTCAGCAGCACTATTCATCATGGCAGGCCAGTTGTATGAGCGTCTACATACCCGTGATTTAACGCTGATGGGCGGCATGTGGGGTCAATTTCGTTACTACGCACCGATACTGATGTTCTTCTGTGCGGCATTGCTCGGTATTCCGGGGACAGGTAACTTCATTGGCGAGTTCATGATTTTATTTGGCTCATTTGCTCAGTACCCAGTGTTTGTGGTCTTTGCGACATTCAGTTTGGTACTAGCAGGGCTCTACTCGCTTATTTTGATTCACCGTGCATTATTTGGCAAAAACAACATCGAAGCCGTCGCCATGCAAGAAACCAAATCACACGGTTTGCCACCGCGCAAACTAAAGGATTTGGGCAAGCGTGAGTTGTCATTGCTGCTCATGTTGGCTGCTGGACTGGTCTGGCTTGGTCTATATCCACAGCCGTTCCTTGATACCTCAAGTCATGCGATGCAGTGGATCAATAATGCTTATATATACAGTCAAGTCACACAAGTAGATGCGTCGCAACTGCTTGATGCAATGGAGGCACGTTAAGTCATGAATGATATTACGATGAATGATTTGATGGGATTATTGCCTTACGCGCCAATCATTGCCGTTGTTATTACGGTATTGGTTGTCATGATTGCCATCGCAATTAAACGCTCACATATGGTTACTGGTACGGTCACCGTTGTCGGCTTAAATATTGGTTTGTTTATTTTGCTTGGGCAAATGACTGGTATCGTTAGTAGCGGCACTCTTGTGCCTAATGCTGAGCAGTTATTCGTGATCGATAACTTTGCTCAGTTTAATATGGTGATTATTTTTATCTGTGCGTTGGCTTGTTGTACGCTATCTTATGCGTATTTAGCCAATCTCAAAGATAATAAAGAAGAGCTATATTTGCTCATGTTGCTATCGACGATTGGTGCTTTACTGATGGTCAGTGCTCAGCATTTAGCGTCATTCTTTATGAGCTTAGAGATGCTATCTATACCGCTATACGGCATGCTGTCATATACCTATATGCGCAGCCGCTCGCTAGAGTCAGGGTTGAAATACTTGGTGCTATCAGCGACGGCATCAACGACATTACTCATGGGTATGGCGTTTATCTATGCTGAAGTAGGCTCGTTGGCCTTTAAACCAATTAGTATGGTATTGGGTGATGTTTTTGAGTCGCCACTACTGATACTGGGTGCGGCGATGATGATGTTCGGTATTGCTTTTAAACTCTCTGCTGCGCCTTTTCATATGTGGACGCCAGATGTTTACGAAGGCGCACCAGCCCCAATCGCTACTTTTTTAGCCTCAGTCTCTAAAGTGGCTATGATGGCACTGGCGGTTCGTTTCTTAATCGATACGGCTTTATTGGCATTGCCATCGGTGCAAATGCTGCTTATGGTCATGGCGACTTTGTCTATTTTGATCGGTAACTTGCTAGCAGTACGTCAAACCAGCCTCAAACGTCTATTGGGTTATTCATCTATTGCCCATATGGGTTATGTGCTGATTGTCATTGTCAGTATCGGTACGGCAGCAGATAGCATTTCTAGTATGTATATGGCGGTTTATGCCTTGACCTCTATCGGTGCTTTCGGTGTGGTAACGTTGATGTCGAGCCCTTATCGTTTATCTGGTGAGGCTGATGAATTGACCCATTACCAAGGATTGTTCTGGCGTCGTCCCGTATTGACAGCGGTCATGACTATCATGATGTTGTCATTAGCGGGTATTCCATTGACGGCTGGCTTTATTACCAAGCTATTTGCCATATTGGCTGCCGTACAAGGAACCAACTGGTTCTTAGCGGCAATGATTATCTTGGGTAGTGCGATTGGTTTATTCTATTATTTACGTGTGATGCTCACCCTCTTTAAGCGTCCAAAACAGTTTATTGAGTTTGATGTTCCTGGACAATGGGCTATCCGTACTGGCGGGATTATGGTTATTGCGGTGACCGCGATGATTATCTTCTTTGGTATCTTGCCAAACAGTATGATTGAATGGGCAAGTCTGGCACGTATTTGGTAATGTTGCCGAGCCGATACAACAGATAAGTCGCTGTGACTTATCTGTTGTTACTGTTAAAAAACCAAGATGCGCCAGCTTTATGATAAGCTTGGCGCATCTTTTTTTGTGCTTACCTTTTCGATATCTATGTCTTTTTTACCTATCAAAGATATCTTATAAAAATACAGTTTAATAAAGTATAAGTGATGAAGCGTTATGAGTGATAATATTCAGACAGTAACCGTGCTCAGCAAAACCACGTGGACGCCAAACCTATTTAGCTTCACTGTCAGCCGTCCCGATAGCTTTAAATTTACGGCGGGTCAATTTGTGCGTTTGGGCGTCAATCCCAGTCAATTAAAATATTACCAGCAGCAGACGGAAGCAAATGGTAAAGCTTCTGATGCAGCATTGAATGAAGACGTCTTTCGAGCTTATTCGATTGTGTCTTCGCCGTTTGATGAGGTGCTAGAGTTCTTCTCTATCGTAATTCCTGATGGCGCATTTACGTCGCAGTTGCAGCATTTAGAAGTAGGCGATGAGCTGCTGCTTAATACCATGCCGTTTGGTTTTTTGACGTTAGCGCGTTATCAAAAGCCATTACCAAAAGATTTGTGGCTGCTCGCGACTGGAACGGGATTGGCACCATTTTTGTCGATGTTACAAGATTTGCAGACGTGGGAAGATTACGAGCACATCATATTGGCCTATAGTGCTCGCTCGCTAGAAGAGCTTGCCTATATCGAGAAAATTGAAAGCTTGCAAGAAGACTTTGGCTCTTTGGTCGATCATCCAGCAAAACTAATCTTTATTCCCATCGTTACTCGTGAACCTGTCGAAGGCGCACTGACAGAGCGTCTGCCCAAGCTGCTATTGGAAGGCACGCTACAAGAGCGAGCAGGTATTGCCTTAGATATCGATAGTACGCACGTCATGTTATGCGGTAATCCAGACATGGTGGAAGACACCAAAGAAGCGCTAAAGACCTTAGGTCTGGTGATGAATCGTCGCGGCGAGGGTAATATTGCGGTAGAAAATTACTGGTAGTTGCACGATTGATAACGGCACGCTCTAGAAGCCATTGAAAATTTGCTTGATAAAAAAGCGCTGACTCTAAAAGACAATAGTCTCTAAGTGTCAGCGCTTTTTTAATAAGTAAAAATTGTCATTTTTATACTGAGGGATTTATACCTGACTCGGTTCGGTAGCATCATCTATTGGGTTAATAGGGCCTTGCATCAGCTCAGGCTCATCATCATCGCTGATAATATCTTCGTTACTACTGGCAGCCAATAAGTCACGATAATTGATTTGAGTTTTCAAAATCATTTGCTCTTCTTCAAGCTCGCCATAGTTGACTTGAACTTTATGCAAAGTGCTCATGATTTTTTTGTTCTTTTTTAACCAACGATTGATATCAAGGTATATGACCTCGTCTTTTGCGCGAGCGATATTGATATAAGAGAGAATAAAGCCCAAAGGGTCTTTTTTCAGAACACTGTGATAAAACCAAATAGCAAGCTTGATGCCTTGGCGCTTGATAAACGACTCACAACGTAGGTTTAGCACATCAGTATAAGTCTGCTGCCCAAACACGAAGCGCTGGACGTTACGATCGAGCTGTACATGAATCAAGCTAAAGTTACTCGCCACCTCAGCATAAATGCCACCAGCATCGACCGTACAGTATAAGCGGAACCAGTCATCATGCATCTCAACGCGCAACTCTAAGATGGCTTTCACATTATCAGTGACGAACTTCTGTAGTGCATCATTGACATAGGTCTGTGCCACTGGTAGCGACAACTCATCTTCGAATTTATCAGTCGTTTTATGGTATATCTGTTTGATTGATTGGGTAAGGCGCTCCCAACCATCGCTAAATGATTCGTCAAAACGATAGCCCATATTCTCAAAAAACTCATCAAAATTGTCTGAATTATCCCTGTTATCAAAATCACTCAAACTTATTATCCTTATAATTATAGGGGAGGTAACTGAATCAATGGCATAAAGAGCTACTAACTAAACAGTGACAAGCTGACTCTGCTTTAATGAAAGTTGGCAAGTGGTCATTTATAAAGTAAGCACTTATAAAACAGGTGCTTATAAAACAGGTACTTATAAAATAGAGCAATACACTATGGTCACGATACGGTATTTCATTGGGCGTTACCACCCATACAGTATTTAGCACACGCCTTACTAGCTTGCGTTTTTGCTAAATAAGCAGCAATCTGTCTTGTCTGTTTGCGCCTGTTTAACTCGTCTTAATGATACAAAAATTATAAAACAGTATATAACAAATATGATGGCTTCAAAATGGACACATACGTTTTGTCGCAAATCATTTAATTGCTAGCGCTTATATGCTAAAAAGGTAGTCCAGCGGCGCCATAGTCGTATAGGTTTTATAGCATTTTTGCTGGTTCAGCTTTTCAATAAATTGACCAAAGGGGATAAATAATGTGTGAGCGGGTCAAAATGAGTCGGCAACGGTTGTGCTAGCGATAGAATTCTATGTCATGTTATGATAGCGTCAGTATAAATCCTACACATTATCATAACGCTTATTACTTGCTGTCTTGTATTTATAAGCTCATATTCATAAGCTGAGACCCATTGTGGCCTATATCAAAGATTCACAAAGCTATCATTTTTCTGCGCAAGCCCCAAAGCGAAATATTAGTTTACCAGTAGCCATCGTTATCGCTGTGGCCGTACACGCAATTATTATTTTTGGTATTGGCTTTTCGATGGGTAAAGATCCTGCGGCAATGATGCAAGATGTGGCAAAAGCGCTAACCGATAATATGCAGCCAAATGAAGACGCTCACTTTATTGCTAATGCCTCCCAAGAAGGTGGCGGCACAGTAGAGGAGCAATTAAGACAAGAGAACGACCAGCTAAGTCCATTGTCTGCTGAGCAAATAAGTGAAACGCAAGATGTAATTAGCCTACAGCGTCAAGTTCGCCAACAGCAATACCAAGAAAGTTATCTGCGTACCACCTTAAGCTGGCGTCAAGCGAGCGTGGAGTCTGATAATGATAGCAAGCAAGCACAAGATGATATGATGGCGCAAGAAGAGCGTCTGCGCAAACAAATCGCTACCTTAGAGACGCAGCTGTCTCAGCGTCAGCAAGTCTATGCGACCAAATCAAAAGTAGTAACTGTCGATAGCAACTCGACGACGCGCGGTGCCGCAGCTGACTATATTAATACTTTTCGTGAGCATGTCGAACGTGTTGGGAATTTGCATTATCCCATGCAGGCACGAGCACAAGGTATCACGGGCGAAGTGCGCCTTATGGTCATCATTAGTAGTGATGGTAATATCAAAGCCATACGTCTGCTTGAAAGCTCCAACTCTACATTACTAGATGAAGCAGCAAAGCAATCGGTACGTCAAGCAGCGCCCTTTGGTAAATTTACCGAAGATATGAGCGATATTGTTGAGCTACGTTTGATACGTACCTATCGTTATAGCGACAAAGTTGACGTGACTTATTAAGGCTGTAGAGAGTAGGCGACACGATAAATAAACATAGAATATCAATGAATGCGTCATACTATTTTGACGATTACGATTAACAGATACCCAAACTTATAACACACCGCTATAGAATAAAGAGTCAGTATGGAATTTTTAGGTTTTACAATAGATGTTGCCAACTTGACCAGTAACGCATTAAGCTTGGTCATTAAAGTTGCGCTAGCGATATTAATATTCTTCGTAGGTCGCTGGCTTGCCAAAAAGGCAGTCACCGTTTCTCACAAAATGATGTTGCGTAGTCGCTTAGATGATACGGTCGCTAACTTTTTAGGTCGCTTAATCTATGGGGTACTACTGGTCGTGGTTGCGTTAGCTGCCTTAAGTAAAGTTGGCGTACAGACTACCTCAGTCGTCGCTATATTGGGCGGTGCTGCAGTAGCCATTGGTCTGTCACTAAAAGATCAGTTGTCGAACTTTGCCGCTGGCATCATGATTGTGACTTTTCGCCCCTTTGTACGCGGCGATTATGTGCAAATCAGCAGCTACACAGGGACTGTAACAGACATCACTTTGGTCAATACCCACCTGACGACGATAAACAATCACGATATCATCATCCCAAATAGTGATATTACGACTTCAGCCGTGACGAACTATACGGCGCTACCCAACCGCCGTGTCGATATCACAGTCGGTATTGGCTATGATGCCGATATCAAAACTGCCAAAAATGTGATGCTGAGTTTGGCAAAGAAGAATCCATTGGCCTTTACTGACCCTGAACCTATCGTACGCGTCACCAATCTGGGCGATAACTCAGTAGACTTAACGCTAAATATTTGGACAACCAATGCTGACTGGTGGACAATGCAGTGTGATTTGCTTGAGCAATTCAAATACGCCTTAGATGATGAGAAAATCGACATTCCATTCCCGCAGCGTAATGTCCATGTCAAAGGGTTAGATCAAATGATTAATCAAATGAGTCAAGCACAAAAGCTACCGATGACCAAAGACTAATCGCTAAAAAATCTGAACTAAGCATAAGGGTTTGGAAGGCTGAGACCTGCCAGAATCTCAATTTCAAACCTTTCCATCTCATCTTGCTCAGCCTGTCCAAGCTCATGATCAAAACCCAATAAGTGCAGTACACCATGTATTAGTAAATGGCTGATGTGCTGTGCTATTGTTTTTTCTTGCTCTGCCGCTTCACGTACTATGACATCATGACAGATGACCAGCTCACCGAGAGGTAGCGTTGGCATCAGCTCAATAATCGCGGCTGGCAGATCACTGGGATAAGATAAAATATTGGTCGCATAATCCTTACCGCGTGCTTCCAAATTTAATGCCTGACCTTCAATCTCATCGGTAATGTATATGTCTAGTACTTTAGATTTCTCTTGCCATAGCTCAGGGTTGATATCTACAAAATAGGGTAGCGTTAGATCCTCTTTAATGCGCCCATCGATATAATCCAGCGCTGCCATCATCACAGACTGTAAGTGCTTACGACTGTAAAACGTATCGAGTATGTCATCGTCAATGCTACTGGTTGCACTGATATCAAGTGCCGCCAAGCTGGCATCATCACCAGCAAACTCATTTGCATCATTGTTGTCAAAACTGTTGTTAACGTTCTCTTGGGTCATGCCATTATCCTTTTACTTTATTGTAAGATGGGGCGCTTAACTATCTTATATAACTCATGATTAGATCTAAAAAACTCTAGTCGTAAAAAACCGGATTACTGACAGCAATCCGGTTTTCTTATTTTGAAATGAATGTGCTAAGACAGCTCGCTTATCGTTTGGCTGCTGCATCAGCAATGGCTTGCTTGCGCTCTTGCTCTTTCATGCGTTCAAGCTTACGCTTTTCTTGTAGAGCAAACTGTTCATCATCAAAGACGTCATAAGCTTCGACGATTTTTTGCACCAATTGATGGCGCACCACGTCTTTTGAATCAAACTTAGTGATATGAATCTCTTCAATTCCACTCAAGATATCCATCGCTTGTGCCAGACCTGATTTACTGCCGCGTGGTAAATCGACCTGCGTAATATCACCAGTAATCACTGCCCGCGAGCCAAAGCCTAAGCGAGTCAAAAACATCTTCATTTGCTCAGGTGTGGTATTCTGCGCTTCATCCAAGATGACAAATGAATTGTTCAAAGTACGCCCACGCATATAAGCGAGCGGCGCAACCTCAATGATTTGGCGCTCAAGCAACTTACCGACTTTCTCAAAACCGAGCATTTCGTATAGAGCATCATATAGGGGACGCAGGTACGGATCGATTTTTTGGGTCAAATCACCGGGCAAAAAGCCCAGTTTTTCACCCGCTTCTACGGCAGGACGCACCAGTAAGATACGCTCGATCTCGTTGCGTTCAAGCATATCGACTGCGCAAGCGACAGCCAGATAAGTTTTACCCGTACCAGCAGGGCCAATACCAAATGACACATCAGAGCTTAAGACGTTTTTTACATAACTTTGCTGGTTGCCACCACGTGGAATAATCTTGCCTTTGCGTGTGCGCAGGCTAATCGGGGTAAAGTCGCTTGCTGGGCTTAAGGTCTCTTCGTCATCTGCCAATTGTTCATCGGCTTCGATATCTTCATCCCGAGAGATGCTTGATTGAATGATCAGATGCAGCTCTGCTGCGCTAATGTCTTTGGTGTTTTGTGCTTCATCTACTAGCTTATAAATAATACGTTCACCGCGCTCGACACCTGTCACATCACCACTCAGGCAAAAGTCACCTTGACGCTGCATGATTTTGATATCGAGGCGTTCTTGGATATATTTCATGTGATTATTATATTCACCCAGCACGGTTTTGAGCTGTGCTGGTGTCAATGATTCAAACTTTATACGGCGGCTCATGGAATCAGTCAAGCGATTATCCTTTTATTATGTACCCCAATGCTATGATTTGGTTTTGATTGCATTGGGGGTTTAAGAGATAAAATGGTCGGTCGTTATTGTCTTGGCTTTATATTACGGAGATAGAAATGACGGTAGAGTTATTATTTGTTTTATGAGTGATGATAAGTAACGGTCTTGCCTTTATTATGGTCGATAGATTTTAAATTTCAAGCCATACGTCGAACAGATGGCACTGTTTTTGTACGACGATTGCAACCGCTGGCATAGTTTTTCGATATTTATATTTTCATGTCCATTTTTGAGTGAGTTACGGCGTTACAAATAACGTTTAGAGCGTTATAAAATCAAGCGTTTCAGGTATACGTTTTGGCTACTGTTAAGGCCACAGAATGAGGGGTAATTTGTGGTAATCTATGGGGGATATCATAGTACTTCGTCGCGAGGTTTAAAAGATGAATAAAATGATAAAGGCGGATGAAGGTTAGGGCGTATGACGCATTCGACTAAGGCTATGCCTATGTATGAATGTTTAATACGCCCTAAAAAATTAAGATAATTCTAGCGACTATTCATCGCTGATAGTGCGCGCCCAACAGAGTATATTAGGAATAATAATGATGCAAAATACTGATGTGAATTTATCGAATGCTAAAAACACGTTTAAAAATACAAAGGCAATCACTGAGCAGCAAGTCCTCATCGCTGGTGGTGGTCATGTGGGATTGTCCTTTGCGCTGTTACTAGCGCATCACGGTATTGCTAGCACGTTATTAGAAAAAAATAGTTATCCAACCATCAGTCCAAATGATGACAGTAATCGTAACCATTATTTAGACAGCCGCAATACAGCACTGTCACGTCGTACGGTACAGATTTATCAAGAAATTGGTTTATGGGATGAGTTGCAAAGTCATGCTTGTCGTATCGATGCGGTACAGATTAGTGAGCAAGGCAGCTTTGGGCGTGCACAATTAAACAAAGCTGAAGAGCGGGTCGAGTCATTTGGACAAGTGATGGAAAATGCGTGGCTCGGACGTAAGCTTTTATTAGCTGCGCAACAAGAGCCATTAATCACTTTGATTGATAATGCCAATGTCATCGCCGTGACACAACAAGCAGATGGGGTGACGCTCAGCTTTAACTATTATGGTGAAGAAGAACATGAGCAGCAATTGCAGGCCAGCGTTTTGGTCGCTTGTGATGGTCGCGATTCGACCGTGCGCCAATTATTAAATATTGGCACGACCACTTATGACTATCAGCAAACGGCTATCGTGGGTGTGGTAGAAACTGACAAAGCGCATGAGCATGTAGCGATTGAGCGTTTTAGTCCAGCAGGGCCACTGGCGGTGTTACCACTGACCGATCCAGACGGTGATGGCAATGATGACTATCAAAATGGCTATAGACGCTCGGTGGTTTGGGTCTGCCCAAAAGGTGAAGAAAATAAATACTTAGCAGATGATGCGCATTTTTTAGCGACATTGCAGCAAGCCTTTGGTGAGCGTGCAGGTAAGTTTGTCGCTGCCGGTCGCCGTGGCGCTTATCCACTGACACGTGTACTGGCAGACAAGCAAGTAGAGGGTCGCTGTGTCATCATGGGCAATGCCGCCCATACCTTGCATCCTGTCGCAGGACAAGGTTTTAACCTTTGTATGCGTGATGCTCATGTGCTGGCACAAATGATGAGCGCGCAAGTGCTAAAGGGCGAAGACATCGGCAATACGCAACTGTTAAAACGTTATGAGAAAGCGCGTCTAAGCGATCAAAAACGCGTCATTCGATTCTGTGATGCCGTCGTACATGGTTTTACCCATCCTAACCCAGCCATCAAGTTGGCAAGGAATGTGGCCTTGGTTGCCTTTGATAAACTGCCAAATATTAAGCCACTAGTTGCTAACTACGCGATGGGGTTAAAGTCTTAGTTTGCCACATCACAGGCATCCCAGCCCAAATCGTCCATCTCTTTGCGGCTCATTGGCAAATAAGGCGCAGGCTCATAGCAGCTCGCCCAATGTTCTATACGATTGCACTTAAATGTAGGAATAACTTATGAAAAATAACCATACGCTGATTATCGGTAGCGGTATTGTTGGGGCAACGCTTGCTCTAAAACTGGCGCAAGCAAAAATGCCTGTGACGTTAATTGATGCCCGTCCTGCACGTGATGACTCAGAGTGGCAAGAAGTGTTGAAGCAACGAGACGCTCGGGTCTACGCATTGAGCTTGGCCAGTATTAACTTACTCAACGATATCGGTGCGTGGCAAAAGATTGCTGCCTCTGAGCGTAAGGCAGACTACTCACAAATGCAGGTGTGGCAACTCAACGGCATGGGCGAGCTGTTATTTGGCGATAGCGGTGACAATTATTCTAACAGTCATTTACCGAAAATGCTTGGCAGCATGGTCGAGCCTGCCGTCATTGAACATGCGTTATGGCAACGCCTGTATGAAGATGATGTCAGTGACTATCTAACTGTTATCGCTGGACATAAAGTTATCAATATGGATTGGCTGGGTGCAGAGCAAGGCTACCGTGTGACTTTAGACAATCATACTGCTATCGATGCAATGCTGCTGGTCGGTGCTGATGGTCGTGGCTCATTTGTGCGCCAGCAAGCGGCGATCGGGCTGGATACACTCGATTATAATCAAACCGCTATTTGCTGTGCGATTCACACCGAAAAACCGCATCAAGCAACGGCGCGCCAAGCGATGTTGCCCACAGGTACGCTAGCATTATTGCCGTTAGCGGATATCACTGATGCAGATAAAGCCAATCCACAACATTGGCAGTCGATCGTGTGGACATTACCACGCAATCAAGCATTGGCATTGATGGGAGAAGATGCGCGCGTCATTGCTGATAAATTGGCTGCTGCTAGTAACTATGAGTTAGGTGCTATCACTCAAATTGAGTCAATCGCCAGTTTTCCACTGACCGCGCAACAAGCTAAAAGCTACGTCGCGGATAACTTAGTTTTGATCGGTGATGCGGCGCATGGTGTCCATCCGCTGGCAGGTCAAGGGTTAAACCTAGGCATGCTCGATGTACAGACTTTAAGCGAGCAATTGGCACATGATTTTGAACGTAGTGGTGGAATCAGTTGGGGCAGCAATCAAACATTGCGTAGTTACGAGCGTTTGCGCCGTCCGCATAACAGTCTAATGATGCACAGCTTTTCCGCCCTTAACTGGCTATTTGCAGGGTCGCTTGCCCAATCACGTCCTATTCAACAAATTCGTAATGAAGGTATGTATCGCGTTGGCAAAATTAAGCCGTTGATGCGCTTGTTTGCTAAGCAGGCGAGTGGGGTTTAGCTGCTTAATATTAGACCAATAATAGTTTATTTTGAAATAAATATCCAAAGGCAAACCCCATGTTAATCCCTAAATACTGGGCGCAATATAAGCAGCGCTTTGAGTTATCAGTAACGGCTAATAGTTTTAATTCTAAACAAGCAACTATTAAACGTTATGGTTGGTCAGATATCAGTCCAGACGAGGCGCTAAGCCATGCCAAAGCGCGAGTAGATGACGCCCATAAGCGCTGGCTGGCAGGTGAAGATATCTTACGCCGTGAGCGTAGGGAAGAGTATAACGAAGGCAATGGTATTCCTATTCGTGAAGAGATTGTTTCTGAGCATAATTTTCCAGAAAATGAATTATCCATTAATAGCGCAGCAGTGACGAAGCTTGTCGTTACGCGTAACAGTTACGGCGCACAAGTCGCCAACATTGATAATATTGCCATTATTGATGTCGATAATGGTGATTTATTGCGTCACAAATATCCTGATGACTATAACCATCATGGCTTTATGTCTGCCTTTCTCGTTAATCAAAGCAATCCATCAACCAAAATAAAAGTTTGGGCTTTTGTCTTTGTCTTTATAATTATTGCCAGTGTCATCGCTTGGCTAGGACTATCATGGTTATTGCTGTTAGTGGTTATGATTGGTGCGACCGTCTATTTGTGGCAGCAAGCCAGTGCAAGAGACAAAGCCCGTGCACAAAAATATGCCGATGATGCTGCCTCGTTACTGCCTTATATGACGGATTTAATCAAAAAACGTGTTGCCACTTATCCTACCGAATGCTTTCGTTTATATCAAACGCCAGCAGGATGTCGCATTATTGCCACTCACAATACCATTGCGCCAAGTGATGAGTTGGTCGCTGAGTGGTTTGAGTATTTCCATGCGGATGCCAATTACGTACGTCTCTGTCAGGTGCAACAGTGCTTTCGAGCGCGGCTCACTGCCAAGCCATGGCGCATGAGTGAGGTTGAAAATAATAAGTTGGCTAAAGATATCCCCGCTAAGAATTTTTGGTTTGCTGAGGATAATACTTTTGATGATACGGATGCACAACACCGCAAAGATTTAGAGGCACGGAAGCAGTGGATTATCCACTATGATAAGTATGCTAAAAATTATCGCGCCTGTCGTTATGTTGAGACTTTTTCTGGTAGAAATTTTGTCAGTGACAGCATAGTACAAGCCAGTATTGATACTTTTGTGCGCTGGCATGATAGTGCTTGTCAGGTGGATAAAGAGCTAGAGATGGCTTAATAACAATCCCGTTATTTAACCAGTTTATCGTTGAATATATCTATATAAAAAATAGCAAATATTAATCTAACATTTATAGTATTGGTCATTTATATAGAAAAAATTACCAGTCTTTTATTATGGTTCACTCATGCAAATTATTACCCCAACGCCGAAAACACCACCATCAGCACTGGTGAGACGATATTGATAATAAAGCCAAAGCTAATCGCTAATGGCACGACTTTGAGACCGCCAGATTGTTGAATAATAGGTAAGGTAAAGTCTAAGCTGGTCGCACCGCCCAGTCCAACTGCTGCTGATGGGTATTTACGCATAAACACGGGGATAAATATCAACGCAAAAAACTCACGTACCAAGTCATTAAATAGGGCGACACTGCCCCAAACCGCGCCATAAGCATCGGTCATGACGATTGCTGATAGCGAGTACCAACCAAACCCTGACGCCAGTGCCAAGCCTTTGGTCCACGATACTTCACTGAACATCAGCGCAAATATTAAGCCGCCAACCAATACAGATAGTGTAAAGATAACGCTCATCTCAACGCCGCGCTTATTGAGTAAGACTTCTTTTAGGGTAATGCCCGAGCCTTTTAAGCCAATGCCGACCAGCAAAATTAATATCATTAACATCACCGTCATCGTATTTTCAGGCGGCATATAATTGTCTGGTAGGAAATAACCAATCACCATACCAATGACCACACAAATGACTTGAGCGAGGCTACCACGGATACTCACGCGATGTTCTTTAGATTTTACGCTGGGTTTTTTGGCATGCCATGGGCGCAGTCGGTCAAACAACATCAATGCAAATAACCCAGTACCAATCGTCAATATCGATAATATGGTCACATAAAGAGCAATTTCGCCTATCTGACTGCCAAGCCCTTCAACTTGTGAAAGCTCAATACCAATCAGCGCTAAGATGATAAATACCAGATAAGATAAACCTTTATCCGCAAGCTTTGTCATGGTTGGGTGAGAGGGAATGGCAAAGCCAATAAACATTGGCATTAATACCAGAACAAGGGTAACTAAGCTTTGCATGGTGGTTGGCTCGCAGCGTTTTCAAAGGCATTTTTAAGAAGCTGCAGATTGTAGCATATCACCGAAACAATACTGAAAATATAGGGGTAAAAATCATAATGCCCTTACAGCTTGCAAGCAAAACAAACCAAACTAGTGGGTGTCTGATAACACTTGACTCTGAGTGATCAGTCTCACAGCACTTTAATCTACTGAGTGGTAACTATTTTGAGGGTTTTTTATCGACTTATCAAAGTAGATGCATTGCTTATAAGATAAATTGAGTGGTGACTCAATCACACTGGTTCGAGGTGTGGATGCCAAATGCGGATAGTCTTGACGATAGTGACCACCGCGACTCTCATAACGCTGATAAGCCGACTGAATAACCAATGTGGCTAATTGTAATTGTCGTCCTAATTGAAATAGTGTCAGCTCATCAGTAGTGATAGTGTCAACTAGAGTACTCACACTGGACTGATTTAACTTGGTTTTTTCAAGCCACTGTTGCCATTGCTGTATCTGTATTAATATTTGCTCTAATGATTCGGCATTTCGAGTGATACCCATATAGGAGGTCATTAAAACTTTCAATTCTGTGACTATTTTGCCAGCATGATCGTTGGTAACGATATCAGCGTCATCACAATGAGGTAAGTTAAATAGAATGATAGGAGAAGAAGGTAGCTTAATAGTTTGAATATCTTTAAGCGTTGGTGCTGTCCAAATGGTGGTTGCTGATAAATTCGAGTGCTCATGACTGGCAACCGGATCTAGATTTTCTAATGCTTTTAAATATCGTGGTAAGTCAGCGGCGATATTGCGCCCAACCACCACGCATTCTAAAAGTGAATTACTCGCCAAGCGATTCGCACCATGCAGGCCAGTATAGGCGACTTCACCTGCGGCATATAAACCTATCACATCGGTCAAACCATTGGCACACGTTACCACGCCGCCACAACTGTAATGAGCGGTAGGGGCGACTGGAATAGGATCAGAGGTGATATCGATGCCGAGATTTAATAACGTTTGATAAATCTGCGGGAAGTGCTCTCGTAAAAATTGGTCTGGCAAATGACTGACATCTAAATGTACGTAGCCAAGTCCATTATTATTGATCTGCTCAGCGATGGCGCGAGCGACGATATCGCGTGGTGCCAATTCTGCCCGCTCATCAATGTCCAACATAAAGCGCGCACCAGTTTGCGGACAGGTCAGTCGTCCACCTTCACCGCGTAGTGCTTCAGATATCAAAAAACTACTGCCTGCCACTGCTAAGCCCGTCGGATGAAACTGGATAAATTCTAAATTTGCTAAGCGACAGCCTGCTTGCCATGCCATCATCACACCATCGCCGACACAGACATTTGGTGCACTGGCTCGCTTGAACAGTTGTCCTAAACCGCCACTGGCTAAGACGACGGCGTGACTATGAAAAGTCAGTTGTCGCTGATTGCTATGGTCAAAAACTTGCGCCCCTTGGCACTGGTTATCACTATTTGTTAAAAGCCTCAGCGCTTCATGATCAGGCAAAATAGTGATGTTGGCAGCGGCTTGCGCCTTTATCGTCAAGGCTTCCATAATGTGTCGACCAGTCGCATCATCAGCATGCGCGACTCGCCTGCAACCATGCCCGCCTTCTTTGGTTAAATGTAAGTCAGCAGTTTGTAGTTCGGTCTGTAGTTTGGTGAAAGGTTTTGCATTATATTTTTGCGGTATTTGGGTAAAAGGCACGCCTTGCTCACACAACCATTGGACGGCTTGTTGCCCCGCACTTAAAATGCGACTGGTATTGTCAGCTTCGCATAACCCTGCGCCAGCGATTAGAGTGTCAGCGATATGATCAGCGACAGAATCCTCTTTATCCAAGCTTGCCGCGATACCACCTTGGGCATAATGACTGGAGCAAATCTCCAAGGCGGCTTTGCTCAATACGGTAATATTCAGCGATTTTGGTAACGCTAGAGCCGTGCTGAAGCCTGCTAATCCCGCGCCAATGATAAGTACGTCAGTTTGTAGCATATCATCAGAGCTAGGGGCACTTAATGGCTTCGCGGTAAGTGCCGCGCTCATGTTAGGCAGCCCCGACATTGGCAAACAACTCGCGGTCTTTGACAATATCGCCGCTCGCTGTCACGCGTTGTTTTTGTGATTCGGCAAAATCAAGCATACGTTGCAAGGGCTTTTTAGCTGAGATTGCCAGCTCAGGCGTCATTAATACTTCGCCGCTATTATTCACCAAACATTGCTCAATACCTTTTAGACCATTCATTGCCATCCATGGGCAAAACGCGCAACTCTTACAACTGGCACTTTCACCAGCCGTCGGCGCAGCTAAGAAACGCTTATTTGGCGAGCGCTTTTGCATTTCGTGCAAGATACCCAAATCGGTCGCTACGATAAAGGTATCGGCATCCATCTCATAGGTAGATTGCAACAGTTTACTGGTCGAGCCGACCACATCGGCGAGCGCTACTACGCTGTCGGGGGATTCTGGATGCACCAAAACTTTGGCGTCTGGATGATCCTCTTTTAATTGCACCAGCTCGGTCGCTTTAAACTCGTTATGTACAAGGCACGAGCCTTGCCAAAGCAGCATATCTGCGCCAGTCTCTTTAGCAATATATTTACCCAAATGGCGATCAGGACCCCAAACAATTTTTTCACCATTAGCATGCAAATGGCGAATGATATCGATGCCAACAGATGAAGTCACCACCCAGTCAGCACGGGCTTTGACGGCGGCACTGGTATTGGCGTAAACAACGACTGTACGCTCAGGATGGGCATCACAAAATGCAGAGAACTCGTCAGCAGGGCAGCCCAAATCAAGCGAACACTCAGCTTCTAGGTCTGGCATAAGTACCGTTTTTTCCATACTTAAAATTTTTGCTGACTCGCCCATAAAGCGGACACCAGCGACTACTAAGGTCTGGGCACTGTGCGCTTGCCCAAAGCGTGCCATCTCAAGCGAATCACCCACGCAACCGCCCGTTGCCAATGCCAAATCCTGAATAAAGGGATCGACGTAATAATGGGCGACCAATACCGCATTATGCTCTTTTAATAGCTGTTTGATGTTTTCCTCGACCATGAGACGTTCAGCCCGTGGCAGGTCTGCAGGGATTTTAGCTTTGGCATATTCAATATTCATTTGTGTTGCAATGCGATTGTCATTACTCATGATGGGTGCGTCGTAAGGATAAGTTTTCATAGCTGCAAACCTTTTAGGTAGTAACGACAAGCAATATGCCGCTAAAAATAAGTCAATGAATACCGCTGGCTAATCAGATATATTAATTATGCTCATTTTGAGCATAAATACAAGCGTTTTTTATCACTTGATTGCAAAATGATATTTATTTGTACAGAATTTTCCTCATGATTCTCTTCATGATCTTTCGCATTTATTTTTTCAGTTTCCTATATTTACATCGGCAGGCTATGATAGTTTTAGATTCAAGCTATACTGGGCATTGCTATAGAGCTCAACTGTGATAGCGTTCTTATACCAAACGCCAAAAATACGATTAGCTGTGTCAAAATCGCTTAGCCTACAATGCGTAGTACTTGCACTCTTTTTCCTTGCTACTCTAATTTTTGTGAATGGTATTATTATGTTCTTCAGTACCAAGGATAATCATTAAAGTCATGACGTTGTCTTATTCACATGCGCATCAGCAAGGTAGTGGCACCACAGAAGTTGTCGCTGTGCTAGTCGCCATTACTGAGCATACCGCTCGGGTCTTAACCGTTGATCAAGGTAAGCTGTTACCCAATGGTCCATTGATGCCATTGCATCGCTCACTGCAAGCTGGCGTGCACCAATGGGTTGAGGAGCAAACACAGCAACCACTTGGTTATTTGGAGCAACTCTATACCTTTGTCGATACCAATAGGCGCAACGTTGATGGTCATGCACTGGTGTATGTGAGCTATTTGGGACTGGTACAAGAGACACAAACGCAGCAGCTGCAAAGCCAAGCATTGTGGCGCGATTGGTATGATTACTTTCCTTGGGAAAATCATTTGGATGGTATACCTAGCATCATTATGAATCATATTGTACCGGCATTATTAAGCTGGGCAGATAGCGCTAAGGATTCAGGCATTCAGCAGCGCCGCCGTCAGCGTATTGGTTTATGTTGGGGTGTAAGTGAAGCGCTCTTAGTGGGTGATATGCCCACAGGTAAAAATGCGAATAATGAATACACAGCATATGAGTATTATGAAAATAGAGAGTGGGTCGCTGAGCATGTGTTACTGCGCTATGAGATGCTGTATGAAGCGGGACTGATACCAGAAGCACCGAACTATCCACCCAGCTATTCGATGAATCATCAAAGCGCTCATCAATCGAGCCATCACAGTAAGCTACCTGAAAACTGGTCACAGCTCATTGGTGTGCCGATGTATTATGATCATCGCCGAGTGATTGCGACTGCTATGTCACGGCTGCGAGCTAAAATTGAATATCGACCGCTTATTTTTGGCTTGATGCCAGATGTGTTTACCTTGTCACAATTACAACAAAGCGTAGAAGCGCTCTCAGGAGTGCGCTTGCACAAGCAAAATTTCCGTCGTTTGCTAGACTCACAAAAACTTGTGACGGAGACCGGGCAGAGTAGTAGCGCCCAACGTGGTCGTCCTGCCAAACTTTATCGCTTTCGTCATGATATTGAACTACAAAGCTTATTGATGGATAGTAAGTTGCCTAAGCGTAAATAGGAGGCAATAAACTACCTTGCCATATTTATTTTGATAACTATAAAACCTTGTCGGCTGCACAAAATGCTGACGGTTCCTTGCGGCGCTGTTAACTTTACGCTATATTTATGCTCATTTTGAGTTTAATTGCATAAGCGGATATCAACGTCACGTTTATATAAGGGTTAGAGATGACAGCTAAAAAAGAACCAGCATTGGATGACGTATTGCTTAGACCTTTGGTTGAAGCTGCGCTAACTGAGGATTTGGGCAGACGCGGGGATGTCACATCACAAGCCACCATTCCAGCCGATATGCAAGCGAAGCTAGAAATTAAAGCGCGGCAAGCAGGCGTGATATGTGGTATGGATTTGGCACGTTTATCGTTTGCTCTGGTTGATCCTCAGATTGAGTTTATAGCTCAAGTTGCTGATGGTGAATGGGTTGACGCGGGTACAGTTTTGGCTAGTGTTCGTGGTAATGCCCGCCATTTACTGACAGCAGAACGTACCGCGCTCAATTTCATGACTCACTTGAGTGGCATTGCGACAGATACGAGAAAAATTGTAGATAGTGTGGCAGAGTATCCTGCGCAAATTACTTGTACACGTAAGACCATTCCAGGCTTGCGCATTGTACAAAAGTACGCGGTACGCTGCGGCGGCGGGCGCAACCATCGTTTAGGACTGGATGATGCTATTTTAATCAAAGACAATCATATTGCCATCGCGGGTGATATAAAGACTGCGATTAGACAAGCGCAAAACTTCGCTGGGCATTTAATTCCCATCGAAGTAGAAGTCGATACTTTAGCGCAACTAGAGCAGGCATTAGACGCTGGTGTGAGCTTGGTGCTATTAGATAATATGTCCCCTGAAATACTAGCGCAGGCAGTAGCGATGTGTAAAGGTCGCGCGAGAACAGAAGCTTCAGGCGGTATTACCCCTGAAACGGTGCAAGCAGCGGCAAAAACGGGTGTAGATTTTATTGCTATGGGTTATTTGACGCACAGTACCACGGCATTAGATATCGGTCTTGATTTCAGTGCATAATGTTCAACATGCCTTTTTTAACCGTTAGTCTTCATCAGCTTATCTACCCGCCAAATGACGGTTGACTGGTCAATGTTAAGTATCTGTTTTTATAGATAGTCTGCTGTCAGAAAGTTAAGCAAAGTTAATGATTTAATTAGCTTATCTGCCTATGATACAATGACATTTTCAACCAACTATTGGGTCATCGTTGTACTTGCACGATGACCTTATCTTTTTGCCCGATTTGACTAATAGACAAGCGAGCGCTCAGTGAATACTGAAATCATCAAGATAATCTTAGCCTTTATGGTACTGATTAATCCCTTTAGCGCTTTGACGTTATTTTTGGATTTGACCCGTGGTTATTCGATGAATAATCGACGCAAAGTGGCGCGTGTTGCTTGCTTGACGATTTTTATTACTATTAGTTTCTTTACGGTAGCAGGCGAGACATTACTAAAAGCACTTGGTATTTCTATCGGCTCATTTCAGCTGGCAGGCGGTATATTGGTGTTTTTGATTGCTCTTAACATGATGAATGGCGACGGTAATCCCGTGAAGCCTGATCAAGAAAACTTCGATGTTGACCATGTGCAAGACGCGCCGCCCACCATGGCAGCAGCGGTTGTGCCGATCGCTATTCCAATGATGATTGGACCGGGCGGTATCTCGACGGTGATTATTTATTCTTCACAAGTCTCTGGTATTTTGCAGGTATCTGCCATATTGATTGCTGGTTTATTTATCAGTTTGTTTTGTTACCTAGCATTGATGGCGGCAGGTCGTATCAGTCGTTTGTTAGGTGATACTGGGCTAAATATTATGAGCCGAATTATGGGAATGTTATTGGCGGCAGTTTCTATCGAAATTATCGTTAATGGCTTACGCACTTTGTTTCCTGATTTAGTGTAAAAACAAGCACTTAGACCCCAGGTAATCTACCTGCGTTAAGTGCTTGCTATTGTCGTATGAAAGACGCTTGTTTTACTTACTCTTCACTAAACTCTTTGAAATCCGCTTTACGAATTTTTGCGTGGATACCTTTCGTTTTATCGACGACTTGTGACACCTCAAAGTCGGTCGCCGCACTTAAATAAGCATAAGCCAACGCTTCATCAATACCATACTCTCTATTTAAAAAACCAATGGCTTCACGAGTCGATTTTTTCATGGCTTCATCCA
Organism: Psychrobacter muriicola 2pS; assembly: GCF_904846535.1. Taxonomy (NCBI): domain Bacteria; kingdom Pseudomonadati; phylum Pseudomonadota; class Gammaproteobacteria; order Moraxellales; family Moraxellaceae; genus Psychrobacter; species Psychrobacter muriicola. Next base: position 63,740 of record NZ_CAJHBC010000005.1, read on the forward strand.
AGTCTTCATCTAAACCCGGCGTAATCCAAAATTCAGCATTTTCACCCAGTGGTTGTGACAATGTCTTACCAGGTATTTTATCTTTACCAGCTTTTAGTAATGTAAACTTAAAGGTAGCACGGGCTGAGGCTTCGAGTGCGGTGAGTGCGACTTCACCATCTCCTTGAGCAAAATGACTGTCGCCTGTATAGAAGAGTGCGCCAGGAACTTGCACAGGATAATATACCGTTGAACCATCGCCTAAATCATTGATGTCCATATTACCGCCGTGTATTGCAGGAGGGACAGAATGCACCAGTTCTGAAGTATTGGACGCCACTCCCATCAGGCCCATGAATGGATTGAGTGGAAAGCGAATAGACTTACCAGATTCTGTCTTGATAATACCTTCATAGTCACCGTTAGCATTTTTTTCTATAGGCGTAAAAACAGAGACATTACCAAAGCGTTCGGGATGATCTTTAGAGGCATTTTTTTGCTGTGATTTTTTTGGAAACTCTCCAACCAATGTCCCTTTACCATGGCGATTAGAGATAACACCATAGGGCACACGAGGTTCAATTTTAATAACTTCTACTTTTAAAATGTCACCTGGCATGGCGCCTTGTATTTCAAGCGGCCCTGTCACAATATGTGGTCCGTCTTTATGAAAATCATGCTCTAAACTGGATCCTGTAATCTTTTTTGCTTCATCCAAAACATAGTCAGCTTTGACGCCTTTTGACTTAAAGTATTTTTCTGCATCACGTCCTTGATCTTCGAGTAACCCCTCATGAGAAACCGTATCGAAGGTAACACGACTGCCAGATGGTACGCTCAAAACAGGCTTGGCGTCTCTATTAGGTAAATAGCCCCAGCTGATGGTTTGTAGGGTGGAAGGCACATAATAGTTACCTTGGTATTTGCCCTCTTTTAGTTGCGTGGGCTTATTTGTTATTTCCTTTAGCACTTGGAAGTTTTCTGCATTGGCAAACGATAAAGTAAACGTGCTTAAAATAAGTAGAGATAAAGCCGTTCTTTTCAACATAAATCATATCCTTAATTTTTTAAAAGCAACAATTTCATAACTGCTTTTTGATTAAGGCAAGTTCTATACCAATCCCAAAAAAGCGCTCATTTACGCACCATATTCAAAAAATCTTTATTCTACCCTTATAATAAGTTCTAACTTGGTGCTATAAAACCACTGACGAACGATTTTGGTGCATGAATATAAAATACCAAAGCAATACTAACTACTATATAAGTGCCACGCCAAATACAACATGAGTATCCCTACCAAAGCATCGAGTATATTCCACGCTTTTGGTTTGGCAAATAATGGTTTGAGTAATCGCGCCCCATAACCCAATGCAAAAAAGAAAAAGAATGAGGCATTGATGGCACCGACTGCAAATGCCAGCTTACTGCTAGCACCCGTTGAAACCATACCAACGAGTACCAATGTATCTAAGTAGACGTGTGGATTAAGCCATGTAAAGCCAAAACATAATAACAGGGCTTTTTTTAAGCTGGTGACGACCTGTCCCTCGACGGTGAGTGCATGTGTGACACGTACACTGGCATATAAGCTTTGCAATCCATAGCCTAGCAAGAATACGACGCCAGCGAATTTTGCGATATTGACCACTTGTGGGTATTGCGCCGTGACTGCGCCAAAACCGCCAACGCCAGCAGAGATTAAAAGTGCATCACTGACCGCGCAAAATAAGCAGACAAAAAATATGTGCTCACGTTTGAGCCCTTGTTTGAGTACAAAGGCGTTTTGTGAGCCAATCGCGATGATGAGCGATAGCCCAAGTAAAAATCCAGAGGTGTAGTCGGTCGCATTCATAATAGTGTGCTTAGCATGGGGCGGATGAGAGGTGTTGACATTTTGCTTACTGGCAGCGCGGTAAAAAGCTGTTAAGATACGCTATTGGATAAATCTATGCAATACGAGCGCAATAAGCGTGCACGGCACGAGGGGCAAGGTAGGTCATGGTGGTAAGTCTGACAAGAATGCTAAAGTCATTTGGGCAAGCTCAAAATGACCTGCCAACGCTCGCAGCCAAAAATGCTCAGGAAACGGCTATCAGTCAAGATATAAAGGTGACTGATAACAATGATGAGAACGATCAAACTGTCAATCAGCGTTCTGTGCTGACGCCTCCTGAGCGTGCAGGTCGTATTTGTGATGCTTTAGCACAAGTGAGTGATATCAGAACGCCGACGCCATTGACTGATCGCTATCTGTCCAATCGCGCTCAGATGCGCCCGACCAATAGACCGCCTTTTGACCCCGATACCTTGTGGTATCTCAAACATGGACGCTGCCCGATTATGACTGAGCTTGTTGATGTGGTCGATGAAGCCACCCTAAATGCCATGCCCATTGAGGCGGTTGCGATACTAGACCGTATCAATGGTAAGTTAAAACGCTATCGTGAGTGGAGCAGTGAGCTCAATGAGCAGCAACAACAGCAACATAATGAACGCCAATTTGTCATTGATAAGCTGGTGTCAGAGAGCATCCCAGAAGCGCTACATCATTATGAGCAATTACAGCGCTTTAGTCCGCACCGCACCAAAAACAATATGGTGCAAGGAAAAATGACGGCAGGTGACATGCTGACTGATTTGTTTTTAGAGATTGATTATGAGCTTGATGAGTTGTTAGATGAGCTGCATCAAACGGTGATGAATCGTTTAGCTTCAACGCACCGTTATGTCAAAAGCCGTACAAAAAGTTAATGGCTAATGGCTGTTAATTATCATCATCAAATTAACATAAGTCAGTGCTGTGACTGAATTGAGGACACGCCCTAACACGGCTTGAACATGAGCGACGCAATGCATAACAATATAGGGCTTTAATAGAGCCTTATTTTTTTGTTTAATGATAACTATCTATCTTATTTAGAATAATAAGCTATTTAAAATAATAAGAAATTTACCAAGCAATTTAGCTAAGCCATTTTATTCAACAATTAGGATACTCTAATGACTCAAGTTACTGCGATGTTTGTCATGTTTATTTTATATGGGGTGTTACCAGTCGCTGGGTTATATCTGGGATATCGTGGTATCAAAAAAATGACTGCGCCTAAAATGCTTGAGTACAAAGCGATGCCGCAATTGGGTTATATCCCCGAAAAAAGCTTGCCCGTTGAGGTTAAAACAGCACTCGACCAAATCAATGAAAAAGGGGAGAAGCTGCGGGTCATTTATGGCGATACCAATAATGATGGCAAGATAGACGATAAAGATACGGTCAATGAAACCTATATCATGATTCAAAATTTAATGGACAGACATGTGCCACTTGCTGTGGCTGACTATCGCCGCTTGCATGACTTAGATGTGGGGGATGGCGCGCGCGCTGACACGACCAAAATTAAGCACTCTAATATGACTGGAAAAGAAGCGCTACTAGATGTATTGCGTACCATTAATACTCAGTTTGATGATTTACTGAATGCCTCTTATCACCAAGATGGTCAAAAACTGCTCGCGACCAACCGCTATCTACAAAAACGCTTTAATAATCCTGCTACTGCAGATATTGAAAAGCTCGATAGCAATGTTAGTAGTGCTAATGCTAATACCGATATAGAAATTAAAGCGCTTGAAAATCCAACTGGTGCAACTCGTAAGAGTGTGAGTGCTGAGGATATCAAACTGTAAATGCAAAGTGGTCTGATTAAACGATGAAGAGTAAGGGTATATGAGTATCTTAATAGGCATTGGCATTGTAACGACCGTCACGACCTTTTATTTAGGTAAAAAAGGCTGGCATGCGCTGCACAAAGCAGTCGGTATTTCGCCAGGTGTACTCACTTATCGAGATTATGATGCACCGTTGTCATTATCTACTATAAATTGGCAACAGCTGGCATTGAATAAAGCGCATTTGAAAAACTTGTCAGAGCCACAGCTGCGCCAATTAAAACGTATTGATGAAAAAGTAACTAGCTATCAAGCATATCAAAAAGCCCTACAAGCTCAGCACAAAACGCCTGCAGTAACAGAGCAACAGTTTGTACTGAATAAAATGTTGCACACTCGACTACCTGAAATGCTTTCCAGTCATCATCATCTAGCGAATATTAATATAAGCGTTGGCAATGCAAATAATGAAAAAAAAGCGGAAGCCAATCAGTTATTACAGCAGGTACTTAATAATATTGAGCAGCGTCTAGATAGATTATTAGAACAAATGGAAAGTCAGCAGCTACAGGCGTTACGAGTAATGAAGAATTATATTAATAGCCACGATAGCTAAATATAAGTCGTTAGGTTTACAACAACTTTTTATAAAATTCTATAAAAAAAGCTGCCAATGATTATTCCTCATTGGCAGCTTTTTTGTGGTCTACTTTAAATCTATTAAAGATTCAAAGTCACACTACATTTTACACTCAGGCGATTAACGCTTGTCGTTGCGATCACGAGTGTTACGCGTACCACGACTGGCAGGGCTAGCACTGCTTTTAGGCTTCGCGCTACTGTTACGATTGTCGCTACCACTGCGGTTATCGCTGCGACTGTCAGTAGTACGACGCGCTTTTAGCGGTTTGTTTTTGATACGCTCTTGCTTTTCTTTAGCCGCACCGTGCAGACCTGTACCATAACGAGGACGTAAGCTCACAAGATCTGTCAACGTATTGATGTCTTTTTTGTCCAGTTCCAAGAAGCGACCAGTACGCAACTCTTTTGGTAGGGCAATCGTACCATAGCGTGTGCGTAGTAGACGGCTAACTTTTAGGCCTTGTGATTCAAACAAGCGACGTACTTCACGGTTACGGCCTTCTTTTAGTTGGACGTGATACCACTTGTTGACGCCTTCACCACCGCCTTCTTTAATGTCTTCAAACTGTGCCATACCATCTTCTAGCATAACACCAGTAGTCAATGCACGGGCGATGTCAGGCGTCACTTCGCCCAATACACGTACTGCGTATTCGCGCGTGACTTCGCCAGACGGATGCATCAAGCGATGCGCCATCTCACCATCATTGGTAAACAATAACAGTCCGGTTGAATTGATGTCCAAGCGTCCGACCATCACCCAGCGATCATGAGTCAGTTTTGGCAAACGCTCAAAAACGGTTGGACGACCTTCAGGATCTTTAGCTGAACAAACTTCGCCTTCAGGCTTGTAGTAAGCCAATACGCGGCGACGCTTTTCATTTTCGGCAGTGTATTTAATCTGACGACCGTCAACGCGAATCTCATCGCCTTGTTCGACGCGATCACCAATGGTCGCTGGGCCATTATTAACAGTAACGCGCCCTGATTTGATGACTTCTTCCATTTGACGGCGTGAGCCAAGACCCATACGGGCGAGGGCTTTCTGTAATTTTTCATCTTTCATAATCATGTCCTTGAGTCGGTGGGTTTACATTTCTCAATGTAAAAAAATTGGATTGACTATTCTACGCTATTTTGATGACTTTAGCACGTAAACCAGTTCCTACAAACTGTATCAAGTTATTGTTATATAACGATAAGAAAAAAGTTTGGTAAATTGAACGAGGTTTTTAAAATAAGATTTTATCTAGCCATTCTAAAAAAGGTATTTATTTATTGATAATTACTTACATTTATCTGTTAATAAAACAGTGATTTTTATAAATATAATTAAGATGAGTTAAACAGTAAAACCCACGCCAAATTTTTATTTTTGAGTCCATAAGTACTAAGAAGCACTTCTTATCTCTTCTAATATATCTTCTGATTCATTATGTTTGTATTTTTAATTTTATTAATATGAGCTATAAGCCTTGTATAAAAGGGGGTTCACGTAAAACTGATAAAATAAAAAATTGTTCTTACATCAATGTTTATAAATATTGCGTTATGTATAGTTTAGGTGTATATTCAATAAATACATCCTTTTTTATGAATATATTGAACGCAGCAAGGCACTTCTATTTGATTCACGAATATAAATATGAGTAACTGTTATGGTTTATAAATATTTCATTTCTGTACAAAAGCGCTCTTTAATAACAAGCGTGTCTTGCTTATTGCTGACATTGGTACTCACCAGTTGCACGATAAATTCAGGACTTCAGTCTGGGAAAATACCCGAATCAGGGGTGTTCACTGCAGAAAATGGTCTACAGTTTTATGTTCAACCTTTGAGTTTAGCCAACTTACCACCTAAAGAAGCCATCATCCTAAATCAAGATTTATCCTATTTAGTAAAAACATCTGGGCGCGTCAGCTATGGCATTGCTAAAGGGGATATTCTCAATATTATCCTGACCAATTACCCAGATATTAATGCCTCAACATCTAGTCTGACGGTCGATCAGCAAGGGTTCATACAGTTCCCATTAATAGGAAGAATCAAAGCCAGCGGTCTCAGTGTGCCGCAGTTCACTGCTACTTTGCAAAGTAAGCTCCAACGCTATCTCAAATATTCAGATCCTCAGGTCAAAATCATCAACTACCGTGGTAGCAAGTTTTTTGTGGATGGTGAGGTTAAGCAGTCTGGTGAGTTTGCTATCGCAGATGTGCCTATCTCAGTATATGGCGCGATCTCTATGGCGGGCGGTACGACTGAAGCTGGTGATTCAAACCATATCGTACTAAATCGTCAAGGCAAAAGTTACAAGCTTGGCACCCAATCATTAAATCAAATGGGACTGTCTGCCAATCAAATCTACTTACAAGACGGCGATGCTATTCATGTTAATAGTCAAAGCCGCAATAAGGTCTATGTATTGGGTGAATTTGGCAAAATTGAGCCCGTTGCTATTCCTGAGCAAGGGCTGAGCCTAGCGCATGTATTAGGTGAGTCAAATGGATTGAATTCCAATACAGCCAACGCAGCCAAAGTATATATCGTTCGGGATAACCCAAAGTATCAGTATACCAATATTTATTATGTCGATATGCAGAGCATCACGAGTTTGGCATTAGCCAGCCGTTTTGACATGCAAGCCAATGACATTCTTTATGTCGATCCCACTGGCTTGGCGCGCTGGAATCGTATTATTAGCGCCATACTGCCTTCAACGTCAGCAATTAATGTGATTTCAGGGATATAGGAGTCAGTTATGGGAGCGTTTAATCATATCTTAGTCGTTTGTGTTGGCAATATATGCCGCAGCCCGATGGCTGCTGCCATATTAATGGCATATTATCCAGAAAAGCATATCGAATCCGCTGGTTTGTCAGCGCTCGTAGGACAGGCTGCTGATGCAAAAGCGGTTGCATTGATAGCTACTCATCATATAGATATCAGTGCTCATATTGCCAAGCAAATTAATGAAGTGTTAGTCAGTCAGTCAGATTTAATTTTGACGATGACAACCAGCCAAACCAAATGGATTGAAAGTCAGTGGCCGCATTGTCGCGGAAAAACCTTTCGAATTGGGCATTGGCTTGATAAAGATATTGCTGACCCTTATCAGCAGGATGACTCAGCATTTGAAAAAAGTAGACAAGATATTATCGATAGTCTTGAACAATGGACTGACAAGATTAGCGACGCGACATCAATTAGAGCGTTGAAGTTCAGCGAATGCTATTAAACGATCAACATTGAGCGATGAGTATATGGTTATGAATAATATGGATTCAAAAGACCTATCAACGTCTACGGGCGAAAAAAACAATGACGACATCGATTTAATGGCGCTGATTTTAGTATTGTTGCGTGGTTGGAAAATTATCGCTCTCATGGCGATATTGGGGCTTTTACTAGGGCTTTTGTATACCCGCTATGTGAATCCCACCTATAAATCAGATGCGCTGATACAGATTGAAGAAAATACTCAAGGAATAGAGGCGCTTGGCGCGAGTATCTCAGATTTGGTCGGTGCAGAAGTCAGCAAAGCGGAGACAGAAGCAGAGCTGATAAGATCACGTATGATATTGGAGCCAGTGGTTGAGCTATTGCACCTGCGCATTAAGCTAACAGATCCCAACATTGGTCATCTTGATAGGATAAAAAGCAATCGTACTTACACTCAATTAAATACACCGGATGATGTGTCACTTGATACCGAAAATGGCGTAGTAAAAGTCCGCCAATTTGATGTATCACCAGCGTACTTGAACCAACCTTTTACGCTCACAAAATCTGCTACAGGATTTGTTTTAAGCAATGGATTTGATGACTTCAAAGGTCAGCTTGGTCAGCCGCATCAGTTCAAAGGGTTGAACGGTCAAATTAATATCACTGTCATAGAGTTACCCGCTGATGGTTACCCAATTAATATTACTAAGCAGACGATAAAGACCGCGACTGACGCTATCAACAGCGCTTTATCTGTTGAAGAACAAGGTCAAAAAACGGGGATTATTCAGCTGTCGATGACGGGTCCCAACCAAGAGCAAATCACGACTATACTCAATCAGATTGTCCAATCCTACGTCGATCAAAACCAATCTCGTGGCTCTGAAGAAACGACCAAAACACTTGCCTTTATGGAAACGCAGATACCTCTATTAAAAGAAAAATTAGAGACTTCTGAAGCACTGTTTAATGACTTTCGTAAAAAATATGGCACGATTGATGTGGGTAAAGAAGCTGAATTGTTATTGAATGAGAAGTCGCGCATTGATGAGCAGCTCAATGAGCTTAGACTCAAAAAAGCAGACCTAACTACTTATTACACCGAAGAACATCCACTGGTCATTCAAATTAATGAACAGCTCAAAGTGCTGAATAATAGAATAAGAGAGATAGACAATACCATTGCAGGTCTCCCTGAAATACAGCGAGAGTTTTTAAAGCTGTCAGAAGATACCGCCATCAATCGAGAAATCTATCTGACGCTGCTCAAAAACTATGAGCAACTTAAAATCGTCAAGGCCGGTCAAATCGGCTATGCCCGTATTATCGATTCACCGACCAGCACCTTTAATGCCATTGCACCAAACAAACTACAAATCATGATGCTGACTACATTCATAGGCATGATGCTTGGGGTAATGCTGGTGCTATTGAAGAATCTTATTAGAAATGTCGTAAAAGATCCAGAGCATTTAGAGGCCACCACGGGCATCCCTGTCATTGCAACGATTCCACGCTCACCCTTACTGTCGAGGTTGAATAAAAAGAAGACCACCCCTCGCATGCTCGCTCATGTTGATCACAGTAGTTTAAGTTATGAAGCGATTAAAAGCTTAAGAACCAATTTAATGTTTGGTATGCCAATGGGGACAGTGGTCGGGCAGCCCGCGCAAGTAATATTGATTACTGGGGAGAGCCCAGGTGTCGGCAAGTCGTTTATCGCTGCCAATTTAGCAGAGGTATTTGCCCAGCTCAATAAAAAAGTCTTAGTCATTGATGGTGATATGCGTTTAGGCGAGTTGCATAAAATGTTTAACATGAGCCAACATGATGGACTTGCCGATTATTTATTGCAGGATCAAAAGAACTTTTCTCCGATTGATGGTACTCAATCAGACAGTGAGGTTTCTAGCTTAGGGATTGAAGGCTTTATCCACTCTACTGGTATGGATATGATTGACTTTATACCGCGTGGACGGCAGTCGCACAATCCTACCTCATTGCTGATAGGAGAGAAATTCGATCATTTAATGGCAGAGCTAAAAACTCAATATGATTATATTGTCATCGACTCACCCCCAATATTGGCGGCATCAGATGCTATGGTACTCGCGCAACATGCAGACAAAGTGCTTATCGTCACGAAGTTTAATCATTCAATAGAAGGGCAACTGGTTTATGCGATCAAGCAAATGAATAAAGCCAATGTACAAGTAGATGGCATTATTCTCAATGATGTACAGCAGAGTCTTATGGATAAATATAGCTATCACTATCATTATGCCTACGGAGATAACCGCTAGTTTGCGTGGTGGTTGCCTATAAGCAGACCAACTTAATTGGGTGGATCTTATGTTTATAAAAACAGAGTCAAACAATGCTTATCAGTCGTCCAGTGGTTTTAATCAATGGTCGAAGCGTATGGCTCTGTATTTATTGTCATTACCACGCCTTGCTAAAAGCACCCTCTTATTTAGTATAGACTTTGCCATGTCGAGCTTTTGCTTATTATTGGCATTGATGCTACGACAAGGGTATGTGGCCTCTCATATCAGTCTTGCCGCATTGGCTTTTTATGCATTCGTGCCGGTTGCGAGCTTATATCTTATTGGTTTTTATCGAAGTGCCTCTCGAGGTTTTTTTGATGCAGTGATGGGTCGTGTGCTGCAACTGTTCTTTTTACTTATTATTGTTTATCAAGTGATCATTTATTTGAGTCCATCAGCGATGATACCGCGCTCAGCCCCAGTTATATTTCTATTTCTATTTTTTATTTGGCTGTGGAATAGTAGGCTCATGATACGCGCGTTACTGAAACGTCTACAGGGTACAGGTCAGAACCGTCGTCCAAATGCCTGTTGTGACAACGTGATTATTTATGGTGCAGGAGAAGCTGGTAGAGAGTTGCTAGAAAGTTTGAGACATTCTTATCAGTACAATGTGGTGGCGTATATCGATGATGATCAGCAGCTTACCGGAGCTTATCTGCATGGCAAACAAATATATGCGGCTCACGCGCTTCCATGGTTGATAGAAAAACTCAAGGTGGCACAGGTGATTTTGGCCATGCCCTCTATGAGCCGTGCTCGTAAAAAACAGATTATGGACAGTCTGTCAGGTATCTCCGTTAAGATAAAAGATTTGCCAAGCTTACGAGAGCTCGCTGATGAGATAGTAACCGTCAGTCATATAAGACCCGTTGACATACTAGATGTGCTCGAACGAGAAACGGTCGAACCTGTGGCTGAGTTGCTACAAAAAAACATTACTGGTAAAAACGTCCTAGTTACAGGGGCAGGTGGCTCAATTGGTAGTGAGCTGTGTCGGCAAATTATCAAAAATAAGCCTAAATGCTTAGTGCTATATGAACAGTCTGAGTATGCTTTATACACTATAGATCAAGAACTTGGTAACCTCAAAAAAGCGGATGCTGATTATCAAAATATTGAGATTATTAGCATTATTGGCAGTGTCAGGAACGAAAAAAAATTAATCAATATATTCGAAAAAAACCATATAAAAACGATTTATCACGCTGCAGCCTATAAGCATGTGCCTATGGTTGAGTCCAATCCCTTTGAGGGTACCATCAATAATACCAAAGGCACTTACCATTGTGCCCGTGCTGCGATACAGGCTCGCGTTGAGACTTTTGTGCTGATTTCTACTGACAAAGCCGTGCGACCTACCAATGTGATGGGAGCGTCCAAACGCTTGGCTGAGTTGGTCTGCCAAGGATTGAGTCAAAGTAACAGTCAGACTTGTTTTAGCATGGTGCGTTTTGGCAATGTTCTAGGGTCGTCAGGTTCTGTGGTGCCGTTATTTACCAAACAGATTGAGAAAGGCGGTCCGATCACCATTACTCATCCAGACATCACGCGCTATTTTATGACGATTCCAGAAGCGGCCAGTTTGGTTATTCAGGCAGGAGCGATGGCATTCGGTGGAGAAGTGTTTGTGCTTGATATGGGCGCACCCGTCAAAATTGTTGATCTGGCAAAACGTATGATTCGTTTGACGGGTTGTGAGCTAAAAGATGATAGCAATCCCAATGGTGACATCGAAATCATATTTACTGGATTGAGACCGGGTGAAAAGCTCTACGAGGAGTTAATCATTGGTGAAGACAATATCGAACCTACTTTTCATCCATTGATTATGCAAGCAATGGAGCACAGCTTTCCTTTGCAAGATATCGAAAATATCTTATTTGAATTGGTAGAAAAAGCAAAGCAGCAAGATGTAGTCTGGCTGAAAACACAGTTTAAGTTTTTTGTCGAAGGCTACCGAGAAGGCTCTGAGAATGATATTGAGGTAGAGAAAGTAGATACCACACTGACAGATGAAATTGGTTAATAGAGTGAAGCGCGCTATCGTAACTTCCTTACAAGTTCTGTGAGGCACTAAATTGGACAATATGTCATGAGCTCTGAAGTATGTTTATTGATACAGAGCACAATAAACAGGTTGAAAACCAGTCATTTTGTGCGAGATGTGGTCATGGTTGGTGGCGGTATTGCTGCTGGACAGGCCATCGCCATGATTTTTATGCCGTTTCTCACCAGACTATATAGACCTGAGGATTTCGGTATTGCTGCCGCCTTTACTGCTGTCGTCAGCATCATCACTCCGATTGCCACTATGGGCTATGCAAATGCAATCGTGATGCCTGACAGTGATGAGGATGCAGCGGCAATTGCTCGATTGTCTATATTACTCAGTCTGGTGATAGCCGTTTTCTCATTCATTGTTATATATGTCGGCAAGTTTTATTTGGCAAGGTGGATGGGTATGGAAAGTACGCCAAACATGCTATATCTCATACCATTAACGCTATTAATAGGTGCTTTTCTTTCTGTCGCTGATCAGTCTGCTATTAGAGTGGGCTTATTTAAAGCGAAAGCTCGGGCTTATGTCGAAAGCAAGTTTGTGACAGATAGCAGTAAGCTGATAGGCGGTATGCTGGCGCCTTCTGGTATGTTGCTTATTTTATTAACGATAGCAGGGCAGCTCACAAACTTTATCATGCAGATGCTTCGTGTACCTAGAGTAGGTGTATTAAATGTCCGTCATTGGTTTGGTACTGAGGGTATTCGACATGCCGCGATATCGCAGCGTGATTTTGCGATATATCGTATGCCACAAAGTATCCTGAATGCGGCTTCAGTGGGGTTGCCAACCATCTTGTTAGCATCACTATTTAGTGCTTCTTCTGCAGGGCAGTATTCATTAGCTGTCCTTGTGCTTGGCGCGCCAGCGATGCTGTTAGGTCAGGCGGTTGGAGAGGTTTTCTATCCTAAAATTACGCGTGCCATCACAGCAAATTCATCTGAGGCTTATCAGTTTTTATTAAAAGTGACGTTGATTTTATTGGTGGTTGGTATTGTTCCATTCGGTACAGTGTTCGTTTTTGGTGATTATCTTTTTTCTTTAGTGTTCGGTGCAGAGTGGGCATTGGCAGGTAGTTATTCGCAGTGGCTGTCTATTTGGCTTTTGACCAGTTTAGTGTCTGGTGCGAGTACTGCGGCATTGCCAGCATTGCGTTTACAGCGATTTCTTTTGATTAGAGAAGTGTTTGCAGTGGTATTTCGTGCCGTAGCACTATATGTAGGTTTTTACGTTTTTGAGTCAGATATGATAGCCATTGCCCTTTTCTCATTCGTTGGGGTGCTGCTGAGTTTATCTATCATTTATGTCGCTTTTCGGCGTCTTGTCCATATTCCTGAAATAGAGCAGTAGCTACGTTTTTCGGCTGCTTTGAATGGTACAAAGGATATGCATTAGAAGTCTCAATTTGAGAGGCTCACTATGATTTCAGTTATTATCGCCGCGTTCAATGCCGCCGCCACTATTGATCGTTGTATTAATAGTATTGATGTTGCGAAAAAGAGTCACGACATTGAGCTAATAGTCATTGACGATGGTTCTAAAGATGAAACGGCTCGTCTATTGCATAGCTGGGCAAATGCTAGGACATGGATAACGGTGAAATATCAAAAAAATGGGGGCGTGGCAGAAGCTCGTAATACTGGGCTCGATATATCAACTGGCAATTACATCGTTTTTATAGATGCGGATGACACCATTGATGATTGGTATTTTGATTTTGTCTTTGAACAGGCTGTTGATCGAGATGTCGAGATGTTGGCGTTTGGTCATAAGCGCATGATGCTAGATGGCTCTGTTGTCGAGCGTCCTAACAGTGCAGCAGAATACTCACGGCAAGATATTGAAATGCTACAACTGAGAGTGACAGAGAATAGACATATATATTGGTACGCCTGTACCAAGGTGTATAGCAAAAACTTAATCGCAGATCTGCGCTTTGATAGCGACGTAAAATTTGGTGAGGATGGTATTTTTAATATCGAATGTCTAAGTAAAGCGAATCGTTTGTCGGTGGTGTCAGACTGCCCATATAACTACTATGAAAGTGCGACCTCGATAACAAGCTCACAATACAAATCAGGGCTTTTGGAATCTATTGAAGCGGACTATAAAGCCAGAGTCAGGATACATGATTGGTCGATCAGTGCTACTGAAAAGCAAGTGCTATTATCAGATTTTGCTCGTAGTTATGTCGAGCATATGCTGCCATATTTACTTAATAATTTGGCGCATATCAGCATGAAAAATCGTCGGGCAGAGTTAATGAAAATACGCCAGTCTTTCGTTTATCAGAAATGTCTGCCGCATTACTATCAACGACATCCAGCACGCGGTATTCGTGTGTTGATTCTATGTTTTTCTCGACGTTGGTATGTTATGACGCTGGTTTTCTTACAGTTGTCTTGGTCTAAAGCAAAGGTGAAAAAATATGCTTAATATTGATTTGTTGCCCCAGCCTTTAAATAGTGACGAGAACGGTCAAAAGCGCTGTTGTTTGCTGCAACAGACAATAGATAGCGGGCAAATGACTGAGAAAGAATTGTGGTTTTTGTACCCAGCTGACCTACCAATGCCAGAAGACGATGATTGTGACGCTTATTTACTAGCCACATTATTGCCAGCGATGCAGATGCGAGCAGCCATTCATGTGCATGGTAGCGTGTCGCGTGAGCTATTAGCCAACATGACAGAGCTACAGTATGTTTGGAATAAATGGTTACCAGATCGTTATTTTTTGATTGATATACAAGTGGATCGTATGCGAGAACAAGACTGGCATGTAGGTGGTGCTATTGCTGCGTTTTCTGGTGGCGTTGATGCCCAGTTTACTGTTTATCGTCATGCGACAGGCATCGCAGGATATGCTACGCGAGATATTAAAGCAGGGGTTTTTGTGCATGGCTTTGACATACCACTAGATGATGCAAAAGGGTTTGCTGATGCGGCAAAAATAGCGACAAAAGTGCTTGCAGATATCCATATCGATTTAGTGGTCGTTAAAACGAATATTCGAGGACTTTGGGATATCAATTGGGAAGACTATCATGCTGCTGCTATCGCTTCAGTCTTATGTGGCTTAAAACAATATGCAGACATTGGACTCATCGGTAGCGGTGACTCTTATGATGCCCTAATTAGCCCTTGGGGTTCACATCCTATCACTGATCCACTGCTAAGTTCTAGTGACTTTAGAGTGATTCATGATGGCGCAGGGTTTAGTCGATCAGAGAAGCTTCAAGCGCTTGCAGAATGGCCATTAGGTATACAAAATTTACGTGTCTGTTGGGCTGGAGATAAGCATGATAGCAACTGCGGTCGCTGTGAAAAATGTGTTAGAACACGACTAAATCTTTTAGTGGCAGGTATCGAAAACCCTCAATGCTTTAGTGATCCTATTGATTCATCACTCTTTAAAAATATGATTTTAAAAAACGAAATAATACGTATAGATTGGCATTTTATCCGCCGTGAAATGCTCAAAACGGGTAGAGGTCTTGAATGGCTTCCACATATTGAAAAAGTTCTCAAACGTCAA
This sequence comes from Psychrobacter muriicola 2pS, assembly GCF_904846535.1. Taxonomy (NCBI): domain Bacteria; kingdom Pseudomonadati; phylum Pseudomonadota; class Gammaproteobacteria; order Moraxellales; family Moraxellaceae; genus Psychrobacter; species Psychrobacter muriicola. The sequence goes on from NZ_CAJHBC010000005.1 coordinate 79,177, forward strand.
TCACCTCCTAAATTGAGTAGGTTGTTTCCTTTTGGCTCAAAGCGTCGTATGTGGGTTAAGAAGCTATTAATGAAAAACAAATAGGGGAGCGTTAAAAATGAATATTGCTGCTATAAAAAAGCTCATTCCGCTCAGACTAAAAAAACACTGGGCCGCGTATATGGGTGCGAGAGGTTTGCCGTTACCAAGCGGTAAACGGTGTTTCATTTTTCTTGCCGCTGACTATGGCAATATTGGTGATATTGCTATTTCTCACGCGCAAAAGCAGTATTTACAACGTGTACTGACGGATTATGAGGTCATTAGTGTTGCTATCAGCCAAACCAGATTCGTGCTCAATTCGATTAAACAGCAAATAAAAGAGACGGATATCGTTACTATCATCGGCGGCGGTAATATGGGTGGCACGTATCCTGACATTGAGGAGCTGCGCCAATTAGTCATTAAGTCGTTTCCTGCCAATCGTATCGTTTGTTTTCCTCAGACACTAGATTGGAATGATTCTGCTCAATCTAAACGTGCCTTGCAGCGTATTGTGAACGTCTACGCCAAACATCCGGATATACATGTTTTTGCCAGAGAGTCGATAACAGCGTCGAAACTCATCGAGCTTTTTTCTGAGTACAGTAATGTGCATATTGGTCTCGTACCAGATATTGTTATGAGCGCCAATGCAACAGTACTTGGTACGACAGATTGCTTAGCACCTTCAGGTATCTTGCGCTGCTTACGAGATGACAAAGAAGCCGCATTATCGGCTGAGCAATATAGCATGATAGACAAAGCCTTAGCAGATACTGGCTATCAGATTGAAAAAACCGACACACATGCTGGTGGCTCTCAACTGGATGAGGCACATTGTACAAAATTACTGACTGACAAACTGAGCCAGTTTCGTGCTGCAAAATTGGTCGTGACTGACCGTCTGCATGGCATGATTTTATGTTTGCTATCGGGTACGCCGTGCTTGGTACTCCCGAACTCCAATCATAAGATAAGACAAACGCAGTTGGACTGGTTACGCAATCATCCAAGGCTCGTATTTTTAGAGTTGGAAGAGATCGCGGATATTGTAAAATTCATCGATAGCCTTTTATCCCTGCCTCACGGTACGATGGATGAGTCTCCAGTTGATATAGCTGAGTACGATGACCTAAAAAAAGCCCTGGTAGCGATATGACGACTCTCGAAACGCCATTAGTGAGTATCATCGTACCAGTATATAACGTCGCGTCATATATCGATGCCTGCTTAGCGTCCATCAAGCAGCAGACTTATCAGAATATTGAAATTATCGTTGTGGAAGACTGCTCTACTGATGATTCAAAACAAGCACTTGCGCCACATCTCACAGATGAGCGTATAAAAGTCGTCCAGCATCGTGAAAACAGCGGACTTTCTGCGGCACGTAATACTGGTATGCAGTCTGCGATAGGCGAATACATGATGTTCGTTGATTCTGATGACATTATAGACACTCGCTTGGTGGCAGCTTGTGTGGATTGTGCGCTCACCATGAACGCAGAGGTCGTGACATATGGCTTTACACCATTCAAAGATGGAAGCACAGAGACAGATTTGCCGTATCCCGCTGCCAATTTAACATTTGAGGCAACTAAAATAGACGGCTCATATTTTAGTTTACCGCATTTTGCATGGCTTAAATTTATTCGAGCTAGTGTCGTAAGGTCTGCCTCATTGTATTTTCCAGTGGGTTTATACTATGAGGATTGGCCATTTCATTGGCACCTTGGCTTATCTACTCAGAGTAAGTATCAATTACCCATTAGTTTTTATCTATACAGACAGCGGGGCACGTCGATCACAGGATCAACGGATAAAAAGCTATTAGACCTCTTCGTTATCCACTCAGAAGTCATCAGCCTAGTAGAGGACTATCAAGCGGATGAGGTTAAAAAAACACTCGCCAATAAAATTAAACAAAGCCATTGGAGTATTCTTACTCGTATAGATAATGACTATTTGGCAGCTGCATTGGCACAAGCTAAAAAAGCAGATAAAACGTTACGACTAAAGGGCTATAAGAACGATTTGACCGTAAGAAATATGATGATTAGTAACATAGTGCGTATGCCAAGCCAAGTTGCCTTGCCTATGTTACAGATACTTCGTCAAGTGCTAAATAAAAGAGCAAGATTAAAGGTCAAGAGAGAATAGATTTAAAACAATTTTGAAAAATACGTTTGGTTTTATGGCTTCTTAATAGGTAAAGAGATGACTATTCAGAGAGTGCTGCACATAGTGGGAAAAATGGATCGGGCTGGGGCAGAGACCATGCTTATGAATCTATATCGTCATATAGATCATAGCCAGATTCAGTTTGATTTTATCACTTTTACTGAGGAAGTCGGCGACTATGATGCTGAGATAATAGCGCTGGGCGGTAGAGTTATACCTATTTTGGCCAGTCATTCATTAGCGCGTATGTGGAAGCTTAAACAATTCCTTAAACAACACCCTGACTATCGAATCGTTCATGCGCACATGTTATTAAACAATGCCTTTCATCTGTTAGCCGCGAAAAGTGCTGGCGTGCCGCATCGCATTTCACATTCTCATAGCACCAGTAATGGTAAAACCAATGTTATTAAAAAAATATATGAACAATGGGCATTAATCAGCAATCGTAAATTAGCCACTGATAAAATGAGTTGCGGCGAACAGGCGGCAAGTTATTTATTTGGCAGTACAGAAGATGTGTGGCTCTTGCCAAATGCTGTTGATATAGAAAAGATGATGACAATTGCTAACCAATCACGACATTATATCAAGCAAGAATTCGACGATGAGGGGCTAAAAATCATCCAAGTCGGTCGCCTAAATGAGGTTAAAAACCATCAGTTTTCTTTAGAAATCGCTGAGCAGTTAAAAAAACGTCAGATCGCCTTTACCTTATATATTGTTGGACAAGGTTCATTGGAGGCAAGGCTCAGGCAACAAGTGGCAGAAAAATCACTGCTAGATACCGTCAAGTTTTTGGGGATGCGTACGGATATTACTGAATTAATGGCCAGCGCCGACTATATGATCATGCCTTCGTTGCATGAGGGTTTCCCTGTCGTATTGGTCGAGAGTCAAACAGTTGGATTAAAGGCATTAGTTTCGGACCAAGTGTCACCTGAGGTAGATTTAGGACTTGGATTAGTACAGTTTTTACCGATTCACTCAGCCAAGGATTGGGTTGAGTGTTTATTAGCGTCTAAACAGCCAAAGCCCAATGAAAAAGACATAACAGCGGCGCTGAATCTATACGGATTTAGTGCTGCTACCAACGCGCAAATACTAATGCAAAAGTACTTGAGTATGTGACGGAGTGGTTGCTTCTTATCTATAGTCGTTTCAAGGTAGTTTGGACGGAATGAGAAAAAAAGCGAGGTGGATAGGAAGGCTATAGTTATATAGGTACTGGACGGTACAAAAGATACTAGACGGTGTAAACCTGCCACCATATCCGATTTATATAAGATTGACGACATCTACTTTTATAGAGGGTTAAATGCTTCCATACCTGCTGGTTCTTAGCCTTGTTATTTTTTGGATCGTACTGGAGAAAAAATCTCTCAACCGTACGTCTTTTTGGTTGCCACTAATTATATTGACATTATTTGCAGGCATTCGTAGCTACCGAGTCGGTACGGATACAGGAAACTATACGAGAAATTTTAACAGTCAATTAAATGCCGAGTACTTTAGATTCAACGAAGACATAGAGTTTGGTTATCAGCTATTAGAATATGCACTATTAAGGGTGACCACTCATTATTTTTGGCTGCTTGTTATTACCAGTTTGATTATTGTCTATTGCTATCTTAGAGTGATTAAAAAATACAGCGTAAATTATTGGTTCTCAGTATTTTTATTTATTACATTAGGCGTTTATACCTTTTCTTTTAATGGACTGCGTCAAGGGTTGGCAATGGCGATTTTTACATTAGCCATTCCTTATTTATTAGAAAAACGATTTATTCCATACCTACTGATTTGTGCAATTGCTTCATTGTTTCATGTAACAGCGTTATTTATGATTCCATTTTATTTTATCGTTAATTTAAGAGTAAAGCCTTTATATAAAATTTTGGCAACATTCTTAGGCTCGCTATTAGTGAGTGGGGTGTTGGTCTCTTACATTTCTTCTACTAATGATAGATACGAGGGTTATGCGAAAGCATCGGATGAAGCAGGCGGCTTTTTAACGCTTGGTTTTTATACGGCGATTATGATTTTAATCATCTTTGTCAGTTATCTATATAAAATTAAAGACAAAGATTTTCAAAAACTAATAACATTTTATGCGGCAGGCGTGGTTTTTATCATACCGTTAGCGATGTTGGGCACCAGTCCTTCAGGCCCACAAAGGCTGCTTGCGTATTTTACGTGGACATTGGTTTTGATACTGCCTATGATTTTAAAAAGAATCAATAATATTTATTTATATATGGCGAGTATCGTTATTTTTCTCATGTATTTTATCTTGACGACATCGAGATTTAGTAACTTAAGTCCGTATCTTATCAATCCGATATTTGAGGTTTTCTAATGAAAAATCAGACATATATATCTATTGGTATTCCCATTTATAATGCTGAAGCGTACTTGGAAGACGCTATCAAATCTATATTGGCTCAAACGCATGAGTTATGGGAGCTTATATTAATCGACGATGGCTCTACTGATGCGTCATTGGCCATCGCCAAGCGTTTTGAAGAGGCTGATCATAGGATAAAGGTAATTGCTGATGGCATAAATAAAAAACTGCCTGCTCGATTAAATCAGCTCATTGAAGAAGCTAACTATGATTATATAGCGCGTATGGATGCCGATGATCTCATTCACCCAGATAGACTAGCGATTCAATTAAGTTTTTTAGAAAAAAACCCAGATTATGATTTGGTTTCTACAGGCGTCGTGTCTATTGATAATTTTAATAAAGTGTATGGTTGCCGTCATGTTGATCAAATTTACACAGAGTTTGAAGAAATAGCCGCTGCTTATCCTATTGTACATGCCGCTGTTTTGGCAAAAAAGAGTTGGTATGAACGAAATAAATATAATGAAAATTATCCAAGGTCTGAAGATTATGATTTGTGGTGTAGAGCCATCTCAAATCAAGATTTAAATTTAGCGGTATTGCCCGATTTATTATACTATTATAGAGAAGAAGGGAATTTATCATTATCTAAAATAACGAGGTCCTACAAAGACAGTTTTAAAACGTACTGTGAATATAAAGGAAACAGTTATTTAGGTTCTTTAAAATTATCAGCAAAACTTACCACAGTTACTTTTTTAGATTCGATAGGATTATTACAAAAGATAGCCAATAAAAGAAATAAATTAACAATATCTGACACGCTAAGAAATCATCATCAGTCAGTAGTGAATAGTATTTGTGCCGAATGACATCATTCATAAAACGTCACTGATAAAATAATGTATAAAAAATACTGAGGTGCTGAAATGACATTAAAGATATGCTTTCTAATGACAGATGCAGTGTCATTTAATGTGTTATATCGCGATCAGCTTGAGTACATTAGAGATCACTCGGCTGTTGATATCACCTTAATCTGTGGTGGCGATAAACAGCAGCTAGATATTTTGCGTGAGCGCAAGATAGGTAATGTGATTAATTTAAATTTCCAGCGTAAGCCTTCTTTGCTTAAAGATGCTCAGTCACTCGCGCTTTTAATCCGTTATATGCTATCGAATCGTTTTGATGTGGTGGTTTATCTAACTCCTAAAGCCTTATTGTTAGGGAGTATCGCAAGTGCTTTTACATTGCAAAAGAGACGAATTGCTTTTAGTGTAGGTAGAGCCTATGAGAATTTCTCAGGCTTAAAAAAGAGAGTGTTTCAGGGTCTGGATATATTAAGTTTTGGCTTATCTCACGAGGTTTTATTTGTTTCTGAGTCTTTGCTCAGCGTATGCTTGGAAGAAAACATCCTCAAAAAAAGTAAGGCAAGTGTCATTGATAAGGGCTCATTTAACGGCATCGATACTGATTTGCTACAACCTGTGGCTCAGCTAGAAAAAGAGGCATTAAGAAAGAAATACAAGGTACCTGAAGATACCTTTGTGATTTGCGTGGTAGGACGAGTTTGTGATGATAAAGGCTTTAAAGATATTGAGTATATATCTGAAAAACTAAGAGAAGAAAACGTCCATTTTATGTTCATGGGAGACTTTGAAGACGACGTAGGGAAAACAGTCGTTGAGAAAATTGTCAAAGATAATAGAGGCGTATATATACCAGCCAACCCAAATGTGTACGAGGTTTTTCAGTGTGCTGATTTGCATTTATTTTTGAGCTATCGTGAAGGGTTTGGAAGTGTCGCTATTGAGGCAGCAAGTTGTGCTGTTCCAACTTTTGCCTATGATGTCGTTGGTGTAAAAGATAGTGTCAAAGAAGGAGTCAGTGGCCGAAAATTTAATTTTAAGGATATGTCGTCTGTTGCCGAAATGATCAGTGCTGCCGCTACTGATAGAGAATTCAAAAAGAGATATCCTGATGCAAGAGATTGGGCCATTGCAAATTTTGAACGCAAGCAATTGTGGCAAAGTTATTTAAGTTTTTATTTACGCAGTAGGGATGGCCACGTAAACGACAAAAGGCGGGCTGCAAAATGATAAAGCGACTGTTCGATATCACTGCGGCCACGACTGCCTTGCTAATATTATCTCCTGTGTATGCTATTACGGCATATAAAGTCAAAAAAAACTTAGGCTCACCAGTGATATTTAAACAAACTCGTCCTGGTCTAAACGGCAAGCCATTTGAGATGATTAAGTTTCGCTCGATGAAAGATGCTATCGATACCGATGGCAATCCTTTGGAGGATGATGAGCGTTTGACTGTATTTGGTAAGGCTTTGCGCAATAGCAGTCTCGATGAGCTGCCTGAACTATGGAATGTGATTAAAGGCGATATGAGTTTGGTGGGGCCGCGACCATTATTAATGGAATATCTACCCCTATATAATGATGAGCAAGCGCGTCGCCACCATGTACGTCCAGGTATTACGGGATACGCACAAGTTAATGGTCGTAATGCCATTGGTTGGAATGAAAAATTTGCACTCGACACGTGGTATGTCGATCATCAGTCATTATGGTTAGACATTAAAATTCTATTTAAAACAGTAAAAAAAGTCATTATCAAGGATGGCATTAGTGCTGATGGTGAAGCGACCATGAGCAAATTCACAGGTAATAGCGTCGATAAAAATACGCTTTGATGAGGAACGCATGCTAAATACTCCTTTTTCACCTTGGCCTAGTTTTACTCAGCAAGAAGCGGATGCGGTCAGTCAAGTATTGTTATCCAACAAGGTCAATTATTGGACAGGGCAACAATGCCGTCAGTTTGAAGAGGAGTTCGCTGACTGGGCGGGTAGCAAATACGCGATAGCATTGGGCAACGGAACTTTAGCATTGGACGCGGCATTGCAGGCACTTGGTATAGGCGTGGGTGATGAGGTGATCGTGACGCCGCGCACTTTTATTGCCAGTATTTCCTCAGTGGTTAATGCAGGAGCGACGCCCATTTTTGCGGATGTTGATGAGGCGACAGGGAACATCACGGCAGAGTCGATAGCGGCGGTATTGACGGACAAAACCAAAGGCATCGTCTGCGTGCATTTGGCAGGTTGGCCCTGTGATATGGATGGCATCATGGCACTGGCAGATCAGCATCATTTATATGTCATTGAAGACTGTGCACAAGCGCATGGTGCACGCTACAAAGGTCGCAGCGTTGGTAGTATCGGTCATATTGGCGCGTGGAGTTTTTGTCAAGATAAGATCATGACCACAGGCGGCGAGGGTGGTATGGTCACCACTGATGACGAGCAGCTATGGCGAAAAATGTGGGCGTATAAAGACCATGGCAAAAGCTATGCGGCGGTCTATGAGACTGAGCAGCTGCCCGGCTACAATTGGCTGCATGAGAGCTTTGGGACCAACTGGCGCATGACCGAAATTCAAGGAGTCATTGGGCGTATTCAATTGGCACAAATGAGTGACTGGATAGCGAAGCGCAGTGCTAATGCTCAAGCGATATTAGGGGCATGTGCTAAATGGGAAGAAAAAGGTTATCTATCGGTGCCGAAATTAGAGCAAGCTTCTCAGTTTCCAAACTCTAATCATGCTTATTATAAATTGTATGTTTATGTGCAACCAACTAACCTAGCTGAGGGATGGACGCGTGATCGCATCATTGAGGAAATAAATGCGCTAGGCGTGCCTTGCTACTCAGGGTCTGCCTCAGAGGTATATTTAGAAAAAGCATTCGATGATACAGGCTTGCGTCCAGAAAACAGATTGCCAATAGCAAAACAGTTGGGAGAGACTAGCTTAATGTTTTTGGTTCATCCTACCTTAACCACTGCCGAGATCGCGCAAACGGTAGATGTAATCGATCGCGTGTTTGGTTCAATGATTAAATGATTAAGTGATGTGAGGATATCGCTTATTAAGGCGTATTGAGTATTTATAAATAGTCGCAGCTATTGGTTTTTTATTTGCTATTGGAGTTTTTTATAAAACGGTAGATGTTATCAGGGTTGCCTCGGTAATGGCATGATATTGTGGGATTGGCGAGTGATAGAGATTTATAGGCATTCAAGTCTTATCTTACGCTAGGATTTTTTAGCCCAGACAGGTACAATATCAGTCTTAATCATATATTGATCAAGCATAAGACAGGCATGCAAGTAGTTGCGGGCGCTGTCTTTACTTTTTTTTATCGCACCCTCTATTGGAGTTACTATGTCAACTGCCCAAGGATCTGCTACCGTTTTGGACGGTAAAGCACTTGCTAAACAAATAGAACAGCAACTGAGTACGCGTGTAGACGCTATTAAAGCTAAGACAGGACGTACTCCAAGCTTAGCGACAATATTGGTCGGTGACGATCCAGCTTCTGCGACTTATGTACGTATGAAAGGCAACGCTTGTAAACGCGTCGGCATGGATTCTATACGCGTTGAGATGCCAAGTGCGACAACCACTGAAGAGCTGATGGCGAAAATAGATGAGCTCAATAGCAATCCAGACGTCCATGGTATTTTGCTGCAGCATCCAGTACCTGCACATATCGATGAGCGTGCTTGCTTTGAGCAGATTGACTTGGCAAAAGACGTTGATGGTGTGACCTGTCTTGGCTTTGGTCGTATGGCGATGCAGCAGAGCGCTTATGGTTCATGTACCCCGCAAGGCATCATGCACTTATTAGAGCATCATAATATCGAGCTGTCAGGTAAAGAGGCAGTAGTGGTCGGTCGCAGTGCTATTTTGGGTAAACCTATGGCGATGATGCTATTAAATGCCAACTGTACCGTAACGATTTGCCATTCAAGAACGCAAGATTTAGAGTCTCATATCAAGCGTGCTGATATCGTGGTTGGGGCAGTGGGCGTGCCTGAATTGATTAAAGCAGAGTGGATTAAAGCGGGTGCTGTGGTCATTGATGCAGGCTTTCATCCAACGGATAATGGCGGCGTCGGCGATATCGAATTGCAAGGCGTAGAAAATATCGCTAGTGCTTATACGCCTGTACCAGGTGGCGTGGGTCCAATGACCATTAATACTCTCATTCGCCAAACGGTCGATGCTGCTGAAAAATCAGCGGGTCTGAATATCGGCTAAGAAGATAGCCATACGAATACTGATTGCCGATAAATAAGGGGCCTGAGGTAATATAGACTCAGGCTGAATCAACCACATCTCAGTTGATAGGACCTAAACATGGCTAAAAAAAACGTAGGTGTTCATGAGCGACTACAAGGTATCGGTAGAGAGTTTGTCGATATCTGTCATTACGTTATTTTATTTCTAATCAGTGTGGTTGTCGTTTGGACTGCTGGCAAAGAGTTCGTTGGTATTATTCAAAAAGGCTCAGCGGATTTAAAAGACATATTGATGTTGTTTATTTACCTTGAGCTGCTGGCTATGATAGGTATTTATTTTAAAACGCACCGTCTGCCAGTACAGTTTTTGATATTTATCGCTATAACGGCATTGTCACGACATTTAGTGGTTGATGTACAGGCAGTCTCAGACTATTTTCATTTATGGCTACTGGCGACAATTTCTGTGGCCATTATGCTATTGAGCGGTTCTATCGTAGTATTAACTTGGACAGCAAAAACGTTTGGCCGTCCAGAGGACAATCTTGATAAACAGCATGCAAACTTAACGATTAAAGCACTGTTACCTGATAATGCTCAAGCGCCTGATAGCCATACCAAGCATCGCCGTGAATAACTATTGAATAGCAGCATAAAAAAAGGGCTACCACTGGTAGCCCTTTTTTTGCCTTCTTAAATCTCACATTTTACTGTTTGAGCGTTAAATCCCTTTTAATAAGGTCATTAATGTTTGTTTTTGCGTGGCAGATAACGTGTAAGGCGTGTCTTTGCGCCTTCTGCTTCACCACCATGCCAGAGTATCGCCTCAGTCAAGCTTGCTGGCACGACCATCATGCAAAAACCGCGCTTCTGGATTACGTGCCACAATGCCAATTCCCCATAATGGCGGCGTACGCCACTCAAAGATTTTTGCATTGTTCAGTTATAACCATTTAAGCCTTTTAAAATTGTAATATAAATAGCCACATAATGAACCAATAAGGATCATGATGACAAAGTAGGAGTATTGCCAATGCAGCTCGGGCATAAAGTCAAAGTTCATTCCATAGATACCTGCGATGGCCGTCGGTACGGCTAGAATACCTGCCCAAGCAGCAAGCTTACGCACCACCTCGTTCTGTCCCATATTGACCATGGCCATATAGGTATTCATGACCACACTCAGCATCTCATTCAGACCATTGATGGCATCTAAGGAATGTAGTAAATGGTCATTGACGTCGCGGAAGTAGGGTTTAGCGGCTTGAGAAAACCCAGAGACCAGCTCGCTTTTTTTATGATTGATAAAAAAACTACAGATATCTTGTACTGGTAAAATAATCGCGCGCATGTGTACCAATTGCGATTTGAGCTCATAAAGGTTTTTCAGCGTGCCTTTATCAAACTCATAGGTAAACACATAGCGTTCTTGCTCACGCAAATAGCGCCCCAAGCGATCGGTAATCGGCATATAGTTATCCACGATAAAATCGAGAATGGCATGCAGCACAAATATCGGCCCCATACGCAGCTTTTCAGGGCGACGATGACAATGCTCGCGGACAGGTGCGTAGGAGTTGGATGGGCCATTACGGATGGTAATCAGGTAGTTTTTGCCCATAAATATCGCAGTGGTGCCATAGCGAATGACATTGTCCTCAAGCTTAGCGGTACGCAATACCACAAACACCATATCATTGTCATAGTTTTCAACTTTGGCACGCTGGTGATCAGCAAATGCATCCTCAATTGCCAGTTCATGCAGCCCAAAGGCTTCTTTGACTTTGACCATGGTTTTTAGGCTAGGATCATACAGCCCGAGCCAAATAAATTGACCATTATTGCTCAAAGCACGACTGACATCGTTTAGCGCCAATTTATCGAGGTTTTCGCCCGTTTTACGTGAGTAGGCATAACAGTTGACGACCTCGTCCTCACTGGATAAATCGATATCTTCATAGCGCTCAGAGTCAGGATCGTAGACCGTCATGGTCTCGATGGTGTCCTCAGTGGTAGCATCCGCATCGCCATAGATATAGCTGTCATCATTGTCTAGATAGAGATGTTCATCATTCATATCGGCGTAAATACGATTGATATTAGAGTTAGGTGCAATACGCGCGGTTTTTTTGATCAACTGGTCGTTATTGTTTTCCATACACCCTCCCTTTATAAAGTAAAAAACGTGTCACAAGCGAAACTTATAATCATCGTTATTAATAAGTATTGTTATTAAAGAGCATAACTTTTCAAAGTATCGATATCGACCAAGCTCAATAAGCTTTCGTGGCAAGCTTCTAGTTTGATTTGCGGGGCAATATCAAAGTCCAATGCTTCAACCCAGCGTAGCGCGCAAATGCACCAGTAATCACCAGGTTTAAGGCCAGAAAATCCATACTCAGGTAGTGGCGTAATCAAATCATTGCCCCGACTGGCAGAGAAGTTCAAAAACTCACTGGTCATCTTGGCACAAACGGTATGCTGACCGACGTCATGATTGCCAGTATGACAAAAGCCATTGCGGTAATAGCCAGTAATAGGATCAAAGCAACAGCTGGCAAGGGCCGTACCTAAGACGTTGCTCTGGTTGATGGCTGGGTTTGGGTGGTAATCAGATGACATAAGGCTTCCGAGATAAAAATATGCGTTAGTGTACCATGAGTCGGTATCGAAGGCGTTGTTCTCACTTTGCTCATTTTTTCTTTATTATACAGAATAAGGGTCACCATTCTTGAGCAAACCATTACCTACATAGTCTATAGATAATCTGCATCGTTTTAGTACTGACGAGAGATAATTAGATGGTAATTGTGGCTAATTGTCACTAGGCGAACCTTGGCTGCTATGCTAAACTAAAGCATAAAGTGCCTTGATTATTTAACGCCGTTTATTAGCGCATAAAGATACTCGTCTTATCATTCTAAATTATACTTATTACTCACCCTTTTGCGGCTACCTAGTTTGTTTATAAATAATTGGGTCAATGATGTTGCGCGTTAAAAATAAAAATGCATGGCGTCAATGCAATTGTAAATATAACCTTTAAGTACCGCATCAGTACCGCGTTTTTGGTAAGCGATACGCCAAACAAGGATTTATTGTGTCTGTCAGTTCTGATTCTGCAAAACCTGCCCAGTTAAATACGACAAATGAAGCGGCAGCTCAGCCTGCTGAAAACACTGCTACCTCCAATAGCATGCCATATTTGAACAACTTTGCCAGCGACGTTGCCAATAGTTGGTTGTTGCCTGATGGGGTGGTGGATGTGCTGTTCGAAGATGCGCGTAAGCAAGAAGTGCTTAGGTATCAGCTTACGCAGCAACTTATTGGTCATGGCTATCAGTTGGTTAATCCACCAATGATTGAATTTACTGAGTCATTGTTAAGTGGCGCTTCAGAAGATTTAAAGCGCCAAACTTTCAAGATTATCGATCAGTTAACAGGTCGCTTGATGGGTCTGCGTGCGGATATTACTCCGCAGATTTTGCGTATTGATGCGCATCATGGCGGTACAGGTATTGCGCGTTATTGCTATGCAGGTGATGTGATTCATACGTTGCCATCAGGGCTGTTTGGCTCACGTACACCTTTGCAGCTCGGTGCTGAAATATTTGGCTGTGCAGAAATTGCCGCAGATATTGAGCTGATAGATGTGTTGTTTGGTATGATAAATAAGCTAAATATGAGTGCTGCGCTACATATCGACTTGGGTCACGTAGCAATATTTAAGCGCTTGGCAGAGTTGGCTGAATTGGCTGATAATGACACTGAACAACTAATGCATTTATATGCCAATAAAAACCTGCCAGAGCTAAAACGTGTCTGCCAGTCATTGCCATTGGGTGATGACTTTTACGCATTGGCACGCTTTGGTCATGATATTACCAATCTATTGGCAAAGCTGTCAGAGACTGCACAGCAGGACACGCAAGTCGCAACTGCTATCACTGAATTACAACGCCTCAAAACACATCTACAAGAGCAGTGGCAATGCCCTGTGAGTATCGATGTGACGGAATTATCAGGCTATCATTATCACACGGGTATTGTATTCAACGGCTATATCAATAGTGAGACGCAGCCACTGGTACGCGGCGGTCGTTTCGATGGTATGCAAAGCGGCAATCAGTTAGCAATCAATCAGCCACGTGAAGCCACTGGCTTTAGTATGGATGTCAGTCGCTTGCTTGCACACACCCAGCTTGAAGCACCCATTATCGTATTGGTTGATTATGAAGTATTGAGCAGTGCGAGCCAAGAACAGAGACAGATACTGCTACAGCAGGTTGAGAGTCTACGTGAGCAAGGCTACCGTGTCACCATGCCATTAAATGCAGAAGATCGTCCCTCTGATGTGACGCATCGCTTGAGCTTTATAGATAATCATTGGCAGTTACAGAGTATTTAAGCATTCATTTTTAATATTAGTACCATTTTTTTAACGTCTTTAAATTCATGATAATGAAAGTTATCGCAGTTTTTAATCGTTATTGCACACACCTCAATACATAAAGGTAAGGATTGATCATGGGTAAGAATGTCGTAGTTTTGGGTAGCCAATGGGGCGATGAAGGTAAAGGCAAAATCGTTGATTTGCTGACCGAAAAAGCTTCAGCAGTTGCACGTTTTCAAGGCGGACATAACGCTGGTCACACGTTAGTTGTTGATGGCAAAACCACTGTCTTGCATTTAATCCCATCAGGTATCTTACGTGAAGGTGTTACTTGTTTCATCGGTAACGGCGTAGTATTAGCACCTGACGCACTTCTAAAAGAAATGAAAGAGCTAGAAGACAACAACGTACCAGTACGTGAGCGCCTACGTATTTCACCCAACTGCCCACTTATCATGCCTTATCATGTAGCACTTGACCAAGCACGCGAAGCCAAACGTGGTACTGGCAAAATCGGTACGACGGGTCGCGGCATCGGTCCTGCTTACGAAGATAAAGTAGCACGCCGTGCGATCAAGCTTGCTGACTTGTTCCGTGAAGATCTAGAAGAAAAACTACGCAACTTAATCGAATATCATAACTTCCAACTGACTCAGTATTATAAAGTTGAAGCGATTGATTTTGATGAGACACTTAAGCTTTGCAAAGAATGGAAAGAAGAGATTAAAGGCATGGTTACTGATGTGACCGAAGACCTTAATCAATTGCGTCTTGCTGGCAAAAACCTGATGTTTGAAGGTGCGCAAGGTACATTGCTTGATATCGACCACGGTACTTATCCGTTTGTTACCAGCTCAAGCGTAACCGCTGGCGGTGTGTCTACTGGTACGGGCATCGGTCCATTGTATTTAGATTACGTATTGGGTATCACTAAAGCTTATACTACCCGTGTTGGTAGCGGTCCATTCCCAACTGAGCTATTTGATGATGTTGGTGCGCATTTGGCCAAAGTCGGTCATGAGTTTGGTGCGACAACTGGTCGTGCGCGTCGCTGTGGTTGGTTCGATGCAGAAGCGCTACGCCGTGCCGTGGTACTTAACTCTATGTCAGGTATCTGCTTGACCAAGCTTGACGTATTAGATGGTCTTGAAGAGTTGCTAATTGGTGTGGGTTATAACCTGCCTGAGACTGAGTGTGCAGGCGCACATGATGCTGAATTCTATGAGTCAGTAACGCCTAAATATGAAACAATGCAAGGGTGGAGCGAGTCAACCGTTGGTGTAACCAACTATGACGACCTACCAGAAAATGCGAAAAAATACATCAAGCGTATCGAAGCGTTGATTGGTTGCCCAGTTGATATTATCTCAACCGGTCCTGACCGTGAAGAGACAATCGTATTGCGTGACCCATATGATGCTTAGTTTTTTACTATAAGAGTTAGATAGCTTGTAGTATCAATCAAAAAAATCCCAGTGCTGAGTACTGGGATTTTTTTATGAGTAACTTTTCATGAATTTTGTTTATTATGCCAATTAGCATTAATTCCAAGTAATAAAATCGCTTATCACTATTAATCTCTAACGACAAAAAACAAGATGCTTAATAATAAAACAGACTAGGGCATGTCCTCAATTCAATCGATTACTCTCTAAATGGGCTAAAAATGGCTAAATTTTGCCAAACATCGTCAAATAGCTTATCAATATCTCGATATTATTTGCGCTACTTTCCTTGTTTGACGGCAATTTATCTCATTTTTATCACCATTTTTAAAATGAGGACATACCCTAGGATAAAAAATAATTTGCTAACATTATTTTGGTTTTATTTGGTGTAATATGTTATAAATGGATTTAGCTTTATAACTACATGACATGAAAAGGAAAAGGCGATGACAGCCAATACTATCAAACACTCTATAGGAAAAACATCTTTAGCGCTGCTAACCTCTGCGGCTTTTATGTTTCCTATGCTGTCATGGGGCGCGCAAAACTGTGATAAACCCAACAATGATTTTGATGATTTATATTGCTTAACGAAAGTATATTTGGAGGCAGATAAAGAGCTGAATAATTCTTATGCAAAACTGACTAAACGCTTAAATACCTCGCAAAAATCCAAATTAAAGCGTGGACAACTGGCGTGGATACGCGAGCGTAATGACCAGTGTAGTTATAATAATGACGAAGGTTTTTTTGTCAATATGGGCTGTGCGACTCGGGTAACAACTGAGCGAGTGAACTTCTTAAATGATCGTGTGCGTGAATGTAGCGCTGGCAGTTGTCGAGACAGCCGCTTAGGCGAGTAGTTGTTTTGAGTATTGCTTAAAAGCAGTTAGCCTCATAGTTTCGTATTAATAAAACCCCTTAGTATTATATGCTGAGGGGTTTTTGTTAGTCACATTTACATAGAGTTTTGCTAAGTTAGTCTTATACCCATAAATGACAAAGATAGTTAGTGATGAGATACGTAGGGCAATAATCTGCTATTGATGAATGCTTACTTTGTCTTAAGATAAGATGCGGTAATAAATTTACTTTTATGCAAGGTACGGTCATAAATTAACCCTATCATTTATAGCGCTAATCATTATAATAGGCAGCAATCCTGTGTTGGCGCTCATATTATCGCATTGATAGACCATGAGTTATTTGAATCTGCCTAAGTCAACATTGCGGCCAAAGATAAAATAACCCCTTTATTATTTCATTTTTTATCAAATTTATTATTTATTAGGAGCTTTTCATGGCTAACGAACGTACTTTATCTATCATCAAACCTGACGCAGTAGCTGGCAACAACATCGGCGCTATCTACGATCGTTTTGAAAAATCAGGTCTAAAAATTGTTGCTGCTAAAATGATGCAACTTGATGATAAAAAAGCGGGCGGTTTTTACGCTGAGCACGCTGAGCGTCCATTTTATAATGATCTAGTATCATTTATGACTTCAGGTCCAGTATTGGTATCTGTATTAGAAGGCGAAAATGCGATCGCTAAGCATCGCGACATCATGGGCGCTACTAACCCAAAAGATGCAGCTGAAGGCACTATTCGTGCTGACTTCGCTAGCAGCATCGATGAAAACGCCGTTCATGGTTCAGATTCAGCGGAGTCAGCAGCACGTGAAATCAGCTACTTCTTCAATGAAGATGAAGTTTGTGCACGTACGCGTTAATAGCAGTTTTTATTAATAGCTTCTTTTGTGCATAATAGTTGTTATGCATAATAATAGTGCTGATTAATAATTAGTGTCGCGAAACGGCTTATATCTTTTGGTATAAGCCGTTTTAGCTATTATAATGGTCTAACTATGCATTGAAATCTCAAACTTTCTCCCTCATTATTAGTTTTATGTAGCGTTATCAATCCCTTGTCAGCAGGTTCTTATCAATTTTAGATAAAAAATGCGCTCATAACGGATTGCTCATGCATTCATACATTGCGTATGACTGGCAACACTCATATCAATAATTGCAGCGCTTATTTAAGCTTATGCAAAAAGGTTACTATTATGTCCACTATTCAAGCACCGACCCAACACACACCTGCTCACATCAAGCTGGTAGATGAAGCTCAGGCAAAAACCAATTTATTGGGGATGACACAAGCGCAACTGGCGGATTACTTTAAGAGTATTGGCGAAAAGCCGTTTCGCTCGACGCAAGTGATCAAGTGGATATATCAGCAGGGTGTCACTGATTTTGAGCAAATGACCAATCTGAGTAAATCTTTGCGTGATAAATTGTCAGCCAATGCCTGCGTCATTCCGCCAAAAGTAATCCATCGTCAATATAGTGATGATGGTACGCGTAAATGGGTATTTGAAGTCACTGGTGGCTCGTTGGTTGAGACGGTACTGATTCCCGCAGATGATAGTAAATTAAACGGTCGTAAAACCTTGTGTATTTCTTCGCAAGTGGGCTGTGCGCTGGACTGTAGCTTTTGTAGTACCGGCAAGCAAGGCTTTGAGCGCGATTTAACAGCGGCTGAAATTCTTGGACAATTATGGGTGGCAAATGCCTCTTATATGACCGATGAAAACGACAGTTTAGAAAATGTTGACCATAGTTTATGGGAAAACAACGTCACCAACGTCGTCATGATGGGCATGGGGGAGCCGTTATTAAACTATCGTCCCGTTGTCAGCTCGATGGAATTGATGCTCAGTGACCATGCTTATGGTTTATCAAAGCGCCGCGTTACTTTGTCGACTTCAGGTGTAGTGCCAAAAATGTATGAGTTGGCACAGGAGCTTGACGTGGCTTTAGCGATTTCATTACACGCACCAAATGACGAGCTGCGTAATGAGTTGGTCCCGATCAATAAAAAATATCCATTAGAGCAGCTCATGGCGGCAGCGAGAAATTACGTTTTTGAAGTGAACCCGCGCCACAAAAAACACGTGACTATTGAATATGTGATGTTAGATGGTGTCAATGATAGTAATGAGCATGCTGAGCAATTGGTCGCATTATTGGGCGATTTACCCAGTAAGATTAACCTGATACCGTTTAACCCGTTCCCTCATGCAAATTATGATAAGTCGAGTAATAATCGTATTCATGCCTTTAGTAATATATTAAGCGAAGCAGGTTTTGTTTGTACCATACGCCAAACACGCGGTGATGATATTGATGCGGCATGTGGTCAATTGGTTGGGCAAGTTGCCGACAGAACGCGTCGTTCAGCCGCGTGGCAGCAAAGCATCAAAGATCGTGAAAGTGTTTAGGGCGTTTCCTTATTTTAAAAATGGTGATAGAGATGAGATAAATTGCCGTCAAACAAGCGAAGTAGCGCAAATTATATCGAGATACTGATAAACTATTTGACGATGTTTGGCAAACTTTAGCCGTTTTTAGCCCATTTAGAGGATAATCGATTGAATTGAGGACACGCCTTAGTATGGCTGTCATGTAAATAGTGAATAGACATTTCTGATGTAGCAGCTTATTTGTCTTTTATCTGTCGCAATGGTAATAAAAATGTAGCAATAACGATTAGTTTGGATGTGCACAGCAATTAATAACAACTAAATTGTACTTATGCGGGCTAAATCTATTAAACTGATGCCTCGAGGATCGAACGCATTGAATCACAGTTTTATGATGGCGGCTATGATGACTTCTAGAAATTCTTGTCAGTTCAATTATCAAAAAGTATCTTCTCAGACTTATAAGCGATTGAGTACGGCGACCGAACAAGTGGCTATTGTCCCAATGGTGACGTCGAAGGGTATGGTGTTAGCAACGGCATTGGCAGTGTTACTGCTCACTGGTTGCCAAAGCACGCCGACCAATGATTTGACAAGCATCACGCCTTATCAAACGTCCACGCGACCCAATGACAATCGTAACTTAGATCAACAAGAAATTGCTCGCGTGCGCACTTCACTTGCCGCGCAATATATCCGCAAAAATGAGCTTGATACCGCTCAGCGCCAACTCGAAAAAGCCTTTGCTGCCGATAGCCGTTACGCGCCAGCCTATGATATGATGGGCGTTTTGCTGCAGCAAGAGGGCAGTCGTCTCAATCTTGAAAAAGCCGATCAGTATTTTAAAAAAGCGATCACGCTTGATAAAGATTTTGAGCAAGCCCACAATAACTACGGCGTTTATTTGTCACAAATGAAGCGCTATCGTGAGGCGGCAGAGCAGTTTGAGATTGCAGGTTCAGCATTAGGTTACGAGGGCCGTATTGGTGCGCTAGAGAATCTAGGGCGTACTTACTTACAGCTAGGTGATAGTAGTGCTGCTGCCAAAGCATTTTTACGAGCACTTGATGGCAATCGCAATAGTATTATTGCCCATATCGAGTTGGTCGATTTATTGCTTGAGCAGCAACGTGTTCCACAGGCTCAACGGCTTTATGATGAAACCTTGATACTGGTACAAGGGCAGGGTATTAGCCCGCGCTTGCTACTACAAGGCATCAAATTGGCCGCTGCACAAAATAACATAACGACGCGCCAGCAATTGGCACAGCAGCTTTTATCCGCTTATCCTTTAAGTGATGAAGCAAAACAACTTAAGACTTGGCTTAATAATCCAGAGGCACCATGGAAATGACCACCCCATCATCAAACACTCAATCTAACGCTCAGGGATCATTTGGTGCCATGTTGCAGCAAGCCCGTAAAAATAAGCAAGTCAGCTTAGAGGAGGTAGCCGCCGAGTTATTTATTCTAAAGCGACATTTGCAAGCGCTTGAAAGTGAAAATTTTTCGGAGATGCCGCAAGCTGCTTTTGCCCGTGGATTTGCAATCAATTATGCTAAGTTTTTGGGTTTGGATCCTGTAAAGATAGCGACTAGCTTTGATGCTGCTTATCCTACCGAGCTAAAAGCCAAGTCAGTCAACAACACGGATACACCACTGCGCCCAATGGGCACGTTGCAACGTGATACGCATAATCGTATTCGTTTTAACCCACTACTGATCATCGCCGTCATTGGTGTCATTATTTTAGCGATTTTCTTATTTCGCATGGTGAGTAACGCAAGTAAAGAGAATACCGAGCAGCCAGTATCGACGGTCGAAGACGTCTCAGCGATAGAGCAAGCGCAAGGTGCGGCAATCAATACCGATGAGCTAGGCGTCGGTGCCTCTGGCTCTGCTCTAAACTTAGGCGGCGATGCAAGTCCAGCGTCTTTAGATGTCAAACTGACGGATACCGCCGTCGTGAGTATCACTGATGCCTCTGGTAGCAGTCTAATGACTGGCTCTCAAACATCTGGAGATTATAAACTGTCAGGTACGCCGCCGTTTAATGTGCAAATTGATAATGTCGATAATGTCAGCTTAATGCTCAATCAAGAAGCGGTTGCTCTAAATACTTATGCAACGGATAAGCAAGCCAATTTTGAGTTAGCGCCTTAATTTTTAAAGCGGATAATTTTGAATGCTAGTCTTCTCAACTGCTGTACAAGATTTATTTTTGAAAGTTGCTATCTGCAAGCTATTATAAGTGTGTTTTTTCTGCGTTTTTTCGCTCCAACTGAAGGGTTTGTCTATGTCAACGTCAGCGCCTATTAACCGTCGTCTTACCAAAAAAATATATGTCGGTGATGTCGCGATTGGTGGTGATGCGCCGATTAGTGTGCAGAGTATGACCAATACAGATACTTGCGATGTGGCAGCAACTGTCGCCCAAATCGAACGCTGTGTTGAAGCTGGTGCGGATTTGATGCGGGTGTCGACGCCAACGATGGATACGGTCAAAGCTTTTGGTGAAATTCGTAAACGAGTCAGTGTCCCCTTGATAGCTGATGTACATTTCGACCACAAGATTGCGTTAGCAGTTGCCGAAGCAGGGGCTGACTGTCTGCGTATTAACCCAGGTAACATCGGTAGCGATGCCAAAGTACGTGAAGTGGTCGCCTGTGCCAAATATTACAACATCCCTATTCGTATTGGTGTCAATGCAGGCTCGCTAGAAAAAGACATTCAGCGCAAATATACTGAGCCAACTGGCGAGGCGATGCTTGAGTCAGCCATGCGCCATATCGATATATTAGAGCGTCTAAATTTTGACCAATATAAAGTATCGGTTAAAGCCAGTAATGTATTTTTGACCTTGGATGCATATCGCCTGATTTCTGCCCAGATTGATAATCCGCTGCATTTAGGCGTCACCGAGGCAGGTGTTTATCGTACGGGTGCAGTCAAATCCGCGATTGCACTTGGCGGTTTATTATTAGACGGCATCGGTGATACCATTCGTATTTCACTGGCCGCAGAGCCTGAAGAAGAAATTAAAATCGGCTTTGATATTTTAAAATCGCTGAATATACGTTCTAATGGTGTCAACTTTATTGCTTGCCCAAGCTGCTCGCGCCAAGAATTTGATGTGATTCGAGTCATGACTGCTTTAGAATCGCGCTTAGAAGACATTCGTGAACCGATGAACCTGTCTGTAATTGGCTGTAAAGTAAATGGTCCAGGTGAAGCAAAAGAGGCTGATATTGGCATTGTTGGTGCCGCACCAAAATCATTGGTATATCGTATGGGTGAAAAAAGTCATCTTATTGATACCAATAACTTGGTCGATGAAATAGAAGGCATGGTACGTGCACATGCCGAAGATTTGGCTAAAAAACGCGAGAATGAGATTATCCGCGTAAAATAAAACACTATTATGAGCAAAAAATAAAAGAGACATTTGTTAAAATTTTTAAGGATACGACCGTACCATGATTAAAGCTATCAAAGGGTTTAATGATATTTTGCCTGACCAGTCCGCAAAATGGCTGCATTTAGAAGCGATATTGGCTGAAGTGCTTGGCAGATATGGCTTTGAGCATATTCGCTTACCAATCGTTGAGCAAACCGATTTGTTTGCGCGTGCCATTGGCGGTGCGACTGATATTGTCGAAAAAGAGATGTATAGCTTTACCGATAAGTCTGAGCCGCCAACGCCATTGGCTCTGCGCCCTGAAGGTACGGCAGGGGCGGTACGTGCTGTGATTGAGCACAACTTGCTGCGCGGTGATACGCCTAAGTTATGGTATATCGGTCCGATGTTTCGCTATGAGCGTCCGCAAAAAGGCCGTTATCGTCAGTTTCACCAATTGGGTGTTGAGAGCTTTGGTAGTGCGCTACCAGATGCTGATGCTGAGCTGATTGCTATGACCCATTTGATGTGGCAGGAGTTGGGTCTAAAAGATGAGATGCGCTTGCAACTGAATAGTTTAGGCGAGCTAGATGAGCGTTATGCTTATCGCGCAGCATTGGTTACTTATTTAACCGATAAAAAAGATCAGCTGGATGAAGACAGTAAGCGTCGCTTGACCACCAATCCGCTACGTATTTTAGACAGTAAAGAAGCAAGTACACAAGCCGTGTTGGTAGATGCGCCGAAGTTGGCTGACTTTTTAGGTGAAGAGAGTATAGCGCACTTTGAACAAGTGCAAACGTATCTGACTGAGCTTGGTATCGATTTCGAGATCAATCCTCACCTAGTACGCGGTCTTGATTATTATAACAAAACGGTTTTTGAGTGGGTGACCGACAAACTTGGCAGCCAAGCGACTGTTTGTGCCGGCGGCCGTTATGATGGTCTGATTGGGCAATTAAAATCTATCGGTACTGATGGCAATAAGCCAGTAAAATCTGAGCCGGCTGTTGGTTTTGCCATGGGGCTTGAGCGTTTGTTATTGTTAATGGAAGCGGTTGCGCCGATTGCTGATGTTCCAGCTTGTGATGTCTTTGTGGTTGCGCATCCAGAAGTTTATAGTGTTGGTATTGGCTATGCTCAGCGCCTACGCTATAGTCGCCCAGATATTCGGGTGAAAATGGCGAGTGCGACGAGCTTAAAAGCGCAAATGAAGAAAGCCGATAAGTCAGGTGCTGCATTGACTGTTATTATTGCACAGCAAGAGCTGGATGATAACACCCTTAGCGTTAAAGACATGCAGACGGGCGAACAACAGACGGTTGCGACAGATTGGCTGTCGAGCAAAGAAAATTTTGTTCGTCAGTAATCGATTGCGGTTTTAGCATTAGCAATTTCATAACAATTTTATTAGGTAAACACATATGGCTCTGACACCCAATTCGCCGAATGCAGACAATTCAATGCAAGCGTTAAAGCAGTATGGCAGCTATATTGTCACTGCGATTTTGTTGGCACTGGCCGCTTATTTCGGTTGGACATATTGGCAGGACAACCATGCGCGCGTAGACACCGTTGCAGCAGATCATTATGCAGACATTCAGCGATTGAATGAAGAAGTCAGTTTGGCCTCACAAAACCCCGATTTAGAAGCGGAGGCACAGGCAGCACTTGCACAAAGCCGTACCCAGTTAAACAAAGATATTGATGCGCTAGTCAGCAAGCATGGTGAGTCGGTTTACGCTTGGCAGGCACTGATGATTAAAGCGCGTCAGCAAGTTGATAATAATGAATTTACCGAGGCAAGTGAAACCCTCAAAAAAGCATTGGCTATTGATTTAGGTGATGCAGGTTTACAAGCAATTACTCGTTTGCGCTATGCGACAACGTTACTAGCGGCAGGTGATGCGGATGCTGCATTAGCAGAAGCAAACAATGATATGCCAAGCTCCTTTGAAGCCAGCCAACAAGAATTGTTAGGGGATATTTATTTAGCACAAGGTAATAAAGACTCAGCGATCCAGTCGTACAATAATGCTTGGGAGCTGTTACGCAACCGTCAAGAAACGCGTGCAGTATTGGCATTAAAGATGGAGAGTCTGGGCATCGTACCTGAGCCTATAGACGAACCAGTCAGTCTGATTCAAGAGTCAAGTAGTCCTGCACAGCCCTTAGTGGAAGAAAATGCTGCCGCTGAGGTTGCGCAATAATTGCTGACAAGCGCTGTTAACCAATAATAGCGTTTGCGTTCTACCTAATGCCTGATAATTGCTAGTCAATAGCGCGTATCTATAACCGTTCTATAAGTTAAGTGGTACAGTAAAACAATCGCGTCGCATGGACAGCCAGCACTCATTGAATGTGTTTGGTTAGTACTAATCGCCGATCTTACATTTACTGATAACCAATTTACTAATTAATAATAATTTATTTGTAGTGAGAACTCATAATGACTCAATCTATTCGCTCTAGCAATATATCAAAAGCTAAAACCATCAAATCGACGGTGATGCATGTGGCAGTACTGGCAGTAATGAGTACTGCGGTGATTGGGTGTAATCGCGGTATTAAACCCGTCGTCAACGACCCAGTCAAGCTGGTACAGATTGCTGAGCCTATTAGTGTTTTGCAACCTGTGTTTAGCACAGATATTGGCAACAAAAAAGCCAGTAAAAAAGATCCATTAGATTTACAAGTAGGTTATGTCAATGGACAAATCGTCACTGCATCGCGCGGTGGGGATTTGACCGGCTTTAACAGTGCAGGCGAACGTTTATGGTCGATCAACGTTGGCGATCAAATCACGGGTGGCGTCACTTTAGATGCCTTGAGCCAGACAGCGATTATTAGCACACGCGGCGGTCAAGTGATGGCATTTGATAGTGTGACTGGTGCAAAACGCTGGCAGCAGCAGCTATCAGGATCAGTATTGACACCCGCTTTAATTACTAATAACCGTGTCATTCTATCAGCGAACGATGGCTTTTTACATGGCTTGTCACTACAGACAGGTCAGTCTGTCTGGCAGTTTGCCACGCAAGTACCAGCCATCAGTGTGCGCGGTAGTGCGGCGCCAACATTGTTAGACAGTAAGACAGCCTTACTAGCGACTGCCGATGGTCGCTTACATGCGGTAACGACTGATAGTGGTTTACCGCAGTGGTCAAGACGTGTTGGCGTTGGTACTGGCAGTAGCGAAGTTGAGCGCATGAGTGATGTCGATGGTACGCCAATCGTCGATAATAACCAGTTATTTGCCATCAGTTATAGTGGTCAGTTGCTCGGTATTGATTTGGCTTCGCGCCAAGTCATGTTTGTCAACGACCTTGCCAGCTTAAAATCACTTGCTGTAAATAACCAGCAAGTCATTGCTACCAGTTTAGAGGGTAAAGTGGTTGCCTATAATCGCAGTACTGGTGAGGTTCTTTGGGAAAGTGAAGAGCTGGCTTATCGTCATTTAACCAATCCTGTGATGATTGGCAATTATATTGCTGTGGGTGATTTTGACGGCGTGGTACACTTATTTGATCCAGCTAGCGGTAAAATCGTTAGCCGTGTACAAACCAAGGGCGCTTTGAGTAGCTTGCAGGTACAAGGCAGCCGCTTAATGACCCAAAGCACGTCAGGACAAGTTGCTATTTGGCAGTTAGCCCGCTAAGCTTTTTATCGGTTAACAGTTACTCAGATAGTGTGTTTTGATACTATCGTTAAGTCAACTGTAAGCCAACTGGTTGATTGTAATTTTAGAGAACACAAACGCTGCTTCGTCAGCGTTTAGTGCCTTGTGTAAATCGCTTGTTTAAACACAGGCTTTCGCGTACTCTATGCGACCGATGCGCCGTAGGTGTTATCCATATATATATTATTTATCTATAATTTAGTCGTCCTATGTACCACTTGCTAAGTGTAAAATAGCTGTCGATTATTTTTTTATCATTCATTTTAATTTGCGGTCAAGAGCAGCCTATTCACGACTACTGTTATATCACTGGTTATAAGAATAACTGTACTGCCCGCCATCGTGCATTTCACTGAGAGTAACCCATGAGTATCAAGCCTGTGGTCGCCTTAATTGGTCGTCCAAACGTCGGTAAATCTACCTTATTTAATCAGTTCACAAAAAGTCGGCAGGCATTGGTTGCTGATTTGTCAGGACTGACTCGTGACCGTCAATACGGTGATGCGACCTATGAAGACAAATCTTTTATCGTTGTAGACACTGGTGGTATTGGTGAAGCGGATGATGGTAGCGGCAATATTGATGACTATATGTCTGAGCAGTCGCATACGGCAATTCATGAAGCAGATATCATTGTATTTGTCGTTGACGCTCGTGCTGGTATGATTGGTGCAGATGCTGAGATTGGTAAGTTTTTACATACGCTTGGTAAACCAGTCTATGTCGTTGCCAATAAAGTCGATGGTGCTCACGACGCTGCGCCTGCCGAGTTTTATGCATTAGGATTGGGTGAGCCATATCCGATGGCGGCCAGTCATGGTCGCGGTGTCGGTAACTTGCTTGAAATATTGACTGCTGATATGCCTGAGCAAGAGAATATCGTAGAGCCAAAAGGTCTCAAGCTGGCGATTATCGGTCGTCCAAACGTCGGTAAATCAACGCTAGTCAATCGTTTATTGGGTGAAGACCGAGTAGTGGTTTTTGATATGCCCGGTACCACGCGTGACAGTATTTATATTCCTTATACACGCGAAGGTAAAGACTACGTCTTGATCGATACTGCTGGTGTGCGTCGCCGCGGCAGAATTGACGAAAAAGTAGAAAAATTCTCTGTTATTAAAACCTTGCAAGCAATCGAAGATTCTAACGTAACCGTTATTGTTATTGATGCACATGAAGGTATCGTTGATCAAGATTTACATATGATTGGTTATGCGCTCGATGCGGGTCGTGCTCTGGTTGTTGCGATTAATAAGTGGGATGGTTTGACTGCTGATCAGAAAAATTATATCAAGATCGAGATGGATCGCCGCTTTAACTTTATCCCTTATGTGAAAGTACATCTAATCTCAGCATTACATGGTACTGGTGTGGGTAATCTATACCCATCTATCTTACGTGCTTATAAGTCTTCGATGTTTGAAGTGTCAACCAATCGTTTGACTCAGATTCTACAAGATGCGGTGACAGCCAATCCACCACCAACGGTTGCTGGTCGCCGTATTAAACTGCGCTTTGCTCACATCGGTGGTCATAATCCGCCTGTGATTGTCATTCATGGCAACCAAACCAGTGCGCTACCTAAGAGCTATCAGCGTTATCTTGAAAACCAATTCCGCCAAGTATTTAAGCTCGAAGGCACGCCGCTCAACGTCGTACTTAAACAAAATGACAACCCATATGCCAACAAGAGCGATACCCCAACCAAAGCGAAGACGCAACAGTTGCGCCAACGTGAGCGTAATCGGGCACAGAAATTTACCACCAAAGATAAGCAGAAATTTACCAATAAAGATAAAAAGCGTTAATTTAGCAAAATAATGATCGTCTTTTTATTGTTGTAGCAAATAAAGACTATTTTAGTCTATCTTTCATGCTTCTCTGTAATGTGCTTTGTCGTGATGGCTATATTAGTCATCATGACATATTCATACATTATTAAGTTTTATTAATATGTCATATTTCCTTTACTACTCCTATAAAATACCTATACTATAATCAAAAGTTGTCTTAACTCAGTTGAGTGATATGAACAACCATCCCTCTCGAACCATTCCTACGTTTATCTGGCGCTCTGTCTTACAAGCCATTCTTTTGGCTGTGTTGGCTGGCTTCTTAATGTCTATTATTTATGGTTTATTACACCACTATAAAGAGAAGCGTCAGCATATCCAGCAGCTGGCTACCCTGTTGACTGTCAGCGCATCGACAGCCGATGGTGCTGATATCGTGGCTGAGCAAGTGAGATTTTTGTTAGAGAGTGAACCAAGCATTAGAAGTATTTTATTTTATTCAACCCCCCAACCTATTGATAATGTTAATCAATCTAGAGACGATTGGAAAAATGCTTTATTTGCAGATACGGTCAGTTTTAATTATCCAGTCACCAGCGCATCTGACGATGATGATAGCGCGCTAGATACATTAAAGGCCAGTCAGCAATCGTTTACGACTTCATCAGATGGCGAATATAGATTATCAACGTCTGGTGAAGCTAATAAAAATAGCGCGTTAGTTGGTTATATCAATCTAACTTTAGATCTAAACACCTTGCGTTTAAATTGGTTTCGAGCCAATCTACTATTATGGCTTATCACTACGATACTGACGGTACTTTGGGTATTGTACATTCTGCGCAAACTTCAATGGCCAATCAGAGATATTGACGCTTTGAATGAAGTCTGCTACATCGTTGTGAAAAACCCAGAACTTGAGCAGTTACCAGTGATTCCACAGCTTTTTGAGTTTCAGGAACTGGTGCAAATTAAGCAAACTTTTACTACTTTGTTTGATCGTTTACAGAAAGTCAGAAAAGATTATGAAGCGCTGGCTGCTTTTGAGCAGCAATTGCATAACAAAGACATATCCCTTGATGTGCAGCTGCATAACTTTCAAAGTATGATAACCCATGAGCTAAAAACCTCGCTAAATGCTATCGTAGGCGGCTTGCAGCTGCTAGATTACGATACCCTCAACAGAGAGCAAAAAGATGCGGTCGAAATCATCAGTGATGGTAGTGACAAACTGGTGTCGTCGCTTGATCATATTATCCAATTGAATCAAATACAAAAAGGTCAGATGAATATTGATTGTATTACGTTCAACCCATTACAGTTGATCGCCGATCTGTTGGCAGAATATGAGCCTATTGCTCAGCAGAAAAGGCTAGAGTTAATTAGCCGCATTCATCATATAGACTACTGCCTTGAAGGTGATGCGGAAAAAATAAAACAAATATTATCGATACTACTGAACAATGCGATTAAATTTACCCCAGCGGGACAGGTGACTATTACGTCGCAATTGACCCATTTTGATAAAAGTAATCGCTGGCAAATCAGCGTGAAAGATACGGGTATTGGTATCGATAGCAACCATATTGATGATATTTTTAATCCGTTTTTCCAAGTGGATTCATCACAAACTCGTCAATATGAAGGCTCAGGTGTTGGTTTGCCAGTCGTCAAGCAAATGGCTCAGTTGATGGGTGCTACTATAGAGGTAGATAGTACGTTAGGGTTAGGAACCCAGTTTATGCTGACTATATCGATGACCAATAAACATCAGTCTCGGCAGCAGCACTTATTGGCTGGATTGACTGTTATTTACTATTATTATCATGAGGTTGGATTTTTAGCGAAGGAGCTAGAGCGTTTAGGCGCTACGGTCATCTATCGCCAGCATGAAGCATTGGTTATAGAGGAGATGAGTATAAGAAAGGTGAATATGGTGATGTTTGCAGAAGATATTTTTCCAAGTAAAGCTGCGTCGTTAGCCAAGCGTATTCGACAATTTGAAAGCGAGCATCGGGCTTTACTGGTATATTGGTATCCACCACATCGAGCGAAGCAGTTAGATAGTTTTGAGCATGGTTTAAAAGCGGCTGGTGTGGATTACTGTTATGGTGCCACTTATAAAGATAAAGCATTAAGCGACTTGCTTAAGCGCTGGTTGGTATGGAAGTAATATAGTTATCAAAGTATTTGTCATGTTTAGGGTATTAACCTCGTTTAATGTACTCGATTGCCTTGTACTTATTTTAAATGGCTTTGATCATCGAATTTTCGAAAAGTGTGATTGCTTCTAACCTGCAAAATATGGTGAACGGTGTCAAACCTTCTTAGTCTACTAAATACCGTGTTTACACCTGTTTTCTCATGACGCTGTTTTATAGGAATAATACAATTTCTGTGGTGAGTGAGGACATAAAAAAGACGCCCCGTTTTGAGGCGTCTTTTTTATTAGCAATATTCTTAAAAATAGCACTTTCCTGATATTTTTTAAAATAGATTTTGTGCCCAACGTACTACACGCTGCCAAGTGCGGCTCATAAAGCCCGACTGTTCAATATCGCTGGTGGCTATAATAGGCACTGAAGCCACGGCTTTACCATCAATAACGGCCATCATTTTGCCAATTTCTTGACCTTTTTTGATGGGTGCTTCTAAGCTCTCAGGAATATCGACCACAGTCGTGATTTTATTTTTTTGTGTTTTGCTGGTCAGAATTTGCAGGTTATCTGCAGTAACTAACTCGACTTCATCGGCTTCACCGAACCATACCGGAACTTTGCTGACGAATTGTCCAGCAGGGGCTTTGGTGACGGTAGTGAAGTGGCCAAAGCCCCAATTAAGCAGCTCACGTGATTGATCGGCACGTGCTTGTTGGCTGTCGGTTCCCATAATCACAGAAATCAGACGCATGCCGTCACGATTGCTTGAAGCCGCTAAGCAATAGCCTGCTGCATCAGTGTGGCCAGTTTTTAGACCATCAACAGTGGGGTCAGTTGCGAGCAGGGCATTACGGTTACCTTGAGTGATACCGTTATAGGTAAACTCTTTTTCTGAATAAATACCGTAATAGTCGCCGCTATTTTTAATAATAGCACGTGACAATTTAGCCAAATCTAGTGCTGATGCCTCGTGTCCTTCGTCAGGCATACCAGTAGAGTTGACGAAATGGGTATTTTCCATGCCAAGCTTTTCTGCCTGTTCATTCATCAAGATAGCAAAGGAGGCTTCACTACCAGCGATATGTTCCGCCATGGCTTTTGAGGCATCGTTACCTGATTGAATGATAATACCGCGTAGCATGTCAATAACACTAGCGGATTTATTTACCGGCACATACATGCAAGACTGGCTGCTACTACCACGGCACCATGCATTTGGACTCATTATGACTTGGTCGTCTTCTTTGAGGTCACCTGATGCTAAGCGCTGCTCAATGATGTAGCTGGTCATCATTTTCGTCAAGGACGCTGGCGGTAGCGACTCATTGGCGTTTTTTTGCGCCAAAATCTCACCAGTATTATAGTCCATCAATACATAGGCGGTATTATCCATCTCAGGCGGCTGTATGGCTGCGTTTGCCATCACTGCACTCATAGAGATACTCACACCAACTACCAGCTGCACCAGCTGATTTTTTACACGCTTTACTGTCATATATCGTTACACCGCATCATGAAACCAAATGTATCTATCGCTTGTGCCCCGTACTAAACCTCATGCATTCTTTCAAGTAGCCTGTCTTAAACATTCTGTTTAAAAACAATGTATTAATAAGAGTAGTGATGGCTGAGCGACAGACATAAAATTAACGCCTTATCTTAGCAAAATGCCAACCGATGGGGAATCGATAAATACAAAAAAAGACCCGATTAAAAAGAAAGCGTGACTAGGAGCAAACGTTTGCTCAGACTAGGAGTGTCCTTAATTTAAACAAAAGCGACTAAATGCGCTAAAGATGGCTAAGTCTTGCCAAACTGTGTCAAAAAGCTGGTCAATATCCCGACGTTATCTGTGCTATTTTCCTTGCTTAACTGCAATTTCTCTCATTTTTATTAGCCTTTTCAAAATGAGGACATGCTCTAGGACTACTACAATGTCCCGAATAAAACAATTTGACTGTCATAAAAAAGCCTGCTGCATCACCTGTAGATTTCAACAGGATTACAGCAAGCTTTTTATCCTTATAAGTTTGATGAACAAGCTTATAAGTTATCGCTAAATAGCTCATGTTCAGCGTTCTAAAATAGATAATGCCATGATTTATTATCATTGATTATAGCTGGCTTTATCAATCTAAAATCAACGCTGTGGCTTATTTATTGTAGGCGATACAATAGGGGATATGATAAGCAAGCCAATTATAACGTTGTGATTATTAGGCTTACTTATGACGTTCCGCTACTAGTATTCAGCATTCGCTAAATCTTCGCATAGAGCTTTATTTTCTTGTTTGGAGAAACCCATTGTCCAACTACGAATGCCTTGTAATATCTGGCGATAATCTTGCTGGGTTGATAGATATTGGATCGCTGCTTTCGGATCTTCTAAAGACGGCATCAACTCGTGAAGCTGCACAGTATAAGATTTATAAAAGCGCTGTTTTTGTTTGCCATTGAGCATCGGTGGGCATATCTCTGATAGTACTTGCATGACCGCAATTTCATGTTTAGTGACATTGATGCCAGACATATCTAGAGGTATGGTGGTGGCGGGATTGTTCGCCGCAAAGGATGCTTGAGATAGCATGGCAACAGACGTTATCAGTCCTGCAAGACCAACTTTCGACGCCGTCTTTGCTATCACAGAAGCTACAGATAATATCGATTGATTTTTCATTCAGTATTACACTCGCTTATCTTTATTTAATGGTGATATGTTAATGGGTAAAAAAACAAAAGTCACATAAAATATTGATTTATGTGTGGATATCTTGTGAGCCAAAGCTCTTTTTTAGCAACATATCAGTAGCATAGACTCATAAGTTACGTCAGCATGAAAGTATAAGTTTATATTGTTGTACGTTGTTGCCTATTGTAACGTCACGCCAAGAATTTCTGCTGTTATTGATGCCGAAATCGTAGGGATGAAATCATAAATCAGGTGGATTCTGCTCAAAGACAGGGTTCGTGTCAGCGTACTATTAGGGTATAATCGCCCACAATTATGGTTGCATTAGCGCTTTGCTATAGCAATTTTCTCATATAAATATAGTGTCACTTTATATGGATTGTGGTGTTGGATTTTATTTATTTTATAGCAAATCCAACTGCCATTTATCACATATTGTGTATGCAGAAAAAGCCAATGTGAATGCAAGCATCGAAAGTATCGTTAAAGAATCTAACCTCCATTTGCGGGTCTGATTATAGCAATTTTATGATGATAAAGTTCATAAGTGGACAGACGGTCATTAATGAGTATATTGAGTAAAAATGAAGTTTTTAATTAGTAATGATGATGGGGTTTATGCGCCAGGCCTGTTGGCACTATATCAAGCACTGTCTACGATTGCAGAGGTGGTAGTGGTCGCGCCAAACAGTGAGCAAAGTGGCTGCGCGAGTGCCTTGAGCCTCTCGACGCCATTATATACTCATCAATTGGATTCTGGTTTTATAGCGGTAAATGGTTCGCCAGCGGATTGTGTATATTTGGCGTTACATGAGTTGTATCGTGATACGCGTTTTGACTGCGTGATTACTGGCATTAATTCCGGCGCCAATCTTGGTCAAGACGTTTTATTTTCGGGTACCTTTGGCGCTGCATTGACCGCGCAGCTCTTTGGAATACCCGCTATTGCGACTTCCCTAGTAGGCGGCGGCGTCAAAGGAGAAGGGCAAGAGCAGGCCAGTCATTATCAAATGGCGGCAGCTGAGATTGTTAAGTTATTGGTAGAAACACCGATATTAGATGCTTGCAAAAATTTGCCCTATCATGTATTAAACGTTAATATTCCTGATGTGAATAGTGCCGATGATATCAAAGGTCGGAAAATAACAGCGTTAGAGCACCGTCAGATTGCACGTCCTGTACACCATGTGGTTGATCCACGTGGGCGCGATGCTTACTGGTTGTCGCTACGTAAACGCCCAGGGGAGTTGCCATCAGAAACTGAAAATATTCAGTCATCTACAATAGGCATGACGGACGGTCAGGCGGTAGCGGCGGGTTATATTAGTCTATCACCAGTGCGCCTGCACCATACGCGAGCAGACACGCTTAAGTCGCTGTCGGCGTTAGTACTATAAGTCAGCGCTACCAAAGATTAGGGCGTGTCCTCAATCTGAACGAAAGCGACTAAATGGGCTAAACATGGCTAAATCTTGCCAAACAGCTGGTCAATATCCTGATATTATCTGCGCTATTTTTCTTATTTGGCTGCCATTTGTCTCATTTTTATCACCATTTTCAAAATGAGGACATGCCTTAGAAAATGATTTATCATCGAATCATTAATGGTGGTATTTGCCGAATACTAAACGGTATAAAAGTTAGCAAAATGCTTGTGAGTAACACAAGGAGTTTGTGAGTAACATAAAGAATAGGAAATCTTGTATGAAGAAGCTTATTGCTGGATCTCGCTTTGTAACAGTGGCATTGATAGGTACTTTAACAGCAGCAACGTTAACGATGGTGGGCTGTGCAACCAAGCCTACTTACCAATCAGCCAACCAAGCGGGACCTAAGATTATTACCAATGCACAAGGCGTTCCTAACTACCATCGTGTACAGCGTGGTGATACGGTCAGCCAGATTGCTGAGCGCTATCGTCTCAGTTACCGTCAAATCGGTTCGCTGAATGGTTTGGACAGTAAATATACGATTTATAGTGGTCAATGGCTCAAGCTGTGGCAAGGTACACCAGCCAATAACAGTCGTTATAACGCGCCTACAACGACACAGCCAACGTACACACCACCTGTAACGAGCGTGCCTAATAATAGCTCGCAAAGCCCTGTATACGAAGTGACGGCTAACGCAACGTCAGGCTATGAATATCCAAGTCGCAATCAAGTGACCCGTAACTTTGATGCGGCAGTGGGCACGATGGGTATGTGGTTTGCCGGTAATATCGGTGATCCAGTACTTGCTAGCCAATCTGGCACTGTACTGTACTCGGGCGATGGTCTGCCAGAGTATGGCAATCTTATTATGATTCGTCATAGTGATAATTACATCACTGCTTATGCGCATAATAGTCAGCTACTGGTCAAAGAAGGCGATGCTGTACAGCGCGGCCAGCGCATTGCAAATATGGGTAATAGTGGCGAAACCAATCAGGTCGGTTTAGAGTTCCAAGTGCGCTTAAATGGTAATCCTATTGATCCACGTGCGGTACTGGGGCGTTAAATGTGATGCCAAGTTGTGACTGATTTGGCGAGCTTAGTGGCTTTATTCAGAGTGCTTGAATAAAGCCACCTTAACTAAATCGGTTTATTTGAGTTGCTTTACTTATTCATACTTGAGAATTTTATGATGTTAAAAAAACAATATCTTGCCCTGTTTCCTGCGTTAGTGATGGTTGGGTGTACCAGCCAACAGGCGATGCAAAAACCTAGCAAACCCGTGCGTCAAGGCAACGTTCAGATTACCCAAACTCAAACCATTCAGGTGAAACCAACACCGAAGCCCGTCATTAAGCCGCAGCCAGTGGCAAAGCCAAGTTATAATAGCTTCTCTGATTGGAAGTCGGATTTTTCTATGCGGGCGATTTCATCAGGTCATGATGCAGCGACGGTGCGTCGTTTACTTGATACGGCTTATTTAAATCAACAAGTCATCTCCCTTGACTCAGGACAGCCAGAGTTTTCTAAGATGCCATGGGAATATGTTGATTCTGCCGTCTCTGATGGGCGTGTGAGTACTGGTAAGCGTAAGTTTGCCGAGCAACGGGCATTTTTGTCGCAATTAGAATCGCAATATGGTGTCAATGCAGAAATAATCGCTGCCATTTGGGGTATGGAGTCGTCATACGGCGTGGTGACGGGTAATAGCAGTATACCAAGCTCGCTTGCCAGTCTGGCTTATGATGGTCGCCGCCAAGAATTTGCCGAAACTCAGTTGTTGTCATTAGCGACGCTATTGCAACGCGGTGATGTGTCTTGGTCGCAGCTGGATGGCTCTTGGGCAGGTGGCATGGGGCAAACGCAGTTTATTCCTGATACTTGGCTGAAGCATGGAGTGGATGGCGATGGTAATGGTCACCGCAATCCATGGTCAACAAGTGACGCATTGGCGTCCACCGCTAATTATTTGAGCAATTCAGGTTGGGTTCGGGGTCTAGCGCCATTTTACGAAGCGACTGTTCCTGCCTCATTCGATTATTCCGTGGTTGGTAGTAAGCAGCCTGCCGCGAGATGGGCGGCGATGGGTGTGGATACGATAGCTGATGTCTATTTGGATGCCAATACCGAAATGGAACTATGGCTACCAGCGGGCAAGGATGGTCCAGTGCTGCTACTCAGCCCAAACTTTGATGTGATCAAGGTTTATAACAACTCATCGAGCTATGCGCTAGGTGTCAGCTTATTGGGTAAAGCGCTTGCTGGTCAGGGCGGATTACAGAAGTCATGGCCGCGTTATGAGCGTCCATTATCTACAGCGCAAGTACGAAATTTACAGCAGCGTTTGACCAACTCAGGTTACGATACCAAGGGCGCTGACGGTATCGTGGGCACCAATACTCGATTAGCGTTCCAGCGCTGGCAAGCAGACAATGGTCAGACTCCAGACGGCTTTATCACTCAGCGTAGTGCGTCATCGTTGGCCTCGTGGTGAAGCAGATTGATAGGACTATTTTTGACTCGTATTGATTCTAATATTACCGTGTTAAAAGAAATTTTTTAACCATCATTTTTGACCGTAATATTTACTATGATGAGCTTAGTGAATAAAATAAAAAAGCACCTTATTAGGGTGCTTTTTTATTTTACGCTATGATTATTTTGCAACAGACTATAATCTTGTCATGTTTTAATAAATAATATGGGCACAAGAAGACAGATACTGTGAATGATAAACGCTACAATATTTATTTATAAACCGGTTATTCATAAGTGCTTCAATTATATTTGTCTGTTCAATCGTATATCATTAGATACAATATACCCTTTATCCTCATAACCAATGGCAACGAGCAATGACATTATGATAGACCAGTCTCTTATGTCAGACATGCTTAGCCCATTTTGGGTAAGTATCAAGCTTGCCAGTGTCACTACCATCTGTCTATTACTGTTCGCAACGCCTGTGGCTTATTGGCTCGCTAAGCCCAGCCGCAGGAAAGTGGTGGCACGTCTTAAAGTCTTGCTTCTGGGTATCATTGCCATGCCATTGGTTTTGCCCCCTACCGTCATCGGTTTTTATCTGTTATTACTGTTAAGCCCTAGTGTCGGTATTGGTAAATGGCTTAGTGAACATAATATCAGCCCCTTGATATTTACCTTTGAGGGTCTGGTCATTGGTTCTATTATTTACTCCTTGCCGTTTTATATTCAACCTGTTTACGCCCAATTTTTACGTATTCCACAAAGCGTGATGGAAATGGCACATTTATTGGAGCCAAGCCGTTTTAAACGGTTTTTCAGAGTCGCTCTACCACAAGTGCGTGTCGGTATTGTGCTCGGCAGCTTAATCAGCTTTGCCCATACTATTGGTGAGTTTGGTGTGGTTTTGATGATCGGGGGTA
The DNA here is from genome assembly GCF_904846535.1 of Psychrobacter muriicola 2pS. Taxonomy (NCBI): domain Bacteria; kingdom Pseudomonadati; phylum Pseudomonadota; class Gammaproteobacteria; order Moraxellales; family Moraxellaceae; genus Psychrobacter; species Psychrobacter muriicola. Next base: position 116,487 of record NZ_CAJHBC010000005.1, read on the forward strand.
GTATATCCGATGAGACTAAAGTGGTCTCGATTGCGATATACGAGCAAGTAGAGGCGCTGAATTACGAGGCAGCACACATGATGTCTGGAATTCTAATTATTATTGGAGTGATTATGGTGGCGTTGATCGCTAGTGTGAGCAGGCTGAATCAACGCTCATAAGATTTCAGTTAATACATACAGATCGAGTTAATGAATCAATAAGCTGATTTATCTATTTTTTAATCATATCTAAGTCATTTGAGTAGGCAAATAAAGCAGGCGCCCCGCCAGTATGCCAAAATAAGACACGATCGGTTTTCTTGATTTTGCCAGAACGAATCATATCTATGAGTCCGCCCATCGCACGACCTGTATAGACAGGATCTAAAAGTATGCCTTCTGTTTGGGCCGTCATCGCAATGGCTTCATTTTCTAATGTACCAACCACGCCATAACCTTCGCCCACATAATCAGAGTTGAGTATTAAATCGGTCTCTGAAAACTGATGATCGGCACCGATGAGGGAGGCAGTGCTATTGGCGAGCGCGAGGGTATGTTGATCAAAAGGCACTTTGTCTGTTTCACCTTTATCGATATTGATACCTACGATTTGTGCGGGCGAGTTAAGCATTTTTTTGCCAAGCATCAAGCCTGCTTGTGTTGCACCAGAGCTAGAAGCAAAAACGATATGAGTAAATGATACGTCCATGCTTTCACGTTGCGATTCCAACTCTTTAAAAGCTTCTACAAAGGCTAAAGCACCCAGCTCATTGGAGCCGCCATAGGGTATGACATATGGTTTTCTACCTTGTTTTATTAACTGCTCAAATATTTTAGGAATGTCTTCTCCTTTGCGATTGGCACCTGCCCAGTAAATATGCGATCCAAAAACTTTGTCTAATAAAAGATTACCACTTGTTTGTTCGGGCTCTTCTCCGCCCAATACTAAATAGCAATCAAGTCCCAAGCTTGCTGCCGCCGCCGCAGTTTGGCGACAATGATTTGATTGTGCGGCACCTGCCGTAATGACGCTATCAGCACCTTGAGCAAGGGCATCACCCATGATAAATTCAAGCTTACGGGTTTTATTGCCACCCAATGCCAGACCCGTGTTGTCATCTCGTTTCATAAAAATAGTAGGGCCATCAAGCGCTTTACTCAATCTGCTGAGCACTATCAATGGAGTAGGGAAGAAGCCCAATGACTGTCTGGGTATGTGGTTATATTCCATATTTTGTCCCTTTTATAATAAGAAAATGTTGAATAAGTTTGAAACATATCCATTGATGAAGTCAGTTAAAGATGATTATTTAGCGGATATGAATAGCCAATAATTATACGTCGTAACAGCCTTACAAACCGTATGGATGCGTATCCAGCTTGAGAATCAGTGGAATTCTAAGTGTTAATCCACCAAGTATAAAATGAAAATCCTCATGCAACCTGTCAAGTTTGCATGAGGGCTATTTGTTTTATTAAGAAATAGTTGAGCGTTATTTTAGAACTATTCGTCAAACCAGTTAAACGGTTAAAAATGAAACTTCACTAGAGCGCTAGGCACATTTTGAGTTGTATCACTGCCATACTTATTTTTCCAGTAGCTATATTCCATACCGACTTCTAAGCGATTATCAATGCCTAATATAGGTTGTAAGTTATACTTTATTTGTGGATTGATATGTAGTTGGTTTTTTAAGTCATCGTTGTTAAAAGAGTAGTCTACATAACCATCTACCACAAAATTGTTTTTCTCCCAACCGTAAGTTAAGGTGATTTGCTGGTCATCATCAGTATTATCATTGAAGACATGATACAAGGAAGCTGAGGCGTACTTCATACCTGCGATAGGGACATTCAAATCTGCCCCTAGCCCTATCATATAGTTGTCTTGGCTAAAGCCTTTGCTGTTCGAGCCAAACTCATATTGACCCGCTAGATTGAGCTGCTTGATAAAGCTATCATCGAACGTTGTAAGCTTAAGCTTGGGTGCAAACTCGCCATACGTTTCTTTAAATCTATTGTTTTCAATATCATTTGCGCCTTGATGACGATCGACGAAGAAAAATATACCGCCCCAACTGTGGGTAGATGCGTGCTCCAAAGTGATGGTCGTTAATTCTCCGTCTTTTACCAGTTCATAGTCATTACCATAAAGTACAGAAAGACTGGTATCGGTGAAAAGTACCTTTGCATGGCTGCTGCTCATCGTCCCCAAGGCAACGAGCGCGGCTAAAGCGGTGGTTAATGAGCTGCTGAAAAATAATTTTCTCTTAATATTGGTGCTACATAATTGGCTAGCCAGTGGCAGGTTTGCAAATAAGTGATAACGCACAGTAATATTCCTTTATATATAGTGGGTCATCCTAGCAGGCTGAGTATATGACAGAGACGCGTTTTAACTTCCTGTCAAATCGGGTCAATGCTGCTAAGGATGAAGCGCGGTCAATTTTTGATAGCAATCTAAAACAATGAAGATAAATGCTACAAATATAAGTATTGTCAAAAGTATAAAAAATGCTCTGTTGGCTATATTATTCGTAATAATTCTTAACACTTTGAAACAGTTAAGCATGTTTTATAATGACTGACAACCATAAGCTGGCGCAGAATAATGGTCTATCAAGCGTTCTAAGTATTTGATATTTCCTAAGTTTATGATTTTATTAAATTAACTGACTAAATGGTCAGCTTTATTTTTTGTAAAGAAGGAGATGTGTTGAAGTAGCTGGTAGGGTGGTTTGGGATAAATAATATGAGAGGAAAATGAGTAGGGGTATGACAGAATCAATAGACACAAAAAAACCCCAAACAATCTAATGTTTGAGGCGAAACTTGCTTAAACTCGAAAGTCTAAATTCGTTTTAAATATGGCGCAGCGGACGGGACTCGAACCCGCGACCCCCGGCGTGACAGGCCGGTATTCTAACCAACTGAACTACCGCTGCTTAGGTCGTACTTAGTTTATTTAACCACTTAGCTTACTACTTGAGAGTAACGCCATACTAAATAGTGGTGGGTGATGACGGATTCGAACCGCCGACATTCTGCGTGTAAGGCAGACGCTCTACCAACTGAGCTAATCACCCTTCGAACAATTGCTATGCAATTTATTCAACATCAACTGAGCTCTAAGTTTGTCACTAAGCTCTGCTGCTGTGGGTGTGTATTATATAGATTTACACATGGCTGTCAAACAGTTTTTTAACTATTTTGAAAAATAATTTAAAATACCGTCTGAAAGTTATTATTGATAGTAGTCTGAGGCACGTGTTTACTAACGTTGCTGCCTAAAAACTTATTATGGTTAGTCATTGTTTGATGGTCAAAAACTACTATACTATTGAGGATGTTTTACGACTCATGCTTTATTTTATATTGATTGTTGGAGGCGAGCATAGAAAATTCCACTGTTGAACAAACTTTTACGACCTGGTCTTGGGGAGACTTTGCAGGCTTGGGTCTGGTATTGCATATTGTTCTCATGATAGTAATGACGCTACGTGTTGTATCGGTGCAGCGCAATATCGGTGTGTCCATTGCTTGGATTGCTGTGCTCTATACCTTACCTATTTTTGGTTTGATCGCTTATATATTATTGGGTGAGCCGATGATAGGAAGGCGCTATCGTCAACGGGTGGATCAAGCAAGCCTATTGATGGATGATATGGCACGGCGTGAGCATTTGGTTTTTGATCAGGGACAAGAGCTGCTACCAGTCAACTATCGCGGTGTCAGTCAAATAGGCACGCGTTGGACAGGGCTAGGCGTATTCCCTAATCATAAGATGCAGTTATTGACCGATCCTCATACTATCTTTCAGAATTTAATCGAAGATATCAATGCCGCTCAGAGTATTATCCTGATGGAGTTTTATATTGTTTATCCTAAAGGACAAGTACTAGAGGTGATAGAGGCGTTGTCAGCGGCAGCGCAGCGAGGCGTTGAGTGTCATATATTGGCCGATAGCGTGGGCAGCTTTAGTTTTTTTAATAGTAGCGCGCACCGTACATTGGAAAAAGCAGGTGTTTTTGTCCATCAGTCACTACCAGTGGGTTTATTTAAAACGCTATTTAAGCGCTCTGACTTACGCAATCATCGTAAGATTGTGGTGATTGATGAGCACATTGGTTATATCGGTAGCTTTAACTTGGTCGATCCGAGGTTTTTTAAACAAAATAAAAACGTTGGACAGTGGATCGATGTGGCCATACGCACGACCAGTCAACACTCTATTAGTATTACGACAGCCATGGCGATCGTGGTGGCCACGGACATTGGTGCGGAAAACAATGACAATCTAGACGCGCTCAATCAGCGAGTAAATGGCTATACTCGTAAACTATATGTGATGAATCCAACCATTAATGATTTAAACAGTCGGGTAAAGGTATTGGCTGGTGAGATCGACTATTATGAGCAGCCAAATATTGGCTCGACATCGATTGTGATACCGAAAATGCCGATGGTAGAAGGGGTGCTGGCGCAGCTAATACCTTCCGCACCACAAGTGACTGCCCATGTGATTTACAATACATTGGTGACGGTTATTCATCGCGCCAATAAACGTATTCGCATTACTACGCCGTATTTTGTACCTGACGAAGCGCTCTCGGGAGCGCTAACGATAGCGGCCAAACGTGGGGTTGAGGTGACACTTATTGTTCCTGAAAAGGTGGATTCGTTTCTTGTACAGCATGCGTCACAAGCCTATTATCAAGAGTTACTCGAGGCAGGTGTGACAATTGCCTTATTTAAAGGTGGTCTGTTGCATACCAAAACAGTGGTTATCGATGATGATTATTGTTTATTTGGCACTGTGAACATCGATATGCGTAGTTTTTATCTAAATATGGAAGTGAGCTTGGCCATTTATACACCAGAGATGGTCGCTCAAGTGGCTGATTGTCAAGAAGTCTACTTACAAAGTTGCCGTTTTCTGAGTTTAGAGCAGTGGCAACAGCGCCATGGTGCAGAGCGTTTATTTGATAATGTGGTACGCTTATTTAGTCCTTTATTGTAGCGTTTTCAATTTTAGGGTAAGGTAAACGACCGATGTTGGCTTAGTGCTATGATGACCTTATTTTTATTACTATTAATTTATCCCGATAAAGGATGCGCTTGTCTATGTCTGTATCACCTCTAACGCCCTTTGATTATATTGCAGCAGGCTATTGGCAAGATTTTCTAGCTGATCGTCCTATCGCTGGTGGTATTGCTTACGAAAGCGAGCTTCGTGATTGTATATTAGATGAGTCATTGGTCAGTCTACAGCGAATCGATACGCTACTGTCGCACATACGCCGTGAGATGGTTAAAACTGGTCGATGGCATGAAGAAACATTATTGATCGATGAACGCTATCGTAATTTTATGGTATTTTTGGCATTTTATGCAGGGCGAGTATTGGCACAGCAATGGCAAAATACGCCGCATTGGTATGGACAATTTGAGCTACATAAGCGCTATCCTGAATTGGCTCTCAAAACCGATGATTTTTATCAACATATGGCGGTTATCTATTGTCAGTCGGCTGATACTAATAGCGCTACGTCATTGTTTTTTGCCCTAGAGCCGATAGGTTTGCGGTTATTTGGTCATATTGATCGGCCGTTTGCAGCCGTACAAGGCGGTCAAGTGGCTAGTGGTTTATATCAAGCGGTTAGTGCAAGGCTGCCAAAGCTGAATGATGACCAAGTGGTTAAGTCAGGTACGTCAGTTTCAGTTACTCAAAGCAGCACACAAAATACAAATACAAGCGCTCATGTAGAGCGTATTAAAACGGTTGATAGTCAGAAACCATTGGAAAAAGAAGCGTTATATCATACGCCGAATGATACGCTAGCTGCTATACCAGAACCTAAAGTACTCGCTCAGCCAGAGATCCAAACTAAGCCTGTGCTGTCTAAAACAGAAACAGTGCGACCTCATACGGCCTCAGAAAATACGGTATTGGAGCAGCCACTACCATCGTTAGTGTCTGCTTCTCAAGAACCGCCAACGCCCGCGATTTTTACGCAACTGCTCGTAGAGCTGGAAAACGTAGAGGTCATTCAAACGGCTGGAAATATTGAGTATCAGCAAGCCCATAAAGTGCTGGAGCAATTTGAGCAACACATTTCCAAGCAAAGTAAGCCACGCGCGCAAATAAACTTTTCAGAGAGTCATTTGGCGGCAAAACAGCAAGCGTTATTAAAATTACAGGAAGCAGCGCATGCGGGTAATAGTGCTGCCATGCTACATTTGGCAATGTATGAGTTACTTGGTGAAGGATTAGCCGTTGATAAGCGTGCTGCTACAGAGTCAGGTGCTGAATGGGTTAAGCAGGCCGCCAGCAAAAACGACAGCCGTGCGCAGCGCCTACTAAGCAAGATGTATTACCAAGGCGTCGGCGTGGCGCAAGATATAGACACTGGCAAATATTGGCTAGAGCAAGCAGCGGAAAATGGACACACGGAAGCGGCGAGCGTAGTAGGGCAATGGCAACAAGCGCAAGCGTTGATAACGACGCAAAAACAAGAGCAACATAGTATGAAGCGCTACCAGCTGCTATTCGCAGCCATACTCGTGGTGGCAATACTGATCCTAATTATTGTCTAAAATATTTTATGGCAACACGCTGTAAAGCATATTGTTAAGCGCTAAATTCAGGTAGAATTGGCGCAATTTTTACCGTCACTTTGTTATAGTCGATTTAATTTAAAGAGGTAAAAGGCAACCGAGTGCAGATGTATAGGTCATACTGCAAGCGAGATTAACGCCATCACTCTTTCATGGTGGATTGACTATATTATTTGAGCCATTACTAATCTGGGCGACTTTATGCCATCTTCTCCTATATCCTCTGATTGTGCTTTAGAAGCGACTGACCCAGAATCGTTGCCCAGCCGCACTATTTATAACGCGCCTTTTTATTATCAGTGTGCCATCGGTTTACTTAAGCCGCTATATAGATTGCAAGTCTGGCGACGCTCACACAATCGTGACAACTATCAGCAAGAAGTGGCACAGCGTTTTGGTAAACAATATCCGCCACGGCCAGTGGCTGAAGCGACTAATACGCAAACCAATAAAGGCGTTATTTGGTGTCATGCGGTGTCATTAGGTGAGACCAATACCGTTGCGCCACTATTAGATACATTATTGGCTGATGGCTATCAAATATGGCTAACCAATACCACGCAGACAGGATTTGCTCGCGGTGCTAGCCGATTCGCCGATGAAATTGCCCAAGGTCGAATGAGCCACAGTTATGTACCTGTTGACAGTCCAGCTGTGATTGAGGCTTTTTTAGCGCATGTAAAGCCCATTGTTGCTCTGTTTGTAGAAACAGAATTATGGGCAAATATCTTAACCAAATTATCCGAACACCATATTCCCAGTATCTTGGTCAACGGTCGACTATCAGCGTCTTCTTTCCAAAGTTATCAAAAAATTGCTGCGGTCAGTGCCAGCATGATGAAAAACCTGACTTTGATTATCGCTCAAGACAGTGAGTCTGCTAAACGCTTTCGGCAATTGGGTGCAAATAGCGCGCAAATTCGTGTCGCAGGTTCACTCAAATGGGTGATTAATACGCCTAAAATTGAAGATAAAGCGACTGATATAGAAGATAACTATACAGAAAATCCTAGCGTACCAAACGGACAGTCTGAATCGCTCAAAGAACCTAAATTAGCAGAAGAGATGACTATAGCTGGTCGACCGATTTGGGTAGCCGCAAGCACCCATAGTGGTGAAGAAGAGACGGCACTGTCATTGCATCAACAGCTATTGTCTCATCCAGCGCTCGCTGATGCGCTGCTTATCATTGTGCCTAGACATCCTGAACGTTTTGATGAAGTAGCAGCGCTCATTCAAGCGTCCGAATTAACAATGGCGCGGCGTAGTGCAGAAGATACCATTCATGTTGACACACAAGTCTATCTGGCTGATAGCATGGGCGAGCTGATGGCATGGTATAAGTTGGCAGATGTGGCATTGGTCGGCGGCTCGTTAGTGGATGTCGGTGGACATAATCCCGTTGAGCCAGCGAGTGTGGCAACGCCTGTGCTCATGGGGTGCTATACTCAGTCTTGTCAAAGCGTGGTGGATAAATTGGCTGAGGTCGGCGCGTTATATCAGCCAAACAATATTTTTTATCGTCCGGTTACTGTTAATGCGGCTGCTACTAATACGAGTCAACAATCCTCTCGTAAGAAGCCTGCCCCTAAAGAGGATGCGGCACTCATTTATCAGCAGCTAGTGTCTTGGCTCAGCGATCTTGAGGTAGCGAAACAAGCAGGGCAAGCTGGCGCGCGAATGACGATACAACAGCAAGCAGTATTGACCCGCCAATTTACCATGATTAAAGAGGTTATTGAGCAGCATGTTATTCAACAACCAAGCCAAGAGCTGCTATGAATTGTCTATTATTACCCATTGAAAAATTCTCGTCGGAAGCGGCACATATTGATGAGTTATCGCAAATAGATCATGTCAATAAAGTGCTGATGGCAAAAGTTGGTGATACGCTAAAAATCGGTCAAATGGGTGGTCGTTTGGGCACTGCTGTTATAGAAAGCATCCGCTCTGATGCTATTCAGCTGCGTGATGTCGAGCTCACCATTGCGCCGCCACCTAAGTTAGATTTGACCGTCGTGTTGGCACTACCGCGTCCTAAAGTGCTGCGCCGCTTAATCATGGATATGACTGCGCTTGGTGTACGCGATATTATCCTAATCAACAGTTATCGCACGCAAAAAAGCTATTGGCAAAGTCCGATGCTTGAGCGCCTTGATGAGTTTGTATTAGAAGGACTGCAACAAGGTGTAGATACGATAGCGCCTCGTATCACTTTACAAAAACGCTTTAAGCCATTTGTGGAAGATGAGCTGGCAGGTTTGATAACCAATCGAGCCATCGTGGCGCACCCGTATAGTGAGCTATCCTTTACGCAATATCTACAACAGCAGCCATCGTTAGGATTGCCAAGTCTGGTTTGTATCGGTGCTGAAGGGGGCTGGATTGATTATGAAATAGCACTGCTCGCCGCTCAAGGTTGCGCGGCAGTCACTATAGGCTCGCGTATTCTACGTACCGAAGCCGCTGTCAATGTTATTTTAGGTCAATGGTTGCTGTCGTGAATCAGCAGATAATTGAAAGATGATTAGGACGTGCCATCACTCAAAAAAGGTATAGATTGACCCGTGAAGATCTATAAATTTATCCTTAGAAAGTGACAGTTGAGCCAAGTAAACAGTACATTTCAGAGTTAAACAAATGTATTGATAATTAATATCATTTCTATTAGTATGTTGTTTCAGAGATTATCGCGTGATTGAGCCTTATTATTAGAGGTCTTTAGCGCCGCCTTATCTTATTGTCATCTCGTCTATTTATCTCACCTTTTCGTAGCATCATTATGGGGAAAACCATGTCATTGAATGCCATTAGCGCTAACCTAACTTCTACTAAGATTATCTTGCCTGTTGCCGTATTTGGCATGATGTTAGGACTGGCTGGTTGTAGCAATTCATCTACAACAGAAGAGAGCGCAGAGGCGGAGACATCAGCGGCGGCTACAGAGCAACCAGCTGCTAATGATGGTGCTACGAGTGAAGATGGTCAAACGATTACTATTTATTCTTCGCGAAATGAGCAGCTGATTAAGCCATTGTTAGACCGTTATACCGAACAGACAGGTGTAAAGATTGAGCTAGTCACGGACAGTACAGGTCCGCTCATGGCGCGCTTGCAAGCCGAAGGTCAGAACACGCCAGCCGATATGCTGCTAACCGTTGATGCGGGCAACTTATGGCAAGCGGCTCAGCAGGGTTTGTTACAACCAGTATCCTCTACTGTGTTAGAGACCAACGTTCCTGCCAAATATCGTGATCCAAAAGGTCAGTGGACGGGTTTATCATTGCGTGCTCGCACAATCTTTTATGACCCAAGTAAAGTCAGTGCCGACCAGTTATCTACTTATGCAGATTTAGCTGATCCGAAGTGGAAAGGTAAGTTATGCCTACGTACCTCTAAAAAGGTCTATAACCAGTCACTTGTGGCTAGCATGATGGAGCACTTGGGAGAAGAAAAAACCGAAGAGATCGTCCGTGGTTGGGTGGCTAACTTAGCCACTGACGTATTCAGCGATGATACCAGTATGCTAGAAGCCATCGCTGCTGGTCAGTGTGAAGTAGGTATTGCAAATAGTTACTACTATGGTCGTCTGCTCGATGAAAAACCTAACTTCCCTGTGAAAATATTTTGGGCCAACCAAGGTACGACTGGTACACACGTAAACATTTCAGGTGCTGGTGTGGTTACGGGCTCAGATAATCCAGATGGTACGCTTAAACTGATGGAATGGTTGTCCTCTGATGAGGCACAAGGTGTTTATGCCAGCTCCGATAAAGAATTCCCAGTAAAAGTAGGGGTTGATGAGTCAGAAATGCTCAGATCATGGGGTGAATTCAAAAAAGACGATATCAATGTGCAAAAGTTTGGTGAGCTACAAACCCAAGCAATTCAGTTGATGGACAAAGCAGGTTATAAATAAGGTATTGACAGTCATACCACTCTCAAAAATGACAATGCCTATCAAGTACAAGTATCACTCTTGATAGGCTACATGATAATGTTTATGTTCAAAGCGGACAGTATTTTTGAGTTTGGTATAACGTTATAAGGTCTTTATGCGTATGACACGGTAATAATGATATGATCAAAACGCCAGACGCGTCTGTAAGTCAAAATGATACAGTCAATGATAGTATTGATGACAATAATGTTGATAATAATAGTATTGCTGACAATCAGACTATCAGCCAAGACCATGCCGTCCGTAAACGTATTATCTCGAAATCAGTCTTAGGACTGATTTCGTCGTTTATGCTTTTGCCGATTTTGATTGTGTTGCTATCATGGACACAGCCAATTGCCGATATTTGGACGCACATGGCAGACTATGTGCTGCCGCAAGTGCTTAAAAATACCGCAATTTTATTGCTGATGGTAACGGTCGTGTCTGGCACTATCGGTACAGCCCTTGCTTGGGTAACCAGCATGTACCGCTTCCCTGGGCAGCGGTTTTTTTCGTGGGCGCTGATGTTACCGCTGGCGATACCTGCTTATGTATTGGCGTTTGTCACCATTGGTATTGTTGATTTTAGCGGGCCATTACAGACAGGTTTGCGCGACCTAGGCTTTGACACGGCGATTCCTTCGGTACGTAATGTCTGGGGAGCAGGTCTGGTATTGTCCCTAGCGTTTTATCCTTATGTCTATTTGCTGGCGCGTCAAGCGTTTTTATCGCAAGGTAGGCGAGCGATTGAAGCGGGACAGATGCTGGGTTTAAGCCGAAGCCGCGTGTTTTTTCGGTTGGCATTACCACAAGCATTGCCGTGGATTATTGGCGGACTATTGCTGGCTAGCATGGAAACCTTGGCAGATTTTGGTGCCGTGTCGGTCTTTAATGTTGATACCTTTACCACGGCTATTTACAAAGCATGGTTTGGCTTCTTTAGTTTGACCACTGCGGCACAATTGGCTGCTTTGCTAATCGGTGTGATCTTTATTGTGGTATTGTTTGAGCAGTATTGGCAAACCAAGCGTGGCAATAACGTGACTCAAGGCAGTAGTCAGCGTTTCGATGCCAGTACGTCTGCGAAATTGGGTATGACATTGCTGTGTACCTTGGTGTTTGCCGTCGCTTTTTTAATCCCATTTCTGCAGCTAATCTATTGGACAGCATTGAATTTTCGCCAAGATTTTGATGCGCGCTATATTGATTTTGTGGTCAATAGTCTCACGATTGCGAGTATGACCACGATTTTTATTGCCTTTTTGGCGGTTATTATTGCGTGGATTAAGCGGCAATATCCTGATAAATTGACCAAGCTCATGACTACTTTGGCAAATTTGGGTTATGTGGTGCCGGGTACGGTATTGGCAGTGGGTATATTCATCCCAATTGCTTGGCTAGACAATCAAATGATTGCCTTTGGTATTACCTCGCAGCAAGTGCTATCAGGCAGTGTTATTGTGATGCTATTAGCATTATCGACGCGCTTTATGACGGTGAGTTTTCAGCCAGTCGATCGGCAGCTACAGCGCCTAACGGTCAATCAAGAAGCAGCCGCCAAATTATTAAGTGACAGTCCTTATCAGCGCTGGCGACAAGTGATGTTACCCGTGATTAGTCCAGGAATATTGACTGGATTACTAATGGGGTTTGTTGAAGTCATGAAAGAGATGCCGATTACGTTAATGACACGGCGCCAAGGTTGGGATACGCTGGCAGTGCGGGTATTTGAGATGACCAGCGAAGGCATGTGGGGACGAGCAGCGTTACCAAGTTTATTGATTGTGCTGGTTGGGCTGCTGCCTGTTTGGATATTATTGCGTCAAAGCGATAAGCAAGGTTAAGGCATTGTTAGAGTAAATCTGCATTATCCGCTAGCGCTCCACTTCTATTTTATGGTTGTTTTCACTGTTTTATCTATGGTTTTTTATTTACTAATAGCTAACTGGTACCGTCTATGTACACTGATTCAATGAAAGGCTCAGCAGACTCTAAATCAATCAATGCCAAGTCAATAAAAGCTAAGGCAAGGCTGGAGCATATAAAAAAATCGCCAGTTGCTCAAGTTAAGACACAGCCCGTTCAGCCTAGAAAATCCCTTGAAAGAGGCAGTGCTCTTAGCCAAGATGTTGAGACAGATACTGAGGCAGCTACGGCTACCAGCCCTTATTTTAGTGTGCAAGATTTGATCGTCGGTTATGACGATACGATTATCGTGAATGGTTTGTCACTGGAATTGAAGCAAGGCGAGATTGGTTGCTTTTTAGGTTATAGCGGCTGCGGTAAGACCACGGCACTAAGAGCAATTGCAGGGTTGGAACAAAGCCGTGATGGTATTGTTTTCTTAAACAATCAGTGTCTTACTAATAAAACTGACCGCAACTCGTATGCAGTAGCACCTGCTAAACGCGGTATGGGTATGGTGTTTCAGGACTATGCGTTATTTGGGCATTTGAGCGTGGCAAAAAACATCGCTTTTGGTCTGAATAAATGGTCTGCCGCTGATAAAAAAGCCCGTGTTGCTGAGATGCTAGAGCTGGTTGAATTGTCTGAGCATGCTGACAAACGTCCAAATGAGCTGTCAGGTGGCCAGCAGCAGCGGGTGGCATTGGCCCGTGCGTTAGCGCCAAAGCCGAAATTATTGCTACTCGATGAGCCATTTTCTAACTTAGATGTGGTGCTACGTGAGTCATTGGCAATGAATGTCCGTGATATTCTTAAACGCACCAATACCACGGCAATATTGGTCACTCATGATCAAAACGAAGCGTTTGCACTGGCTGATAAAGTGGGAGTGATGCATAAAGGTAAGCTGGTACAGTGGGCAACCCCAAGCCAGTTATATCATGAACCAATCAGTCCCTTTGTTGCCGAGTTTGTCGGTGAAGGCGCGATGATAGATGGCATCATCAAAGAAGGTCATGTTGAGACGGCATTAGGCGATATCTATCGACGTATGGAAATTTACGATGAATCAGGGTATCCACAGTATTGCGAGTACGATTATCCTAACGGCACACCGATTAAGGTGTTGGTGCGCCCTGATGATATCATTCATGACGATGAGAGCACACAAACTGCTTTAGTGGTTGGACGCGTATTTCGCGGTGCCAACTATTTATATCGCTTGCAACTCGACGACGGGCAAACGGTATTGTCATTAGTTGCCAGTCACCATAATCACGAGATTGGGTCACAGATTGGTATTTTACCTATCTTAGAGCACGTCGTGGTATTTGATGAAAAAGACATCAATGCGACGACTTGGTCAGAGTATGATAGGTCAGAGAGAGTTGAAGACGCAGAGTAGTCTTTATAGTCGAAGCATTTATAAATTATTAAGGTATTAACCTCGCGAAATGCACAAAGTGTACTATTTACGATAGGCTGCCTTGTGCTTACTTTACACTGCTGCGATTATATCAACTAAAAGTCTCTCCAGAAAACAGGCGCTTGCACTTAAGCTTATCGTGTCGCCAATATGTGCAAATAACGTCCCAACCGTTTATACGGCTCTAATTGCGAGTAGCGCAGCTCCATACGTATCACAGCATCTGGGTCATTGTGACCACCACGCTTAAGCGGGGCATAATCATGAAATACGCGCAGACCGCTGGTACGTATGGTCTGATAGTGATGCGCTGCTAACCAACGTTCGACTTCTTCTTTGGCGACAGGATGGTTGGGTGTGAGGCTTTTTTTGCTATCAGCCTTATATTCTGTATTATCGAGTAAGTTAAAATTTCCCATGATCAGGTTGCGATAATCAAAGCTTGCTGGGTTATAAAAGCATAAAGATAGTGCACCCTTATCCGTTAATTGCTGATCAAAAAAGTCCATCACGGCAGCGGGCTCGGCCAACCATTCAAGCAGCGCATGACACATGATTAAATCAAACTTTTCATGCTTTTCTTTGCCTAATTTTTCTGGCAGCTCCTGATAGGGGCAAACATACCATGTGATATCGAGGTTTTCGTCTATCTGCGCGGCACTCGCTTTCGCCTTTTCTAGCATGTTGCCTGAGATATCATTGATGACCAGTGTATGACCTTGGGCCGCAAGCTCTATGGCAATCTGTGCAAGCCCTGCACCCACATCCAAAATACGTAAAGGTCGCCCAAGGCTTTTGCTCATTTGCGCGCTATATTCAAAGATATCACGGCGCAGCACTGCCAATCGAATATCGCCTTTTAAGCCACCGTAGACCTTTTTTTCGAAATGATCTGCAATCGCATCGAAGCTACGATCGGCACGTATATCGCCTGATGCGTCGATTTGTTGTGTCAGATTAAGCGATTGGTTGTCATGTTCTTTTGTACTTTCACTATTGGTTTGCATAAAGCGCTATCTGTATTAGGGTTGTATTTCGGAACATCGTACAACAAAGACAAAATCTAAGCTAGGTTTGACAATAATACTAATTTTACTATCAGGTTAAAGATGCTGTTAAACGCATGTTTTCCAGTAGCTTTTCATAACATTTTACGGTATAAGTAGTAAGGTTTAAGAAGCAATTATTGAGACGGTTTTATTAGAAATGTTTGATATTGCAAAGTACTCAATAAAAACCATTGGATAACAAGAGTCTGCCACTCTAAAGTTTTCTATTGCAAAGGACTCTCAGCAAACGTCTGATTTACCACTGCTAAGGACAGCAACCATGATCGTATCTAAATCTACTACCGCTATAAGTGACAAGTCATCTATCAATACCCATCAATCAATATCCACTAATACAGGCAAGCCGGTGATGCTGCGCTGCCTATTATCGGTCGCCATTGCCAGTAGCTTGCTGCTCGTCGGTTGTGGCGATGACAATGATAATGTCATAGGCTCTGCGACGTCAGTTAAATCAATCAAGTCATTTAACACCGCGCAAATAAATACCCAGTTCGGTCTTGATGGTACGGCAACCCCTGATGCCAAATGCGATATCAAAATCGAAAAAGTCAGCTATCCGACAGTAGGGGCAGCGGGTGAGCGTACCAACGCGACAGCAGCCTTGATGCTACCAAGCGGAGACAGTGCTGACTGTCAAGGCGATCGACCTATCTTGCTATATGCCCATGGCACAACCACTGACAAAGACTACGATTTTAGCCAAGTAGCCAATCCTCAAAATTCAGCAGCTGGTGAGTCGACATTAATCGCCGCAAACTTTGCAGCTCAAGGTTATATTGTGGTTGCACCAAACTATGCTGGTTATGATGAGTCTGATCTTGATTACCATCCATACCTTGTGGCTGATCAACAAGCCACTGATATGGCCGATGCGCTAGATAGTGCCCGTACAATCATTGCAAGACAACAGCGCGCTAATGATCCTGATTACACCAACCTTGATGACTCTGGTGAGTTATTCATTAGTGGTTACTCACAAGGTGGGCACGTGGCGATGGCCACCGCTAGAATGTTCGAGAAAAACGATGAGCCAGTCACTGCAATTGCACCTTTATCAGGGCCTTATGCACTGGCAGCGTTCGGTGATGCCATATTTAGAGGAAACGTCAATATTGGCGCGACTCGTTTTGCACCGCTACTAGCATCTGGCCTCCAAAACGCGTATGGCAATGTCTATAACAGTACTGCTGATATATTTACTGCCAATTATGCAAACACAGAATTACCAAGTTTATTGAGCTTTGGTGAGTTGGTCGCCGCCAATAAACTGCCTGATAATGCGCTGTTTGAAAAAGACCCTGAAAATAATCCCACTCTCGATCTTTTACCACCACCCACCGTTCCCTTTGCCTCTATTGGCTTCGCGGATGACAATTATCTGATCAGAACGGACTTCCGTACCGCTTATATCGCAGATGCGTTACAGAACCCTGATAGCCTAATCGAGATGACGGGTGCATTGCCAGCAGCCAATCCAAAAAATAACTTACGCAAAGCATTAAAACTCAATGATCTACGTGGTTATGTGCCAAAAATGCCAACACTGCTATGTGGTGGCAATCAGGATCCAACGGTCTTTTATGATCTAAACACCAGTTCAATGGCTGCTATTATTCAAGGTAATGTCGCACAAAACCCAGCCCTTACCGTCAACGTGACAGTATTAGATGTTGATGCGACAACAGCCGCTGCTCGTCCTAATACTCCTAACGTTCAACTTATTGGACAGGCGTCCATGAACCAATGGAATATTAATTCTGTTGTAGCAAGTGTTCAAAGTAACTTTGTGCAAAATCTTCAACGGGTAATAGAGGCAGGAGCACAGCAAGGCATACCTGCAAGTGCTGCTGTATTGGGTAACTATCACGGTGGTCTGGTCAGTACTGCTTGTACACAAGCCACACGTGAGTTCTTTAATCAGGAATTTAAACCCGCTTAATAGAGGTCAGCTTAACCGTAAAAAATAGCTTTGCTATCGAAAAAACTGTGTCCACTGGATGCAGTTTTTTCATGAATACCATTTAATAATTAATAGGAGAGAAGTATGAAGTCAATGATGTTATCACTGGTTACCTGTGTCTTTATGATAGCTTCGATCAGTCAAGCACAGGCTAAGAATACACCTTGTTCGGGTAAAATGGGCGGCGTATCTCACTGCTCAAAAGATGGCAAGTTTGTCTGTAAAAATGGCAAAATCAGTCAATCAAAAAAAGTATGCCGTTAAAGTTGTTTTTACTCTTGTTATTAGAGTAAAAAAATCGCTAATCAGCTGTTTTGCTTAATTTTAATAACAGCCAGACGCCCCTAAATCAGCAAATTTGTGCTAAAATAGCTTCTTTAATTGAACATTATTTTTAACAAAAACCGTATCACTATTTTCCTATTGTTTTGCACGTTTGACGGTGCTTTTTTAGGGTCACTATTTTGATAGTAGCTGCGCATTGATGCAGCTATATTTTTGTATAACCCATGAGTATCTTGAACAAACGTGTCAACATTAGAAAAACAATGTGAGTGAAGGAGTGTATATGAGCGAATCGGTCAGTCCTATTGGCATCGTAGATGAACTAAAGCAATCCTATCTGGATTATGCGATGAGCGTGATTGTCTCGCGTGCGCTGCCTGATGTGCGTGATGGGTTCAAACCTGTACACCGCCGTGTGATGTACGCCATGCACGTGCTATCTAACGACTACAATAAGCCGTATAAGAAGTCTGCACGTGTGGTCGGCGATGTCATTGGTAAATATCACCCACATGGCGATAGTGCGGTCTATGATGCGATTGTGCGGATGGCGCAGGATTTTAGTTTGCGTTATCCGATGGTTGATGGTCAAGGTAACTTTGGTTCGATCGATGATGATCCACCGGCTGCCATGCGTTATACGGAAGTACGTATGACCAAGCTGACACATCAGATGCTTGCTGATTTAGACAAAGATACCGTCGATTGGGAAGACAACTACGATGGCTCTGAGCGCATGCCAAGTGTGATGCCAGCGCGTATTCCTAACTTGCTGGTCAATGGTGCGACTGGTATTGCAGTCGGTATGGCGACCAATATGGCGCCGCATAACCTGACAGAAGTTATTAATGCTTGTTTGGCTTATGCAGAAAACCCACAAGTATCAGCTGAAGAGTTGATGTCACACATCTCAGGTCCAGATTTCCCAACGGGCGGTATTATCTACGGTCGCGCGGGTATTTTAGATGCTTATCGCACGGGTAAAGGTCGCCTGCACATACGTGGTCGCTACCATATCGAAGCCATGAGTGATACGGGTGTCAACCGTGATCGCGAGCGTATTGTATTTACCGAAGTGCCTTATCAAGCCAATAAAGCCAAACTGATTGAGCGTATTGCAGAGCTTGTACGTGATAAAAAAATCGAAGGCATTAGCGAGATTCGTGATGAGTCTGATAAAGACGGTATGCGTATCGCCATTGACTTGCGTCGCGGCGAGACTGCTGAAGTAATTGTCAATAACTTGTTCTTGCAAACGCCGCTAGAATCTAGCTTTAGTATCAATATGGTGGCGCTAGATAATGGTCAGCCAAAATTATTAACCCTGCGTCAGCTCATCGCTGCGTTTGTGCGTCATCGTCAAGAAGTGGTGACCCGCCGTACGATTTATGAGCTGAACAAAGCGCGCGTACGTGGTCATTTGCTCGAAGGTCTAACGGTTGCTCTTGCCAATATCGACGAGATTATTGCGACGATTAAAGCATCTGCAAACCGCGGCTTGGCACGTGAAAGCTTATTAAACAACACCTGGGGTTCAGGTAGCGTGGTGGCGATGCTTACCGCTGCTGGTAGCCAATCTGTGCGTCCTGAGTTTATCGAAGGCGAAGATCCTAAAGCGCCGTTTGGTCTTATCGAAGGTGAAGAACGTTATCGCTTATCACTTGAGCAGGTCAACGCGATTTTAGATATGCAGTTGCATCGTTTAACGGGTCTTGAGCAAGACAAATTGACCGAAGAATATCAGGACTTACTACGCGAAATCGCGCATTTAGAGTCTATTCTTGGTGATTTTGATAAGCTAATGACCATTATCTCTAATGAGATGATTGAGATTCGTGATAACTTTGGTGACGACCGCCGTACCGATATTATTGACTCGCGTACTGACTTTAACCGTGAAGATTTGATTCCTGAACAAACGGTCGTCATGACGGTTTCGCGTACTGGTTATGCAAAAACTCAGCCGATTGATGATTATGTCGCGCAAAAACGTGGCGGTAAGGGCAAGTCTGCAACGGCAATGAAAGAAGATGATGTGATTGATCACTTGGTGGTCACCTCAACGCATGCTACTGTATTGTGCTTCACAGATAGTGGTCGTGTCTTCAGCTTACGTGGTTTTGAAGTGCCGATCGCCAGTCGCGGTGCTCGCGGTCGTCCATTAGTAAATTTAATTGGCTTAAATCCTGATGAAACCGTCACCACGATACTGCCAATTCCAAAAATAGTGGAAGATCTATCAATAAAAGGTGAAGCGTCAACAGATGCTCTAATAGATGGGGATGATGATTTATTAGACGACAGCACGCAAGCAGAGCCACCTTTTGTGTTCTTTGCAACTGCCAATGGTACGGTGAAGCGGGTAGAGCTTAAACAGTTTGCTAATATTCGCTCGAACGGTTTAATTGCAGTTGGATTAGAAGAAGGCGATAAGCTAGTAAGCGCTCGTATTACCAATGGTAACCAAGAAGTGATGTTGTTTGCTTCAAGTGGTAAAGCCATTCGTTTTGATGAGAATGATGCTCGCGTGATGGGCCGTACGGCTAAAGGTGTCCGTGGTATGCGTTTGGCGACTAATGAATCTATCAAATCATTGGTTGTGATCGAAGATGATGTACGCGAAATCCTCATTGCTTGTGAAAACGGCTTTGGTAAGCGTACCTTGATCGATGAGTTCAATACCCAAAATCGTGGTGGTGGCGGTGTGATTGCCATCAAGACCAGTAAGCGTAATGGTGCACTGGTACGTGCCACCAAGGTTGACTCTACAGATGATATTATCTTAATTTCTGATAAAGGTACGTTGGTTCGTACGCCCGTTGAGCATGTCGCTAGCTCTGGTCGTAATACGCAAGGTGTTACACTGATTCGTCTGTCAAAAGACGAGAAGCTAGTTGCTATGGCACGTGTTGAGCACGAAGAAGGTGACGATGAGTTAGTCGATGCCATGAGAGAAGACGGTACATTTGATGTGGAAGGTCAAGAGCAGAGAGAGATTGATGCGGCGACTGGCAACACAGCAATGAATGACGTTATGGATATTTCTACTGACAATGAATTAGATATTGACAGTGCAGACGGTGAAAACACAGACGACGAATAAATGTCTCAGTAGTTAGCTTTTTGATCTAGTCTGATATGATTGTTCTAAAAAAAGCCTCTGACGTTATCGTCGGAGGCTTTTATTTTTTCTGTATCTTCTCTATTGTTAGGGTCTGCCTATAAGTTTCTGCTGCTCTAATTTTTTATAAATAATGTACACAGGGTTTTACTTTTAAGGCTGTTGTTATGCTTACGACCAATCAAACCTTTCAGGGAACTGTCGCAGCGGTATCGTCGAGCTTTTTATTCTCGATGATGTTTTTGTTTGGGCTATTTATGCTGCCCTTAACGGGGACGCAGGTGGCCTCGTGGCGAGTGTTGATGATGCTGTTAAGTTTGATCATCTTGCTCAGTTTGACCAAGCAATGGCAGCATGTCTTTGATTATATTAAGACACTTAAGACCTTAAAAGAATGGCTGATATTTATACTACCTGCACCGATCTTGGGCGGACAGATTTGGCTATTTATGTGGGCACCAGTCAATGGCTTTGGTCTGGATGTCACCTTGGGCTATTTTTTATTACCGCTGGTGATGATTGTACTTGGTCGATTTTTTTACCATGAGCATATGAGTGTATTACAGTGGGTAGCCGCGATATTTGCGGCGCTAGGCATTGGTTACGATGTCATTCAGTATGGCTCAGTGTCTTGGGTGACGTTGTTTGTGTGCTTGGGCTATCCGCCGTACTATCTGCTTCGTCGCACACTTTCCGTCCCGCCGATTACAGGTTTGCTGTTTGATTTGACATTGCTAACGCCAGTAGTGCTTATCATGCTTTATGTGACTGGTGGTTTTAGTGTGGCGGCAGAGGACATGAAATTTTGGTATTTATTGCCGCTGCTTGGTGCCTTTAGTGCACTTGCGATGTCTCTGACGATGATTGCCAGTAGCAAGCTGCCAGTGTCTCTGTTTGGCGCGCTAAGCTACATAGAGCCGATGTTGTTATTTGTGCTGTCTATCACAGTTCTGAGTCAGAGCCTTGATGAAGGCGGCTCGCTCTTTATGTATGGGATGATTACGCTTGCGCTACTGGTGATGATGGTTGATAGTGTGACAGGCTATTTTGTCCGTCGCCGTAACGATCATCTGCATGGGTATAGAGAGCTTCAGATTGGCGGCTTCCCTCCGCGCCGCCATTTTATCAATCAGCGTATCGATGGTGTGCTAAAAGCGCATCGTTTTCGCAAAATTCGTCGTTATCAAAAAAAGATGGATAAGATACAGCAAAAAATCGAACAACTTGATTTAAAGTAAGTACTTACATGCATTAAACTTACTCAATGCAGAAGTTGGCAGACTAGATGAACAGTAGCATTGCTTATCTATTCTGACTTTGACATAATGCTGCCATGATGTAAGCACGATACATTAAAAGCGTTTATCTTAGATCGCGCGACGACCTTATATGCAAAAGCCTCAGACGTTCTCGTCTGAGGCTTTTGTTTTTTTTTAAAATTGCCAAGGATGTGCCCCAATCTATAAAGGCTGTTGTAATGCTGACTACTAACCAAACCTCGCAGGGTACAATCACTGCTGTGGCTGCAAATTTTTTATACTCATTGCTGTTCCTATTTGGTTTGCTGCTGCAACCATTATCAGGTACGCAAGTCGCTTCGTGGCGTGTGCTGACGATGTTTTTTAGTCTGGTGCTGCTAGTCAGTTTGCTAAAGCAATGGCAGCATATTTTTGACTATTTAAAAACATTAAAAAATGCAAAAGAGTGGTTTTTATTTATATTACCCACACCGATTTTGGGCGCGCAAATCTGGATATTTATGTGGGCGCCAGTCAATGGCTTGGGGCTTGAGGTGACGTTGGGCTACTTCTTATACCCAATGATCATGATCGTGGTCGGTCGCTTCTTTTATAATGAAGACATGAGCTTGCTACAGTGGGCTGCGATCATATGTGCAGGTCTCGGTATTGCTTACGATATCTTTGAATATGGTGCGATCTCTTGGGCGACTTTGTTTGTGTGCTTGGGTTATCCTCCTTATTATCTGTTACGTCGTAAATTGGCCGTACCGCCTATCACAGGCTTGATCTCTGATCTTGTGTTGTTATTGCCAGTGGTATTGATCGCGCTGTATATGAATGGGGGCTTTGAGGTAGCAATAACCAACCATAAGCTTTGGTATCTGTTGCCGTTATTGGGCATTATCAGTACCGCTGCGATGTCACTGACGATGGTAGCGAGCCAAAAGCTGCCTGTCTCATTATTTGGGACTTTGTGCTACCTTGAACCAATATTCTTATTCGTGTTTTCGATTGCGATTTTGGATCGTAACTTACATGATGGTGGATCCATGCTGATGTACAGCATGATTTTTGTCGCATTGCTTATTATGATTGCTGATAGTGCACTGGGTTACATGGCACGCAAACGTGACGACCGTTTGCATGGCTACAATGAGCCACAAGTAGGCAGTTTTCCGCCACGACGTCGCCTGAAAAATCGCCGTATTAAAGGCGTGCTAATGGCGCACCGATTCCGCCAAATTAAAAAGTATCAGCAAAAGATAAATAAGATGACACGCAAAATTGAAGAGTTACATGCTAAATAACACTTGCTAGTTAAGTCAGATGAGTTGGACTTGGCAGGCAGTGTTTTTCGTCATCGTTCTACAAACTTGCAGTGTTAAAGGAGCGCAAATTACGCTATCATCGAGGGCAGTGCTGTCACTCTTAATTGGAAGCGTGGCACTGTATCAAAGAGATTATGGCTGATTTAAAACAATATATAACTAGGACGGTTTATGTTAACTCTGCATCATTTAAACAATTCGCGCTCGTTTCGTATTTTATGGTTACTAGAAGAGTTGGGGCTCGATTATGAGCTGATCACCTATGAGCGTACTAAGGCGCATCTTGCACCTGAGAGCTTAAAGAAAGTGCATCCGTTAGGACACACGCCGGTGCTTGAAGTCGGTGATCGCGCGTTGGCTGAGTCAGGTTTTATTATTGAATACTTGCTGAGACACTACGATAAGGAACATCAGTTTAAGCCTTCTGATGATAACGAGTCGGCGTGGGAAGCCTATACTTTTTGGCTGCATTTTGCTGAAGCTTCGGCGATGCCACCATTGGTCATGCGTCTGGTATTTAACAAAGTGGTTGAACGATCACCCATGCTGATCAAGCCGATAAGTAAAGGAATTCGCAAACAAGTTGAAGATGGAATGATCAATAATAATATAGTGAATAACTTAAATCTGATGGAGAAGCAGCTACAAGATAGTCACTGGTTCGCTGGTGAAGCATTCAGTGCCGCTGATATCCAAATGCATCTTGCAGTTGTGGGTGCCAATGCTGGTACAGGATTAGATAGCAGTAAATATGCTAATATCTTAATCTGGCTAAAACGCTGTGAAGAGCGCGATGCCTTTAAGCGTGCAGAAGAAAAGGGCGGTCGTTTGCAGTTCTAAACGAGGCGCATTTAATCGTTAATAAATGACTAATTTGATATTAAAACGAAAGGTTTTGTTTATTTATAGACAAAACCTTTTTTAGGATAAAAAATGACAGAGCTGAATAAATCAAATAACAAAAATACCGATACTGGTATTGCTGCTGACGGTAATGTGCATAGCCAGCAAGTATCCATTAAAGCATGGTCACAAAAATTGCTCGTAGTGATTCTATGCATTGCCAGCTTTTATGGCGGCTGGAAATCTTATGAGTCTAATATGGTCAGTGAATGTACGGCCAATGGCGGGAAAATGATTGAAGGTCAAAGAACCATGCTATGTCAGTCGTCATAGAAAATAAGGAATTAGCTAAAAGAGTTTGTCTATGTTAAAGCTAACCTTCTTGGGCACCTCCGCAGGTGTGCCAACCAAACAACGTAATGTGACCGCCTTGGCGATCGAATGCTTGAATCCTAATACTTCTGGGTCACAGCAAGGCAGTCAAAATAAAAAGTCGCGCCCATGGCTATTGATTGATTGCGGGGAAGGCACACAGCAGCAGCTATTGTATACCAAGCTCTCCTTACGTCAATTAACGGCTATTTGTATTACGCACGTCCATGGCGACCATTGTTATGGTCTGCCAGGATTGCTGGCGAGTGCCGCGATGTCAGGTCGCAGTGAGCCACTGACGCTCATTGCACCAAAAGCCATCTCGGCGCTGCTTGATGCCTTTATCCTACATACTGAATTATATCTGCCCTTTACTCTCAATTTTGCGTCGATAGAGGATTTGTTATCGCAAGAAGATAATAAGGGTAAAGTAAAAATCGACTTGGATAATCAACATCAGCTTATGATAGACGTCTATCCCTTATCACATCGTGTGCCATCTCATGGATTCGGTATCACGCAAACCATCAGCCGTCGCACTCTTAACACGGACAAGCTCATAGCAAATGGTATCCCAGCAAGTGCGCTGTGGGGCAAGCTACAACAAGGCGAAGACGTCATCACTAAAGATGGTCAGCACTTGCAGTCAGCAGACTATGTCAATAATAAGACGCAGCGGACAAAAGTGGTGGTAGCAGGGGACAATGATACGCCAGACTGTTTGAGCACAGCGGTTATGGATGCGGATTTGTTGGTGCATGAGGCCACTTATACGCACGAGGTCATGATGGCTATTCAAGCCAGAAACCCTGACTTTGACCCCATGCATAGCAGCGCTCATGTGGTGGGTACATTCGCGCAAAAAATGAACCTGAAAAATATCATTTTGACCCACTTTAGCGCTCGTTATCAGGGCTTTGATAATCCAGATAGCGAAACGCCAAATATGGCATATATTCGCTTAGATGCGCAAAGTGTCTATCAAGGCAATCTATGGCTGGCAGTCGATTTTGACCAATATATGGTAAATGGTGCAGTTGATTTGGAAGACGGTACGAAGAGTAGCCGCGTACAATATTTAGGGTCTGCACGCGGTCGTTAAGCGCTGAGCGCCGTCATAAAAATAACTTTTCATTAAGTTTTACGACTGACTGTCTTCAGCTGCTAATCGTGTCTGTCCTATCCAGTAGCGGCTAAACTGATATGCCACTCGTCCTGAACGTCCACCGCGCTCTGATGCCCAGCGCAATGCTGCTGCTCTGATATTATCAGGTAGTGTATTGTTGGTTGTTTCGACACCAACTTTTTGAGTGTCACTTGCTGTATTATCATTTACTTTAGCGTCATTTGCTTTAACGTCATTCGTATTATCTATACTACGGTTTGGCGAAAGTGATAAATAATGGTGCACGATGTGTAAATAGGTGTTTTGATCCATTGGATGAAATGACAGCCATAAACCAAAGCGATCAGACAGCGATACTGTCTCATCAATAGTTTCATAAGGATTGACTTCATCGGTTTGACCGTTATAAATATTGACATTGTCTTTCATCAGCTGAGGCAACAGATGACGGCGGTTACTGGTAGCATAAACCAATAACTTGTCTTGCTCCGAATCTAGCGAGCCGTCCAATACGCTCTTTAACGTCCGATAACTCTCGTCTTGACCGTTAAATGCTAAGTCATCACAGTAGACCACATAGTGACAACCACAATCCGCTGGTAGCGCATTAATGGCGGCGCGTATTTTATCAAGCACTCGCAGGTCATCACGGGCAATTTCAATAATGCGCAGTCCTTCGCTATGATAGGCTTGTAGCAATGCCCGAATCAGCGATGATTTGCCTGCACCACGTGTCCCTGTCATTAAGACATGATTGGCAGGATGACCCTTTAGAAACTGGCGCGTGTTTTGTACCAGTTTTGCCTTTTGGATATCGATACCATGTAGGTCGTCTAAACTTAAAAATAAGTTAACTGCCAATGGCTCTAAATGTCCATTATGACCACTGACCCAGCGATAGGCTAGTTGAGCAGGATCAATCTCGATAATGGGTGTGACTTGCTCTTGTAAATACTGTCCGAGTAAATCCAATAAATGGTCAGGCAGGGCGTAATTCGTAACAGGCTTAGTGGATTGGGGCATAATACTCAGTCGCTCATAAAAATTAAAATGACGTTCGGCATACTAGCTATATAGAGGTATCACTTTACCATGAAACATAGTGCCAGTAATTCTTCTAATGCAAAAGCGGGTGCAAAACACACAGGTACAGAACGAGCGTTTTTGAAACAAGCATTACAAATGCAAGCTCAGCAAATTCTGCCAACATTGACTACATTATTCTCAAGCTTGAATTATAGCGAGATATCACATCAGCGCATCAGCCAGCAAAGTAACAATAACGAGAATGACTACCAAGGCTTGACGCGTGCCCAGCATCCACAGTTTGGTCGAGTGATGATTAAATGGCAGTTAACGGCTGCTACCAATCAAAATTTGGCTAGCTTAACCCTTGAAGCTAATGTTCTAAAATCTATCAATAATTTATCAACCAATCAAAAGAGATTTCAAGACAGTCATTCTGCTATCGCTCCACCAATACTAGCTTATGAAAGTCTAACAGTTCAAGTATTAGCGCAGTTTTCGCAGCTGATTATATTTACTATGCCGTATTATCTGAATGGTAGCTTGGCAACTCAGCTTAACGCTCGAAATTACTCGTCATTGACCACTCTACGAAAGCATCATTTTATTATGCAGTCTGCGCACCGCATAGCCAATCTACATAGCGCCGATTGGTTACATAATGATATTAAGCCCAGTAATATTTTGCTAGATGATTTTTTGCCAAATCATGCGGATGATAGCAGTATCAAGGCTGATTTATGGTTAACCGATTTTGCCTTAGCAGAATGTCTTAACACCCCTAGTTTGGCAAGTCCTGCTGGTACACCAGCGTATCTTGCCCCTGAGCGCTGGCAGGGACAGAGTGCAACAGTACAAAGCGATATTTATGCGTTTGGCATCATGATGTATGAGATATTAGTAGGTGAGCGACCATTTAATATAGACCCTCAAAGTAATCAGTCCATGACAGATTGGGCCATTCAGCACTGCCAGCAGCCTATTCCAAAATTACCGATAGAATATAGTCACTATCAAGGTATCATTGATAAAGCATTAGCAAAGCAGGTGGAGAGAAGGTATCAAAATATGGAGCAGATACTTTTAGATTTAGAAAGTATTGATAGGTAATGAATCAGAAAATATAAATCCGTAAAACTCTAAATACAAAAAGAACAGACACAAAAAAACCTGCTCAAAGGCAGGTTTTAATATTTGATCTAAGATGTACTATCCGAAAATGGTGGGGCTGGAGAGACTCGAACTCTCACACCTTGCGGCGCCAGAACCTAAATCTGGTGCGTCTACCAATTCCGCCACAGCCCCATTTTCGTTACTCTATCATCAAAAGCGATTAAATTCAAACGCTATCTAGATAGTTAACTGATTCGGTAGTGCGTCTCAGTGGTTGGCTATTATATAGATTTTGAAAAGTTTGGCAACCCCTATTTGCATTTATTTTTAAATATTTATCATTTATTTTCACTTATTTTTATAAGCTATTGATATTAATGGTATTTAATTTTATGGGTTTGCAGTTTTAATAATGATTCTTTTGTCCTTCTTCTGAAGAAATATCTAATTGCTGTAATTTGCGTGTTAGGGTGTTGCGTCCCCAACCGAGTAAATTGGCGGCTGCTATCTTTTTGCCACCACTATGGTTGAGCGCTGCTGTCAATAAAACGCGTTCAAACTCAGGGGTTGCCGTTTGCAAAATATCGGTTTCTCCTGTTTGTAGAGATTGCTCAGCCCAAGCAGCCAATGCTTGTTGCCAACTTAAACGATGGGAATGAGAGCGTATTTGGTCATTTTGAATCATAGCTTGTGAGGGTAGACTTTGCTCTTGATACGCTTCTAAATCAGATGAGAGGTTAGCAAGTAGCTCTGGTGGCAAGTCATCCACCATCACTGTGTCGCCTGTGGCCATCACGGTCAACCAAAGGCAGACATTCTCAAGCTGGCGAACATTACCACGCCACTCAAAAGCCTGCATGATATGTAGCGCCGTCGGATGTAGCTGTTTCTCTGCACTATTCATCTGCTCAGCCGCGCGCTGCATAAAGTAGTTGGCTAATGCTGGAATGTCTTCAGGTCGTGTCCGTAATGGTGGTAACGGCAAACGAATAACGTTAAGGCGATAAAACAGATCTTCACGAAATTTGCCTTGTTTGACCAGTTCTTCTAAGTTTTGATGGGTAGCGGCAATGATGCGTACATTCACTTTGACCGGCTGCTGTCCACCTACGCGAAAAAACTCACCATTGGCCAGTACTCGTAGCAGCCGAGTTTGGGTGCTATAAGGCATATCGCCAATTTCATCTAAAAACAATGTCCCACCATCCGCTTGCTCAAAACGACCTTGTCGCGTCGTCGTCGCACCAGTAAATGCTCCTTTTTCATGACCGAATAATTCAGATTCAATCAAATCATGTGGAATGGCGGCCATATTGAGGGCAATAAAAGGTTGCTGGTGACGCGGTGAATGCTGGTGCAAAGCACTGGCGACTAATTCTTTACCAGTTCCTGATTCACCAGTAATCAAGACGGTAATGGGTGAGTGCGCCAATCTGCCAATGGCACGAAACACCGTCTGCATCGCTTGTGATTGCCCAATGATGCCGCTTGGATTGTCATTGGCGCTGATGGTAGTTTTAACGTTGGTTTTATGGTTGGATGTTTTATTGGTTTTGCTGACCAGAGTAGCCTTGCTAGCAAGCTTGGGTCTGGTATCGGTATAGGGTTTTACCTGTATATTGGATAAAGTATCTGATGAATTTGTAGTGATGGTCTTCGGAGCAGGTTCAGCTGTAGAGTTTGCTACCGCCATATTGGGCTGATAATTAATGGCTTTATAAATCGTTACGACGGCATCATCCAAGTCAAAAGGTTTTGGCAGGTATTCAAAAGCACCTGTTTGATAGCTGTTAATAGCAGAAGTGAGGTCGGAATGCGCCGTCATAATGACAATGGGCAGCTTAGGGAAGTGCTCATGTACCCAATCGCTAAAAGACAAACCATCCATCATGGGCATACGAATATCGGTCAATATCACATCGGGCAACTGAGCGGCTGATTCCTGCTGTTGTAAAATATCGTTGAGGCGTGTCCACGCTGCTTGCGCTTGGGTAAAGCTGATAACGTTTAGACCTGCATCCTCAAAAGTATCTGCCAACACCAAGCGCAATGCTGCATCGTCATCGATGAGCCATAAAGTTGCAGGGTTATCCTCAGGCGCATTATTGACCGTGACTTTTATAGCGTGGTTATCAGATTCTCGTATAGCTGGATTATCTGATGTTTGGGCAGAGCCTTGATTGTCGCTGTTAGGTGTGGCTTTGTCATTATATGCAGTCATTTATCAGGCCTAATAAGCAAGTGATTCAGGGTTATTGTTTCATAGGTTGGTTCAAGGTTTTTAAGTATTGGGCGCTGGCTGATTGAAAGGCAAGTACAGCGTAAAACTGGTGTGTTGATGGTTATGGTCATTTTTAAGGCTGTCGTTCAGGCTTTTTGATTGCTGAGAACTCACATCAATCATACCACGGTGATGACTGATGATATCTTGCACGATAGACAATCCTAGCCCCGTCCCTGCGGCACGGCTGGTCACCATCGGGAAAAATATTTGCCCGATCAGTGCAGGATCGATGCCTGAGCCGTTATCGGTAATGTTGATTTGGAGGACTTGCTTGTGCTGTTGCCCAGCAATGGTATGTTGAAAAGCAATTCGGGTTTGAATATGCAGCGTAGGCTTATAACTGATGCTGTCGTTATTGCTCGTTTGTGAGGTGACAGGTTGTCGAGCTTTAGGCTCGGACAATTCTCTTTGCTGCAGCGTTTGCTCAAACTCCGTCATCGATTCACAGGCATTATTAATCAAATTTAAAAATACCTGTATCAGCTGATCTTTATCCGCGCATAACTCGGGCAATGACAAATCATAATCGCGCTGTAGGGTCACTTGTGGATATTGATTAACGACCAAAGATAAAACATGCTCCAGTGGCTCATGGATATTTAGCGTTTGCCAATTTGGTAATTGATTGGAGCCAAGGAATTTCCCGATAAGATGGGTTAGACGGTCCGTCTCTGAGATGATGATATCGGTATAATTACGCAGTTTTACAGCGGTTTTTTGTAGGTTTTGATCATTATTTAATATAGAGTTTGGATAGGCGGTAACAGCAGAAGGTTGATAGTTAGAAGTAGCCGTGTCACTGAATTTGATAAATTTTCGCTGTAATAATTGTGCAGCACCGCGGATACCAGCAAGCGGATTTTTAATTTCGTGAGCAACCGAGCGTAGCATATGACGGGCGACGCTATATTGTTGCTGCTGGCGTTGCTCTTCTGAGATGCGACTTTGGCGATCCTTGCCCCACATCTCAATAATAAAATAAGGTTGCTGCTCATAAATGACAGGGGTCACGCTATAATCGACTGAGAATAATAAATTACCATTCAGTGGTGTGTTGATAAGGTGATCATGATCGATAAAGGGTTGTTGATATTGCTTTGCTTGCTGAAATCTTTCCTTCAAAGAGCAAGTTTGTTCATGGATATCTGCACCACTACTTTTATCGACAGTTATATTGTTATCACTGTAATGCTTGCTATCGGCTGATTTCAATTCTTCGGATGCAAGCAGTGTCAATATAGACTGACCCAGTAAGCGTCCACTGCTAATAGCGAGGAGTTGTTCGGCTTGGGCATTTAGCCAAGTGATAGATAAGTCATCATTGATCCATAAAATAGCTGTGAACAAATGCTGTGACATAAATGCTAAGTCAGGTGTTGGTTTTGTAGGTATCAAATGGGTTGTCATGGCTATTGCCTAGAATAAAAGAATATGCGATATAATATTTAACCATAAATCAACACTATAGAGCGGCAAAACTGGCGATTTTTGCAAAAAAAACGTACAATGCGCACAGCCAATTTATCTCTAGCAAGGTCAGCCATGCCCAACACTTCTACCGAGTCGGTTAATACGACTGTTACTACCTCACCGTCAACTTCTACGCCAACAGATTCTATGTTAAAAGACACTGCCACCGTTTTTAATCCTGCTAAGCCAAATATAGCGCAAGATAATCAGGCAGATGTCAGTCAAGCAAACACTGCCCAACCTTACCATCATAAAGCCAATCACAATCAAAACCGCAGCATTGAGCAAAGCAGCGATGCAACGTTAGCGACTATTAATGCGCCAGTGAACTCAGCACCAAAGATTGGGTTTGTGTCACTAGGTTGCCCAAAAGCGCTGGTAGATAGTGAGCGCATTATCACGGAACTCAGCCGTGATGGTTATCAGGTCGCCAGTGATTATGAGGGTGCAGACCTAGTCGTGGTCAATACCTGCGGTTTTATTGAATCCGCGGTACAAGAGTCGCTTGATGCCATCGGCGAAGCGATTAGCAAAAACGGTAAAGTGATCGTCACAGGTTGCTTGGGCAAAGAAGCGGACAAAATCCGTGAAATGCATCCAGCCGTGTTAGCCGTGACTGGCGCGCATGCGTATGACGAAGTGATCACGGCGGTGGCGCAGCATGTACCTAGACCCAACCGCAGTCTGGACGCCAACTATGATCCAAAAATAGATTTGATTAATGAGGCGGGTATCAAATTGACCCCAAGCCATTATGCTTATCTAAAAATATCAGAAGGTTGCAACCATCGTTGTACTTTCTGCATCATTCCAAGCTTACGTGGAGACTTGGTTTCACGTCCGATTGACAGTGTGATGAATGAAGCGCTGGCACTGAAAAATGCTGGCGTGAAAGAACTGCTTATTATCTCGCAAGATACTTCTGCTTATGGACTGGACTTAAAGTATAAGACCAGTTTTTGGAACGGTATGCCGCTGAAGTCGAAGTTTTATGACTTGTGCCAAGCCTTAAATGACTTAGGCATTTGGGTGCGCTTGCATTATGTCTATCCGTATCCGCATGTCGATAAAGTGGTTGAGCTAATGGGCGAGAAGAAGCTATTGCCTTATCTCGACATTCCGTTTCAACATGCCAGCCATCGCATTCTAAAAGCGATGAAACGCCCAGCGCATAGCGAAAACACCTTAGCGCGTATTAAAGCGTGGCGTGAGATTTGCCCTGATATCGTCATTCGCTCAACCTTCGTTGTGGGCTTCCCTGGTGAGACCGAAGAAGATTTCCAATGCTTGCTTGATTGGTTAGTAGAAGCTCGCCTTGATCGTGTTGGTGCCTTTACCTATTCAGAAGTCGAAGGTGCAGTGGCTAATGATCTGCCAAATCATGTGCCAGAAGAGATTAAGCAAGAGCGCTATGAGCGTTTGATGACGCTACAACAAGACATCTCAGCGCAAAAGCTACAAGAGAAAGTTGGTAAAACTTTGATGGTATTGGTCGATGAAATCGATAGTGAAGAGGGCATTGCGATTTGCCGTAGCTACGCTGACGCACCAGAGATTGACGGTCACGTCTACGTTGATGAGATTACCACTCAAGTTAAAGTCGGGCAATTCTTAACGGTCACTATTGACGACGCTAGCGAGTATGATTTGTTTGCCAGTTACAAAGGCTAAGCAGTCACTGTAATAGGCGCATGAAAATTGCCCAATCGCGGGCAGTTTTTGCTACAATTAGCGCAATTTAGCCTTTTTACACGTTTGTCATTAGTTGCGGTGTTTCTTATAGCACCTCGGTGATGACACTTCGGGTAAATTCGAAGGCAAACTCTATTTGTGTTTTACCGCTCATTTTAATTATAATTTAATGCTAACAAGGTGACCTCATGTCTGACAAAAACCCGCGTTACTCTCGTATCTTGTTGAAACTCTCTGGTGAAGCCTTAGCTGGTGGCAAAGAGATGGGGATTGATACCGAAGTGCTCGATAAGATGAGCTTGTCTATCGCCCATTTACGCGGTCTTGGCGTTCAAGTGGGTATCGTGGTCGGCGGTGGTAACTTATATCGCGGCGCGCAGTTGCAACAAGAAGGCCTAGTCGGCCGCGTCACAGGCGATCAGATGGGTATGCTGGCAACGGTCATGAACGGTCTTGCCATGCGTGATGCGCTTGAGCGCCGTAATATCAAAACCCGCTTGATGTCAGCCTTGCCGATAGGTGAGGTGACCGAAAGCTATAGCAGTCGCAATGCCATTCGCTATCTCAAAAATGGCGAAGTATGTATTTTTGTTGCTGGTACGGGCAATCCTTTCTTTACCACTGATACGGCTGCTTGCTTACGTGGTATTGAAATCGAAGCTGGCTTAATTCTAAAAGCCACTAAAGTTGATGGCGTTTATGACAAAGACCCAAGCTTACATGACGACGCGGTCAAGTACGACGGTTTGACCTTTGATGAAGTGTTAGAGCAAAAGCTTGGCGTTATGGATTTAACCGCCATTGCATTATGCCGTGAGCACAACGTGCCGCTACAAGTGTTTGATATGACCAAGCCTAATGCGTTATTAAACGTCATCATGGGCGAAAATGAAGGCACACGCGTTTATCACTGATTTGCCTGAATACCCTAAATATTAATACGAGAATGCCAGTCATTAAAATTAGGCCAGTTGCTAACAACTGCCAGTCGTTAATAATTAGTAGTGAACACCCGTATATTTACTAACAAATGAATGATTTATCGACAGCGATAAATAAGGATATCTAATGATCAAAGAGATTAAGCAAGACGGCGAAGCGCGTATGCAAAAAACCTTGGAAGCGCTTGAAAGCACCTTTAGTAAAGTCCGTACAGGTCGTGCGCATCCAGGTATGCTATCAGGTGTGATGGTCAGCTATTATGGCTCTGATACCCCGCTTAACCAAGTGGCTAGTGTCAACGTTGAAGACTCACGTACGCTGATGGTTCAGCCGTTTGACCGTACCATGGTACAAGCGATTGACAAAGCCATTCGCGAAGCAGATTTGGGTCTCAACCCAGTGACCGCTGATGTGATTCGTGTGCCGATGCCTGCATTGACAGAAGAAACACGTCGTGACATGCAAAAACTTGCGCGTGGAGAAGCAGAAAGTAGCCGTGTTTCTATCCGTAATATTCGCCGTGATATGATGAATGACATCAAAGAATTGGCAAAAGAAAAAGAGATCTCAGAAGACGACGAGCGCCGTGCCAGTGACGAGATTCAAAAAATCACTGACAAGTATATCGAGACGATTGATAGCCGTTTGAGCAAAAAAGAAACCGATTTGATGGACGTTTAAAACACTGGTTTTTCGATCGTGTAAGACAAAAACCCGTTACGTCATATCCTTATAATAAGCAGCCAATCTGTCAGTACTATTGGCTGCTTATTATTGTGTAGATGGTACCGATAATAGTGTCAATGTTATATTAATCGGATACGGTCTGTATTTTATAAGCGCTATCTTGCAAACTAAATCACGCCTATAGACGGGTTTATGATAAGTTTGTGAATTGTGGTTATGACGCTTTCTAATCGTTATCGCACCCGTTATTATTATTTTACCTTAACAATAAGCACTTTCGCCTATGTCCACTTCAGCCGTTTTGGCTCCTGATCTTCTTCCACGCCATATCGCTATCATCATGGATGGCAATAATCGTTATGGTAAAGCCAATGATTTGGGCAAAGGCCAAGGGCATGTAGCTGGCAAAGATGCACTCGATCCTATCGTCGAGTATTGCGTTAATACGGGTATCGAAGTATTAACGGTATTTGCATTTTCTAGTGAGAATTGGCAACGCCCGCCCAGTGAGGTGGCACTACTCATGCAACTGTTAACCTCAACCATTCATGAGCAAATACCACGCATGAATGAGTATCGTATTCGTCTGCGTTTTATTGGTGACCGCAGTCAGCTGAGTGATGATTTGCAAGCATTAATGGCGGACGCTGAAGCAAAAACAGCAGACTTTGAAGCTATGACTCTGGTCATCGCTATCAGTTATGGTGGGCAATGGGATATTACCCATGCAGCAAAACAGCTGGCGCAGCAAGTAGAGGCTGGTCAGTTGCGTGCTGATGATATTAATAAAGAATTGCTCGGTAACTATGTACAATTAGCAGATGCACCAGCAGTAGATATGCTGATACGCACGGGCGGTGAGTACCGAATATCTAACTTTTTATTGTGGCAGTCAGCCTATGCCGAGCTATTTTTTACCCAGACATTATGGCCGAATTTTGCAGCAGATGAGCTGGCAGCAATGGTAACAGAGTTCGCTCAGCGGCAGCGCCGTTTTGGTAAAACCAGTGAGCAGATAGTGATAGAGCAAGCCTGTCGTTAATACGTTCATTGTGTTAAGTGTTTGCCGATTATTTTGTAAAGGAAAGAGCTCTTACAAAGCCGCTATCGTATAAGTAGTTAATATTGCTTGTTTGTGAAATAATAAACCGCATTAATGAGTGTCAATTGCTATTAATAGGCTATTGTAGATTAGCTGCTATAATGCACTTTTTGACCATGCGTTTTTCATTATTATAAGGCTCAATAATTATGTGGCAACGAATTAAGACGGCAGTTGTTCTCGTTATTATCGTTGGTATTGCAATGTTTGCGAGCCAAACCCCTATTTTATTTGCACCGCTGTTAGCGATTGGTGTCATTATCGCCGCTCATGAATGGACTAAGCTGATGCCTAAGTGGCGTCAGCCTGCGCTGTTTGTGCTATTGGTTTTGGTATTGACCCTAGTATCACTCATGTTTAAAGTGACATGGCTGTTTTGGTGGGTGGCTTCACTGGCTATATGGCTAATGGCGCTGTCTTGGGTGCGAGTTTTCCCGACTCATACCAACTGGTATGGTAAAAAATTGGCATTGATGGGTGCGGTGATATTGACCGCATCGATTACGGCTATGTTTTATTTGTGGCAACTGTCAGCATGGTGGTTGCTCTATGTGTTCCTATTGGTCTGGTGCGCAGATAGTGGCGCTTATTTTGTAGGGCGTAAGTTTGGTCGTCGCAAAATGGCACCAAATGTCTCACCCAATAAAAGCATGGAGGGGCTGGCCGGTGGCCTTGTCACGGGTTTGCTCGTGGTCATTGCCATCAGTGTGTTTAAGCTACAACTGACTGGTGTGCCGTTAGTCGTATTTGTAGGACTATCAGCGTTAACCATTTTAGCATCGGTACTTGGTGATTTATTTGAGTCGATGCTTAAGCGCCGCGCTGATGTCAAAGACTCAGGTACTATTTTGCCAGGGCATGGCGGAGTGCTTGACCGTATCGACTCGCTGCTATCTGCCACACCGATATTTGCGCTTGGGTTTTGGGCGATACAGCAGTTAGGTTTGATAGTGGTTTAGGACTGAAAAAATGATTCATATATTAAGGTCTGTTGAACATTCAAATATTAGGGCTGCTGATCGCTAAAATCGCACCAAACTAGGCGTAAATCGACGATAATGTCGAGACATTAGTTAGGTTGGCAACAACGTTTGGAGGGGTTTTAGCATCAGCCTTTCAGGGCAGGACTATTTTTTGCTAATACATGGCGAAATTGTCTAACCTAGAATGACTAGGCGTCAAAAATTTCACTGCGTATTGTCTAAAAAATAGCCTCTGCCAGTACCATATTTGAATGTTCAACAGACCCTAATTACAGTAGTTAAGATGAATGACTAATTTGAGTAAGTATTTTACTCTGATTGATCGCTGCTTATAGTCAATACACTTGATATCGTTCACCTCTTATTTATCAGACGTTTTATCGATTTCTTATTTAATTTTTTAGAGTATCATTTACAGGCACCGATGGTTATGACGCAACGCATCGCCGTACTAGGCGCGACAGGTTCGATTGGCGATAGCACGTTAGCAATATTAGCGGCGCAACCACAGCTTTACACCGTCTACGCTCTGTCAGGCTATCACCGTTTAGACAAACTATTTGCACTCTGCCATCAGTTTTTGCCCAAACGCGTTAGCGTACCGACCGCTGCAGTCGATGATTTTGCCCAGCGACTCCGTGCAGCAAATCTTGATATCGATGTGGTAGGTGGCGAAGCAGGGCTAGTCGATATTGCAACTGATTCGCAGACGGATACTGTCGTTGCTGCCATCGTAGGCGCGGCAGGACTGCCTTCTACCTTAGCAGCAGCACGCGCAGGTAAGCGTATTTTGCTCGCCAATAAAGAAGCGCTGGTGATGGCAGGGCAGGTAATGATCAATGCGGTCAAAACACATAACGCAACTTTGTTGCCTCTCGACTCTGAGCACAATGCCATTTTTCAGTGTTTACCACTGGCTATTCAGCAGGATAATACCCAAATTCATCAATCAGATTATGGTGTACGCAAGCTATGGTTAACGGCCTCTGGTGGACCATTTTTGCAAAAATCGTTTGAGCAGATGCAGCAAGCGAGCGTCGCTGAAGCGGTCAAACATCCAAATTGGTCAATGGGTCAAAAGATATCCGTCGATTCAGCAACGATGATGAATAAGGGTTTAGAGTTAATCGAGGCTTGCCATTTATTTGATTTGTCTGAAGATAAAATAAATGTGGTCATTCATCCACAAAGTATCATTCACTCAATGGTAGAATATAGCGATGGTAGCTATTTAGCGCAGCTTGGCAGTCCAGATATGAAAACGCCCATTGCTCATGCGCTCAGTTACCCTGACCGTATCGATAGCGGCTCGCAGCCACTGGATTTATATGCGCTCAGCGGCTTGGAGTTTATTGAGCCTGATTTGCAAAAATTTGCGTGTTTGCGTTTGGCAAGACAGGCGATGCAAGCGGGCACACAAGCGACGATTGTTTTAAATGCGGCCAACGAAATTGCCGTGGCGGCGTTTTTGGCTGGGAAAATTCGCCTGACTGACATTGCTGATATCAACGAGCATGCTTTGAATGATATACAGCTACCACCATTAAATGAAACGGCTGATATAGAAGATATTCTAGCAATTGATAAGATAGCGCGTCACCTTACGGGCAAACTTGTGGCAAAGTTGATGTAAATGTATCAACAGCTGCGTCGTTAAAAAATGATGTTAATAAAAGATGCTAAGAAACCATACTGAGAAAAGATCATGACGTTTTTATTAACGCTCCTTGCGGCAATATTTGTCTTAGGTCCGCTCATTGCCTTACATGAGTGGGGGCACTATATCGTCGCTCGTCTTTGCGGCGTTAAAGTATTGACCTATTCTATTGGTTTTGGTCCCAAACTCTTTGGCTGGACGAGCAAAAAAAGCGGTATTGATTATCGTATTTCGGCCCTGCCACTTGGTGGTTATGTCAAAATGCTCGATGAGCGTGAAGGCGAGGTAGCAAAAGCTGAGCAACATCTGGCATTTAATCGTCAGCATCCGCTCAAAAAGATTGCGATTGTTGCGGCTGGCCCTATCATGAATTTTGTCATTGCTATTGCGCTGTTTTGGGTGTTGTTTATGACGCCATCGGAGCAGCTGGCGACCAAGATTGGGCAGGTATTACCTGATACGCCTGCTGCCATGGCACAGCTGCCAGTTGGCGACAAAATCGTTGCGATTGACGGTCATGAGGTACAAACATGGGAAGGCATCAACTATCGCCTTGCTGGACGGATGGGTGAGACAGATAATGTTAGTATTACTCTGCAATCAGAGACACAAGATGATAATGCGATCAAAACTTATCAAGCGCCCGTAACTCAGTTTATGCAAGGCAGCGCGCAAGGTAAAGATGCATTGACCAGCTTTGGTATGCTGCCATGGCAACCAGATATTGCACCGATAGTAGGTGATTTGACCCCTGATGGTGCCGCCAGTCGCCAAGGTCTAAAAGTAGGCGATCGTATTATTGCTATCAATGATCAACAAATTAAAGATTGGATCAGTGCCACTCGTATCATCCGCGATAGTTCTGAAACCCTGCTTAATTTCACGGTATTGCGTGATGGTAAGCCCGTTCAGCTTCAGATTATGCCGCAAGGCAAAAAAGACAATTTGGGTAATGATTATGGGCAAATTGGTGCTATGGTGGCACAGTCCGAAATAGTTATTCCTGACGCTTATAAGACTACCATGGTTTATGGCCCTGGTGAGTCACTGGTAAAGTCATTTGAAAAGACAGAACAGTTAGCCGTCATGACGGTAAGCTCGATGGGCAAGATGCTGTCTGGCATGATTGGTTTGGACAATTTGTCAGGGCCGATTACAATCGCCAAAGTGGCCAAACAGAGTTTTGATATTAGTTGGCAGATGGTATTATCGACGGCAGCTTTGATTAGTTTGAGTCTTGCTGTACTAAATCTTTTGCCCATTCCTGTATTGGATGGCGGTCATATTGTATATTATCTTATTGAATTGATTCGTGGTAAGCCACTTTCAGAAGGAGTGCAAATGATTGGACTAAATATCGGTTTACTCTTGCTGGCAGGTTTCATGGTGTTAGCAATTGGTAATGATATCAGTCGGCTGTTTTGACTATTGAATCGCTAATATGATCGATAAGGCACGAGATACTAATGGTTTTACGCCTATCATGGACTGATTATTGCCATAATAGGTAGCATGCTTTGTATCTTGGCCTCTGTACTAATCGTAATTTTTAGTTTATTTTGTGATGCATTTTATATAAAGTGTTCTGAGTCTCCCGCGTGTGAGCTTAAATTTCATGCGAAATGGGCTAGACAATATGGGCTTTTTAACTTAACTTAAGCAAGTTTTTTATTGACGGATAGTGTTTATGCGTACGCCTTTATTTATGAGCGCGGCAGGGTTGCCGTTAGTTGTAGCGATGATGAGTATGCCAGTGCAGGCTGCAGAATTTGTAGTCACTGACATCGGTTTCAATGGTTTGCAACGTCTAACCCCCGATAGCCTCTATCCGGTTCTGCCTATTTCGGTAGGGGATACGGTGAATGACAGTAGTTTGGCAGCCAGTATTAAGGCGCTCTATGCGACCGAAAATTTTGCTGATATTCAAAGCCGTGTTGAAGGTGGACAGCTACGGTTTGATGTCGTTGAGCGCCCAACGATTGCTGAAGTCAATTTTGAGGGCAATAAGCTCATTCCAAAAGAAGGGCTAGAGCAAGGGCTAGACAATGCTGGTCTGTCTGTCGGTAATGTGCTGAAACAAGCCACGCTACAAGGCGTCGCCAATGAACTACAGCAGCAATATATCAGCCAAGGCTATTACAACAGCAATATCGAGGTTGATCAAACGTTACTTGATGGCAATCGTGTCAAGCTCGATGTGCGTTTTGTTGAAGGCAAACCTGCCAAAGTGGTCGATATTAATATCATTGGCAATAAACACTTCAGTGATGAAGAAATCAAAGACGTTTTCGCGGTAAAAGAGTCGTCTTGGACACGTCTGCTGTCAAAGTCTGATCGTTATGCCAAAGAAAAGCTGGCCGCCAGTCTAGAAAATCTAAAAGCACTTTATCAAAACGATGGTTATGTGCGTTTTGCAGTAGATAATGCGGTGCTCAATATCAGTGAAGATAAGAGCAGTGTATTTATCGAAGTAAGCCTGAGCGAAGGCGAACAATACCAGTTTGGCGAAGTGAATTTCTTAGGCAAGCCGACTTTTGAGAATAATGAGCTAAAAGAGTTGGTGACTTTTGCACCCAATGAAAAATACTCGCAAGCCAAGCTAGATGAAACCACCGCGGCACTTAAGAGTCGTTATGGTAATGAAGGCTATTATTTGGCACAGGTTAGACCAGTACCACGTATCAATGATGATACCAAAGTAGTGGATGTCGACTATTTCATCGACCCTGCACGTCCTATTTATGTTCGTCGTATCAACTTTACTGGCAACATCAAAACTCAAGATGAAGTACTGCGCCGTGAGATGCGTCAATTAGAAGGTGCTTTGGCGACTAGTGACAAAATACAGTTATCACGCACACGTCTAATGCGTACTGGCTTCTTTAAAGCCGTCAACGTTGATGTGAAACCAGTACCGAACCAGCCAGACCAAGTAGATATTAACTATACGGTTGAAGAACAGCCTTCTGGTAGTTCAACTATTGCGGCGGGTTACTCGCAAAGCGGCGGTGTGACTTTCCAGTTAGATCTAACACAAAACAACTTTATGGGTACGGGTAACCGTGTGAAAGCGGCACTATCGCGCTCAGAAACCCGTGATTCTTATAGCTTGGGTTATACTGATCCGTACTTTACCGAGAATGGCGTCTCACAAGGTCTTAGTGCCTATTATCGTGAAACGAAATATGATGATAGAAACGTCAGTAACTATGTCACCGATTCTTATGGTGCCACGCTCAACTATAGCTATCCTGTTGATGAAACCAAGCGCGTGAGTGCGGGTTTGAACGTCGATAATACCTCAGTTCGAGGCGGTCGCTTCTTAGGCATATCAAACGTACAGCAAATTATTGACGATGGCGGCACGTTTGAAAACTTTGTCAATGATGAAAATGAGGCTTCTGGACGCACAGGCTTCAAAAATGATTACAATACTTATAATCTGCTATTTGGCTGGGACTATAGTACTTTAGATCGCCCAGTGTTTCCGACCAAAGGCATGAGCCATACGGTCGATGGCACCATTGGTCTGGGTGATGCTAGCTATCAAAAACTCGTTTATCGCGGCAATATCTATTATCCTTTCTACAAAGACTGGGTCGCACGTGGTTATACCAAGCTTGGTTATGGTAACGATTTGCCATTTTATGAAAACTTCTACGCTGGGGGCTATGGCTCCGTACGTGGTTATGAAGCCTCAACACTTGGGCCAAAATCACAAACATATTATGATGCCATAAATGATGACGTGCGTTACAAAGACGAAGACATTGGTGGTAATGCGCTAGTCAGCTTCGGTAGTGAGCTAATATTGCCAATGCCGTTTAAGGGTGATTGGGCGGATCAAGTGCGTCCAGTATTGTTCGCTGAAGGTGGTCAAGTATTTGATACTACCGATAAAGAAGATCGTACTTTTATCAATCCTAATGACGGTACTGATACGGGTGTGCCCCTGCTGACACAAGACAATAGTATGCGCTTTAGTGCGGGTGCAGGTATAACATGGTATACGCCAATTGGTCCAATTTCACTAAGTTATGCTATACCTATTGGTGATAAAGAAGGCGATGAAACTGAAAAAGTTCAGTTCCAGATTGGTAATACGTTCTAACTTAGCATGATTGTTTGCGTTCATCTCATTCCCGATAGCAGTTACTTAGATGAACGTAGCATCTGTTAAATATCAGTAGATCGCCAAGGTGATTGTTCAGCTTGGCGATTGTCTTATTCATAATAATAGTCATAATAATAGTCACTATGATAACGATTGAGCAACTTATCACTCGGATTGAGCAGCGTCAGCCTATTACCAATAAGGCTGAAATTAACGCTGAACAGTTACGTCAAAAATTCAGTAGTATTGGTAGCTTGACCACGGCTGATCATAATCAGCTAAGTTTTTTGGCTGATCCCCATTATATTTCTAGTCTGGCAATAAGTAACGCAGGGGCTGTATTGGTCACTGCAGAATATCGCGACCAAGTGCCCGCCACAGCGATAGCGTTAGTCGTCGCAAGCCCATACTTAGCTTATGCTGGTGCCAGCCAGTTGTTTGCTCGTGAGTCACTGTCTGGTGGCATTCATCCTAGTGCTGTGATTGCTGATAGTGCAGTCATCGGTGAGCAGGTGAATATCGGACCTTTTTGTGTGATCGCTGATTATGTACAAATTGGTGCGCGTAGCTCACTTGCTGCACATGTAGTGATCGACGCAAATACGACTATTGGTACTGATGGCGTCATTAAATCACAAGTGGTGATCGGGCATGATTGTGTCATCGGTGACCATGTGAGGTTACACGCAGGTGTGAGTGTGGGTGCAGAAGGTTTTGGTTTTGCACCAACCAAAGATCCTAGTGCCACTGGTTGGGAACGTATTGCTCAGTTAGGGCGAGTAGTGATTGGCAACCATGTACGAATTGGTAGTCAAACTTGCATTGACCGAGGAGCCATCGATGATACGGTCATTGGCAATCATGTTATTATTGATAATTTGGTACAAATTGCTCATAACGTGCGTATCGGTGATGGCACGGCCATCGCTGCCCAAACGGGTATCGCAGGCAGTACCAGTATAGGCAAGCGCTGTATTATTGGCGGTGCGGTCGGTATCACAGGTCATATTGAGATTACCGATGATGTCACTTTATCTGGGATGACCATGGTAACCAAATCTATCAAAAACGCCGGTTCATACTCATCTGGAACGGCTGCGATGCCGACAGCTAACTGGCGACGGGCAGCTGTACGCTTTCGCCAGCTTGGGCGTGATTAGCGCAAATATCAATCCATATACAAACACAGTAAAATCATAGCGATTTAAAACATAGCAAGGAAGCACCATTATGAGCGGCACCGATATCGATATTTTAAATGACAAAGAAATGAAAAGCTTAGCTGAACAAGGTCTTACGCTGCCATTAACTTACCATACTTTAAAGCATTATTTGCCACACCGTTATCCTTTCTTATTGGTCGACAGGATTATTGATTGCACACCTGGTGAGTGCATTACGGGTATTAAGAATGTGACGATCAATGAAGAATTCTTCAATGGTCATTTTCCTGATGAGCCGATTATGCCAGGGGTACTCATGGTTGAGTGCATGGCTCAGGTTTCAGGTGTGCTCGGATTTATTAGTGCCGGTCTAACCGCAGAAGATGGTTATCTATATCTGTTTGCAGGTGTTGATAAAGTTCGTTTTAAGCGTCGAGTGATTCCTGGTGATCAGCTGACTATTCGTGCCAAAACAGTAATGCAGAAGCGTGGTATTTATAAATTTGACTGCACTGTACATGTTGATGATGAGTTAGCCGCCAGTGCACAAATAATGATTGCCCGCCAAGAACAATAACGCTTATTAATCGCCATTATCTCCATAGTTGACCTAAATCTTTAAAGAAAGTATCTAAAGAATTAGGTCAAAATGGGTCATAAGCATTATAATTGACCCTCGTATTTAACAGCAGAGCCATGCTTAGGTTTTTTCATAAAACTAAATTGGCTGTATTTGTTTTACCATTTACTCGCATCAGATCATACAAAGGCCCACATTATGAGTCAGATCCATCCAACAGCACTCATCTCACCGTCCGCCCAGATTGATGAGACTGCTATCATTGGTCCGTATTGTATCGTCGGTGATGAGGTAACGATTGGCGCTCACACGGTTTTGCATCGCCATGTAGTTGTCACCAAATTGACGCGTATTGGTCAACACAATGAGTTTTATCAGTTTGCGAGCATTGGCGAGGATCCTCAGGATTTAAAGTATGCTGGTGAGCGTACGTGGCTTGAGATTGGCGATCATAATACCATTCGAGAAGCCTGTAGCTTACACCGAGGCACCGCACAAGATAGTGAG
Source organism: Psychrobacter muriicola 2pS (assembly GCF_904846535.1). NCBI lineage: Bacteria > Pseudomonadati > Pseudomonadota > Gammaproteobacteria > Moraxellales > Moraxellaceae > Psychrobacter > Psychrobacter muriicola. The sequence continues at coordinate 161,026 of NZ_CAJHBC010000005.1, forward strand.
CTAACTAAAATAGGCAGCCATAATCTTCTGATGGTAAACACTCATGTGGCTCATGACTGTGTGATTGGCGATCATAATGTATTGGCCAATAATGTTGGCGTTGCAGGTCATGTGACTATCGGTAACCACACGATCATTGGTGGTAATTCAGGTATCCATCAGTTTTGTACTGTCGATGATTATAGCTTGATTGGTGGCGCGAGTCTGATCCTAAAAGATGTAGCTGCTTTTACTATGGTATCTGGTAATCCAGCAACGACTCATGGTCTCAATGTGGAGGGAATGCGCCGCAAAGACTGGTCAAAAGAGACTATTGATGTGTTACGCCAAGCGTATCGTACGATTTTTAGATCCGGTTTGACGACCGTGCAAGCACTTGAAATTTTGAATAATGAGCTGCTACCAAAAGAGCCAAAAATTCAATTGCTCATTGACTCACTACAAAAAAGCCGCCGTGGTGTGGTGCGCTAAAACTGTGGTTAGTGTTTGCTGAAAAGTATATTGGGTAAAACTATTTTAATCGACCAAACTCTTGTTAGTTATACATAAAATGACTAAAAGTCATAACTAATTGTTATGGCTTTTTATGTTTATGAGCGCTTGACTTTTTTGGTGGCTTAGCAGAAACTGAGCCTTTACGATATTGTAAACAATTCTTTCTTAATGTTGCTGGATGCCTCACATTGAGGCGTTTATTGAATAGCCCGATATTTTGAATGGCTATTTATGATAATCAAGGAAGATTATCAGTGATATTAATTGAAGCACGAGGACGGAAAAAATGGCTATTAATAAACAAGAACATGCACAGTGGAGCTCAAGTTTTGGCTTCGTATTGGCAGCGGTTGGTTCAGCAGTTGGTTTGGGAAACATATGGAAGTTTCCCTATATGGTCGGTGAAAGTGGTGGTTCAGCTTTCGTTATCGCTTATTTATTCTGTATCGCGCTGGTAGGTTTTCCGATTCTAGTCGCTGAATGGCTGATTGGTCGCCGTGGACAAAAGAACCCAGTCAACACGTTTGCGGATGTTGCAGCAAGTGAAGGTAAGTCGCGCAATTGGGGCATTGTTGGCGCGTCAGGTATTTTAGGTGGTTTCTTAATCCTATCGTTTTATAGTGTGATTGGCGGTTGGGCACTCAACTACATTACTAAAGCAGGTACAGGCAGTTTTATTGGTCAAGACAGTGATTCTATTGCTGCGACCTTTGATGCTATGTTAGCTTCAGCAGGTACGTTAACGATTTGGCATACCGTGTTTATGGCTATTACTGCTTTGATTGTCGGTATTGGTGTGACCAAAGGTATCGAGACCACGGCTAAAGTTTTAATGCCATTACTAGGCGTGATTTTGTTCGTCATCGTTGGTTATAACGTGATAAATGGTGGTTTTGGCGAAGCAGTAGCCTATCTATTCACACCCGATCTTAGCAAGTTGACTGCGGATGTGATGCTTGCAGCATTGGGTCATGCCTTCTTCACCCTATCTATTGGTATGGGTATCATGATTGCTTATGGCTCATATTTGGGTCGTGAAGTGAACTTACTAAAAACCGCCCGTACCGTTGTGATTTTAGATACGGTTATTGCTTTGGCTGCTGGTCTAGCAATTTTCCCCATCATCTTTAGCAATGGTCTAGACCCTGCTTCAGGCCCTGGCCTTATCTTTGTCAGCTTACCGATTGCTTTTGGTAGCATGGGTGCTGGGACTATTATTGGTACGTTGTTCTTCTTACTTATTACTTTTGCTGCTATTACTTCATCAATCTCATTGCTTGAGCCAACGGTTGAGTTTTTAGAAGAGCGTACGCCGATGAGTCGTACAGTATCAACCATCGTTGCAAGTACGGTTATTTGGCTATTAGGCATCGCAGCACTACTATCATTTAACCTATGGTCTGACTTTACTATTATGGGTAATGGTATCTTTGATGCATTGGATAAAATTACGAGTAAGTTCCTTTTACCTCTAACCGGTCTTGCCGCAATTGTATTCGTTGGTTGGAAAATGGATCAACGCAGTATCCAGCAAGAGCTTAATCTGTCTAATGGTGAATGGCAATTATGGCAAATCGTTGCTAAGTTTGTAGCACCAGTTGCCGTTATCGTGGTATTTGTAACCTCGTTAATGGGCTAGTTTTGATGAAATAGTGTTGAGAGCATAATATTGATAGTGACGTAGATAATTTAAATCATTAGACAATAAAAGCAATACACCAAAAAGGGCTTAAGATAATTCTTAAGCCCTTTTTGTACGTGTAACAATTTCAAAAATATGATTAGCGTAGATTTAACTCAGGAACCGTTTGTCCACGTTTGTTATAAAATTCGCTCACAAACTCATCAAATTTGTCTTGCTCAATGGCGTCACGAATACCTTGCATCAGACGCTGATAATAGCGCAAGTTATGAATAGTCGCTAATTGAGCACCTAGCATCTCTTTACACTTATTAAGATGGTAGAGATAAGCACGGCTAAAGTTTTGGCAAGTATAGCAGTCACATTCAGGGTCTAATGGGCCTTCGTCATTGCGATACTGGCTATTACGGATACGTACCACACCAGCATTGTCCGTATCGCCTGTGACGAAGTAGTGACCATTACGGGCGTTACGCGTTGGCATGACGCAATCAAACATATCGACGCCACGACGCACCGCTTCAACAATATCTTCAGGCTTACCAACACCCATCAGATAGCGCGGCTTGTCTGCTGGCATCGCATCTGGGATGTAGTCTAAGACATCCATCATCTCATCTTTTGGCTCACCAACTGATAGACCGCCGATGGCATAACCATCAAAGCCGATATTGAGCAACCCTTCGAGTGATTGTTGGCGCAAATCCGCATACATGCTGCCTTGAATAATGCCAAATAATGCATTAGTGCTACCCAGTCTTTTATGCTCATCAACACAGCGCTGCCCCCAACGTAGTGACAACTCTAATGATTTTTTGGCTTCGTCATGAGTGGCAGGATAGGGCGTACACTCATCAAATTGCATGACGATGTCTGAGTTCAAGCTATACTGAATCTGCATAGATTTTTCTGGTGATAAAAACACCTTAGCGCCATCGATAGGAGATTTAAAGTCAACCCCTTCTTCGGTGATTTTACGCATTGCACCCAGACTGAATACTTGAAAGCCGCCTGAATCGGTCAGGATAGGCTTATCCCAATGCATAAATTTATGCAAACCGCCGAATTTATCGATGACCTCAGTACCTGGACGCAACCATAAATGAAAAGTATTGCCTAACACGATATCAGCCCCAATGGCTTCAATATCACGTGGCAGCATACCCTTGACCGTACCATAAGTACCAACAGGCATAAATGCTGGCGTTTGTACGTCGCCATGATTGAGATGAACCGTACCACGGCGCGCGCGCGTTTCGCCGCTGGCCGTTTTATGTAAGACAAATTGCATATGATAACCGCTATGTAAGCTATGAAAATGGTGCTAATTATAGCATTGTTGGCGGTTTTTTTGGACATGGATGTTTATGAGACGCTGATATATCTGGCCAATGTTGCTTGGCTATAACCAAAAGATACAGACAGCGTTATCGAGTCATTGGTAAAGTATTAGCTGGTGAGGTAGCAAAAATCGCCAGACCTTGCTTTTAGATGCTGGAGACACGATATGAAAAAGGCAACCTACTTATTACTGAGTGGTTTACTACTAACATCAGGAGCAGCTATGGCTACCGAAGAGCCGAATTATACAGTATTGTCACAAATGGATGACTTTGAGCTGCGTCGTTATGACAAGCAGCTAGTGGCGCAAACATGGGTGAGTGGTGACCAAGACTCAGCGAGTCGCGAAGGGTTTAAAGTGTTAGCCGACTATATATTTGGCAATAATACAGCGCCAACGGGCGGCAGTAGTAAAATTAGCATGACAGCACCTGTGACAATGCAGCCTGAAAATAAAAAAGGTGTTGATGAGTCACAAAAAATCGCGATGACAGCTCCAGTAAGTATGCAGCAAGACGATGGGAAGTGGCGTGTACAATTTACTATGCCCAGTAAATACACGATGCAAACACTGCCCAAACCCAATAATCCAAACATTACAATCACAGAATTACCTGCACAAACGTACGGTGTGATTAAGTTCTCAGGGTTAGCAGGCAGTAAAAAAGTAGCGACTAAAACGGAAGAGCTACAATCTTGGATGCAAACACAAAATTTGACTATAACGGGCGAGCCTGAACTGGCACGCTATAATCCACCTTGGACGCTGCCGTTTTTGCGTCGTAATGAAGTGATGATTGCTTATCAGCCAAAATAGTATCATATATAAAAAGAGATAATTGGCAGACCTAATTCACTTAGTATCAATGGATACTGCCTTTATACTTATTATTCAAATTTTTGGGAAGTGGTGTACCCATAAAAAAGACAGCATTTGCTGTCTTTTTTGTACTGACTTTTTAAGAAAATAAACTTAGTTTTTTTGCTCACGAATAATATTCAGCATACGACGTAATGGTTCAGCTGCGCCCCATAACAGTTGATCGCCAACGGTAAATGCGCCTAGATACTCAGGGCCCATATTGAGCTTACGCAAGCGACCTAGTGCGACTGTCAACGTACCAGTTACTGCCACTGGCGTTAAGCGATTCATGGTGGCTTCTTTGTCGTCTTCGACCAAATCTAACCATTCATTGCCACTGTTTTTTAGTGCGGCTTCAATTTCCTCTAAAGGAATGTCTTTTTTGAGCTTGATGGTTAAGCCTTGAGCATGACAGCGCATCGCGCCCACGCGGACACACATACCGTCGATAGCAATCTTATCGGCTTCAGAATTACCAAGGATTTTATTGGTTTCAACACCACCTTTCCATTCTTCTTTTGACTGTTTGTTCTCTAGTTGAACATCAATATATGGGATTAAGCTACCAGCCAATGGCACACCAAAGTACTGTTTAGGAAAATCGTCTGAGCGTTGAGTTTGGGCGATTTTTTTATCAATCTCAAGGATGGCACTTGCAGGATCAGCCAATTCATCTTTGACCGCATCGTGTAGCACGCCCATGCCAGCGATTAATTCGCGCATGTTGTTAGCACCAGAACCACTAGCTGCCTGATAAGTCATGGCGCTGACCCATTCTACCCAGCCTTTATTAAACAGCTCACCAATCGCCATCAACATCAGTGACACCGTACAGTTACCACCGATAAAGTCTTTTTTGCCAGTGGCTAGGGCGCTATCAATGACAGTGCGATTGACTGGATCAAGAATGATGATGCTGTCATCTTCCATTCGCAAGGTGCTTGCTGCATCAATCCAGTAGCCGTTCCAGCCACCATCACGTAGCGGTTGATGGACTTGTGAGGTGTAGTCGCCGCCTTGGCAGGTAATGATGACATCACAAGCTGCTAGTGCGTCAATATCATGAGCATCTTTTAATTGGCCGGTCTGAATACCATCAAGGCTTGGTGCATCACCACCTGCGTTGCTAGTTGAGAAAAACACGGGTGTAATACCGTCAAAGTCTTTTTCCTCAGTCATACGTTGTATTAATACTGAACCGACCATGCCGCGCCAGCCTACCAAGCCTACTGTTAAATTACTCATGACACTCAATCCTATTTACAATTATTTGTTGCATTGCCAGCCGATAACAATGCCGTGATTATCCATAAAAAGCAAGGCGTTTTGGCCGTTTTTAGTGGTTTTTCATACACTATTAATGATGTTCAGTATAACTTTAAGTTATTAACCTAACGGCGATAGTGGCGATGCCTCACTCGCCACAAGTAGATATCCTTAAAAAATAAAATTCGTCCGTAGTCCTGTTTATGATGGGCGGATTAAAAGTGTAATATTTTATGGCGGTTAACGAATAATCCATAGTCATTAGTAGGCGATATCCTCCTGAAATGCTAAAGTAATCAGCTAATACCAAAACTACAAAGTACAATGAGCTGTGTCAAACTCGTTTAGCTTATGCGGTGTGGTACTTACACTTTTTTCTTGCGCCTTTAATTTTTGTCAATGTCATGACATCAGTTCAAACCATGCAAACCTTTATCATCCAATTAACAATAAGCAGAGTGATTGGTTTAATCATCCTCTTAATAGACGGCTAATACATACTATGGATCTCTCACTATTATATTACAGCATACAGTGGCTAGCAGGATTCATTGCATTTGTGACGATTTGGGGCTGGATACCACTGGATAATTGGTGGGTGCGCGGTGTGGAATTTCCGCGTATTCAGATCATGGTACTGGGTGTCATTGCTTGGATTGGTATGCTGATGTTTTGGTCAGAGTGGCAGCTAGGGCAGTGGCTATTATTTATTGTCTTAAGCATTACGTTGGCCTTTCAGCTGAGAATGATATTGCCGTATACCAAGCTATGGAAAAAAGAAGTCCAAAAGGCAAAAGATAAGCCAGAAGGACAGGCGTATCAACTAAAAATAATGGTATCAAACGTACTAACGCCAAATGATGACACCCAAAAATTGGTGGATTTGGTGAAGCAAAGACAGCCTGATATTTTAATTACGCTAGAAAGCGATGAAAAATGGGAAAAAGCGCTCCATCAAATCGAACCTGATTATCCTTACACCGTAAAAGTGCCACTAGACAATCTGTATGGGATGCATCTTTATTCTAAGCTTGAGTTGATTGATCCTGAAGTCAAGTACTTGATGATCGATGACATACCTTCTATTCATGCCCAGCTGCGTCTGCAAAGTGGTCGCGTGATTTGGTTGTATTGCTTGCATCCTATGCCGCCGAGTCCGACGGAAGCGGATAAATCTACCACCCGCGATGCTGAGCTATTGATGGTTGGCAAGCACATCAAAGAAAACGAGCAAACGGCGATATTGGCAGGCGATCTCAACGATGTGGCATGGTCAAAGACGACTCGACGTTTTCAACGTATATCAGGATTATTAGACCCGCGTATTGGTCGACATTTTATTAATACGTTTCATGTCAGCTATCCATTTTTACGCTGGGCACTGGATCATATTTTCCATAGTGCTTGCTTTACAGTAGTAGATATTCGACGTATGCCTTCTATAGGCTCGGATCACTTCCCTGTTATGACGACTTTACAATACGAACCAGAAGCGGAGAGTAATCAAGAGAAAAATGCCCCTACTGCAGAAGCGGAAGATATCAAAGAGACAGATAATACAATAGTAGAAGGCAAGAAAGAAGGCAAAAAAGTCTCACAGGAACATGCAGAAGAGCAGAGAAGTCTGGGTTAATAGCTTGCCAATGTCGTAATCATCGTATGATGCAATTTAAAAAAGGCTGTAAGCATATGCTTACGTTAAATAAGGTCTTTAGCCTCTAGTCGCATTAAACTGATTACCCTACAATACCACCATCAACACAAGGATACGCATGGATGCAGTGTTGAGACAGTATCAATAAAAGCACAGGTCAGCCCGCTGTCTTATATGATACTGTTCATGACTTAGGATGAGTCAGCATGGAAGAAATAATAACAACAATATGAAGCGCCATAGCCCCGAACCAATCGCCCTAGGTTCGGGGCTTTTCTTTGTGTGTAATTTTCTTAATCTATACCATCTTATATCAGTCCAAAAAGCGAATAGTGATGTCAAACTTACTTGGCTTATAAAATAGATAATATTTATATTGATTTTATTCGGTATTCTTATGAGTGCTGCTACATATTTGAGATTACATTCCGATTATTTTTAAAGCCTAAATAAACGTCAATAAAAAAAGGGTACATGCATTAGCATATACCCTTTTTTGACAAAGCATTATTATATTTGACTTATCGATGCCTACAGCAATTAGCCAAGTACTTGAATGTACGCACCTGCGCGTAGCTCTTGTAGCCAGTCTTCTTTGGCTTGCGGTGCTAAGCGCTGGTAAAGCGCTTGACGTGCCATGTTGCGGCGATATTGATCGCTAACATCTTGTTGGCGTTTGCCTTCGACTTTCAATATATGCCAGCCAAACTGGGTTTTGAAAGGAGCAGAGTAGTCACCAACTGCCGTGTTTTTCATTATGGCTTCGAATGGACCAATCATGTCTTCTTCGCTCACCCAATCAAGGTCGCCACCGCGGCCAGCTGAACCGGGATCATCTGAATAGGTCGATGCTAAACCAGCAAAATCAGCACCGTTGCGTAGCTGCTCATACAAATCATTAATTTTTTGCTCAGCAAGTGCGTCTGTCTGTAATTCATCAACTTTTACCAATATGTGACGCGTATGCCACTGCGGTATCAGCATGGTATCGCTGGCTTTTTTGTCAGCAAGTTTAATGATGTCGATGCCTTCAGGTGTTATTAATGGTGCACTGACCTCGCCAACCTCAAGTTTGGTAATCTCACTTGAAAGCTCTGTAGGTAGAGAAGCGGCTTTATGAAAGCCCATATCACCACCTTGTAGCGGAATAGGATAGTTGCCTTGGCTGGCAGCGACCGCTTCAGCGACATCAACGTTTGGTGCCAGCAAGCGCGTACGCAAGGCTTCTGCTACCTTTAGCGCCTCATTGCGTTGGTCTTCTGATAGTCGGCTGTAATCATCCATGTAAGGCACTCGTACATGAATCGTTTGATATTCACTCTGGTTTAAGCGCTTGGCTTCAGGTGAGGCCAAAAATGCATCAATATCCTGTTCGCTAATGCGTACACGGCTACCGATTTGGCGCTGTTGTAAGGCTTGAATGGCTGCGTCTTCGATCAATTGCGCACGTAGCGCCGCATAGCTACCAGGTTTTGCTGCGTCCAAACGCTGCTGCAATGCTGAGATGCTAGTCAGTCCTTCTGCTTGCGCGATTTGCCCAAGGCGTTGATTGATAGTGGCTTCATCAGGGTTAAGGCCGACGCGCTTGACCATGGATAGCTGTAGCTCACGTAAGATGAGTGCATTTAATACTTCAGACTGTAGCTGTGCTGAGTTTGCAATAGGTTCTCCAGCCGCTTGCGCGCGTGCTTGAGCTTGCGTGATAGCATCGACCAATTCGCTCTTTAAGATAGCATTTTCATTGACTAAAGCAATGATACCGTCTGTGCTATTGGCTGGCGTCAAACGATTGACGTTATTCTGCGCAGCCGCGGTATTTGCTTGAGGCGCTTGTGCAGGTTTAACGGTGGCAGCTTGGGCACTCAATGTAAGCGCTAGGCTGGCACTCATAGGTAGCAGTACAGCACGGCTGGTTTGACGTAAAGAAAAAAATCTCATGATGCTCCTCATCAATGTCATCGCATCGGATGGTAGTTGGTCAACGCTATCTAATGCTTTTAACAGTCAAATATTAAACAGCGTTGCCTATAATAGGGTTACAAGCGGGGTTATGAAATATATAGTACAAATATTTATACAAGAACGGTCTTAGTCTTTCCAAGCAGTTTGGACAGGTTCAAAGCCCAAGATTTTATCAGAGAGTAAGCGGGTCAGGCGGCTGCTACCACTACCAAGACCATTCAATCTAATCTCTGCCATTATGGCTTGCGTTGGTTTGTCTTTGACATTTAAGTCATTATAGTAACGACGACCATAAACTGCAAAACCAAAGCAGCAATCTTCGTAATCAACGCCGACCAACGAATCCAGGACTTTATCACGATTGTAATCGTATTGACCTTGAGCCAAGATTCGCCAGCTGTTATTGATAGGAAAGACCGCCGATGCAGTAAAAGCAGAGAGCGGCAGCTGATCGGTGTTTTCATCACGTTGGCGTTTGACATAGCCCACATTGAACAAGCTGTTGTCAGACGGCTGATAACGTAATTCAGTCGTAATATAATTTAAATCGTAGTCGTTGGTCAGTGCTCCGCTGACATCAACCCAAAAATTGTTATAAGGTTGAGTGCTAGTATCCCATACCATGCCTGATGATGATGAAGTAAATACCGGCTGCTGATCATCAAGCGTTACACGCCCATCATCTAAATAGAACTGCTCTGCAATGCTACCATCAAAACGTGTCACACCCGTTGCATCGATGTAACGATAATTAATGCCAGGAGTGATAGAGTGCAAATCTTGCAAGCGATCATGTCCTAAAAACCAGCTATCTGAAAATAGCTGCTCATAGTTAATAGAGGCGATACGAGTATTGAAGTTGGGAATATCATTTTGGTTTTTGTACGGTGAGTAGGTGTATTTTAATCGAGGGCTTAGCAAGCGATATCCACCCATGGTATCGTCGAATGCGCCAAAAGGCGAGCCTGCTTGGTAGAAATGCAGACCTGCATCAATACTGGCTTGCGGTACAAATACCGACTGGCTACCGTCTTTCTCACTCAGCTGATTGTCGGCTAAGCTATCCTCATCATAAGAGGTATAGAGATGTTGCAAGCTTAGTTTAGGCTTGATATAACCCCAAGATTTTTCCATTGGATAAACGGCACTGAGTTTATTATAAATTCGCCCGCCACTTTTTTCATTCTCAGAGCCATCGTCGATGGATTTTTTGAAGTAAGCAGAATCGCTCACACCCGTGATATCGAAGTTTTTTGCCCACGGCAGTCGATAATCGAGTTTGAGCTGCGGCAATCTTGAATAAGGCTTATCTTTGTCTTCTAAGGGTTTACCATTACTGGTAAAAGCGTCTAAAGTTTGAAAGGTTTCTACCTTCAATTCACCATCAACATAGTCATTATAGTAATTGACACGCGCACGGCGTGGTAAGTTTATGGTGCTGCCTGATAGACCCAGCGTATCGAAATCATTGAGGTAGTCTGAATCTGACACATAACTGTATTTTGCATCACCACTTAAGCGTGGAATACTCTTAGATGACCAATAATGATCATAAAAGAAGCTAGAGCGGTTTTCGTCATTATATTCTTTGTCATTAGGCAAATATGAACCATTAAAAATACCTTCGCCATAACTTTCGGTCAGATAGCGAAACTCGCCTGACACCATAGGATTGCGATCGGTATAAATGTGGGTATTCAGCGTAGCATCATAATTGGGTGCCAAATTGAAATAGTAGGGCACATCAATCTCAAGACCGCTTTCACTACTGATACTGGCATTCGGCAATAAAAAACCACTACTGCGACGATTATCAATCGGGAAGTTGAAATAAGGCAAATAGAACACAGGCACGTCAGCGATACGGAAAGTGGTATTATAGGCTTCGCCGCGACCCGTATCCGTATCTAAATCAATGCTTTTGGCATCAAACTGCCATTTGCGATTGGTTGGTGGACAGGTACTGAACATGACATCATCTAGCTCATATTGATTGTCATTCGGTCTGTTCAAGCGCTTGGCATAACCATGAGCTTGCAGTTCTACACTGGCAAAAGCCACATCATTGGCTGTTGACTGTCCAGTTTCAGTATTATAATTTAAGCTATCAGCGACCCCAATAAGACCACCTTTTGATGCTTTTTCAGTGAAATTGGCTTGGGCGTTATTCGATGAGCGGTTTAGTGCGTTGCTACGTGGCACTTGTTGGCCTGTCGCTTGGTCAGTAAACATGACTTTGCCTTGAGCGGCGGCAATGCCATTGCTCAAATCTAACAAGACTTTTTCTGCTTCTATCTGCTGGGTACCCTGATTGATGATGACATTGCCCGACAGCTCTGCATAGTCGACATTATCGTAATAACCGTAATCTGATTCTGAAAACAGCGGCGCTTGATTATTCGGGAGACCATTTAAGTTTGGTGCAGGCTGACCATTGGTTGCTCCCGCCTCATTGACAGCACGTTGATAGTTGGGGTTGCTCTTTGGATAAACCCATTGACCTTCGCAGCGTTGGGCGCTATCTACGGTATTCGGTAATAACTGTAGGTTTCTACCCACTTTTGGAATGGTTTGCGGGGTAGGTGTTAGCTCGTTTTGAATGACATCTTGGTTAGCATTATCACTATTGTTTAACGTTGAGGCGTCTGTATCGGGTGTCAGCTCATAAAACTCTGCTAAACGCAGCAGACTATCTTGAATACTTTCATCACTCACATCAACTTTACTAGTTTTCTGTGCGGCTTTAGGTACAGTGGTTTCAGCAAGCAGGGCAGTGCTATTATTCTGAGTAGTAGCAATCGTATCTGCTGCTGGTACAAAACCTTTATCATCACTCTCGTTAATGGCGGTAATTTCTAGAGGACGGTTGTCTAAGGAGATTTCATTAATAGCACTCTCATTAGAGATGCTGTCGTTGAAGGTGCTTTCATTAAAGGCGCTTTCATTAAAAGTATTGTCAAAACTACTGTCTGAAGTATTGTTATCAGTAGCAGTCTGTTGATACGTATTACGCTGAAAGTCAGTCTTTTGACTATTGCTATTTTGATAGCGGATATCATTATAGTCACTATCTTTTTGGACACTACTGCGATTGGCATCAGGTGTAACGTCAGAGATATAACGGGTGCTACTGTCAGTGATTAGCGACTCAGTTTGCTGTGTGTCAGCATTGCTGGGCGCAGCACTAACACTTAGGCTGGACAAGCCTAAGGCACCAAATAAGATCAAACGGATGCTTTGGTAAAGCGGAGAATATAACAAGGGCACACCTATGATTGCAGAGCCTATTGGATTGCGATACTGAATTTATTAACCATATTATTAATCATGTATGTCGATTAATAAACGACTAAAAAATCACTGATTGATAATGCTATCTTAAGAATTTGGCTGTTTTACATATAATGACGACTAATCATAGTCAAAAAAAACCAAATCAGCTACACTATTTACCAAAATTTATAATATAGCCAAGCTGTTTTTTGAATGGTTGCTGAGGTTATGCTCAGCGCTAGATGTCGAATGATATCCCAATACGCCTGCTACCGCAGTTTTTTTGGCTCAAGACATCGCTATTTTAACAAGGTTTTGCCTGACTTATCACTACTTTAATTGTTTACGACTTATATTTAACCTGTGATGCCCATTATGACTGATAAAATAATTTTAGAGCCTAATATGATCGATACCAAACTCAATAGCCGTCTACAACAATTAGAGAGCTGGTTACAGCAAGTATTTGCTGGTCAAGCGTTTAAACTCGATAGTCTACCCGGTGACGCGAGTGCTCGCCAATACCATAGGATTCAGCTATCAAACAGTAATGACACGCATGTTGCACATTATATTGTTATGGACTCAGCGGACGAACAAGACGCCATGCGCCAGTTTATCAATGTGACTAAACTGATGGCACCGGCGATCAATGTGCCGACGCTCATCGCGCAAGATGTGACGAAAGGCTTTTTGGTATTGCAGGACTTTGGTGCGGTAGAGTTCGCCCATCTGCTCCTTGATGCGACGCCTGCTCAGATAGATGAGCATTATCAGTTGGCAATGCAGACGTTGGTCGCGCTACAGACTGTCCCAGTTGAAACAGCAAAGTCGCAACATCAATTGCCAGATTATGATACCGCGTTATTAGATCGTGAGATGGATTTATTTAGCGATTGGTTCATACCTTATATCGGTGTCGAGCTTGATAAAGCGATATGGGATACTTTAAAAGAAGCCTTAATAAAAGAGATTTTGCAGCAACCACAAGTCATCGTCCATCGTGATTATCACAGTCGCAACCTAATGCAAGACCAAGCGGATCGCTCGCGCTTAGGTGTGATTGACTTTCAAGATGCCGTCATCGGCTCTTATACCTATGATTTAGTATCATTGCTGCGAGACGCTTATGTAGAATGGCCAGAGAGCCAAGTCTCTGCATGGATTAATGATTTTTGGCAGTTGCAAAAGCAGGCGGGCTTGACCACTGCAGATAGCATAGAGCAGCTCGAAAACGATATGAATGTCATGGGCGTTCAGCGACATCTAAAAGTGTTGGGGATTTTTATTCGCTTGTCTGAGCGAGATGGCAAAGACCGCTATTTGGCGGATATTCCTAAGGTGATGCGTGATTTAATGTTTGAATTAGAATGGTTAGAGGCGCATGGTAGCCAGCATATGCAACAAGCAGTAGCGCCGTTTAATGAGAGTCTCAGGGATAATATACTGCCAGCTTATCAAAGTAAGTTCGTACAGCAATATATTTAGAACGAACCACTTGCAAGTTTCATTTGACGCGAATTCTCATCTGATAAATTGCGTTAAAATATCAGCAAGTTTTAATCTGAATGTAGAGTCCAATAAAATAAAAAAGGAGCGCACATGGCTGAGATTAACCGAGCAATGATTACCCAAGCAATGATTTTGGCTGCTGGTAAGGGCACGCGTCTGCGTCCGTTAACACTTGATACGCCCAAGCCTCTGGTGGAGGTGGGTGGGCAACCGCTTATCGTTTGGCACATTAAAGCGCTACAAGCGGCTGGTATCACTGATATCACGATTAATGCGTCATGGCTGGCTGATAAGCTGATGGATATACTGGGTGATGGCAGGCAATATGGCGTCAAATTGCATTGGTCAGTAGAGGGTGATGAGCCTCTAGAGACCGCAGGTGGTATTTTTCAAGCGTTACAAACTGGCAAGCTACGCGATGAGCCATTTATTTTAGTGAACTCAGATGTATGGACGACCTATGATTTTGCGCAGTTGCAAGATTATGAGCTGAGTGCTGATCAGCGCGCACATCTGTTATTGATTGATAATCCAGAGCATAATAACGGCGGTGATTTTGCCATCAATAATGGTTTAGCCAGTGAACAGCCGATTGATGGTGCAGACAAATATACCTTTGCTGGCATTAGTGTGATGTCACCACGATTGGTCGATGGGTTGGTTTCAGGTCAGCCAGCAGCGTTGGCGCCATTGCTCAAGCAAGCGATGATAAAGTTTCAAATTACGGCTGAAGTCATTTGTGATAATTGGATAGATGTGGGCACACCTGAACGCTTAGCGCAGGTAAACGAGTTTATCGAAAGCAATGGTGTCGATAACCATCAAGGCGCTTAGATTAAGATGCTTAGTTCTCATTAACCTTCTATAAGCACTCTTATAAAAAAAAGCAGCGTCGATTAATCGGCGCTGCTTTTTTACGTTATATAGCAATGGGTAAGTGTGTAATCAATAGCTGCTAAACACCCATAGCCAGCTTAATTAATTGAGCAATCGTAAAAATAACGGCAAACCCTGCTATATATAGCCCAATGAACCATGCCCATTGTGACTGTTTCTTACTGAGCTTCTTCATGCTCGCCTCCCAATGCGTGTTAGTGCGCTTAGCTAAAAAGTATGGCCACTGCTAATATTTGCAGTACCACACTTTTATATCCTTTATTTACCCTTAGTACATATGCTCATGACCCGTTTTACCCTTAAAGGTATAATAGGCAAAAGCGGTATAACTCAGGATAATCGGTAGCATTATGACGGCACCAACTAACATAAAGGATAGTGAGGTGTCAGCTGCGGCTGCTTCATAAATTGTCATCTGATAGGGTACGATGTATGGGAATATGGCAAAGCAAACCCCGATATAACCCATCAAAAACAGCGCCACAGTCAACAAGAAAGGACGATATTCGCGCTCACCACTTAAGTCTTTACGCATCAAGAAAAATAATAGTACAACAATGATTGGCATAGGCGCTAGATATAGTAGACCTGGGAAGCCAAACCAGCCTTCGAGGGCATTGATGTCTGAAAAATACATAAACGCTGTGACAACGATCATTGCCACTATCAAAGCAGAAAGCATCCAGCCAGAAACTTTGCGTGCCCAGACTTGTAGGGTATGTTCAGTTTTGATAATGAGCCATGTGGAACCAAGCAAGGCATAACCGATGATCATGGCAAAGCCGCAGACGATAGAGAAAGGTGTTAACCAATCAAATGGCCCACCAGTATATAAGCGGTTGCTTGCCTCAAGACCTTGTACGAGCGCCCCAAGCATAATGCCTTGTGAGAATGTGGCAACGACTGAACCTACAAAAAAGAACGTATCCCAGACATGACGACGTGACGATGCTTTGAAACGGAACTCAAATGCCACACCGCGCATGATAAGACCAAACAACATCGCTGTTACTGGTAAATAAAGACCCGTCATGATAATGCCATAAGCCACTGGAAAAGCAGCGAACAATCCACCGCCGCCCAGTACTAGCCAAGTCTCGTTACCATCCCAAAACGGGGCAATAGAGTTCATAATGCGGCTACGGTTTTTATCTGAGCCAGCAAAGGGAAACAAAATCCCGCAGCCCAAATCAAAGCCATCAAGCAGTACATAGATAAAGACGGATAGAGCGATAAGTCCGCCCCAAATTAAAGGTAAATCTAATACATCACCGTAGTTAAACATTAGCGTAACCCTCCATCATCGGCATCGTTTGCAGGAGCATCTATATCTTCTTCAGTACTCTCAGCAGGATTGCTATCGCCACTGAGCGCACGACCTTGGCTTTCGGTCACTGAGTGCTCATAGAAGTTATCTTCAGCAGGATCTTCGTACGGTTTTGGCCCTTGAGCAATCAAGCGTAGAATATAAAAACTGCCTGCACCGAAGACAAATATATAGAGGACAATAAAACCAATCAACGTGGTTGCCACTTGCTGTGCTGCGAGCGGTGACATGCTTTCAGCGGTGCGTATCACACCATATACGGTCCATGGTTGACGTCCTGTCTCGGTCACAAACCAGCCCGATAGTAATGCGATAAAGCCAAGCGGCGTCATCATCATCCAAGCACGGTGAAACCATACGCTCTCAGGATTGTACTGTTGTTTTTTAAAGTATTTATAGAGACTAAATAAGCCGACTAGCACCATTAACATGCCAATACCAACCATAATACGAAATGCCCAAAATACGATAATGACAGGCGGTTGGTCTTCAGGAGCCCAGTTTTTCAGACCTTTCACTTCTCCATCTAGCGAATGGGTTAGGATCAACCCAGATACATAAGGGATGCTAACTTCATATTTATTGGTCTGGTTTTTTTGGTCAGGAATAGCGAATAAGCGTAATGCTGCGCCGCGCTCATCCTCCCAAATACCTTCCATCGCTGCGACTTTGGCTGGCTGGTGCTCCAGTGTATTTAGACCATGCTCATCGCCAATCAACACCTGAGCTGGTGCTATAAATATCGCCATAATCATGGCCATGCCTAGCATGACGCGGCCATGTTGACGGTGATCGATGTGTTTTTTAGACTGAATATAATAAGCACCAACCCCACCGATGACAAAGGCAGTCGTCAGGAATGCCGCTGTGATCATATGAGCATAGCGGTAAGGGAATGAAGGATTAAAAATAATCTCAAGCCAGTTGGTAGGATATAACAGTCCATCAGCGCCCATCATAAAGCCTTGCGGGGTATGCATAAAACTGTTAGCTGACAAAATCCAAAATCCTGAAATCAGCGTGCCAATGGCGACAATGGCGGTTGAGGCAAAGTGCATACGTTTGCTCACGCGGCCCCAACCAAATAGCATGATACCTAAAAAGGACGCTTCTAAGAAAAACGCGGTCAATACTTCGTAGGCGAGTAGTGGCCCCAAGACGTTACCGGCTTTGTCAGAAAAAACTGCCCAATTGGTACCGAATTGGTAGGACATTACCACACCGGACACCACACCCATACCAAACACCACGGCAAATATCTTAACCCAGTGCTTATAAACTTCCGCATAGATAGGCTCGCCAGTTTTGAGCCAACGGAACTCAAGTACCGTCAGCCAGCTGGCCAGCCCAATAGAAAAGGCAGGAAACACGATATGGAACGAGACAACAAAAGCGAATTGGATGCGCGCGAGTGTCAGCGCATCGAGCTGGTCGATCATAAACGTAGCGAACATAAACGGTCACCCTTATTTGTTAGCTGAATAGCGCTGGCTTCCATAAAACGCTTAAGTGACTGCCCATAACTGTCTATAGATCAAGGTAAAAGTATTACGGGCAATGGCTCAGTGTCGATTAGCGAGCAACCTTAGGGATAAAGTGCGGCTAAGCTAACGACTGTTTAGCTGAATTAAGTAATTTATATCCCTATAAATTAATACATTACTGTTATGTGCTGTCAATATATTATGCGCTTCCCTCGATATACACGCAAGCTGAGCAACAAGTCTGGCGCATACCTAATAGTCATTAAAATCTGCTTAGATAAACCTTGAAAGATCGAATCAATCGCCCGAAAAAACAAGGTGTTATCCAGTTTTCCTTAATAACAGTAGGGTCTTATTTAGATACTGATATAGGTACAAATATCCAACACAGTACAAAGTTATAAAGTTACCTATTTGAATTTTAACTTTGCAGCGCATCGGCGAGCGCAGTGCTATATGACAAAAGTGGTCATCATTCCTGCAATTGCTTATGTAAGATTCGTCGTAAGGTCAAAATAGTTTGCGGGTTGGTTTGAATGCTATGACCACCGTTGATAATCGTCTCAGAGGCAGCGCCATCAAGATGAGCACTGGTATAAGGCACGATGCCATCTGATAGGCGCTCAGTCAGCGCTTGGCTGATATCTTCATCGACAGTGACGGCTGCAACCAGCGGTTGGGCAGGTAACGTCGAATTATCAGAAGAACTACTTGTACTGACTATTTCATCTTCGGTATCTTCTACTGCTTGCGACAAGTCAATCTTTGCACCAGCTGGCTGCATTTGCGCCAGTCCTTTAGTGATATCGGCATCATTATTGGCAATGATAGAGTGATAGGTAATGCGATCATTGATAGCGATGTCTTTAGTCAACTGTATAAAAGAGGATTTGTCGCTTAGCTGACTTGCGCCATTTTGTAAATATAAAGCACCCAAAGGGTTTTGTGCCAAATCACCTTGCGTGGCAATGGTTGCTAAGTTGTCCGTGACAGTCTTTACCAAACCGACTGGCAAATAGACAATACGGCGCAGTGCTCGAGTGAACCAACGATCTGCATAGTCAGTTCCACGAAAAGGTGCTGATAAAAAGACAGCCGTATCTACTTGTGGCAAGGCTTTTAGCTCAAAACGCTCTTTTAGCTGATCTTCACCAAAGGATGCTTTAAGCGCGTCACGAATCTTACGTTTTTCACTCCCAGACAGCACATTTTGCTCATCTAGTCTATCTAAATCATCGACCAAGTTTTCATCAGATAGCATCATGCGGGCGATAATGGCACCCATGCTATGGCTGATAATCACGCTGTTTTTGCTGGCACGATTTTGTCCTTTAGGGTCAGTCTGCTCGTAGGTGCTATTGATTAACTGTTGTATTTGATAACGGTTTTCTAAAATGGGCAAATTGGTTGGATAAAATATTTGCCAAACTTGATAGTTATCACGTAGCTTGTCATCATTGAGAATATCGTTGGTCAGATTGACCCAAGTGGCAGGGCTTGAGGCCAAACCATGCAGCATAATCAGGACTCGCTTATTGGGATCATAAGGCTCAAGCATGAATAATTTGGGTAGTCTTGCCTCTGGCTGGCGAGTGATTAAATTTAGATAACCAACGCCATCTAGCTGATTCTCTGACAGCCATAAGCCATAACCAGCAGAAAAGTTAGCTGCCAGTGGATAGTCATTATTAAGAATGTTAACGCTTTCATTTTGGTATGGGTTGTATAAATGAATATCGAGCTTACGACTGCTTAGTACATCCAGCACGCTATCGCCACTTGGTTGAATCAGTCCCGTTAATAGCAGATGTCCAGTAGGATAGATACGCGAACTTGGCTTGCTGCTATCTTCGTCTTGTTCGTTGGCCAATCGACCTGACAATGAGGACACCAACAATTGGCGAATCGTGGTGGTATAACGATCATCCAGTGAAGCCACCAAGCTAATGCCTAAGCCTGGACGTTTACTGATTGAGTTAAGCCCAGAGAGGCGTAATTCGTAAGTGGACACTAAGTCTGCTAGTGCAGAGGTTTGCTTATGTGCATTTTGTAGATAATTGTTTTCATTGGGCAAATAAATACCAAGATCATAATCATCGACTTGTATTTTCATGACTTTGACTTGGTCAGTCGGTTTGCCTTTTAGTGGTGAATAATTGGCAATCGCTGCTTGGCTACTGGCTGCTTGGCTACTGTTAGTAAGATTGCTAACGGATGTGGGTAGATAATCGACTTTGGTGCCACCCATCAATTTATCTGAATCGTTGGTAGATCTATAAAGCTGAGTAATGACATCATTACTGGCAGCGTTATAGATGTCTTGGGTCTGAATGTCGGTATCATTTGGGATACGGCTCTGTGTAGGAGAGCGGTTTTTCTCTTGATCAGCACCGTCAAAGTCATGTACCAAACTGTCATAAAATAAATAGGTATAACTGGTTTTGATAGCATCGAACAACCGCTCTTGATAACCCGTTAGACAACGATTGGTGTTTTCCTGCTGGGCTTTAGCTTCTGCATCTTCTAAAGGCGCATTGGCATAATAAGGATCAAGTGGTGGGCGAGACAGCGCATTGCGGCAGTCTTGAGAGTCAGAAAGCTGGCGCGCTTTTGCGTAATGTAGCTCTGCAAAAATAGCCAGCGCAGGACGATAGTGCTCATTCAAAATGCTGTCAGTAAGCTGGGTTAGGCATAAATCAAACTGCTGCATACAGGCTTGCTCATTGAGCCCTGCCGATAGGAGCGCTGATGCCGTATCACTGCTTAATTTTTTGCTGGTGACGATATTACCGCGCTGCGCAGTAATGGTCTTCGCTGACGCTTGTTTATTTACGGATACCGTACTACACGCAGGTAATAATGCTACTGTGGCTATCAAGACAACTGAAGTAATCGACAGTGGGGTTTTCTTAGCATGCGTCACCATATTTTTGATAGGGCTAGCGAAAGTCATAGGTCATTCCAGTTAGTCATAAAAGCATGGTTTAGTCAGTAATTGACAAGAAGAAGTGTAGCGTAACTTTTTGTATTACACTATGCTATTTAGATTTCAAGCATGTTATTTAAATTCCGATAATCGTATATGGTACTCATTTAAGCAAAGCAAAAAGTAAGTATGTTTAATAAGCATAGTTAAATAGACTTTCGGTAGACACAAAAAAGCCCCTTTGTTTTATATTGAAATAATTTCGATATAAAACAAAGGGGCTTAGTCGAATAAATGTAAATTATAGAGGAATCATGGTATTTGATGAATTCACTTAATGAGGTCTAAGCACCAGGTTTAACATTGATGTCAGGCGCAGGTATATCCCAAATGTAGAATTTACCCTCTTCGATAAGTTTAATTTGCTGGCGAATGATGTCATTGTTCGGATTTTTTCCTTCAAGACGACGTAAGCGCTCTAGCGCATTATCGCGGCGATCACTTAACAAGTCTGACTGTGCCAAGCTTTGCTCTGCTTCGGTGTAGCCGAGAGATACTGCGCGGTCTAGGTATTTTTGACCTTCTTTGAAGCCGCCACCCTCTGATAACATCATGCCATATAAGAAGTTGGCTTCGCCGCTATCAGGTTTAAGCTTAATGGCACGGTCAACATATTTCCCACCACGGATAGTGTAGTCTGAACCCAAATCTAAGTTACGTCCCATGCCATTAAGTTTAGCAGCACGAATCAATACGTCATAAGAAGCATTTGGTGACTCAGCATAAGGCTGTATCCATTCAGTCAATACTTTGATCTTTTCACGTGTGTAATGACGCTGTGAGCGGTTAGGGAAGTTTGGTGGGTAATGACGGGCATTAGGTGAGACATCTTCGATGAAGTCATCAAGCAAGCTCACGTCTAGCTGATCGTTGTTATTACCGTTTTGCTGAGGAATCAACACGGTTGGTACAAAGCTCACATCAGACAATTGCACTTGTGGCGTTGGGATATTGGTAAGCTGGCCGCTACGCAGGTCGATGCCAGTAGTGGTCAATGGACCAGGCTCATAGACTCGAGTGGTGCCAGTGAATTCGGGTATTTTTGGTGCTGGTATAACATCTTGTGGTTGCAACGTACTCATCGGCGCACGATTCTGTTGAGCGTTATTTTGTAGAGGCGCACTTGATTGAGCGCTACTTTGTTGAGGATTGGCTGTTAGCGCCGCAGTCGGTGAAGTTGATGGAGTACCTGCTTGTGCCGTACTAGCCGCATTCGGTTGAGCAAGGCGAATGACACGTTTGCTAGAATCCATAGCACTAGGCACTGATGTGGCAGTGGCAGCATTATTTTCTGTCGCATTGGTTTCTGCGGCATTGACAGGGGCTGATAATAGCATGGCGCATGCTGTGGCCAGTGCTGTCAGAGTTGCCAGCTTAGGCGACTTAGTAGACGAACTGGTAGAGAGAGTCGATTGGTTGGTGGCTTTCATAAAAATTGTTACCTTAATTTATTTAGTTGTTATTTAGCAATTGAATGGTTATTAGCTCATGTCTTTGCGGCAAAATCATACAAATTTTTAATACCCTAGCAAATTAAACTGAGCGCTATCAGTAGTAGGATTGTTAATAGTAACGCGATAACGTATGTGTCATGCCCGCGATAGCGGTGTAAATGAGAGCAATATCAATAATAAAGCGCACTGTAATTACCTTCACCACCCACCATTACAAAACCTGTCATTAAAAATGCCAATTACAAGTGATAGGCTGTGGCTTTCATGCGATTGGCCATCCAGCGCATAGTATGACGTACAGGCGATGATAACGCTGCGCCGCCACTTGCTAATGCCAGCTCACGATGATGCAACTCTTCAATATCCATTTGCGCCAGTATTTCTTTTGAGCGATTATCGTGCTCTGGCAACTGCTTGATATGATCTTGCAAATGCTCGCTGACTTGGGCTTCCGTCTCTGCGACGAACCCCAAGCTAAATTCATTAGAGATGGCACCCGCGACTGCACCAAGACCGAATGACATGCCATACCATAATGGCGTAAAGACACTGGCATGACTGCCAAGCTCGTCTAATCGCGTCTCACACCAGACGAGATGATCGACCTCTTCTTCGGCAGATTGCTGCATGGCTTGCTTGACGCCATTGTCTTTGGCCGCAAATGCTTGACCATGATACAGACCTTGCGCGCATACCTCACCAGTATGATTGATACGCATCAACCCTGCGACATGTCGCGCCTCAGTGATAGTAAGTTCAGGAATCTCGTCACTGCTGACTGGTAGTGGACGAGTGCTAGGGTTTGAATGTGGTACGACAGCTCGTAATGCCTTATCAACCCCAAGTAACAATTGGTCGACTTTGGATAAGGGACGCAGGGCCATAATTCACTCCTGATGGCTTAAATACGATCAAAAAATTAAAATTATCTGTTCTTCTAAAATAATGGTAGTGATTAATTCATAGACATTACTATAGCAAACAATCCAAATTATCAGCACCAATATTATTAGTTTGATAACACACTGATTGCTATAACAGCACTAATAATAGCTTTAAAAGTAGCTTTAAGAATAGCTCTATATTCTATCCAATCTTACTTATGGAACCACTTCATCATGCGTTTGGATGACCGCATTTTTGATATGTTTATTGAGTTTACTGTATAAAAAGGCACCAAAAACAATATTTATTAGTCCTGTCACCAAAAATAGCTGCGGTAAAGTGAATCCCAAAGCGTTCAAGATAACGATAGAGAAAATCGCTGAGGTGACCATAAATATCGCATTAAAGATATTGTTGGCACCAACGATGCGTGCACGGTGGCTCTTGGGCGCATAGGCTTGCATAGAGGCATACAAGGGTACGATATATAAACCGCCGCTGAAGCCCAAAAAGAATAAATCAGCAAACACTCGCCAGCTGCCGCTCACCGCAAATAATTCACTGATGCCGAACAGCGTCGCATTATTGATGTTGATATTGAGACCTGACAGTGAAAAATACAAATCAATCGCAAAAATACTTAAGCCAGCAATACCAAAGGGCAACAGACGTAAGCTGACTTGGTTCTTGGTTAGTGATTTGCATAACAACGAGCCAATCGACACACCAACAGAAAACAAGGTTAATAGGAAAATAACCACTGATTCATCACCATGTAAGATGACCTTGCTGAATTCTGGCGTTTGGGTCAAGAACGTCGCGCCATAAAACCAAAACCAGCTATTACCAAGGATGACAAAGAATAAAAAAGGCAATGAATATAAGTAACGCACCGTCGCCACACTAGTAGTCACAATGTTCCAGTTGATTTTTAAGTTTGGCTGCATCGCTGGCATGTGGGGTATAAATCGTGCGACAAAATAACCCAATACAGCTATGACTAATACTGTCACACTTATCCAATATAGCGGCTGCGCTATCTGGGTTAAGACACCCGCGATAATCATACCGAGTAAGATAGCTAACGACGTCCCCATTTGAAACAGACCATTAGCACCAACCAACTCATCTTCTTTCATCGCTTGTGGTAAGTAAGCATATTTAATAGGCCCGAAAAAAGTAGATTGGGTGCCCATGAGAAACAACGCGACAAATAATAACGCATACCACTCAAATACAAATCCTACTGCCGCAATCACCATAATCACGAATTCAAGCAACTTAATCAATCGCGTGAGTTTTGATTTTTCGAATTTATCCGCGATTTGCCCCGCCAGTGCTGAAAACAAAAAATAAGGCAAAATAAACAACATCGCGGCCAAGTTGTTCAAAATACTGACTTCCATGCCCAATTGACTCGCAGCGGTGTAAGTCAAAACCAGTATGAGCGCTTGCTTAAAAATATTGTCATTAAACGCACCCAAAAACTGGGTAAGAAACATGGCGCTAAAACGGCGGTGCTTAAATAATTGAAACTGATTGGCCATGAAAATTCCTACAGATGGGTCGCGGTTGCTAGATCAAAGAAAAGCGCTGAATACCGCTTTTAAAGTGAAAGTGATTGTCGATATAATTATTAATTGTCGATTTAATTGCTAACAGTATCAAAAACTTATCGAAATATAGCATAGGTTTTATCAATATTAAGCCGTATAATAGCAAGGCTTTGATAAAAATACATGCGGTCGACGCTATGATTTCATAATTATCTAAGTTATGATTTGTAAATTTTGCATGGTTATGTTGTAAAGTGTGAATGAGGGCAAGGGCTTGCTACTATTAAAGTCTGTCCATATTTTGATAAAAACGTGTTGCTAATGCGGTGCTAACCTGACACCAACGTTTGCGTTATAAACGGTCATTATTCAAAGCAAGACAGTAAATCATAATTCAGCCAACTGCTATAATTTTATTCACCGGTAAGACTAGACGATTGTTATCGTTCATAATATTGTGCCGCGTGAGGTGATAGGGAATACACATGAAACACCAGCCTTCAACGCGCACGCGGAATGTATCAATGATGCAGCATAATATGGTCAATGTTCGAAAAGATATTAAAACTCGCGATCTTCAGAGTCCCCACATGCAAAGTCACTTTAGTCAAAAAATATTTCGTGCAACAACTAACGGCAATGCGCCGCGTATTCATTTTACGCGCTCAGCACTTTTCACTGCGTTGGCGACCAGCTTGGTGGGTTTTGGCATGGCACCTGCTGCGTTGGCTGATACCACAAATAGTGTCAATTCTCCTAACCAACCTACTAGCAATCAAATAGCTGTTGATCAATCAAACACGCAATCAACGAACACGCAATCGACCACACTGTCAGATGATGATACTCAGCTCGATATCGCTTTGGATGCATTGCGCCTAAAAAAGGCAGTAGATCAGGGTATTATCGATCAGTCAGTATTGGATGACTACAGTGAACAAAGCCTAGGTATTAAGAAGCCTGATGCTCAAGGTAAAAGCGCTAAAAAATCAGCTGCTCAGTCTCAAGGCTTGGCTAATTCTCAGGCAAATGCCATGGATGATATGGCTGACGCAAATAATGCTCAGCTCGATCTTTCCAATAGTGCCAACGATGACTTGTTGCAACAAGCCGCAGCGATACAGCAGCAGGGTTATCAGATGATGACGCCCGAGGAGATTGATCGTGAGCTGGCTGCGATGGACATGCAGAATGCCCAAGATATTGATGACCTCAATAATAGTACTGACGTTAATAGCAGTAACGTTAATAATAACAGTAATGATATCAGCAATAACGATAGCGATTTTGACGCGCCAATTGCTACATTAGATGATACAACCACGCCTATTGGTTTAGATGTGGATTTGGATGCGACCAATCTACCAACGCCTAACAACCTTGAGACATTAGGTAGGAATGAGAGCGCTGCTGAACGCGCAGAAACGGCTGAAGTTATGTCACGTCCGATTAATGTTAGCGACTCTGCCAGTAGTGGACGCGTGGATGGAACCAGCACCTCCAATAATGAGATTGTCGCCAATGTCAGTGATGAGACCAATGAAGACGGTACGACATCAGATATCCTCAACCCTGATGACTACTTGCCAGATTATCAAGTGGACTCTCAGGGCGTAAATCAGAGTATTGAGGAAGCTAGTAAGCCAAAGCCAATGGCTCGTAATAAAGGCAGTATCGTGAAACGCCTTTATAATCGCTTATTCAATACAGGCGTTATGGCATTACCGCGTATAGATACCACAATTTATGTGCGGCAAGCGGCCGCTGATGGTGCCGTCAGTGGTAAGCCTAAGCTCATCAAGGCGGATAATGATGTTCAGCCCATGAAAAACATCAAGGCCGCACTTGATGATACGACGATTCAGTCAGTCGCCGATTTTACAGCCGCCTTGCCGCGCCTACGCCAAACGGCATTAGAGGCCGCCCAAGCAGTGGGTTACTATGATATTACGTTGCGCCTACGCCAGCCCAATGCTGATAAGGTCGACGTCATTATCGAAGAGCTGGGCGAGCCAGTACGTGTAGACAGCCGTATTGTTGAGGTTCGCGGCGAGGGCGGTGAGCAGCCAGAATTCATAGCACTTGAAAAAGACTTACCACCACAAGTAGGTGATATCTTCAATCACCGTGTTTATAAAGATAGCAAGGCGGCCCTTGAGTCGCTGAGTAATACTTATGGCTATTTTGATCAGTATTGGTTAAACAAATCCGTTGATATTATCTTGCCAGATAATACAGCAGATGTGTCGCTGGTCTATAACACTGGTGATCGTTATAAGTTTGATGACGTTGTGTTTTTTACATACGATGAAGAAACCAATACCTTAACCCAAGATCCTGACAAGCTACCTGTTGAGTTGTCACTATTACAACAGCTATTCGATTTTAAGCCCGGTGACCCTTTTTATCGTCCAGCGGTGACCAAGTTTAGCAACGATTTATCAGCGACTCGTTACTTTAACACGGTCAACGTTGAGTCAATATTGCCGCCAGATGAACGCAGTGAAGCCAGTACTTTGGCTTTTGATAACACACCTACCAATAATAGTGGCACGCTAGACGGTGATATTAATAGTGATGGCGCTTCAGACTTGATGGGTAATAATGGCGCTGAAAGTTCAGTCGCTTCTAATAGCAGCCGTGTTAATAAAGATGATAGCGTTGATGACAGTGATGAAAATAACGCAAAGAGTGAGAACAATACGACTGCTAACAGTGGTGAAACAGTCAATCCCGCCGACATTGCCGCGATTGAGTTTGAAGCTGATGAAGCAACACTTGATAAACTACAAGCCATCAAACAAAAAGCAGAGCGTTTGACCCTCTTACCAAATGATCGTGTATTGGATGAAAAAGACCAAGAAGCGGACAATATTTTGGGTAAAATAAGCGATGGCATCAGTAATATTGCTCAAAAAATATTCCCTGATGAAAAAAGCTTAATCGCTGATGAAAACTTTGTACCGCCAACGCTGGCTGGTCGTAAGACACCGCAACAAGTGGCAGAGAGTAAAAGAGTGCCATTATATGTTTTTGTCTCTTCAAATAAGCCACGCGATGCCCAAGTAGGTCTTGGTTATGGTACAGATACGGGCGTGCGAGCGACAGCAAAAATAGACTATAACTTGCTGAATCGTAAAGGTTATCAAGCGGGTGCGGAGACCGAAGTTTCCAGAATTAGTAAGAACGTCGCTGTTTATGCCAGTAGACCTTGGAAACACCCACTTAACGATAAGTTAGATGCGCGCCTTACCTATGAAGAAGAGGTCATCGACCAAGGTGAAGGTAACTTCGACCTATCTACTACCACATTAAAAGCGGCATTGGCGCGTAATATCCGCCGTGACAGCGGCTGGAATCGCAGCTATTCTGTGAACTACCGTTTGGATGAACTGGAGACTGGGGTCGATGAGACAGAGTTGGACGATCTGCCTATCCGCTTTACTTCTTCTAAGCCTAAGCAGCAAGCGCTGTTATTTGGTTATGGTATGAACAAAACTGACGTAGACAGTGCGACCAATCCGACTCGCGGTATGCGTCAATATTACTCGCTTGAAGCAGGGGCTGATAAAGCCCTTAGTGACACTAATTTGGCAATCATTCGCGCGGGTGTCAGCGGTATTTATAGCTTTGGTGATGACCAAAAGCATCAAGTACTGGGCAGTTTGAATACGGGCTACATCTGGGCAGATGATTTTTATGATGTGCCTTATAAATTGCGTTTCTTTGCGGGTGGTGATCAAAGTATTCGTGGTTATGACTATGAGAGCTTGTCACCGCTCGACAAGGGCTATTTGACTGGTGGGCAAGTGCTCGCGGTTGGTAGTGCAGAGTATAACTATGAATTTAAACCAGGATTCCGCGGGGCATTCTTCACTGACGTGGGTAATGCTTACGACAAAAACTTCGAGACTGAGACAAAGGTCGGTGTCGGTGTTGGTATCCGCTGGGCATCGCCAGTCGGTGTGGTACGAGTTGATGTAGCGGCTGGTGTGACAGAAGAAAGTATACCCGTTAGACTGCATTTCTTTATTGGCTCGCCTTTATAGCCGTGTCATCCAGTAGTGATATCATTTAGGGCGTATTGACCATTCATAAATAGTTTCAGTTAGTAAAATAAATGAATGCTTGACATGCTCTATTAGCATCATCCGTCGTATTTATACCATTTCCAACCAGCAGATGAACATGCAAAACTTGTGTAAGTGCGATCTCTAATAAACTTAGCAAGTTTGATAAAATTCATTGTCTGTTTTGGGTTTGGTACCATTATTTATCGTGCCGATTGCCGGTGACCATTCTTTAACGTAGTTGAGTGTCATGCTGACAAAAAATACCCCGCCTAATAACGCACCAGATGAAGATCCAGCACAGCGCGACGCTCGTGCCGTCAGACGTTGGTATCCGCTGTCATTTTTACTCAAATTACTGGTGCTTATTTTAATTGTACTGGCCATTATGTTTGCTGTGTTTTTTTATGCAATAGGCACAGAGTCGGGTACGAAATTTATATTAGAGAAAGTCAGTGCTGAGACGGGCATTGATTTTAAATATGGTCGCGGTAATTTACGTGATGGTATCTGGGTCACTGATATTGATATCAAGGCGACTGAAGACCTTGAAGTATTGGTTGACAAAGCCTACGTCAAGATAGGCTGGCGTGCCATATTTGCCAAAGAAGTGCATCTGCGTGATGCAGACATACAAAACATTGAGATTATCAATAACAAGCCACCAACGGGTGAGCCGTTCGATTATAAAACGTTACAGCTACCAGTGAACTTACGCTTTGACCACGCCAAAATAAAAAAGATTACTTATAAACAAGTGACCAAAGAGCCCATCGTTGTGCATGATATTGTTGCCCGTGATTTGACTTGGGTTGGTAGCATGGTGACGGTCGGTCGCGGCGATTTACAGTATGCTGATATCGTCAAAATCAGTGCCTTACAAGGTGAAATTGACCTACAAGGCGACTATCCGCTAGATTTAAGCGCGATTGCAGAAGTCATTGCGCTAGAAAAAGCCTACGTTGACCCATTGAATATCACAGCAACAGGTACGCTAAAACGTACGGTCGGTACAGTTCGTAGTCGCTACAATGACAGCGATGTAAGTGGTGATTTCATTGTGCAAGGATTGGATCAGGATTCGCCTTTTCAGGCAAAATTGCAGTGGGATGATATTTTGATTCCTTATGCTGAAAGCCAAAATATTCGTTTAAAAAGTGGTACTGCTACCGCCACAGGAGTTATCTCTGAGATACGTCTGCGTATCAATACTGAGCTGACGGCTAAAGACATTCCATCCGGTCACTATCAAGGTCGCGCAGTCATTGCGAACAGCCAGTTGCGCATTGATCGCTTAGATGCTCAGGTGCCAGCTGGAAACTTGATTCTGCAAGGTATTTTAGATTGGAAAGACAGTTTTGATGCAAAAGTGCGAGCGACAGGTAGCAATTTTGATATTCGCCGTGCTATTCCTGATGACTATGCTGATTTTAAAGCATACGCACCGCAAAAGTTGAATGGGCGATTGTCGCTACATTATCAGCAGAAAAATAGCGCTGGTAATATAGAGATTGATGCGGACTTGCGTCAACGTGATGGCGAGCATGTGAATGCCAATATTGCTCAGGGCAAAACGTCAGTGAAGTCGACACAGGTAGCGCCTTGGTATATCGATGCTAGATGGCAAAACCTAATCCGCCGCGATGTGCCTAATATCGGTAATATTGATAGCCCGCGCGGACAGGCGGATGTCATCATTCGTGGTTCACGGTTATCAGTGGATGCCAATGCGGTTATTAATGAATTGAATGCCGCTCCTAAAGGTAACTATGACGTGCGCGTGCGCAAAGCTGGGGATGTCATCGACATCAATCGCTTGAACTATAAAGGAGTAGTGGGCGACTTATCAGGTACTGGGCAGATTAAATTGGCAAATAAAAAGCGTCCGTTGACATGGCAGATAGATGCGCGTACCAATGGATTATTACCCAAACAGTATCGCAGTGATTTGCCGCTTGAGCGTTTAACCGGTAGTGTCAGTGCTCGCGGTCGTTTATTGACTATTACCAAAGGTGGCGTTAGTGGTCAGCGTCATATTATTACCTTGAACAAAACCAATTTGCAGGCGCAGCTTGATGCCACACAAGAGGGACGTACTATTGGCATAGCCGGTAGCGGTGATGCCAGCGTCGATATCGTTGGTGGTGAGCTGTCTGTGTTTGATGCGCGTTTTGATGGTCAGATTGATACGGCGGATGTACCAAAAGGACGTCTGTCTATCGATGCGGCTGGTACGCCAAAGCTTATCAGTATTCGTAAAGTAAATTACAGCGGTGAGGCGGGCGCAGTGAATGCCAAGGGTGTCATCGATTTACGTAAAAATATCGGTTGGACCATAGGTGGTCGCTTCGACAAGTTTAATTTGGGTTATTTTTTACCCAATAATCCAGCGATTATTACTGGTGATTTGAAAACCAGCGGTGAGTGGCAAGCAGCGCCTAAAAACAATGCCAATACCGCAGGCAAACTGCAACGTTTTGCGGTGAATTTCGATGGGGTGCTAGATGCTGAGCAACTGCCAGCGGGCAAGCTAACCATTGATGCCAGTGGCGATGACCAGCTGATTCGTATCAAGCGTTTCCGTCATGTGGGCGCGGCAGGCAGTATTGATGCCAAAGGGACGGTTGATGTGCGTCAGGGCATTGCTTGGGATATTGATGCAGTGATGGATCGTTTTAATATGGGTTATTTTCTCAAAGATACCCCAAGCCTCATCACCGGCACTATCGATACGGATGGACGCTGGAGTGACTCGCAGCAAATCATTAATATCAAAAAAGTTGACTTAAGAGGAATGCTAAAAGGTCAACCGCTTAGTGCCAAAGGCAGCTTAGCGGCGAAGATGCGTTTACCAAAGGATTTGGCAAGCTATTTCAAGCGCCTTCAAACGCAAGATGCACAGGCGCAATATAAGCAAGTAAACGCTTTGATAGACAGCTTAAATGCGGACAATTTAGTGCTACGTTGGGGTGATAATTACGTCACTGCTGATGGCAATGCTAAGCAATTACAAACCAAAATTAATATCACTAGTTTGGATCAGCTGTCAGATAAATTGGCTGGCAAAGTCACTGGCGGTGCGACCTTATCGCAGCCAGCAGGACAAGCGCTGCCAACTATTTATATCGATTTGGTTGGTGAACGTATTGCGCTGCCAGGCTTTATTTTACGCCAAGGTCGCGTGCGCGGTAAGCTAGTCAATTTGGCAAACAGCCCAAGTCAACTTATTATCACTGCTGAAGGCTTAGATGCAGCTGGACAGAGTTTTAAAAGCGTTAAAGCAACTTTTAATGGTACTGAGCAGGCGCATGTGGTCAACCTTGACGTTGCCAATGAGCAGCTGACGATTGGCGCAAGGCTTAAAGGTGGCTTCAATCGGGATAAACTGAGCTGGTCTGGCGTCATCGGTAAGGGTCGTGTGCAATCTAAATATGCGACTTTAAATCAGTTGCAGCCCGCGCAATTGATTGTTAATTTACCTAACAATCAAAATGGCAATAATAATGATTTAAAAGTACAGTTGGCAGCGCACTGCTGGCAAGCCACGGATCAAACTGGCAAGCTGTGCTTACGCGAAAACTTAATCGCGTCACCTGATAAGGGTGAGGTGAATATCGCCTTGCAAAACCTAGATACGTCATTATTCTCCGTCTTTTTACCCAAAGATATCGACTGGCACGGCAAAATTAATGGTAAGGCTATTGTTGGCTGGCAACGTGGTCGTCCACCGACGATTAATACAACACTGTATTCGGACAACGGCAAAATCGGTTTGATTCAAGATGGTGATAGTTTACCTGTCACTCTGCCTTATAAACGGGTCTCACTGATTGCTTTGTCTGTCCCTGAGGGTATCAAACTACGTACTGATATCAATACTGGTGGCGGTGCACGTGGCTATGCTGAAGTGGTCGTTGATCCTTATAAGACGCCTAAGCCGATTTCGGGCGCTTTGGTACTGAATGAGCTCAATCTTGCGATATTTAAGCCTTTCTTCCCAGGCATGCGAGTGCTAGAAGGTAATGTCACGATGGCGGGAGGCTTGGGTGGTACGTTAGATAAACCGCAATTCTATGGCGACGTAAAACTTGTTAATGGTCGTATTGCGATGCTTGATTTGCCCGTTAATTTAACCAAGGTAAACACTGAGGCCAAAATTCGCGGCACTCAAGCGACTATTGACGGAACATTTAGCAGTGGTACTGGCAAAGGGACTGTGACTGGTACGGTTAATTGGCAGCAAAAACTCCAAGCCAAGCTTAGCGTCATCGGTGAGCGTTTGGTGATTACTCAGCCACCATTATTAGTGGCAGAAATTAATCCTGATATTGATATCATCGTGCGTCCAGGCGACCGTTATGTCGATATTAAGGGGGCGGTCAGCGTACCGTCAGCGACGATTCGCCCGCCAGAAGCCAGCGAAGATATTATTACCCAAACCGAGGATGCGGTGGTTCTTGATCGTCGTCTCATTGGCAATATCGATGAAGTATTGGCAATATCGAAACCTTGGTCAATCAATGCGGATATCGGTGTCGACTTGGGTGACGATATCAACTTCCGTGGTTTTGGTGCGGTCATTCCTTTAGCAGGTGCGATTAATATCAGTCAAACTGGCACGGGTATCATGCGTGCGAAGGGTGTAGTACAAGTATCACGTCGTACCAACATTAACGCTTTTGGACAGAACTTAGAGCTTAACTACGGACAAGTGCGCTTCAATGGTGATGTGATGAAACCTAACCTCAGTATTGAGGCGGTTAAAACGATCAATGGCAAAACTGTAGGCGTGCGCGTCAAAGGTGATACAGAAAGCCCCAACATCATTGTCTTCAATAATGCAGGCTTGACCCAACAGCAAGCGATGAATGCTTTGGTGACAGGTCGAATTGATAATAAGGGCGCGACCCAAATTAGTGAGCAAGGATTTAAATCGCAGGTCACCAACAACCTAGCCGCTGCTGGATTAAACTTTGGACTGAGTGGCACGCGTAACTTAACCAATCAAATTGGTCAGATTTTTGGCTTTCAGAGTTTAACGGTCGATGCTTCAGGCAGTAGTGAAGACACCAACGTCAATGTGACTGGTTATGTAACACCTGACTTATATATACGCTACGGAGTAGGGGTGTTTAATGCTCAAAATAGCTTGTCTATTCGTTATCAGTTAACTCGACGTATTTATGTGGAGGCAACCTCAGCGGCAGAAAGCGCAGTGGATGTGGTTTACAGTTGGCAGTTCTAAATCGTATCGTTTTATCCAATAAAAAACGCCTTTTAATGAAGGCGTTTTTTTTATAGGTAGGCTAATGTTGATGATCAATGATCTTAATCTATTTAGTCAGGATTAAGCGATTATTGCGTGTCAAACGTAGTCGATACTCTTCACCCTCATGCTCGATACGCACTTCTTTGGTGAGCGCAAATAAGTGCTGTGATTGTAGAGTAGGCAAACGGTTTTCACGGCAATTCAAATAACGAGAGATAACCATGCTCATAGTAAATTCCTTTTGATAAAAAATGGCTGAATAGGAGTAGCAATCTAGTAATTATATTTAACGATAATAATTATCATTTAGATTGAATGATTTTGCAAGGTAATTGATAAAATAAAATGCAGTCATTGTGTAAACTTATCTAAAGTAATCGTCGTGAATGAGGCTTAAAAAAATGACGGTTCAGATAATTATTTTATAAATCAATATCTTAGGTTTGATTTAAATAGATTTTTAACGGTATAAAAAAATCAAATAGCACTTTAAAACATAGTAACAAAGGAGACGGCGATGCCAAGCGAATCGGACAACCAAGTTGATAGCTCATTTCATAGTGAAAAAGTACCTACCGTAAACGTGGCAGTGGCGGTCATTCATCACCAAGCGCAATATTTACTTGGATTTAGAAATGCTGCCCAACATCAAGGCAACCGCTACGAGTTTGTAGGTGGCAAAATAGAGTCCAATGAAAATGCAGAGCAGGCACTAATTCGGGAAGTCGCTGAAGAGACAGGTATTGCGATTTGTGGTAATACGATGGTCAAGCTTGGACGTCTGCATCATGATTATGGTGATAAGCATGTCAGTTTACAGATTTACAAAGTTGAGCTGACTGAGCAGCAGTATGAGCAGCATAAGCATTGCCAATATGGGCTAGAAGGTCAGGCGCTAACGTGGGTAAATAAGGCAGATTTATTAGCAGGAAAGTATCATTTACCCGCTGCTAATAAGACGATTCTTGAATGGTTGAGTGTGCCAACAACGATAGCAGTTACCTATCCGTTGACGCATTTTGATGCCTCTCCTGATCCAATGGCCGAATGGTTAACTTTTCATCAAAACAACTTAACAGCCAATGCTTGGGTATATATTCGAATAAAGGAAACTGGTTTAGAAAGTCTAGCAGCGCAGTTGATGCACGTACGTCCAGATATTAAGGTGATTGTCTCTTATGATACCCGCACACAGTCTCTACTCACTGAAGCGCCACTAGCAGTTAAAGATACAATCATAGCGAATCCAATCGTTGCCAATCATCTGTCTCATACGGCATTGCTGCAATGGTCGGATGATACACAAGGTAGAGTGCTATCTAAAAATTATTCATTAATAGTCAGCTGTCATGATGCCGCCAGTATTGAGGCTGCCAATAAACTGGCTCATGCTCGGTTACAGCAGCAATTACCGCCCGTCATTGGCGCTTTTTTGTCTCCTGTACTGATGACCCAAACACATCCTGATACTGTGCCACTTGGTTGGGAGTCATGGTCAGCATTGGCACAAGTGGCTGATATGCCGATTATCGGTTTGGGTGGTTTATCACCTACGATGATTCACCAAGCATTAGAGTATGGTGGTATCAGTGTTGCTGGTATTCGACAATTCTTTCAATAGTAAAAAACTAAAAAGGGGATTGCTGGCACGAATGCTAACCTGTCCTGAACCACAATTGCCATTTATTAGTATCTGTCTTGGCAAATAACTGATTTTTAATATATTTATCCAGTAAGTAACTATGTGTTTATTCGGTATTTATTCTACTGCATAAATGCATAGTTACTTACAAACCGTTGCTTTTTCCTACATTGCGACACTGTTTTTATAGTCGAGCTGTCATTAATATATATCACCTAAACAAAGAGTATTTACTCTGTATTCTTATAAGCGGATAGCTTATCACCATACCTCTTAATTCCTCTCATAATAGTTGATTTTTGCAGCGCCAGCTTTGACATTCAAGACACTTTTAGAAGTTGAAGACGCACAGAAGATGAGAGCATATTGATGGTATATAAAAAGAATTGTTAACAGTCACTATTAATAATGGTACCTCTATGAAAACCAATAAGTTACCTCAGTCAGCATGGTCTGATGCAAAGGAAGCTGGTTCTCAATCTAAGCAGACTACTCAGCCGAGTCATTATTATCTAAATGATGACAGTACGCGGCAGACGGGTAACGCCAGCAACGATGCTAGCTACAACCATGACGATTTAAATGACCAATATTCGAACCATTTGGCAAAAAAAACGTCTTCGCAAGACCGCTATTTTGGATATAAAAGCACCGATAAGAGCCTTGTACAGGCAAAAGAGTCTGCTATGATTAACAGCAACAATAAAGAAGACGGCGATTCAAAAAATAGCGATACTGAAAGCAGTAATATCGTTAGAAATTATCGTACCAATGATTATAAATGGTCACAAGAGTTGAGCGAAAAAGAACCGCTAATGTCAGATTTTTTAGGGGACAAGATGAATGGTTCAAAGCAAAATACTGATTCATCAACATCCACTTACTCATCATATAAAGAAATACCGGAGCGTATATTTATGAATGGACTTATCAAGCATACGGGTATAGCCTTAGCCATTATTATACCACTAGCTGCATTTTCAGTGTATGCTGCGACGCCACCGGTCAATGCTACAGCTGACATGACTGCTAACGCAACTACGGATAGAACCACCACAGAGACGTTGTCAATTAAGCCAAATGCCATTATTCATAAGTCTGCAAGTACACCGACCACAGTGGATAGCGTTGATTTAAAAAAGTATGCAGGAACATGGTATGAGATAGGCCGTTTGCCCATGTATTTTCAGCGCAATTGTGCCAGTGATGTCACCGCCAATTATACTGAAAAAACCGACGGCTCAGGTATCGTAGTCACTAATAAATGCGTACAGCAAGATGGTTCTGGTATTACTTCTGAAGGTATCGCTAAGCCTGTTGATGAGTCAGGCAGTAAGCTAAAGGTCACATTTTTACCATCATGGATTCGTTGGTTGCCAGTTGGTCGTGCCGACTATTGGGTACTAGCACGTGATGCTGATTACAAGACCGCTTTAGTAGGGACGCCTGATAAAAAATATTTATGGTTATTAGCGCGTTCTCCAAACGTTACTCAAGAAACCTATGCCAAATATCGTCAAATCGCTCAACAGCAAGGCTATGACTTAACAGAATTTAAGTTAACCCCGCAGACCAATCAAACAGTTAGCCTCATTCCATAACTAGCATCATTTACTAGATATGGGGTTAAATGGTAGTGTCGCTTTATCATCCACTATTTGATATTTGCAACAATGAACAACAAGGCAGCATAATTGGCTGCCTTTATTTTCATAATAACCTGTATAACTCAATAAAACGCTTTATAAGCGTTAGCAGATCGGTTATCACTGGCAAAATAGGCCGTTTTAGGCTAAAATCTAGGCGATCTCAATACTCTACCTCAATAACTGACACCGATATCGTGCGGTTGCCATACTAGAGTGATTGCTTAGACCACACATAACCTATCTAATCTGTATTCTCTATAATTTACTGATCACACATTACTGACCATAAGGATGTTTCTCGTGAGCAACGCTGATACCTTACGCCAATTACATCAAGACCACTTAAGCAACTATAATAATCAAGAGCAACAAGCGATTGAGTTGATGGGGTTATTGAATAAGCTCTATAATGAGCAAGACGTACAAGTGACCTTGTTCGGTGACACGTTAAATACGACGTCAGTTGGTCAAATATTGGCATTGCATCAAAAAGTAGCACTGCGTAACCAAGACGCCAAATCTATTGATATCGCTGACACTTTAGCTATGGTTAAAGCGCTAGCGGCTAACGATAAGCTTCAGTCAGCACAGGTTGATGTTGGCCAATTAATCGCCAATGACAGTGATTTACAAGCAGCACTTCAAGCGGTTAATATTGATGATAGTACGGTTAATCCAGCGACTGATGTTGTGCTATACGGTTTTGGTCGTATTGGCCGTATTTTAACACGCCTGCTACTATCACAAGCATCAAGTGCGAAAGGCTTGCAGTTAAAAGCCATCGTCGTACGTCCTGCGGCAGCGGGCGATTTGGCCAAACGCGCATCATTGCTAGAGCGTGATTCGATTCATGGTAGCTTTGCTGGTGGCGTCGTGGTTGATGATGAAAACAATGGCTTGATTATTAATGGGCGCTTTGTTCAGGTTATCTATGCCAAAGATCCAAGCGAGATTGACTATACTGCCTACGGTATTAATGATGCATTAGTGATTGACAATACGGGTATCTGGAAAGACGAAGCGGGCCTTGGCAAGCATTTGCAATCGACTGGCGTGAAAAAAGTACTATTAACAGCCCCAGCTGGCGGTGAGATTAAAAACGTTGTTTATGGTGTAAATAACGATACAGTCGGTGAAGATACAATCGTCAGTGCGGCGAGTTGTACCACCAATGCAATTACGCCAACGTTAAAAGTATTGAACGATGAATACGGTATCGAAAACGGTCACGTTGAAACGATTCACTCATTCACTAACGATCAGAACCTCATTGATAACTATCATAAAGCGGATCGCCGTGGTCGTAGTGCGGTATTGAATATGGTTATTACCAGTACGGGTGCTGCTAAAGCGGTTGGCAAAGCATTACCAGAGCTTAGTGGTAAACTAACGGGTAATGCCATCCGTGTACCAACGCCAAACGTCAGCTTAGCGATTTTAAACTTGAATCTTAAAACAGCACCAGAAAATGCTGATGCCTTGAACGAGTTTATGCGTAAAGTATCTAATAGCAGTCAGTGGCAAACACAGATTGCTTACACGGATTCGACTGAAGCAGTATCGACTGACTTTGTTGGTGATACGCATGTCGGTATCGTCGATGCACAAGCCACTATTTTGACTGATAACCATGCTATCGTTTATATTTGGTATGACAATGAAGTAGGCTACAGTACCCAAGTATTACGTTTGGCGACGCAAATGGCAGGCATTAGTTACACTAAAATTCCAGCATAAAACGCCAACGCTATTGCAGTGACATGCCCACAAAATAATTTTGTCAAGAGTATATCAAGGCAGAGTTTATTTGAAGTAACTGCTCGATCGTTGGTCATAAGATTAAATGCCGTATTCAAACACCCGATAGTCTGATTGGTTATCGGGTGTTATCGTCACAAGGATTGCAGCGACAAGTACGTTCTCCGCAATCCTTGTGTTGGCAAAACATAGTAAAAACCTAAAATACAGCCGTTGGTTGTAACCAGTTTATAAACTGGATTGTAAATTAAGGAACGTAAGATGCGATTTATTGATGAAGCCGTCGTAACGGTAAAAGCAGGTGACGGTGGTAACGGAATCGCCAGTTTTCGCCGAGAAAAGTATGTCCCACGTGGTGGACCTGATGGTGGCGATGGTGGCAAGGGCGGAGATATTTATGTCATTGCAGAGGATAACACCAACACCCTAGTGGACTATCGTTATACACGTCGTCACGACGCCATGCGCGCTGAGAATGGTCATAGTAGAAACTGTTCAGGCAAAGGCTCTGATGATCTTTTTTTACCAGTGCCTATTGGTACGACTGTGGTCGATACTGAAACTGACGAAGTTTTGGGTGACTTGATTGAACTTGGTCAGACGTTACTGATTGCCAAAGGTGGTGATGGTGGTTTGGGCAATACCCATTTTAAGAGCTCTACCAACCAAGCACCGCGTAAATCGACGTCTGGTTTTGAAGGTGAGTTAAAAGTTCTTAAATTTGAGCTAAAGGTTGTGGCTGATGTTGGCTTGATTGGTTTGCCTAATGCAGGCAAGTCGACCTTTATCCGTCAAGTCTCTGCTGCTAGACCAAAAGTTGCTGACTATCCGTTTACCACCCTCGTTCCGAATCTAGGTGTGGTTGATATCGGTCGTCATCGCTCATTTGTGATGGCAGATATTCCAGGTTTGATCGAAGGTGCTTCAGAAGGTGCTGGACTTGGCATTCGTTTCTTAAAACATGTGGCTCGTACTCGTCGACTGTTACATGTGGTTGATG
Source organism: Psychrobacter muriicola 2pS (assembly GCF_904846535.1). NCBI lineage: Bacteria > Pseudomonadati > Pseudomonadota > Gammaproteobacteria > Moraxellales > Moraxellaceae > Psychrobacter > Psychrobacter muriicola. Next base: position 201,010 of record NZ_CAJHBC010000005.1, read on the forward strand.
TAAAGCCAATTGATGGCAGCGATCCGGTAGCCAACGCTCGTGTTATCTTGAATGAACTTGAGCGTTTTTCGCCTGAGTTATCCAACTTGCCCCAGATTTTGATATTAAACAAAATTGATCAGGTGCCTGACGAAGAGCTAGATGAGCTTTGTACTCATATTGTCGCCGAGCTTGATTGGACAGGCGATGTATTTCGCACGTCAACCTTAATGGGTGAAGGGACTGATGCAGTTAAATATCATTTAATGAATGAGATTGAACTAGAGCGTGAGCGTGAACTAGAAGATCCTATCTTCGCTGAAGCACAAAGAACACGTTTTGAGCGCTTAGAAGTAGAAGTACGTCTAAACACTGAAGCTCAGCGTGAAGCATATCGTGCGGCTCGCAAAGCGGCACGAGAAGGTTTAGACTTAAGCGACGACGATGCTGATTTTGACGATGACGACGAAGATGGTGTTGAGGTCATTTATGTTCCTTAAGCTAACAGGCTTGAGCTGATATACTTGAATTTTTTAGATCAATCCCCGTAACTAATTCACATAAGAGACAGGAGTTTATATGGCAGGTGACATAGAAAACACGACCGAAGAAGCAAGGTTTATTAAACAAACTCGCAACTTTGATATTCAGCGCGTTATTGTCAAGATTGGCTCATCGTTGTTAACCAATAACGGTCGAGGGCTGGATCGAACTGCCATATATGAGTGGGCAAAGCAGATCGCTAAATTGCACAAGCAAGGCGTCGAAGTACTGCTAGTATCGTCAGGTGCCGTTGCTGAAGGTGTGGTACGAATGAACCTTGAGGAGCGCCCGAAGAAATTAGCAGCACTACAGGCCTGTGCTTCTATTGGTCAAATGGGTTTGATTGAAACGTGGTGGTCAGCATTAATCCAACATGGTATTCAAAGCTCGCAGCTGCTACTGACGCATGATGATTTGTCTAATCGTAGCCGTTATCTCAATACGACGGGCGCGTTGACACAATTACTAGAGTGGCGCGTGCTCCCAGTCATCAATGAAAACGACACTATTACCATTGATGAAATTAAATTTGGTGATAACGATACTTTGGGCGCGATGGCAGCGGCGATGGTCAATGCCGATTTATATATCATTTTAACCGATCAAGATGGGGTGTTTACGGACAACCCACGTGACAACCCTAATGCAAAAATGATTCGCCAAGAGCGTGCGATGGCGGATTACTTATTTGATATTGCAGGAGATGGTGGCAAGCTTGGTCGCGGCGGTATGCTGACCAAAATTCGTGCTGGTCGTCTCGCTGCAATGGGTGGCTGTCCAACCGTTATCGTGAGCGGTGCTATCGATGATGTTATCACTCGTGTGGTATCAGGCGAAGCGGTCGGTACTTTGTTGACCACCAATGATCAAGACAAAATCATTGCACGTAAACAATGGCTTGCCGCACATTTACGTATGTCAGGCTCTCTAATAGTCGATGCAGGCGCAGCAAAAGCAGTAGTCGAGCATCACAAGAGCTTGCTACCGGTCGGCGTTGTGGAAGTACGCGGTGATTTCGATGAAGGTGATGTGGTTGAGGTGGTTCACCAAGATACGGGCGAGCGTTTAGCGGTTGGACAAGTGAACTTCTCATCTCGGGATGCTTGCCGAGTGGCTCGTGAGCGTACTGAGCAGTTTGATAGAATTCTTGGTAATAATGAAGAGCGTGTGGTCATGGTACACCGTGATAATTTAGCGCTGACCATGTAGACCATTCATGGTATTCATCTAATTTCAAATATGAGCACGATATTATTGATTAAAGACTAACGGCAAATGACGCTCTAAAAAACACAAATACTTTTAATGATTACTGTTTTTATGATTGTTAACACGAGAGATATTAACCAATAAATTGTTATTAACTAATATCTCATTATTTGTGGTTTTTTAGAATAGATTGTCGCTATCTAAACGTTTTAATATTCTTTTATTCAACTTATTTTATCCAGCACCGTATTCATTGATGATCATGAATGCGGTGTTGTTTTGGAGATTTGTACATGAGTGCTTCAGACAATAGTAACTCGATCCAGCAAGAATTTGCGCCTTTAAAGAACGACAGATTGTTACGGGCATTACGCTTTGAATCAATAGACACCACGCCAGTCTGGATGATGCGTCAAGCTGGTCGTTATTTACCAGAATATAAGGCCACTCGTGCAGAAGCGGGCGACTTTATGAGTCTGTGCAAAGATACGGACCGCGCTACTGAAGTCACTTTACAGCCACTACGCCGTTATGATTTAGATGCTGCTATCTTATTTAGCGATATTTTGACCATACCTGACGCTATGGGTCTAGGCTTATACTTTGAGGCGGGTGAAGGTCCTAAGTTTAAACATCCTATTCGCACACAAGCAGATTTAGATAGATTGCCAGTACTGGAACCCAATGACTCTCTTGATTATGTCATGCGTGCAGTGACGAGCATCCGAAAAGCATTGAATGGTCAAGTGCCTTTATTTGGTTTCTCTGGTAGTCCATGGACATTGGCTACCTACATGATCGAAGGCGGCAGCTCAAAAGACTATCGTTACACTAAAGGATTTTTGTATAGCAATCCTGAGTTTTTGCATCAATTATTAGATAAATTAGCCACGTCTGTTATTGATTATCTAGATGCACAGGTAGTCGCTGGCGCTCAAATTTTACAGATCTTTGATAGTTGGGGTGGGGCGCTTGGCCATCGTCAGTTTATCGATTTTTCTCATGCTTATAATAAGCGTATCGTCGCTGAATTAAAAGTACGCCATCCGCAAATACCAGTGGTATTATTTACCAAAGGCGGTGGGTTATGGTTGGATGTGCAAGCAGATAGTCAAGCAGATGTTTTAGGGTTAGATTGGACGATGCCCATTGATCGTGCACGCCAAGTATTGGCTGAAAGTCAGCGTCAATTGACCAAACAGCATAAAAAACTACAGAGTAGTAAAGCCATTCAAGGCAACTTGGATCCAGCAACATTGTATGGTTCACCTGCGACGATTCGTGCTGAAGTAAATGCAATGCTTGATAGTGCTTATGCAAGCGGCGAAAAAACGGGTTATATAGCAAACTTAGGTCATGGTATTACGCAGTGGGTCAATCCTGACAATGCCAAAGTATTTATCGATGCGGTGCACGATTATAAAATCTAAAAGCGCTAGAGTCTAAAAATGACAAGGTTTAAGCCTATAGGCGTGCTTTCTATCTAGGATTTGTTTAACAAATACTGATATTTACCAAGTAAAAGAAAAAGGGATATCTTATGATTTCAGCAGCGATTGTTGGTGGTACAGGTTATACGGGTATTGAGCTGATTCGCTTGTTATCTGCGCATCCTGAAGTATCTATTGATTTGCTAACCTCGCGTAGCGAAGCTGGTACACGAGCTGATGAGATATTTCCAAGCTTACGCGGTATATCAGATATTGTCTTTAGCGACTTGGGTGATGATACGCTTGCAACGCTGCAAAAGTGTGATGTGGTCTTTTTTGCGACCCCACATGGCGTAGCGATGAAGCAAGCAGAAGCGCTGACGCAAGCTGGTGTGAAAGTCATTGATTTGGCCGCAGATTTTCGTTTGCAGTCACTGTCCGATTTTGAGCACTGGTATCAGCAGTCGCATGCTTGTCCTGAGCTGCTAAAGACAGCTGTTTATGGCTTACCTGAAGTCAATCGCGATAAGCTTGCCAATGCTTTAGTCGTCGGTAATCCTGGCTGTTACCCGACCACGGCTATTTTGGGTTTGAAACCAATAATCGACATGCAAAATAAGCAAGCAGAGAGACTGGTAGAATCACGTATCGTTATTGATGCAAAGTCTGGTGTTTCTGGCGCTGGTCGCCAAGCCAAACTTGCGCTTAATTATGCTGAAACTACTGATAACTTTAAAGCTTATAGCGTTGAAGGTCATCGACATCTACCTGAGATAGAGCAGGGCGTGGCGCAGTTATTAGATAGTCAGTTTACCCATCGCATTCGTTTTTTACCGCATCTTGTGCCGATGATACGTGGCATGCTGAGCTCTATTCATCTTGAGCTGACGGATGCGGGTGCTGCTATTGATTGGCAGCAGATATTTGAAACATGTTATGAATCAGAAGCGTTTATTGATGTCATGCCAAAAGGCATTTATCCAGATACCCGTAGTGTCCGCGCCAGCAACCGTTTACGCATTGCTGTGCATCAAGACAATGAGCGTGCGGAGTTGACAGTGATTGTTGTACAAGACAATTTGGTAAAAGGCGCCGCAGGACAAGCTGTACAAAACATGAATGTCATGTTCGGATTCGATGAAACAATGGGTCTAAACTTTGCACCTATTGTCCCGTAGCAGATGTTTAGCTATGGTTAAATCATTCACATTTATGGTGCTAGGTATTGATTATAAATTCCGCTATAATAACTTGCCCTTACTGTTAAGAGATATTGTCTAAATGCGTGTCAAGCTTGTACGACGCTTTTTCTCACAGCCCGCACTTTCATCGTGCAAAGACTCTGATTTCTATCATTTAGAGTGTAGACCGCATTCTCTTAAAACCAATGCTAGCTCAGTAACTACGGTAGCGGTAGGTAGTACCCAACGAGGGACATCTACACTGGTGTTGGCTTTATTTGTCGTTGTCATATTGGTGACCGCCATTGTTGGGTTGATATTTGGTCATAAATTAGGATATCAGCGTGGCTTTCATTCTATGCAAACTGAAAGCAAGCAAGCGATGATCAATAGCACTGAGGCGACTGAAGCGCTTGAAGATTTACGTCTTAGTCATAAAATAGCGACCAATCAAGCTGCTACTGCTAAGCAGGAGCTGGCAATTAGCTTGGCTAACATTAAAGAGTTGCGTGAAAACCAGCAAGAATTAACTGTTGAGAATAGACAAGTCTCTCAGCTAAATGAGTTATATGCTGATGTCCTTCGTGACAAAGGCGGCATGCCTCTACAAGTAATAGCAGCAAAGATTGAGCCATTACCTGAAAATGCCTTTGAATATGGTTTCGATATAGGTATGCTTGCTAGTGATGGCAAAGCCAAACGCTTAAAGCCAACGTTGACGTTGCTCAATGACGATGATTTTGTAGAGGTGCCTCTAGATCCTCCAGTTTATACTATTGAAGGTATCGTTCGTATTCGTGGTCGTTTCATGATGCCATCAGGGTTTAGACCGTTACAAGTTAAACTCAGCTTACAAGCTGACGGACAACAAGTGGAGCAGCTCTATGATTGGAAGCTTGGCGACCGAGTTGATAATATGCCGCTATCACTTTTAGATTTACCCGAAGTCGACGAAAGCCCGATTGAGCCTTAGTCTATTCATATTTAAGAGCGCTATAATAAGCATTGCGTTTACTAACCTTTGTTAGCACTCTTTATTCTGTTATAAATATAACCATTAATTTGTATTCTAATTATGATAAAACAAACTATATTGCAAGCGTTGCCAACTGTTGCTGATTGGCACTTTCCAACTATACCTGCTCACCGTGCGCAAGATGGCGATACGGACGGCGAAACCTCACCACAAGCAGATGTACTGGTAGCAGAGCCAGAAGTGGCTAAGCCGCCTATGTATGCAGTCGTTATGTATAATGATAATTATACGCCGATGGAGTTCGTCGTTTACATTTTGCAGTCGGAATTCCGTCATAGTATGGATTCGGCAGTCGAAGTTATGCTAACGATTCATAACAGCAGCAAAGGCATTGCTGGTATTTATCCTAAAGATATCGCTGAGACTAAAGCCAAAAAGGTAAACAGTCTGGCACACCGTGAAGGATATCCATTATTGACCCAGATTGAGCCACATCAAGGCGAATAAGGAGATAATTTAAACGTTAATTTAGAGTTTTTATCTTCTTTTCATATTTCTATCTTATTATTTCCAATAGTCTTATCGTTTAGAAGTGCTCGTAAGCTCTAAAAATCGCGCATCGTGAGCTTGATAGGCACTCTGTATCCAAACAGTCATCCTTACATTCCTTACTATAAAATGCCCTATCATTCATTGTTATTCCTACAACAACCTTGATTTCTATTTAATATATCCTTATATATTAGATAGGCGCATCAAATAGCAGTCTAAAATTTATAGAGATGGCTGCTGCATTCGTATCATTTTCTAGTCGTTCTATATGTTTGAATTTTCTATGATTTAGCCAGTTAACGGCTTAAAATAAAGTCATGTGTCTTTTTCATTCTCTCACTTATTATTCTACTACCAATTTCTCTTTTATTTGCTCAGCTTTCCAAGCTTGCATACTATTTCATTAGTATAAATAGCGATGCACAGTATGCCTTGATACATTTTAGTCTGTGTTAATAGATTGACTCTTCTTAAGTATCGTGTTGAGATAAAGAAAAGCAAGTATGAGTGATAAAAACTCTTAATTGGTGATAAGTAGATAGCACTGCTACTTGAGTAATACATGGTCAATATCATTTAGCGCTGTCTTTTGATAATACAGATTTAGCCCTTGAACAATCCATCTGTCGCCCTGATTTACTTACTAACTCATTCATAAAGCTATCAATTATAAAGATAGGTATAACCGTAGGAAGTCGTTATGTTAAGTCGTCATCTTGAAGTTTCTTTGCGTTTAGCAATGACACTTGCGCGCCAAAAATCGCATGAGTACCTCACTGTTGAGCATCTGTTATTGGCGTTATTAGAGAATACTCACGCTGCCAATACGTTAACTGCCTGTAATGCCAATGTTTCAACGCTGCGTACCGAGTTGGAAGCTTATATCAATAAGCATACGCCAACGGTAGACGCAGATACGGAGCAGTCACCACAGCCAACCCAAAGCTTCGATCGTATTCTGCAGCGCGCTATTTTCCATGTGCAGTCTATTGGCGGTGGTCGTTTGGTCGAAGGCTCAGATATCTTAGTGTCGATGTTCTCAGAGCACGATACTTATGCGGTTTATTTGCTCAAAAAGCAAGGTATTAGCCGTCTGGAGCTGACCCAGTACTTATCGCATGGTCAAGATAAAGACGAGCCATCAGAGCCACGTGCTTCTATGACTGGCGAGCGCCGCAGTGCTTCAGAAAAAACCAGTAAAGATCCTTTGGTTGAGTTTGCGACTAACCTAAACCAGCGTGCTGCTGAAGGTAAGACTGACCCATTAATTGGACGTGGCCCCGAAATTGAGCGAGCCGCTCAAGTGTTATGCCGTCGCCGTAAAAATAATCCGTTATTGGTTGGTGAGCCAGGCGTCGGTAAAACCTCGATTGCTGAAGGCTTGGCGTGGTTGATTATCAATGATAAAGCACCAAAGCCGTTAAATGGCTGTGTGATTTATAGCCTTGATATTGGCTCATTAATCGCCGGTACTAAATATCGCGGTGATTTCGAAAAACGCATGAAGTCGCTGCTCGATGCGCTAAAGAAAAAGCCCAATGCGATCTTGTTTATTGATGAGATTCATATGATTATTGGCGCAGGGTCGTCAATGAGCAGCAATATGGATGTATCAAATTTGATTAAGCCAGCACTTGCTAATGGTGAACTGCGCTGTATCGGCTCAACCACCTTTACCGAATATCGTCAAGTGTTTGAAAAAGATCATGCCTTGTCACGTCGTTTCCAGAAAATTGACGTTAAAGAGCCAAGTGTTGACGATACGATTGATATTTTACGCGGTCTTAAACCACGTTATGAAGAATTTCATAACGTCGAATATACCGATGAAGCATTGGTCACCGCCGTTCAATTATCTGCTAAGCATATTCACGAGCGTTTTTTACCAGATAAAGCGATTGATGTGATTGACGAAGCAGGCGCCTATAAGCGTTTAGGTGTGATTCCTGATGCTGACGATATCGATGCAGAAGAAAGCTTCATTGCAGATATAGAGCAAGATTTTGATGCACAGATCGATGCTGATACCGAGGGTCTCGATGGTGACACGTATAGTGATAGCGAAATGCAGGATGAAGCAGAAACTGCAAAAGCCAATGACCGTGCCCAATCGTTCAGTGATGCAAAAAGTGTCAAAGCTAAGAAAAAACCACCGATGAAAATCGATGTGGCAGATATTGAAGCGATTGTTGCTAAGCTTGCACGTATTCCCCCCAAGTCAGTATCGAGTGATGATAAGAGTATTCTTCAGCACTTAGATCGTGATCTTAAGCACTTAGTGTTTGGTCAAGATGAGGCAATTGAAACATTAGCCGATGCAATTAAGCTATCGCGTGCCGGTCTCAAAGCACCAGATAAGCCAATTGGTTCCTTCATGTTTGCTGGCCCTACCGGGGTGGGTAAAACTGAAGTTTCACGTCAATTGGCAAATTTGTTAGGCGTAGAACTGGTTCGTTTTGATATGTCAGAATATATGGAAGCCCATACCGCATCGCGTTTGATTGGTGCGCCTCCTGGCTATGTCGGTTATGATCAAGGTGGTTTGCTGACTGAAAAAATCAACCAACATCCACATTGTGTCTTATTACTTGATGAAATTGAAAAAGCGCATCCTGATGTCTTCAACTTGTTACTGCAAGTCATGGATCATGGTACGTTGACTGATAACAATGGTCGTGTGGCTATCTTTAAGCAAGTCATTGTTATTATGACGACCAACGTCGGTGCTGATAGTATTAGCCGCTCTTCGATGGGCTTTACTCAGCAAGACCATAGTCGTGATAATACGGAATCGCTAAAACGTGTCTTTACGCCAGAGTTCCGTAACCGTCTAGATGCCATCATTCAATTTAACCCACTAGATACCTCAGTGGTGGTGTCTGTGGTTGATAAGTTCTTGGTTGAGCTACAAGTCCAGCTTGATGATAAACAAGTCACCTTAGAGATTGATGACGAAGTACGCGATTACTTGGCCAACAAAGGCTATGATCGCCTAATGGGTGCACGTCCAATGCAGCGTCTGATTCAAGATGAGATCAAAAAGCCATTGGCAAGTATGATTTTGTTTGGTGATTTGGTCAATGGCGGGGTAGTACATCTTACCTTAGAGCCTAAAGCTGATGATGAGCAAGATGATGATTCTGTTAAGCTTGATAAGTACAGTAGCAAGACGGATTATAAGTCTACAGATAAAGGGTCAGCGGATAGTCGTATTATCTTGACAGTCGTTGAGACTCATGCGCCGCATCCAGACTCTGAGTCACTTGCCAGCTAAGTTTTTGCTACTAATATAATCATAACGGTTACCATGTTACTGTGGTAGCCGTTTTTTTATTGCTATAATTCATAACAAAACTAAAGTATGAAATCACTAGCTTTCATGTGTGAGGTTGGTTCATGTATCATTACCCGATATTTATCTAATTGATAACAAATATAACAGGACATACTATGGAATTGTTCGATGAACAAACGCCAAAAACACCAGCACAAAAGCAGGCGATTTTAGACAATGTGCGCTTGCCAGAAGATTGGAAAACGGCGTTAGCAGATGAGTTAACCTCTAACAATATGGACGATCTGCGAGCGTTCTTAAAAGAAGCCTACCAGTCAGAAGACAGTATCTATCCGCCTGCACCCTTAATATTTAACGCATTAAACCTAACCCCTTTATCACAGGTTAAAGTCGTGATACTAGGTCAAGATCCTTATCATGGACCAGGGCAAGCAATGGGTTTATCTTTTTCAGTGCCTAAAGCTATTCCAAAGCCACCGTCACTCAATAATTTGCTAAAAGAGATGGCGAGTGATATTGGTATCGCGCCCTCAAAACATGGTGACCTGACTTACTGGGCGCAGCAAGGGGTTTTGCTATTAAATAGCTCCCTGACCGTGCGAGAAAGTGAGCCAAATAGTCATCAAAATAAAGGCTGGGAGCAGTTTACCGATGCGGTGATTGATGTGATAAATGAACAAACAGAGCATACCGTATTTATATTGTGGGGCAGTAAAGCACAGAAAAAAGGCAAATATATCAATACTGATAAGCATCTTATTCTGACCGCTGTACATCCATCACCACTTGCTGCCAATCGTGGCGGATTCTTTGGCTCCAAGCCGTTTTCTAAGACCAATGATTATCTGGTACAGTATGGGCAAACGCCTATCGATTGGCAATTACCGCAATAGTTGTCACAGTAAATGAAAGATATAAAAAATATAAGCGTAAAGCCATATGTGGCCGCGAATAGTCAGTTAATTATTGAGGATGTTCAAGCCAGAAAATTTTGGTCACTTCAAGATATTAGTTGGATGCAAGCAGCCCTAAAACTTGCCAAACAAGGGGCTGAGCGTGGAGAGGTGCCAGTAGGGGCGCTACTGGTACATAATCAGCAGATTATTGGTCAAGGATTCAATGAGCCCATTGGGCGTCACGATGCGACCGCTCATGCCGAGATTGTTGCGTTAAGAGAGGCTTGTGCGCGGTTAAAAAACTATCGATTACCATTACAAACAACGTTATACGTTACCTTAGAGCCTTGTACGATGTGTATCGGAGCGCTCATTCATGCACGGGTGGATAGATTGGTTTATGCGGCAAGCGAGCCACGAGCGGGTATGGTTGGTAGTCAAATAAATTTACCGATGCAGCCCTTTTATAATCATGCTATCCAAGTACATAATGGCTTATGCCGTGAGCATAGCAGCCAGATGCTTAAGACATTTTTCCGTGAACGACGTAAAGCAGCAAAAAAGAAAGACAAAACAAGCAAGTAACAAGATATCAGTCTTGCTGCTAGTGATAGGTAGGTTTCTTTGCTATAATATGGCCCTATTTGATAACGAAATGATGAATTGATTGTCAAGCGTTTGATAAATAAGTAAATATTGTTCTGCCACTAGCATGCACAAAGCCGTATCAGTATCGTCTACTATTAAGTGAGTATTATGACCGTTTCTACAGCTGGTAACGCTATACTTGATAATTTTAGTTCTGGCAGTAATGATAACCAAGCGCCATTATTGCGCTATCCAGTTATCTGTATTGATGGACCAAGTGGGGCAGGTAAAGGTACGGTTACGTGGCGTTTAGCCCAAGCATTGAATTATCAACTGCTTGACTCAGGTGCTTTGTATCGTATCGTTGGACTCAAAGCATTTGAAGCTGGATTAGTTGCAGCGGATGGAAGCCAAGCCATTGACGAAATGGCGGTGTTAGAATTAACGCAACGTCTAGAGATTGCTTTTGTTCCTAACAATGAGTCAGGACGTGTTGATATTTTAGTGAATGATGAGGCGGTTGGTGAGCAGGTCCGTAATGAAACCGTCGGTGGCTATGCATCACAGATAGCAGTATTTCCAAAAGTTCGTCAAGCATTGCTAAAATTGCAACAAGATATGGCAACTCGTTCTGGATTGGTTGCTGATGGTCGTGATATGGGTACGGTGGTATTCCCAGATGCTGATGTGAAGGTATTTTTGACTGCCAGTGCTGAAGCGCGTGCCGAGCGCCGCGTAACACAGTTAATAAATGCTGGTCAGACGGCAGATTTTGACGCAATTTTAACCACGATTAAAGCCCGTGATGACCGTGATGAAAACCGCACAACAGCACCATCAAAACCTGCGGCAGATGCATTGTTACTAGATAGCTCAACATTAGACGCTGATACTGTTTACGCACAAGTTAAGAAACATTGCCAAGACAAAGGTATTTTTTTTAATAGTTAATAAAAACAACATATTAAGTATTAAAAGCTTTGCTATGAGGTTCGGTTTTAGTATAAAATTGTAGGAGTGGAGTTTATAGGACTTAGCAGGTCTTAAAAATAGTTGTAAGAAATGTGATTTGATAGAATAAATACAAAAATTTCTATATGAGACCGTTGTTGCTAATGAGTTAGCTATTTCATTTGCTTATTATCAACAAACGTTTTTTTATATGATTGTATGAGATATAAAACCAGTATTCTCGTTTTATGCAGTCATAAATTTGATCCGTACTGTGCTGGACAGGATACGGCTATACAAAGGTAGACATAATGGAATCATTTGCTGAACTATTTGAAGCGAGCATTGAAGAGCAGGGTCTGGATATCGAGCGTGGCTCGGTTATCACAGGTACTGTTGTGGCCATCGATAGTGATTGGATCACCGTAGATACTGGTCTTAAATCTGAAGGTATCGTCGCTCGTGAAGAGTTTTTAAGCGAAGAAGGCGAACTTGAAGTTGAAGTTGGCGATAGCGTTGATGTCGTAGTTGAAGCGGTTGATAACGGCATGGGTCAAACCTTGCTGTCACGTGAAAAAGCCAAGCGTGTTGAAACTTGGAACTTCCTTGAAAAAATCGCTGATAATGATGAAATCGTAAAAGGTATTATCTCAAGCAAAGTGAAAGGCGGTTTCACTGTAGATATCGGTTCAGTACGTGCGTTCTTACCAGGTTCTTTGGTAGATGTTCGTCCTATCCGTGATACCACGCATCTTGAAGGCAAAGAGCTAGAATTCAAAGTTATCAAGCTTGACCAAAAACGTAACAACGTGGTTGTTAGCCGTCGTGCAGTTATGGAAGCTGAAAATTCAGCTGAGCGCGAAGAGCTATTGAACAAGCTTGAAGAAGGCATCGAGATCGAAGGTATCGTTAAGAACCTTACTGATTACGGCGCGTTCGTTGATCTTGGTGGTATCGATGGTCTATTGCACATCACTGACATGGCATGGCGCCGCATCAAGCACCCATCTGAGGTGGTTGAAGTTGGTCAAGACCTAAAAGTTAAAGTATTGAAGTTTGACCGTGAGCGCAATCGCGTTAGCCTAGGTCTAAAACAACTTGGTACTGATCCTTGGGATAACGTTGGCGGTACTTACCCAGTGGGTAGTGTGGTTAAAGCACGCGTAACCAACTTGACTGATTATGGTTGTTTTGCTGAGATTTCTGAAGGTATTGAAGGTCTAGTACACGTATCAGAAATGGATCATACCAACAAAAACATCCACCCATCAAAAGTTGTTCAAGTGGGCGATGAAGTTGAAGTAATGATTCTTGATATCGACGAAGAACGTCGTCGTATCAGCCTAGGTATCAAACAAACTCTAGCCAATCCATGGGATGAGTTTGATAAGAAACATGAGCGTGGTGATAAAATCACTGGTACGATCAAATCAATCACTGACTTCGGTATCTTTATCGGTCTAGACGGTGGTATTGATGGTCTTGTTCATCTATCTGATATCTCTTGGAACGAAACTGGCGAAGACGCAATCCGTAACTACAATAAAGGCGACACCGTAGAAGCTATGGTATTGTCAGTAGATGCAGAAGCAAACCGTATCAGCCTAGGTGTGAAACAGTTAAGCTCTGATCCATTCAACGAATACCTAGTCAACAATGACCGTGGTGCTATCGTTAATGGTAAAGTAAAAGAAGTAGACGCTAAAGGCGCTACTATCGAGCTTGCTGACGAAGTTGAAGCTTATTTACGCGCTTCTGAGATCCAACGTGACCGCGTTGAAGATGCAACTAAGCATCTAACTGTTGGTGATGACGTTGAAGCGAAAATCATCAGTGTTGATCGTAAAACACGCAACATCAACTTGTCTATCAAAGCGAAAGACGAAGCTGAAGAGCGTCAAGCGATTAAAGATCTTGGTAGCACAAGCACGACTGCTACTCCAAGTTCTGATGCACAGCCAAAAACAATTGGTGATTTGATCAAAGAGCAAATGCAGTAAGCTATTGATATGAATTTATAAAAGAAGCGACTCCGGTCGCTTTTTTTTTGCTTAAATTTTAAGTTTACTATCAATCAATGAGGTTTTTACCCAAACAGGTAAACTCTTATTCCTATTTTCCTCAATATCCGCTATCATTTGCAACATTGAGTAACGAGATATGAGCGACAGTGTATTTAGAGTTGCGATATGACTCTTGTAAATAGACTACTCTGATATAAGCTATTATTGATTTAGTTATTAGAGTTTCTATTGATAACACTGTTTTGACTTACTATCAGTTTATCCATCAATCAACAAGGCAAGCGTAATAATGCAGCAAGCGATTAACAAGTCCGAATTTATTAGTAATTTAAGTGCGAACTGTGACAATATGACTGATACTGTAGTCGATGATGCAGTACGTGAAATATTAAACTTGATGACCCATACGTTAGCCAATGATGGGCGCGTAGAGGTTCGTGGTTTTGGCAGTTTTTGTCTGCACCATCGTCGTGCCCGTATGGGTCGAAACCCTAAGACAGGAGAAAGCGTACCTGTACCTGCCAAAGCGATACCGCACTTTAAACCAGGTAAAGCACTACGTGAAGCAGTCAATGATAAAGTAGCAAATAGCTAAGAGTGTGATAGACCATCTATTGGGTAGAATTTCCAACAAGATGATTGCTAGCCACTTCTACTAGAATTTATCACTAATTAGTTCATAAGCATCTAAATATGTGAGTTGATGAAGGTTCTAGAGTGCTATTTTTAAAACATTAACGACATTCCAAATCGAGGTAGACGTCTCATGCGCTTTTTACTATTTGTATTGCTGTTTTTGAGCTTTGCTTATTCACTTGGTTTGGTGTTGGCAAATAATACTGAAGTCGGCGTAAATTTATTATTCTCGCAAGCACCGACGATGAATTTAGGACTGCTGCTGATTTTATGCCTTATGCTTGGTATTGTTATTGGCATATTGTTGGCGCTGCTTATCTTCCGTGTCTTACAAAATAAATGGGAAATCTCGCGTTTGCAAAAGGCGAATGCTAATCTTCAAGAGCAGCTGACACAGGCAAATGCTGTCATTGATCGCCAAGCAAGCGCGCCAACGGTGGAAGAGGCTATTTATGGTTCGACAGCAACCAATGTGCAAGTGCAAGAGGCAGAAGTATTTAATGTAGATGAAGGCGCTACACTTACCAAGAAAAAACGAGACTAAACTATATATGGAATGATCTATGACCAGTCCATATATAGTGCTTTAATAATTCTGATATAAATATGGTAAAACCATGAATAATACAATGAACTCCCCAGTCATCGTTGCCTTAGATAATATGACGATGGAGGCATCGATAGCATTAGCTGAGCAGTTAGATCCAGCATCATGCCGACTAAAAGTGGGTAAAGAGCTGTTTACTCGCTGTGGTCCTGAAATAGTTAAGGTGCTACATCAGCGTAATTTTGACGTATTTTTAGACTTGAAATTCCATGATATTCCTAATACCACGGCACAAGCGGTACTAGCGGCAGCTGAGCTTGGCGTATGGATGGTGAATGTGCATGCTAGTGCGGGCTTAGAGGCTATGTCATTGGCCAAACAGCGCTTGTTAGAGGGTAACTATGATACCTTGCTGATAGCCGTCACCGTTTTGACCTCTATGGATAATCAAGCATTGAGGCAAACGGGTATTATCGATGGTCTAGATGCGCAAGTGAGTCGATTAGCACAATTGACCAAGCAAGCAGGTCTCGATGGTGTGGTTTGTTCAGCACAAGAAGCTAAAACGCTTAAAGCGTTGTGTGGCCAAGATTTTAAATTGATTACCCCTGGTATTCGCTTGCTAGACGACAATGCCGATGATCAAAAACGCATTTGCACACCAAAACAGGCGTTAAATGAGGGTTCTGATTATTTAGTGATTGGTCGTTCAATTACTCAGGCAGCAGATCCTGCGGCTAAATTACAAAAGATACTCCAAGGTATTTAGATACTTATAAAATATTTAGATATTTACAAAGTGTTTAGATTTTTATAGCGCCAGAATAATAAAAAAGACAGCCTAATCCGCTGTCTTTTTTTAATTTTTGCGGGTATGTCAAAAAATGCTAAACTATTTACGTTTATTTAATGATATTAGAACTTATGAAATTACAGATTTTAAGTGACTTACATATTGACAGTTATGCGCGTCAGTCACATCCGCTAGGGCATATTCCTAAAACTGACGCAGACGTGGTACTAGTCGCGGGCGATACTGCTAACAGCGATAGTGGCATGCTATGGCTACAAGAGCAGGCAGCACGTTTGCAAGTGCCTGTGATTACGATCGCTGGTAATCATGAATACTTTAACGAAGATGTACTACATTTTGATAAAAAGCTTGCCAGATGGGATAATTATAGTGCCCAGTCACAGCAAGGCGTCCGTTTTCTACAGTGTCAACATGTTGATATTGGTGACATACGCATCTTAGGCTGTACATTATGGACGGATTATCAATATCAAGCCAATGAAGACACTATGGCCGCTGCTATGCGTTTTATGCGTGACTATAAGCAGATTTACGCAGGTAGCGAGCTTTTTTCACCTGAAGTATCGATGAAAATTCATGCGGAACAGCGTCAATGGTTGAAGCAAGCATTGATCACCGCCAAAACGCTTGGCAAAAAAACGGTTGTGATGAGTCATCATAGTATCAGTCCATTATCGGTATCTGAAAAGTATGCCAATCTACCAAGTAATGCAGCTTTTGTCAGTGATTTATCTGGTTGGATGTATGAAGATTGGGCGCCAATGCTATGGGTACATGGACATACGCACGAAGCATTTGACTATCGTATTGGCAATACGCGAGTGATTGTTAATCCGCGTGCGTATCCAAATGAGGTGAGCAGCACTGAATTAGCGTTTGCGTGGGACAAAGTCATTGATATCGGCTAAGCGGTTTTATAGTAAAATCCATATAAATTCGTTATATTGTTATCCTCGCTAACCATACTAATGTATAGCTTGCACTCGGTTTGCTTGTATCGGAATTATTTAAATTCAACTATAGTCTCTTGAAAATAAATATTTGTGTGTTTTTATTCATCTTGATTCGTCTTTTTTAAAACAGCGGATCTGAAATAACGGTTATTTTAAGGTTTAACCGCCTAGACTTGTAAGCAATACTACAATCGAACTGATATTTTGTTCATTCATGTCAAAAAATCTGCTACGCTTGCTACCATGAGTAAATACCCAAATAACAATCCCTCAAAACTGTCTGCTGAAACGCTTGCGAGTCACACGCCAAGTGCACCAGCGCCTTCTCACCTACCTGATAGTATGATCTCCTCAGTCAGCTTATTGCCTGAAGATAAACGGCTGATTTTATTTACCAGACATTCCTTACGTGAACGCTCTGACGGCAATGGCTTTGCCAGTTATCAATTACCCCTAACACCTAAAGGTCGCGTGCTAGCGAAGTCTTGGGGGCGCTGGTTGGCAGGGCATTTACCGTACTCGCTCGATGTCGATAGTATCTCAAGTCCGATTGGGCGCTGTATTGACACGGCGCAGTTGATGCAAGCAGGGGCGGGATTACAACGTGATATTACGCATCAGTCATTATTGGTCGAACCTGGCAGCCTAGTGACTGAGCCTGAGATAGCAAATCCAGTATTCAAAGAAATTGGTGTCCTAAACTTTATCAATAGATTCTTGCAAGGCAATCTTGAAGGCACTAAAAATGCTTATCAGGGTGGTCTTGATATTTTGTCGCTGTTTTATCAACATCAACCACAGCATGGGCATTTAATGCTTGCCGTCAGTCATGATACTTTGTTGTCTGCTTTTTTAGCGGTGATGTTTGATGTGGTCGAGATTGATTGGAATGATTGGCCAAAAATGATGGAAGGGGTGTTTTTGTGGTTTGATGATAAGCCGTTTGAACAAGCCAGTGCACACTTCGTTTGGCGCGGTGAAGTGTATGTGCGCCCGATTCATACTTTATTAGATGGCTACCGTGCTGCCGGCTTTCATCCTAATACATTGCTCTTACCGCCAGAAGTAACATGGAAGTGATTCATTTATTTTTGATCAGACATAAAAAAACCTTGCCCCAGTATTAGAACCAGTGACAAGGTTTTAGTCATCACGCAATGAAGGCGAGATGCGGTCTAAACGTTACCAATCTTAAGCTTGTAGGCCTTTGATGGTTTTGTTCAGGCGGCTCTTACGACGAGCAGCTTTATTCTTATGAATAATACCTTTGTCAGCCATACGATCAAGAACTGGTACCGCTTTTTTGTAAGCTTCGGTAGCCGCGTCATAATCTTTAGCTGCGATAGCCGCATCAACACGTTTTAAGTAAGTACGAACCATAGAGCGTTGTGACGCAGAGTTCTGACGACGTTTGGTGTTTTGACGGGCGCGTTTACGAGCTTGTGCAGTATTAGCCACGCGTATCTCCTTGATAAAGACAGATAAAATATGAATGTTGATTGCAATAATGGGTTTAACAATCATCGGTGACGAGCAGCCGTCTCGTCAAACATGATGTCGATGTCTAATATTAAAGTATCTAATATTAATAGATCATCGCAAGCGCCAGAACTGTTTGGAATAATTAAACAGCGTTGACGTGTAAAGCCGGTTATCTTAGCAAATTATCGCGCTTAGGACAATATATTTGATGATTAATGCTGAAAGAAGTTGTGTGATCGTATAGACAACGGTTTTTTATGTCTCTGCTCAACTGTTTTTTGAAATGTTTGTCAATATTGTTGCGCTAAAAAACGCTTATGACTGAATAAATCGTTCATTCGATAAAATCTCTTACAATAAATTCTATAGAATACCCTCAGTTATGCGTTAATTTAGGTATGATACTAGGACACGCCCTTAGGTGAAAAGCCTTGGTGATAGGCTTTAAAATCAGATTTCTCATTATCATCTATTTTCCAACACTATATAAATGGATAGGCTATGCAGCGAAAAGCAATTGTAATTGGCGCGACAGGATTGGTTGGACAGCATCTTGTCAAACAGCTTAGTGAGCTTTATGACACGTTAATTGTGATTGCAAGGCGTCCGCCACGCTATATCAATGCCAGCATGCGCTTTTATCAGGTCAATGATTTTGATAATTTAGCTGAAATATTTGCCAGCGTTGGCGTTGATCGAAAGACGGATGCTTTTAGCTGTCTTGGTACTACAAAGAAGCAGGCTGGTAGCGATGAAGCCTTTCGAAAGGTTGATCATGATTATAATGTCAATTTTGCCAAACTGTGCCAAGATAAAGGCGTTGAAAATTTCTTTTTGTTATCGTCCATGAATGCTGATATTCATAGTCGGTTTCTATACAATCGAGTAAAAGCTGAAACTGAGCAGTCTATTATGGCGCTAGGTTTTACACAGTTATTCATTTTCCGTCCGTCCTTGTTACTTGGTAAGCATAAAGGTCGTCCGCTTGAAAGTATTGGCCAAAAAGCCTTTCAGCTTATATCGCCATTGGTCTCAGAGTCCTTGTCACTACATCCCATTTCCGCGAAACGCGTTGCCAGTGCCATGGCGATGAGCGCGCATGATATTTATGAGCGTAATAAATACCGTACTGAACCTGTAGTCAAAACCACTAATATCATCGAAAACAAGCAAATGCTAGCGATGACTAAAGTTAAAAAATAGCTCAAGTATTAAATTAAGGAAACAATTGAAATTAAGCCCTAGTCATAAATAATCAGTCGTGAATAACTAATCATACATAACAAGGAGCGTCATTATGTCAGATATGCCAGAATCAACAACAATGAATAAAGAGAACTTTGTGACCTGTGATTTATTGGATGCCAATCCTGAGTCGCAGGTATGTTTGCCCAATATCGAAGGTAAGTCTTTTCATAGCTTTGGTGGCAAAAACAAATTCTGCGGTGAAATTGTGACGGTGAAATGCTTTGAAGACAATAGCCGCGTGAAATCGTTATTGAATAGCAATGGTAAAGATAAAGATGGTAATGGTAAAGTATTGGTGGTTGACGGTGGTGGTTCAATGCGTTGTGCGCTGCTAGGCGACATGATTGCGCAGTCAGCGATTGACAACGACTGGGCGGGGGTTATTGTGTATGGCTGTGTTCGCGATGTTGATGATATGGCAGCAATGGATATCGGTGTTATTGCGCTGGGTTGCATCCCACGTAAATCGAATCGCCGCGATGAAGGTCAAACGGATATTGAAATTAGCTTTGGCGATTTAACGTTAAATTCGGGTATGTTTATATATGCAGATAATAATGGCATTATCGCTAGCGACAAGCCCTTAATTTAAAAATGGCTTATCATTTAACAATAGTTTAATAAGTATCAATTAAAGACCTCAGCGTCATCGTTGAGGTCTTTTTATTGAGTGATAACTTTGAGGCTTTAAAAATAGTTTCCAGGCTGCAATAAGTGTTCTTCAAGGTTTTTCAGCAGTGTTTGATGAGAAGTAAAATCCTAAGTGACAAACCGTTACGGCATAAATTTTGGTAATTGCTGAAATATTCGTATAATAGCTCTCTGACTCTTAACGTTGATCCTACCCTTTATGCCTATCACTGCTTTGACTGACGCTTTTGAACCAATTAACCAGCAGTTGTTTCCTATCCAGAATGCCGAGCGGCGTTGGCTGGCACCTGTGCATGGGGCAGTCAGCAGTTTGTGGCTAGCGAGTCTGGTGCAAACACCGCTATGGAATGTTGCCGACCGATTAAAAGTTGTGGTAACACGTGACCAAAACCAGCTTAATCAGATAGAGACGGAACTGGCATTTTGCGGCGTCGATGCTTATGTGTTTCCCGATTGGGAGACGTTGACCTATGATGAGCTGTCACCGCATCAAGACATCGTCAGTGAGCGTATCAATCTCTTGACGGATATGCCAAGTTCAGGGGTGCTGCTTATCTCGGTACAGGCGCTAATGCACCGTGTGGCACCGCCGAGCTGGCTGATAGGGCAGCATTTTGATTTGAGCGTGGGAGATCGATTTGATATCAATACCCAGCGTGGACTACTAGCAAAAGCAGGTTACCGAGCGGTTGAAAACGTCTTTGAGCCGGGTGAATTCGCGGTACGTGGCAGTATCATTGATATCTTTGCGATGGGTCAGCCGTTTCCGCTACGTTTAGATTTGTTTGACGATGAGATCGAGACCATTCGTTTTTTTAATCCGCAAACCCAGCGGACGTTGACCGTTGATGATCTCAAAACAATGATGAGTGGCAACGATAGCAGTATGGGCAAAGAATCGCTGTCGCTACTGCATAAATTACCAGATATCTCAAAACCTATTGAACAATTTCAAATACTACCGGCAAAAGAGTTTCCGCTTGATGAAGGGCGTGAGACGTTTCGTACCAACTTCGCTACGATGTTCCCTAATGCGAGCAGCCGTAAGTTTGAGCTACATAAAGACGTGATGGCAGGTATCGCTAGTAGCGGACTTGAATATTACCAGCCGCTATTTTTTGATTTAAAAGAGTGGCAAGCAAAGAGTAGCTTATTTGCTTACTTACCAAGCGATGCGCTGTTTATCACTGATGAACTAATTAATGAAAAACAGGTAGATTACTGGTCACAAATTCAGCGCCGTTATGAAGAGCGTCGTCATGATATTGATAAACCTATTGTCGCGCCTGAACTGTTATATTTGCTATCAAATACCTTAAACGAGCATCTTAATCGTTATCCACGCGTGATTCTTAGTGCACGTAATGAGCTGGCTACCATGACGGATGTCGCTGCGATTGACAGCGATGACTCATTGTTAGAAGTTGTACACCAATCAGATTTACAGCCAAAAATGCCACTGATGGCAAATAAACAGCAAGGTTTGGTGACGCTCAGTGCGCAAGAGCCACCACAATTATCAGTAAATCATCAAAAGGCCGAGCCTCTTACCGAGCTATTAGAATTTTTAGCGTTACAAGCGCAAACAGCGACGCCAGTATTGATCGTGGCTGAAACAGCGGGTCGCCGCGAGATTCTCATTGAGCTGTTTAAAGGCAAGATCGATATCAAAGCTTATGATAGCTTTGAGGCGTTTTTAGCCGCCGATAAAACTACTGGTCTTAATGCTAAAAAGCTGCCGCAGGTTGGGTTAACGGTTGCACCTATTGAACGTGGGGTGTATGTTCCTGAGCGTTTGGTGCTGATTAGTGAAACGCAATTATTTGGTCGACAAGTGCTGCAAACGCGCCGTCGTCGTCAAAGCGGTGTGTCAGAAGAGTTTTTGGTTAAAAGCGTTACCGAAATAACCGAAGGTAGCCCAGTGGTGCATATTGAGCATGGTATTGGGCGTTACAATGGACTGATTACCTTAGATGTGGGTGATGGTGAGCAAGAGTTTATTCATCTGAAATACGCTGATGATGCCAGTATTTATGTGCCAGTCGCTAATTTGCAAATGATTAATCGCTATAGCGGCGGTGATCCTGCACTTGCGCCATTGCACAAAATCGGCAGCGGCAAATGGGATAAGGCCAAGCAAAAAGCGCTTGAGCAAATCCATGACGTAGCAGCTGAGCTACTCAATATGCAGGCGCGTCGTGAAGCCAAAGTCGGTATTCATTTTAAAATAGACCCATCACAGTATGAGCTATTTGCCAGCCAGTTTGCCTTTGAAGAGACGCCCGATCAAGCCAACGCCATCCATGCAGTTATGGAAGACATGAGGCAAAACCAGCCAATGGATCGTCTTATCTGCGGTGATGTGGGTTTTGGTAAAACAGAGGTCGCCATGCGCGCAGCGTTTATTGCAGTCAGCGCAGGTTATCAGGTGGCCGTATTGGTGCCGACAACCTTGCTGGCAGGTCAGCATGAAGACAATTTCCGTGATCGCTTCGCTGATTGGCCAGTACGTATCGAAACCTTATCGCGCTTTGGTGGCAAAAAGCATCAAGATACGGTATTGGCGGATTTGGCGGCTGGCAAAGTTGATATTGTTATCGGTACGCATAAGCTACTGCAACCTGATGTGAAATTTTCTAATCTAGGTTTAATGATCGTCGATGAAGAACACCGCTTTGGTGTGCGCCATAAAGAGCGTATCAAGGCGATTCAGACCGATGTGGACAGTATGTCGATGACAGCGACCCCAATCCCTAGAACGCTTAATATGGCACTCTCTGGTATGCGTGATATGTCAATTATTGCCACACCTCCAGCACGACGTTTAGCGATTAAAACCTTTGTCATGCAAAAAACTGATGCCTTAATGAAAGAGGCTATCTTGCGTGAGCTATTGCGCGGTGGGCAGGTTTATTTATTGCATAATGATGTGGCTAGTATCGAGCGTATGGCAGAGACCATACGTGAATTGGTGCCTGAGGCGCGAGTAGGGGTCGCTCACGGGCAAATGCAAGAGCGCCAACTTGAACAAGTGATGCAGCAGTTTTATCATAAAAAATTCAATGTACTGATATGCTCGACCATTATTGAAACGGGTATTGATGTACCCAATGCCAATACCATTATCATTGAGCGCGCCGATAAGTTTGGTTTGGCGCAATTACATCAGTTACGTGGTCGTGTTGGTCGCAGTCATCACCAAGCATATTGTTATCTACTTGTACCGTCTATTAAAGGTCTCAAAGGCGATGCTAAGCGCCGATTACATGCGATTGAACGTGCCAATACGCTGGGCGCAGGCTTCATGCTGGCAAGTGAAGATTTAGAGATTCGCGGTGCCGGTGAGATACTCGGTAAGCAGCAAAGTGGTAACATGCAGGCGATTGGTTTTAGTTTATATATGGATATGTTGGAGCGGGCAACAAAGGCGATTAAAGCAGGTAAAGAGCCTGATTTAAGTACGCCATTGTCGCTGACTAGTGAGATCAATCTGCATAGCTCGGCATTGATACCAGAAGAGTATTTGCATGATGTGCATCAGCGTTTGTTGTTTTATAAGCGTATCAGTAATGCCGATGATAAAGAGGCGCTCACCGATATCCGTACTGAAATGATTGACCGTTTTGGAACGCTGCCAGATCAAACCAAGCAGTTATTTGCCATTCATGGACTACGTATACAAGCCGAACCGCTGAAGATTAATAAAATCGATGCCAATAGTAGTAGCATGACATTAGAGTTTGCACCTGATACGCCAGTCGATGCGTTAGCAATTATTAAGTTGATTCAATCAAATGGACAGCGCTATCGTATGAACGGTGCCTCTGGTATTCGTTATCAAGATGCTGATAAACTGGCAACACCGCAACAGCGCGTCACCGCGATTCAAGAGTTATTACGCTATTTTAGCGAGCATATGGTGGCAGCGTCAGCATAGTTGTTTTGGCATTTCGGCATTTTGAGAGCTCAGCAATGATTTTCGGTAGATTAAATCAGCTAAATAAGTTAGCTAGCCAGTGCTCAAGTAGGACGTCAAGACAATGAGTCATAGCGCTATTTTATCGGTCGGATAACTGATAAAATAGCGACATCCTATATTTAGCCTATTATTTTTTAGTAAATTAAATTCTGCTTTTCTAGATTCACATTCCTTTTATCTGAGTGTCATAACAAGAGAACCGTCATTATGTTCCAACTTCATCATAAACTCGCTGCTGATAGTTTCTTAGTGGGGGATTTCCCATTATCGACTTGTCGTTTAATCAATGATTGTCAGTTTCCTTGGTTAATATTAGTGCCGCGCGTATCAGGTATCAAAGAGTTATATGAGTTATCTGAAGCCGATCAAACACAGTTTTTGCGTGAGTCAAGTTGGTTATCAAGCCAACTGGCCAAGACCTTTCAAGCCGATAAAATGAATGTAGCAGCATTGGGTAATCAAGTACCACAGCTACATTTTCATCATATCGTTCGCTATCAAAATGACATGCAATGGCCAAATCCAGTATGGGGCGTCCCTGCTATTCCTTATACCAAAGAAGTGTTGGCACAGATGCAGCAGACGTTAATGATGGCGCTACGTGGTCATCATCAAATGCCTTTTGATTGGCAGATGTCATAAACACCTAAATAGCGGTATATCGGTGAGTTGATTGGCGAATCAGTAATAATGCCCTAGTGGGCACGTAGTGATTGACCCATCAAAGTAGCTGGAAAAATGGTAGGACGCCTAAAGTTAAGCCTTATTGTGGTTTTTTTATGCGTTTTACCGTTTTGTATCAACGCCATTCTCGTTTATTGTATGACGTGATTTGTATATGTTGGTAAATTTTAATTGTTTGAAAGCCAGATAAATATTATCTGGCTTTTCTGTTTTTGGCTCAAGCGATACGTCTCATAATCCTGATTTCGTAGCGCATTAAGACAAGATGAGTGATAAGTGGTATGCTTTTGGCTATCAGTGACATGGGTTTTATTGCATTTAAAAAGTATAATGTAATCATTGATTAATTTTATACACAACCTGGCATAAAGGTAGGTAGTACGCGTGTGCCATCCTCAAGCCTTTTAGTTTTTTAGATAGCCTGTTTTACGTAAGCGAATACTTCATATGCCTTTTTTAGACACGCTGAGACCAAATCACTCTTCAACAAATGAAGAGATTTATCGATTTGACTATCCAGAAGTCTTCGTTTTAATACTTACGGTCATACTCCTCGCTTTATATTTTGATTTTAGACCTACCTCAATGGCACTGCTCGTTATTGTTTGTCTGCCAAGTTTAATGATTTTGATTTATAACTATCGCCGCCAAAAAAATTTTTGGACGTCTAATATTGTCATTATTTTATTATCGGCGGTTATTGGGTCGATACAATTTTGCACGTTCATTTCGCTTAGCTTAGCCGCGCTCATAGTGCTTAGAATTATTATTAGTAGTCCTGAAAATCATTTAAAGCTGATCGCTGTTTCCGTAATAACGATGATAGTTTTCTATTATGTTAGCGTCACTTTGAATAGCGCTGATATAGATTGCCATGAAGGCTGGATAACACCAATAATATTATTAGCCAGTATGATCGTCATACTATATCAGTTTTGGCATGTGTACCAAGAATATATTAGTTACGAAACTCGTGCTCATCAGGCTGTTGGGCGATTAAGTACGATGGTTTCTGTCATTAATAAGTTAACGCGCTTCATACCAACGCAAGTTTGGGAGCCTATCGTAAAATCTGACAGCCCAGTTACCGTTTCTAATAAACGTGCTAAGCTGACGATTATGTTCTCAGATATCGTTGGCTTTACTGAATTGTCAGATAGTTTGAGCGCCGATAATTTGGCTGACATCTTAAATACTTATATGCACTGTATGACATTGATAGCAAATAAGCATGGCGCTGTGCTTGACAAATTCATTGGTGATGGCATGGTGTGTTTTTTTGGTGAGCCAAACAGTCGCGGTGCGCGCCAAGATGCTTTAGACTGTATCGCAATGGCAATAGATATGCGTCGCGAGATGCGAACTTTAAGGCAAAAATGGCGATTGATGGGCTTTGAGGGATTGTACATACGTATTGGCATTACCACAGGTTATTGCCATGTTGGCAACTTTGGCAGCAACAATCGTCTAAGCTATACTTTGATTGGTAAAGAGGCCAATCTAGCGGCAAGACTTGAGTCGAGCGCTGGTAAAGATGAGATATTGGTCAGTGAGAGTACCTACGACTATATCTGTCATAATTACGAATGTCATCATGCTGGTGCATTTAAGCTTAAGGGCTTTGATAGTAAGGTGAATGCGTGGCAAGTGCTGGATCCTGATGCGCATAAAGGCTTCTTGTCAAAGTGGGTTGATCACACATTACCGGGTTTTAATTTGCATCTGAATTTTAAAGATATGAAGGATAATGATTATCAAGATATCAGAGCACGCTTAAATTTTGCGCTTGAGCGTGTCGAGCAGGAGCAAGAAAAAGTGGCAGCCGACATAGCTGCAGCTAGCAAACGTAATGACCATCACTGACAATCGTCATAAATAATCATCTAAAAGTAATGTCTATAAAATTAAGCGCAAAAAAGCCAGCTATGATAGCTGGCTTTTGCAAAATAACAGTCAGGTGAATTTTACGGTTAGTGTTTAATGATTTTCTTTTGCATGGTTGAGCGTATATTTAGGAATCTCAATGGTTAAGTCTTCATCATCGAGCATGACCTGACAAGATAGGCGTGAGTCAGGCTCTAATCCCCAAGCACGATCTAATAAATCGGCTTCGATATCATCCATTTCATCTAAACTATTAAAACCTTTACGGACGACCACATGGCATGTGGTACAGGCTTTTGACATCTCACATGCATGTTCAATTTTAATGCCTTTTTCCAATAGCGCTTTACATAAGTTGCTGCCAGCTTCTAGCTCGACTTCGGTGCCTTCAGGGCAAATTTCATGATGCGGTAGTACGGTAATTTTTGGCATAAATCGTCTTTCCAGTGCTAATCAATTAAAAGAATAAAAATATAAGAGATGAGCTTAGTATGGTTGCTAAGCCACATTCTTAAATGTATCTGCTACCAATCTTGGGCATTCGTGCCTGCCATGCTGGCTTTGACGCTTTGATTCATAATACGGGCAGCAAAGGCATCACTATGAGGCTTGAGTTTTGCTTGCTGTGCCTCGATAAGTGCCAAATCATCAGTACTGAGCGTGGTTTGTAGTGCTTGTATTTGCTCAGCCAATGAGTGCTGCTCCTCAGAAGACAATAAGGCTGCAAATTCTTTAAGGGCAGATTGTAGCGCTAATACTTCACGCTCCGCTTCTACCTTAGTCTCGATTAAAGAGCGTGCATTTTTATCTTCTTCTGCATGCTTGAACCCTGCGACGAGCAACTGCTCTTTTTGCTCATCTGATAACCCATAAGAAGGCACAATCTCGATTTTACTTTCTGTCTTGGTTGTGGTTTCTTGGGCGCTGACGGTAAGCTGACCATTAGCATCAATACTAAAGGTCACTTCAATACGAGCAAACCCAGCTTTCATTGGCGGGATACCATATAGCTCAAAGCGACCCAATGAGCGGCAGTTATCTACTGTCTCGCGCTCGCCTTGTACCACATGAATCACCATGCCTGTTTGACCATCTTGATAAGTGGTAAATACTTGGCGTTTTTTGACAGGAATAGGTGTATTACGTGGGATAAGTACTTCAACTAAACCACCCATGGTCTCAAGACCAAGCGATAATGGTGTCACATCTAACAATAATAGATTGTTGTCACTATCGCCATTGACCAATTGGTGGGCAGTTTGGGCAGCGCCTAAAGCAACAACTTCGTCTGGGTTAAGACGGCAAAGTGGCTGCTTGGCAAAAAACTCAGTCACGACTTGTTGTATGGCGGGCATACGTGTTGAGCCACCGACTAAGATAACTTCATCTAAATCTGTAGCAGTCAGCTTAGCATCGCGTAGTACTTGTTCACACACGCTCAGCGTACGGCGACTAACAGGTTCTACGATAGCCAGTACATCTTCACGGCGTAATGTACCTTGATAGGACTGTCCGTTGATAGTGACGTTGATATCGACCTGTTCAGCATCAGTCAACGCTTGCTTATAAGCTTTAGCTTCTTGTGCGAGTATTGACTTATCATGAAGGCTAACGTCTTTAGGATCGATATTTAATTGTTTGATGATCCAGTTGGTAATAAGACGATCGATATCATCCCCACCTAGCGCACTATTACCACCAGTTGCCAATACTTCAAAAACGCCATCAGTCAACTTTAAGATGGATACATCAAAGGTACCGCCGCCCAAATCATAGATTAAATAATAGCTTTCTTTTTTGCTATCTTCTGTCGATTGATCGAGACCATAAGCGACTGCAGCAGCGGTAGGCTCATTTAGTAAGCGTAGCACATTGATACCAGCGGCTTGAGCAGCATCTTTAGTTGCTTGACGCTGCGCCTCATCAAAATAAGCTGGAACGGTAATCACAGCGCCTTCGATACTGTCTGCAGGTAATGCGCTCGCTGCACGTTGCGCAAGCGCGGCTAATATACGGGCTGATACTTCGACAGGAGACACTTCACCTTGAGCAGTGACAAATACTGGCATAGCATCTTTGCTACCAGATAACTCATAAGGATGAGAAAATTTGATATCAGCTTGGCTACGACCCATAAAACGTTTAGCCGAGACGATCGTATTTTTTGGATCATCCGCTAAGTGGGCTAGGGCGTCATAGCCGACCAAAGGGTTGCCTGTAGCTGGATAATAGACGACAGAAGGCAACAATGTATCTGATGCTGCGCCTGCTTCTAAGACTTGCGCCTTGCCTGAACGTACTACAGCGACCAGTGAGCGTGTCGTACCAAGGTCAATACCTAGGCCAAAACGATGTTGATGAGGTTGAGCGCTTTGATTGGGTTCGGCAATTTGCATTAAAGACATAAGAATAACTCAGAGATAAAATGAATAAGTGTAATGAGGCAAATATAGCATGTTCAGTATGACTGCTTAACCGCTATCTCTTTATTCTAAATATAGAGAAATTTGGCAGTTAAGTATGCTCAAAGTCAGAGATTATACGGTATAGTTGATACTAATTTAACCAAATATTTAGAATCTAGCTTTTAAATAAGATACATCATGCCAGCTATCTAAACGTATAGATCATCGTCATCTGAATGTTCAGCAGTGGCGACTTCATCAAGACCAGTCGTAACATCAGCATTCAACTTGACCAAAAATTTCAGTTTTTGTGTCGCATCAATCGCTGTTAGCCAATCTTGGTTTTTATAAGCATCATTAAAGCGCTCAGACTGTTTTGCTAGGCGCTCTGTAATTTGAGGGTGTAGCTGTTGCAATGTCGCACGATCTTTTCCTTCGATAGCGTCATCTAAATCCATTCGCATTTCCATTGCATCTTCTAAAAAGTCCAAGTCTGCGATTGAGTGTTCTAGATTCTGTGCTTGATCGGCCATATCTAGTAGATAGCTAGCACGACTATCAGGCGCACTTAACGCTTGGTAGGCTTGGTTGATTAATGCTGAAGCTTGCACAGATTGCTGTTGCGCTTGTGAGGTGTTTGCCAGATTCTTGTCGACATTATCAGGGTGATAACGTTTTTGTAGCAGGCGTAGATGCTGATCGAGACTCTCTTGATTGACTTCAAACTGTACAGGTTGCTCAAATAGGGCAAAGAAGTTATCAAACTGGGCTTCTGCAGTAATGTCTCTCATATCATACGCCTTGCTTTTTATTTATTTTGAAAGTTTTCTTTGGTTGAGAACATATTTACGATGGCTTAAATATAGAGTCAGTAAACTCTAAACTAAAGGGTGTTCAACCTTTGGCTCATTAGACGGTAAAAGATTCACCGCAACCACATTCGCCTTTTTGATTAGGATTGGTGAACTTAAAGCCTTCGTTAAGACCTTCTTTTTCGTAGTCCATCAACAAACCATCTAAATACACCAAACTTTTAGGATCAATAAAGATGTTAATGCCGCGGCTTTCGTAACGCGTGTCATTTTCATCAGGGGTATCTACAAACTCTAAAACGTAAGCTAAGCCTGAGCAACCCGCGGTACGGATACCCACTCGAATACCTTCACCTTTGCCGCGATTGTCCAAAAAGTCTCGAACATGCTGAGCGGCGCGTTCTGTCATTTCAATCATGCCAACTCCCATTGACTATCAATAATAAATATCAATCAAAAAATCTGTATAAACTGGCAATGAAAATAGCGCACTTGCCAAAATAATCTTAATAACGACCAGTTAAGAATCGCTAGAAAATAAAAGGTGACAATTACATTAGCGTTATTGTCACCTCTTTAGCGTTAGTAGCTGTTCAATACATCGACTACTAAAGTACTGCCATTAAGACCGTGTACTTAGAACTACAATACTTCCGCTAACAGGTTTAGCTAGCCGCTTCTTCTGTCTCTACTGCTGCGCTATGCTTACCTTTATAGTCGCTAATAGCGGCTTTAATGGCGTCTTCAGCAAGTACAGAGCAATGCACTTTTACTGGTGGTAAGGCCAGTTCTTTCGCGATATCGTTGTTTTTGATTTCGCCCGCTTGATCCAAGCTTTTGCCTTTTAGCCACTCAGTAACGAGCGAGCTTGAAGCGATTGCTGAACCACAGCCATAAGTTTTAAAGCGTGCATCTTCAATGATGCCATTATCATCAACTTGAATTTGTAGGCGCATTACATCGCCACAAGCTGGGGCACCAACCATACCAGTACCAACGTTTTTGGCATTTTTATCAAGATTGCCGACGTTGCGTGGATTTTCGTAATGATCAATAACTTGGTCACTATAGGCCATGGGGTTTTCTCCTAGTTAGATGATGAGTAGTCAATTACTGACTTTAAATGTCTAACTACTCATCGATAATTGGGGTCAAACATTTAGTTAATAGAAACGGTATTTATAAAAACGGTATTTATAAAAACTGGATTTATAAGTGTCTGATCAATCGTTTAATGGTTCTGTTTGATAATTATGTCGTTGCTTTCGGTAATTTTAGTGCTCAGCCCATTCGACTGAATCTAAATCAACACCTTCTTGGTACATATCCCAAAGTGGTGATAGGGCACGTAATTTATCGACCGCTTCATGCATTTGCTTGATGACAGTATCGATGTCTTCTTCAGTGGTATAACGACCAAAGCTGAAACGAATTGAGCTGTGTGCTAATTCATCTGGGCGACCAATAGCACGTAATACATATGATGGCTCAAGCGTCGCTGATGTACAGGCTGAACCTGATGATACGGCTAAGTCTTTTAGTGACATCATCAGTGATTCACCTTCAACGAAGTTAAAGCTGATGTTTACGATGTTAGGTACACTGTGCTCAAGATCACCGTTTAGGTAAATCTCTTCGATATCTTGTAGACCGTCCCACAGTTTTTGGCGTAGTTTCGCTGCATGTGCATGGTCTTCTTCATAACGCTCATTGGCTAAAGCAAATGCTGCCCCAAGACCAACGATTTGATGCGTCGGCAATGTACCTGAACGCATACCGCGCTCATGACCACCGCCATGCTGCTCTGCTTTCAAACGGATACGTGGCTTACGGCGAACAAATAATGCACCAATACCTTTAGGACCGTAGGCTTTGTGACCTGAAAAGCTCATCAAGTCGATCTTCGTGGTTTCAAGGTCAATCAATACTTTACCAACAGATTGTGCGCCATCGACGTGGAAGACCACACCCGCTTCACGAGTGATTTCACCAATGGCAGCGACATCAGTAATCGTGCCAAGCTCATTATTTACCATCATGAGTGATACTAAGATAGTATCGTCACGTAGGGCTTCTTTCACTTGCTCTGGCAAAATAAGACCCGTGCTTGGTTGTGGCTCAAGATAAGTAATCTCAAAACCTTCTTGCTCAAGCTCACGGCACGTATCTAATACCGCTTTATGTTCGATCTTACTGGTAATAATATGCTTACCACGAGATTGATAAAAATGCGCTGCACCTTTAATGGCTAAGTTATCTGATTCTGTTGCACCAGAGGTAAAGACGATTTCGCGTGGATCAGCGTTGATGACTTCAGCCACTTGTTGACGCGCCGTTTCTACCGCTTCTTCTGCTTGCCAGCCATAGCCATGCGAGCGCGAGGCTGGGTTACCAAAGATGCCATCTACTGTCAGATACTCGCTCATCTTAGCAGCTACTGATTTTGCAACTGGTGTGGTGGCGGCATAATCTAAGTATATAAGGTTGTTATGTTGGCTCATGCTGGGTTTGCCTCGCTGTTCGATAGGGTAATAGTGTTGATATCTTTTATGGAAATCTCTTTGGTAGAGCTGTGCTGACGCTCTGACACTGACTGCACATTTTCCATGTCTAATAATTGCGCTAATGTTATATTTTTCAAGTACTGTTCGATATGATTGGACAGTGCACACCATAAATCATGGGTTAAGCACATTGTACCACCTTGACAGTCGCCACGTCCTTCACACTGCATCGCATTAACCGACTCATCGACGGCAGATATGATGCTCATCACGTCTATCTCATGCAATGGTTTGGCTAGATGATAGCCGCCTGCCGCACCTCGGATGCTAGTGACAAGACCACGTTTACGAAGTTTGGAAAACAGTTGTTCAAGGTAAGAGATAGAAATCGATTGCCGCTTGGCGATATCAGATAAGGAGACTGCAGTGTCTTGTTGGCTGGTTTGTAATGCCAAATCTAGTAACGCAGTAACGGCATATCTGCCTCGAGTAGTCAAACGCATGTGTTATCTCCAAACTTTTAAGTCATTTTTATTTAACAACGACCTTAGCAAAATGATAGGTGTGGCAGCTTGTAAGTAATATGGAAGCTACTGATGGAATCATATAATAGCTAAGTTGTGTCTTATCGTTATTAAACAGCAGATAATTAACCCGATGTGTGCAACGATTAAGCCAATTATACTTAATCCTGAGTAATTTAGTCAAGATTAAAGTGTGGTTGAATGGTTAATCGAGCTTATTACTATGATTGATAAAAACAATGGTATTAAAAGGAGGGGAGATAAGATTGAAAACATTGATTCCTAGTATTTTTAAAATACTAAAATACAGTCTTGAGGTTTGAGTTCTAAGTTTTTTCTTTAACGTCTATGAATTATATTAGGGCGTGTTGAATGTTCAACACGCCCTAATCATATAAGCGTTTAATATCGCGTAATCGGCGTCAAACGCATCCGGTAAGGTAAGGTAAGCAACCTTTCATTGGTGAAATTAATTCATCAATAGCGCGATAATGGCTGCGATCATAATGACAAGCGCTACAACAGTCACAATCATCAAGGTCTTCTGTTTGCTTTGTAACTCTTTAACAGTGGTTTCAAGCTCACGGTTTTTAATGGTTAATGTATTTATCTGGGTTTGTTGCTCTTTGATACGCAGCTTATAGTGATCCTTTTTTTCGGCCATTTCAGCATCAGACGGCTTAGTTTTACCTTTGCCACCTTTTATTTTTTTAATCAGACCTTGAATTAAGCTACCAAGACCGAGTTGCATAATGAACTGCTTGACCAACTGTACTTGGACAGACTCGCCGCGCATTTGTAGTTTTTCGGTGGTTTCGCTGTCATGAGTAGTGATCGCATTGATAACTTGGATGCTATAAGCATTGATGATGACGTCAGGTTCACTGCGGTCAATAGGTAATTGTGCGTCTAATAATACGCCTTTGGTACTAAAAGTGGCAAACACCTCAACATGTGGTAAATATAAGCGTAGCGCCACGACAGTACCTTGCTTGGCAAGTGGATAAGCGGCTTTACGTAGTTCGGGATCTAAACGTAGCAATAGTGTCAGCGCCGACTCGATGAACACCAGAATGATATTAAGAAAAGAGTGGGACAACGTAGAACGCTTCATGTAAATAATCCGTTTTATATTTGGCAAATTAGAGGCAAAAGACAAACAAGAGTCAAAATTGACCCAAAAGGTGCAATGATATTTTGCTTATAGTAACGCCTTTATAGTAAAAAGTAACGCTAGTTTCTGTCAGTTGGAAAATTATTACTTTACAATTTGATAGTCAACAAGGACACTAATATTTATGACTGGTAATGCCTCAGTAAGAGATGACATGTCTTTGAACGATCAGGCAGTATAGAGGTTAACTAGCTAAGTCAACGTTAGAAAAAGCCAAGGTTGCTAGCCGTTATAACCGTTGCAGAGGCTTTGCGTAACATTGAGTGTCAAATACGTAGTACAGTAGGCAAAAATATGTAAAATCGCTTGCGCTCCTTATGCTGCCTTGATATAAAGACGATAACAAAGCGAAACCTGTTAATACGCCAGTCAGGCAGTTTTTATTGCTTAAATGCTATGAGAGCGTTACAATGCTTGGCGTGAGCGTTTATTATCCCCCTTAAACTTGAAGGAAATTTTATGAATAAGTCAGAATTAATTGATAGCATCGCAGACAAAAGTGGCCTAAACAAAACCCAAGCTGGCGATGCATTGAATGCTGTTATGGAAAGTGTTGGTGAAGCGCTAGAAGCTGGCGATAGCATCTCATTGGTTGGTTTTGGTACTTTCAGCGTAAAAGACCGTAAAGCACGTACTGGCCGTAACCCTAAGACGGGTGAAGAGCTTAGCATTCCAGCAAGCAAAGTACCAAGCTTTAAAGCAGGTAAAAACTTAAAAGAGCGCTTAAACTAAGCCGTTCTTTTAAAAGTAGATGCTGTATAACGACGTAATATGCGAATCAATACGGCATTTACTAATAGTAAAGCATCATATGGTTTATAGCATGGCTAATAAGTCATGGTATGAATCATAAAAAAGCACCTAGATATTAGGTGCTTTTTTTATCGCTATAGTTTGTATCATACCACGTGAATATTTTGAGTCTGCATCAAAAATCACGTATCATAGGGCGCGCGATAGATGCGTTGTTCAAATAAGGCTGTTTTACTCAGTCTTGTTGTTCTATATCAAATTCACACGTTCTTATTCTTACCATTGCCTGCTTAGATAGCGTTGATATTAATAGTAATATTACAATGGTTTTTCATCAATATAGGTTTATAAAGCAGAGATAACTATGGATAAATTGCGCGATTTCTTAAAAAGCTGGCCAGGTCGCATTTTATTGATTTTATGCCTATCGCCGCTCGCTCTATTGGGTGTCGAAAGCTATTTTGGAGGCGGGGTCGATCCCAACCAAATCGCTCAGGTGGGTGAAGCAAGCGTAGGGTTGTCCGAGTATCAGACTGCCGTAAATAACCGTCGTACTGAAATACTAGAACAAGTTGATGATGCCAGTCTATTGAACGAAGATGTGTTGCACGAGCAAGTGCTCAAAGGTCTCATTGATCGTACGCTATTGGAGCAGCAAGCAGGCAAGCTTGGTATGACAGTCTCTGATGACACGATTAATCGTTTATTGCGTCAAGAAGAAATTTTTAAGGACGCAGAAGGTAATTTTTCTAACGAGCAATTCTCAAACTTTTTGCGCCAGCGTGGTATGACGAAAGATCAGCTATTTTCTGAGTTCCGTAATCAGTTAAGCCTTGATCAGCTCAATGCCAGTATCGTTGGCACGGCAGTATATCCAATGCAAGCGGTCAGTCAATTGATTGACTTACAACTTGAGTCGCGCAATATCTGGCTGCATCGATTTAATTGGCAAGACTATGCAGATCAGGTCAAGTTAAGCAAAAGCGATATACAAGCCTATTATGACGCCAATAAAGACACACTAAAAAGTGCGGCGATGGTAGATTTGGCATATTTGCAATTAAGTCCTAAAACCATTCAGGTGAATGAGGTTACGGAAGAGGATTTGCAGCAGCAATATGAAGCCTACAAGCAAGGGCTAGCTGTCGTCGATGAACGTAAAATCAGTCAAATCCTATTGACGGGTAAAGACGCAAAGGCAAGAGCTGCTAAAATCAAAGCTCGTTTGGATAAAGGTGAGTCTTTTGCGGCATTGGCTAAAGCCGAGTCAGATGATCCATCAGGAGCAACAGGCGGCGATATTGGTACCTTTAACCCCTCTGTATTTGGTAGTGATGCTGCAGCGGTTGAGAAGGCTTTAGAAGGCTTGAGTGTTGGTGATGTAACAGCACCTATTAAGACCAGCTTTGGATATCAGATATTTACCGTAACCGAAGACAATGGTAGCAAAGTACCAAGTCTAGAAAGTATGCGTGCAGAGTTGACGGCAAAAGCCAAAGAATATAAGCGTCAAGAAATCTATGCAGATAAAGTGACGGCGATTAATGACTTGGCAGCAGATGGCTTTAGCATTGAAGATATTGCTCAGCAAGAGAACGTAACGTTAAAACGTATCAAAGATTACCGTAAAGAAAACAACAAGTCGGAGCTATCACAACCAGCAGTGATTAAGCAGGCTTTTGATGAGTTTACGATTCAAGATCAGGCAGTGACCGCAGGTATTGAAGTTGGTAACGGGACGGTATGGGTGCAGCCAAGTAACTATCGTCCTACTAAAACGCTTAGCTTATCTGCTGCTACGCCAATAATCACTCAGATATTACGCCAAGAAAAAGCCACGGCATTGGCGCTAAAAGAGGCGAAGAAATTAGCCGCTGGTATTAAGACGCCCGCTGATATCAATAAACAGCCAGTACGTTTCCAATCGTTAGGTGAAG
Source organism: Psychrobacter muriicola 2pS (assembly GCF_904846535.1). NCBI lineage: Bacteria > Pseudomonadati > Pseudomonadota > Gammaproteobacteria > Moraxellales > Moraxellaceae > Psychrobacter > Psychrobacter muriicola. Next base: position 237,621 of record NZ_CAJHBC010000005.1, read on the forward strand.
TAAATCGCCAAACCACGCTACTGACAGATAAAGAACGCGGATTGGCCTTTAGTCAGCAAGCGGCTAATAATGGTGTCGTTGCTATTGCGAGTGAGACTGAGATGGGTGCGACCTTGTTGGTCGGTGATCGTATTAAAACAGAACAACAGTCACCATTGTCTGATATGCAAAGAGCACAAACGGCTGCCATCATTCGTGATAACTTGGGGCAAGATCAGCTACAAGATTACTTGGATTATCTACGCTTGGTATATAAAGTTGAAATTAATGACGCCAATATCGCGAACGCGCAAGGGCGTTAGGCATAAAGGTATTAAAGGAAGTATGAGGCACTTGTTTAGTCATCCTTTCTAAATAATTCTCTCAAATTTTAAGCATAAAAAAGCCACTGTTTACAGTGGCTTTTTTTAATGAGTATTATTTTTATCATCAAAATTTAGCATTAATAGCAATACGACATTTATTGCTGCTATTAATGCCAATATTTCAAGTAATACGGGACAATTTAATGGCGGAAATGACGCATACCAGTGAATACCATCGCGATACCATGCTCATTTGCCGCAGCGATGGTTTCATCATCACGCATAGAACCACCTGGCTGGATAATAGCAGCAATACCAACTTGGGCAGCGTTATCGATGCCATCACGGAACGGGAAGAAGGCGTCTGATGCCATAACAGCACCTTCAGTAGCCAATCCAGCATGCTCAGCCTTGATAGCGGCGATACGAGCTGAGTTGACACGGCTCATTTGACCAGCACCAACACCAATAGTACGCTGACCTTTGGCATAAACAATTGCATTAGATTTGACGTATTTTGCTACATTCCAGCTGAACAATAGATCCGCGATTTGTGCTTCTGTTGGTTGTACATCAGTGACAATCTTTAAGTCATTGGCCGTAATCAAACCAAGATCTTGCTCTTGTACTAAAAGGCCACCGTTGACGCGCTTGTAGTCAAGCTGGCTATCGCGTTGATCTGGCGCTGGCAGTTCGCCGCACACCAATACACGTACATTTTTCTTAGCAGCTGTCGCTTCAAGTACACCATCTTCGATGCTTGGTGCAATAATAACTTCTACAAACTGATTGTCGATAATGGCTTTAGCTGCCGCCAAGGTCAATGGGCGGTTAAAGGCAATGATGCCGCCAAAAGAAGATTCAGGGTCAGTACTAAAGGCGGTGTTATAAGCGGTTACTTGATCGTTATCGACAGCGACACCGCAAGGGTTGGCATGCTTAACGATAACGCAAGCAGGTGCACTGAAGGCTTTCACGCACTCAAGGGCAGCATCAGTATCGGCGATATTGTTATAAGACAGTGCTTTACCTTGTAGTTGCTTAGCAGTCGATATAGAGGCCTGTTGGCTTTTTAGCGGATGGTTTTCGGTATAAAAAGCGGCGTTTTGATGTGGGTTTTCGCCGTAGCGTAGATCCTGTGCTTTTTCGAGTTGCACATTAAAGGTACGTGAGAAATTCTCAGGCTGCTGGCTTTCATTTACACGGCTACCTAAGAAGTTGGCAATCATCCCGTCGTACTGTGCCGTATGCTCAAAAGCCTTAACTGCTAAGTCATAGCGCAAAGCGGGTGTCAGCTCGGTGCCATCACCTAAAGCGGCAAGTATGCGCTCATAATCTGTTGGATCGGTCACGATACCCACATGGGCATGGTTTTTCGCTGCAGAACGCACCATCGTAGGACCACCGATGTCAATGTTTTCGATAGCATCGTGCATGGTGACATCCGCACGAGCAATGGTTTCAGCGAACGGATATAAATTCACGACAACCAAATCAATACGGTCAATTGCATGCTCACTCATTACGGCATCGTCTGTACCACGGCGTCCTAAGATGCCACCATGAATTTTAGGATGTAGCGTTTTGACACGGCCATCCATCATCTCAGGGAAACCCGTATAATCTGATACTTCGGTCACAGCGATATTGTTTTCTGTGAGTAAACGATAAGTACCGCCAGTAGACAGTAAGCCAAAGCCTGATTTAATAAGGCCTTGGGCAAACTCAACGATATTAGATTTATCAGAGACTGACAATAGAGCAAGTGGGGTTGTACTCATAAGAAAATTTCCATAAAAAAAGCCTGACGTAAACGTCTGGCAAGGTGACAATGACAATTGTTGCAGACAATATCATGGTGGATAGCGTCAATAACATTAAATTGCCATACGTAATGATTGGTAATAAAGACAGAGAATTGCATATAGCAGATGCTACATTAAGTCATAAGTTTTGAGTTTTTTGCGTAAAGTGCCGCGATTCAGACCCAAGATTTGCGCACACTTGGTTTGATTGCCTCGAGTTTTTTCAAGGACAACCGATAATAGCGGCTCTTCGACTTGTTTTAAAATAAGCTCATATAAGTCGGTTGGCATCTCATCGCCTAGCATCGCAAAATACTGTCGGACCACACGCTCCACATGTACGTGAAGTGGTTCATGCCGGTGGCTCGCATAGCTGTCTAATGAGGATTCAACATGGCGAGTCGGCTGATGGTCGGCTGTACTATAATCGGCAGGATGCTCAGAGCTTGTAGCAAAATGATTGGCATTATGCTGTGCATGAGTAGCCATAAGATAATGTCCTTGGGATTGGGGATAATCAAACCATAAGATATCAGCGTATTATATCAAATTAATATCGTTTAGCGCTGACAGATTAACGCTATATTAGCGGCAGTATGACTAGGGCGTGTTTTCAATCCAGTCGATGAATATCTAAATGGGCTAAAAACGCCTAAATCTACTGAATTTGTTACGTCCTCGCGTTTTTCTTGCGACTGAATTTTTGGAGATGAAGTTATTTATAGATAGCAGTTTCGTTGATAATTGTCCATTCAATACAGAGGACTTATAGTCACTTCTCGAATTTGTCTATTGGCAACAGGTACTGTAAACAGTATGTTTCGACTACTATCAGCCGCTAATTGGCTTTGTTTGCTTAATAGGTAGTCAGCTGGCGTGGCAATGAATTCTCCAATCAAATCATTTGCGCCGTATACGCTGACTTTAACATTCGGATACAGCTGCGCTTTGGCACTTTGATTGCTTAATGTGGCACTCACGTCGCTAGACTTCCCATCCATCTTAATCTTACTGGGTTTATGATTGAGGTTGGTAATCGTGAATGCTGTCAGATCGGCACTAGGTAAACTACAGGCAGCGACCGTACATACTGCTTGTAGGCGCTCTGCATGAACTGGGTTTTTCACCAAAGTTTCTAAGTTAAAAATGACGTATTGAGCAAAAAGTAGCAGTGCTAATACTAAGCATCCGAGTGTCCATAATAAGGATGCGATAGAACGTCTCTGCGGCGTAGGTGTAAACTTTGCTTGTGCTTTTCTGACACGTTCTTCAGAGGTTGACGCTTCATCTTTAAGTGGTACACCCATATCGAGCAACAGTTGTGACAAATCGGTCTCATCTTGTTGTGGTTCTTCGCTTTTATTTTGTTCTTTGAGAAGTTTTTCGAGCCAAGAATTGTCCGCAGTATCATCCACATTAGCATGAATATCATTAGCTGCTGCTGAACTGAGCGCCATCTGTGCTGATGAGGAGTTTTCTATTGTAGCAGCAGATGACTTCATTGCTGATGAAGGGTTATTTTTATCTATTTTCTTAGAGAGGTTATTTGATGATTGATTGTCTGCTGTAGAATTATAACTGCTGTTATTTATATTGCTGGCTTGAGTCAGCCAAGCATCCATGTTATCTAAAGAATCGTACTCTAAAATGCTTTCCTCTGGCTCATCGGTATCCATATCATCATAGATTAATCCGTCATGAATCAAATCATCATCAATTAAAGTATCAGATGAAACGTTTTTTGAATGTGGATGGGTGAGGGATGACTTAGAAGCGCCTGCTGCACCTTGATTTTTATTACGATTGTCAGCGGTCTGCGCAGAATGCGCACTTGGAACGGCTGTCGCATTGGTATCAGTCGTTGTATTTTTTCGAATAGCAGAAGTATTGATAGCATCGGCAGTCACGATAAGATGCTTATTAACCAAAAAACTCTGTTGGCATTGATCACAGCTAACGGTGGCATTTACTTTATTCAACTGTGTTTGTTGTACTTTAAAGCAAGCTTGGCAATGAGGGCACTGAGTTTTTATTGGCGTGGTCATAGGGTCGAATCCAAAAAAGTATGGTTATCAATACCGCTTAGCCACTCGCTAATAGTTGCCTATAGTGTTAATACTGCCGTTTATGGCAGCTTTAAATGTCCATGAATCATGAGCAAGGACAGAGTGGCGTCAAACACATAACATTTGACTGCCCTCTATCGTAACAGATGTAATTAAATGTTGCTAGCCTGTAAATGTACCAGATAAACGCTGCCAATGTTGGTCTTCTTGCGCTGTAAAAGCATGCTTTGCATCAAGTGCAAAATAAGGTTGATAAGCCGCCGTTACTTGTTCGGTTTGTGACTCTATTAGACCGGCCAATACAATGCGACCTTTTGGTGCGATTAAGGTAGCGAAATAAGGCGCTAAGCCAATGAGCGGCTTGGCTAAAATGTTTGCAACGATTACGTCTACAGGTAACACATCGTTTTGTGAGCAGTAGTCAGTAAATTCTTCTGGTAAGAAGGCTTGCAGACGATCTCCAACGTGATTGCGTGCTGCATTTTGATTGGTTGCCAGCACCGCTTGCGGATCGATATCGACGGCATAAACGTGGCGTGCACCCAATAACAAAGCGGCAATGCCTAAAATACCTGAACCGCAACCATAATCAATCACCACTTTGTCTTTTAGATCTTGTTCTGTTAACCAATCAAGACATAAACGGGTAGTGGCATGATAGCCTGTGCCAAACGCTAGGCCAGGGTCCATAATGATATTGGTCGCCTCAGGATTGGGCGGCGTCAGCCAGTTAGGTACAATCCATAAATTATTGGCACATTCGATAGGATGGTAATTGCTCATCCATTCGCGCTCCCAATCTTTATCATCGACAGCCGTGAGCCAGATACGGGTGGCTTGCACTTGTGCTGCGATTTCATGACTGAGCTGCTCGACCGCCTGACGACTGCCAGCATCGGTGGTCGCATCAAATAGCCCTGTTAAGATAACCTCATCCCATAGCGGTGATTCACCAGGTAGTGGCTCAAATAAAGGCTGGTCACCTGCGTCGTCTAAGGCGATTGATAATGCACCTGCTTCTAGGAGCAGTGCCTCAGCCAAATCGACGTTTGCTTTTTCACATTGTAAATGCAGTTGTTGCCATGCCATAACGATAACCTTAATTAAGAATAAATGTATATTTTGGATAAGTGATGTGTCTGTAAAATATAAAAAGTGAATAGGCTACAAAGTTATAAACTTAGTATCTATTCACTTTGATATGTCTTGATATTAGCGTAAGGCTTGCTTCGCTTCACTGATGACGCGAGCGTTGCCTTGGGCTTGTCCTGATTGCAAAATAATCTGCCACAGCGCGCGGCGACGACTGGTATCTTGAGAAACACTCAGACCACGGCGTGCCATGGCTTCTGCCTTGCGCGGCTGGTTCTTTTTTAATGCTACTTGCGCCAAATAAAAATACACCGCAGAAGATTTAGGTGCTAGGCGCTGTGCACGGGTAAAGCTGTTTTCAGCATTGGTCAGTTTGCCAGCTTTTAGTTGACTGATACCCGCTTGCATCAAATTGCGAAACGCTGGCAGGTCGCTATTGCTAGTGGCAGCTTTCTGTGTCCGTTGCTGCGAGTTTTTTCTTGCCTGTTCTAGCAATTCATTATGTGACGGTGCTGATGGCTCAGAGATGATATAGTCATCAGGCGAAGGCATGATAATAACGGTATCAGGTTGGGTCAACACAGGGTTAGATGGTGTGAATACAGGCGTCTCTCGAGTCAACGGATTTGTTGATTCGGATGGTTCAGAGGAATTATAAGGTTCAATGGGATAGTCGCCTTCTTCCTCTGTTCTGACAATAGGCGCTTGCGTCACAGTCGTTACAGGGGTTTTAGGTTTTTGCGATGATGGGAGCGTTTGAGTCGGTACGGTTTTCATCGCGGTAGATGCAGTAGGCGCAGTCTGACAAGCGCTCAAACTCAACATGCCAGCTAGAGCACTGACTGCCAGCATCGTGTTAGCTGTATTGGCTGGCTTGACGTTTATAGACCGCGTTATGACGGCTGTCCTAGCTGGTACAGTTTGCTTGAGAGATAACATTATATTGAGACCTTTTTTAAGTTTCACAAATAATTTTAGAACCATTCAACAGCGCGATCATACCAAGTATCGGCACGACTTTCTGCATCATTACCATTTGACCCATTACTATTTTCTTGGCTGTCGCTATCAACAGCTTCGCCATTTGGAATCTCTAAACCTTCACGGCGGCGCTGCTGATTGATAGTGCCTTGCTGGTTTTGCCATTGTATCTGTTCGCGAGCACGATCTTGTTGATATAAGCCGATGGCGCAACTGCTGGCTTCTTCTGGTAAATGCGCCGACAAGACAGGCAGATAGCGTGCATCCGCACAGCGCTCATTAGACAGCTTGCCTGAGTTGTTTTCGAGCCACAACCATTCAATACCTTCAGGCTCTGGTAGTGCTACAGGCGTCAGCTTCAAGCGATTCATATAGTCAACCCAAACTGGCAATGCACCAGTACCGCCGCTCAAACCAATTGGCTTGTTATCATCACGTCCAACCCAAACCACACTGACATAGTTGCCACTGTAGCCTGCAAACCAAGCATCGCGGTAATCATTTGTGGTACCTGTTTTGCCAGCAAGATTTAGATTGCTACCAAGTGATTGCACGCGTTTGGCAGTACCGTTTTTGACCACATCTTGTAAAGCATAGTTAATTAAGAAGTTGGTCTCAGGCGGAATGCTACGCTGAGTATTAAGTCCAGTACGTTGTAAAATACGGCCACGATCATCAATGACGGTGCGAATACTATGGATAGGAGTACGGAAGCCACCAGTTGCAAAGACTTGATAGACACCAAGCATATCCATCGGGCTAAGATTGACAGAGCCTAACAATGCTGATGGATAGGGTGGTATTTTTTCTTTAATACCCATTCGCTGTAACTGCTTGGCAAAGGTATCGACCCCAAACTCCATACCTAAGCGTACCGCTGCTTGGTTATAAGATTTTGACAAAGCGGTGGTAAATGGCACATAACCATGATCACGTTTGTCATAGTTTTTAGGGTTCCATTTGGTGCCATCGCTTAGATTCACGGTAATCGGTGAGTCATCGACTGAGCTTGCGAGGTTATAGCGCCCACTTTCAAGCGCTGTCATATAAATGATAGGCTTCAGTAACGAACCTACTTGGCGCTTAGCATCGACCGCGCGGTTAAAGCCAGTAAATTCACTGCCACTACCCACCACAGAGACCAGCTCACCAGTCTCAGGATTTGCACTCACCAGGGCACCTTGCAAGTCTTTAGTTTTACTACTATTACGACGCAGCTCACCCAATTTTCTATCAACTGCTTTGTCTGCGGCTAATTGCGCAATAGGGTCTAAAGTACTGATAATGATAAGACCTTCGTTTTTGAGATCATCAGAATAGTACACGGTATTCAGCTCGCGCTTGACGATATCCAAAAAGTCAGGGAATTGACTTTTGCCTTCGACAGGTTTGTCCACGACACCAAGTGGCTGCTTTAGCGCCTTCTCATAGTCTTCTTGACTGAGTGAGCCAACGGCCAGCATATTGCCCAGCACGACGTCACGGCGCGCTTTTGAATCGTTTGGATGGCGACGTGGGTTGTAGATACTCGGGCCTTTTGCCATACCGACTAGTAGGGCTTGCTGATCCAAGCGCAGCTCATTCAGTGGCTTATCAAAGTAAAACTGTGATGCCAAGCCAAAACCATTAATAGAGCGGTTGCCGTTTTGACCCAAATAAATCTCGTTGAGGTACGTTTGTAGAATTTCATCTTTGCTATAATGTAGCTCGAGCAATACCGCCATTAACGCTTCGTTGGCTTTGCGCTTCAGCGTACGGTCTGAATTGAGATAGAAGTTTTTAATCAGCTGCTGAGTGATGGTTGAGCCACCTTGTCTAGAGCCGCCAGAGAAATTGTTCAGTACGGCGCGTGCAATGCCTCGTATAGAGACGCCTTTGTGCTCATAAAACGCGCGGTCTTCTGTGGCTATTAACGCATCAATGAGTGGTTGTGGCACTTCATCTAACGAGACGACCAAACGATCTTCATTACTGTCAGGATAAATACCACCGATATTCACCGGCTCTAAGCGAATGATGCCGCTTTTGGTAGGTAAAGTACTTTGTACGGACTCAATCTTATTACCAGCAATGGTCATTTTTATGACTTGCTCTTTATCCACATCGTTGGCGCTATAAGTAAAACCGCGAGTATGAATAAAGTAGGTATTACCTGATCTATGATAGGTTCCTGTGCGATCATAAGCTTTGTTGCTTTGATAGTTAAGCAATTCCAGCCATGTCTTCATCGTATCTTTATCGACACTCGCGCCTTGATACAATTCAAGCGGCTGCGAATACACTTTGGCAGGAATGTCCCAGCGCTTACCCTCGAACTTATGGGTAATGGTGCGATCAAGTTTGATTAAATATAGTGCCAAGAGCACCATGCCAGCAATAATGACAATTAAGATAAGACTACTAAATACCAACCCACGCTGCTGTGAAGGTAGCGTGTGGTTAACAGATTTAGAGGGCTGTGTTAACTTGGTATTTGGTAACTTGGAATTGGATGTTTGCACTGATGTCGCACCATTTTGGGATAAAAAACTGCCTCATAATGACGCAAATTGACAAATTTTTCAATCTATCATCGTCAACGCAGGCATTCATTGATTGTAAGCGGTGAGTAGTTATGCTCTTCACAGCACTTGCTTATAGTATAATCTCTGTTAAAACACAGCCAGTGGTACTAAAGCATTAAAAGCTTTCGATTGGCAGTATAAGTGTCATATCAGTTTCATGTCATATAGTCATTCACGATAGCAGTTTAGCAATGCGCCAACGATGTGTTTTTTATGAATTAACCGCTGCTGTTATTGTTTTGTTTTTTGCGAGCCGTGCTGAGAGTTATTTAAAATAGCTGTTTTAGATAAGTCTTCTGCATAGGCATTGAGTCTCGTTAATGATAGTAAGTTTACTCAAAGCGAATAAGGTTCGAGCAAACCTGTCTAAAGGAAGTAAGCGCGATTATGTCCAATGTCCCCTCATCCATGGCCTCGACCACCAGCCATCACTATGAAGATAACTCTATCATCGAAGGTTTAGTACTACCACTCGCAGGTCACTGTTTCCACTGCGGTGATCCTGTACCGCAGCCGCCGTTTCATGCCGAGATATTGGGTAAGTCGCGGGAGATGTGCTGTATGGGCTGTCAGTTAGCCTCTCAAAGCATCGTAGAGGCAGGACTTGAACAGTATTATCTGGATCGCTCAGAGATCAATCGCACGGCAAGTCTACCGACGCAGTTGACTCGCCTTGAGGCCTATGACCATGACGAGATCAAATCACAGTTTGTCTATGCACAAGACGGACTGTCGGTTGCAGAGCTGTCCGTCAATAACCTACGCTGTGCGGCATGTACTTGGCTAATTGAGTCGCGTCTCGATGAGTTAGAGGGCATCAGTAAATGTCAGGTGAATTTGACCAATCAGCGTATGCGAGTCATATGGAACGAGGATAAGCTGCCAATTAGCCGCATTCTAGCGGTGATTAATGAAATCGGCTATGAAGCCAAGCCTTATCGTCAAGATACGCATGAGGCGATGCTGGCGCGTCATAACAATCAAATGCTCATAAGATTGGGCATCGCCGCGTTGGGCTCGATGCAAGCGATGATGTATGCCGTTGCCATCTATTTTGGTGAATACAGCGACATGCTAATATTTCAGCGCGATTTTTTGCGCTGGGTCTCTTTATTCGTCAGTACGCCCGTTTTCTTTTATGCGGGTGTCCCGTTTTTCACCTCAGCGTGGTCGGCAATTCGTGCGCGGCAGGTGAATATGGATGTGCCCGTCAGTATTGCGCTGATTGTGACCTTTTTCGCCAGCCTATATGCCACCATTACTGGCCAAGGGGAAACCTATTACGATTCGGTCAGCATGTTTATTTTCTTTTTGCTGGCAGGGCGTTACATTGAACATAATGCTCGCCTAAAAGCCGCCACCATGGCCAATGATTTGGTCGTGGTTGAGCCTGTACTGGTACAGAAAGTTGCAGAAGATAAGCAAGCGGCTGAGCTTATATTACAGCAGCTAGAGAAAAATGAGCTGAAAAAAATAGCTGAAAATGAAGACGTGAGCAATCAAGTCAGTAATTTGGATACAAATGAGGCGATCACATCAGCCAATCCGACGCCTAATTTTATGCAAAGCATGGACGCTAACGTCCATCAGCTCACATCAAAAATTGCACAAGATTGGCAACGCGCGCGTACTCAACAATCAGCCTTATCGACAACAGAGGGTGAGGCAAAACAAAAACAAATGGTCACCGCCCATAGCTTACAAGTGGGTGACATCATTTTAGTTGAGGCTGGCTCTGAAATTATCAGTGATGGTATTTTGCTCAGCTCAACGGCTACTGTCTCACAAAGCCTATTGACGGGTGAGGGCGACTTGATTATCAAGACCCAAGGTGACTATATCGTTGGTGGTGCACAAAACGATAGCCAACCGTTTGAGATGCTGGTCACAGCATTACCGGCAGACAGCCAAATTGGTTTGATTGATCGGCTGATGAACCGTGCCATGAGTGAAAAGCCAAAACTGGCACAGCAAGCAGATAAGCTGGCTCGTTGGTTTGTCGCCCGCATTTTAGTATTGTCCGTATTGGTGTTCATTGGCTGGTATATCGTTGACCCAAGCCAAGCGATTTGGGCAACGGTCGCGGTATTGGTCGCTACTTGCCCTTGTGCGCTGTCTTTAGCGACACCGATTGCACTGACGGTAGCGACCAATCGACTAGCAAGCTATGGCTTTTTGACCACCCGTGGACATACGCTACAGACGCTCGCTGAGATAACCCATGTGGCCTTTGATAAAACGGGCACTCTCACTTATGGTAAGCCGAATTTATTAAATATTGAGCTCGTAAAACCTATAAGTCTAAATGAGGGAGACCATTCAGATAATTTCGACAGTTTAGCGCCAGATGAGCAAAAAGATACACTACTAGCAATCGCTGCCGCCTTAGAAGTGGGCAGCCGCCATCCTATCGCACACGCGCTGCTTACCGCTGCCTATCAGTTGCATTTGCCATCGACGCAGGCCTTACAGAATTATCCAGCAGGGGGCGTCGAGGCAATGATTGATGGCATATTATATCGAATTGGTCATGTGGATTTTGCGTTGAACGATGCCAATAATGATATGGTCATTGATTTAGTAGCACAACGCGCCAGCTCAGCGGTGGTTTTATCTTGTCAACAAAATGACTCGGTCACTTGGCAATCGCTGGCATGCTTCTATTTCAATGATAAGGTGCGTGATAGCGCCAAAGCCATGCTCGATACGCTTAAAGCGTTGGGTATTGAATCTGTCATGCTGACAGGTGACCCAAGCCCGCAAGCGCTGGTGTTGGCTGAAAATTTAGGGATGCATTCTGCTTACAACGGTCTGTCGCCAACAGACAAGGTCACTCACATTCAAAAACTACAAGCGGAAGGTGGCGTAGTGCTGATGGTAGGAGACGGTATCAATGATGCGCCAGTGCTAGCAGCGGCAGATGTCTCGACTTCTATTGCGGGTGCGGCAGATTTGGCACAAGTATCGAGTGATAGTATTATCTTAAATGGTCAAATCGACGCTATCACTGCTGCCAAACGTATCTCTGATAAAACGGAACGTATTATCAAACAAAACTTCCGCTGGGCACTCATTTATAATGGCTGTGTGCTAATACCAGCAGCGTTAGGTTATGTGCCACCTTGGCTAGCTGCTATTGGTATGTCATTGAGCTCATTGTTTGTGGTATTAAATGCGCTACGCTTAAAACGTGCTTAGTTTCTCTAAAATGTACTTAATTTAAATAAGCCTACAAAGCTTACCCACAAAAAAACCGCCTTTAACTATATATAAATAGCTAAGGCGGTTTTTTATTTAAATGACGATTAACTGGTGTTTAAATTAGTCTTGTAAGTAACTTAGCAGGCGCATAAATTCAATGTACATCCACACGAGAGTAGCAAGAATACCAATACTAAATAACCATTCGTAGTCTTCAGAGACGCCCATTGCCACACCGCGATCGATATTATCGAAGTCTAGTAATAGCGTGAAAGATGCGATAACAATCACAAACAAGCTAAAGCCGATAGCGATAGCGCCGCCTTCAAATAAGAAAGGTAAGCTTGAACCAAACGCTAAAGAAAGTACCCATTGCGCCACATAAACCAGCATAATCGCAATCAATGCTGAGGTCACAATTGAGCGGAACTTTTCAGTCACCTTGACCAGACCTGAGCGATATAGCCCTAGCATAACGGCTGCCGTTACGAATGTCGCACACATAGCGGTCACTGGTACACTCGGATACATCCGCATAAAGAACAGTGAGATACCGCCTAAAAATATGCCTTCTAAAAGCGCATAAGGGACTGCAAATGTTTTGGCTTTGTGTGGTTTAAAAGTGATAAAAAGCGCGAGACCAAAGGCGGCAAACATACTACCGAATGCAGCCATCGTAATAAAGCCTTGCGACAAACCTGCCATAAGGGCATAAAAGAAAAAGCCCACACCAGTGATAGCAGATAATCCAAGTAATAGACTGGTCTTTTGAATCACGCCTTTGACCGTCATTGGCTTACCGCCGATCGCAAGTTCTGCGCGACTGACAATAGGATTGGCCATAAAGTTGTCCTTAATAAAATATAAATAATAGTGATGTTAGCTACTTTAGCAAAACCGCCATTATTGTCAACTGTGTTTACGTGACAGCCATCAAGGCCTCACGACCTTATAGAGCTATTATTAGTTGAGGCATTCTGGCATATTGCCTAGCTAAACAAACACGTTTAAAAGTAACGTGCGATGGCTTTTATATGGGGTTGATTACGACAGTTAACAACGATAATTCATAAACATGCTAGTCTAAACGCTCGTTTATCGCTATCATTGCCGAGTACTTTACCGTTATGCCGAGTCGTTTTATGGAAAACTCAGCGCAGTCCGCAAGATTGCCGCACTTACATGAATCAGAGCTGTTCCACGCTATCAAAAACCCTGCTTTTAGGCGCATTGGGCTCATGGGCCGCGCTGGTAAGCGTAGTGTCACTCAAAGCTTGGTGCAAATAGCTCAGACTATCAATGATATGAATCTCACATTGATTATGGATGTGCAGACAGCTCATCTGCCAACCTTAAATCTCACTGAGATCGAAAAAGTCAAAATCGTTAAGCGTAGCTTGATTGGAGAAATTTGTGATTTGGTCATCGTTGTTGGCGGTGATGGCTCGATATTGCACGCGGCTGAAGCGTTGGCACGTTATCGTGTACCCGTACTCGGCGTCAACCGTGGTCGGCTTGGTTTCTTAGCTGATGTAAAACCTGATGAAGCGGCGTTTAAATTGCGCCAAGTACTGATGGGCGATTATCAGTTGGACCATCGTTTTCTATTAACGATGGAGATACGAGAAGGGCGTACTATCATTCATGAAGACATGGCGCTCAATGATATCGTATTGCATGCGGGAAAATCGGTACATATGATTGATTTTCAGATGAAAATCGATGGTCAAGACGTCTACCGTCAGCATAGCGATGGTTTGATTGCAGCAACGCCTACTGGTTCAACGGCCTATGCACTCTCTGGTGGCGGTCCCATCATCCATCCGAGTATGGATGCTATCTGTTTGGTGCCTATGCATCCCCATACGCTGTCTAGCAGACCGATTGTGGTGAGCGGTAATAGCGAAGTGTGCATTCGCATTCACGAAGACAATCGCACTCAGCCGATGGTCAGTGCCGACGGTAAGCCAAGCGTGCCACTTGAGCAAGAGCAACGGCTCTATATTCGTAAGCATCCAGATAAGCTGACTTTATTGCACCCGCCAGGGTTTGATTTTTATGAAGCTTGTCGCACTAAATTGCACTGGAACGTCCATGCTGAGGAATTCAGTCTTGACGTGGATGATGATATTATGGACGACGAATAAGTGTCTCTGTTATATAAAAAATATGTTATAAAAATAGTGGTGGAGAGTAGACAGGATGGATAAGCAAACGATATTAGCAAGTTTAACACCAGAAGTGGTTGATAAGTTCCGCATGGCGATTGAGTTGGGTAAGTGGCCTGATGGCCGCAAGCTGACCGCTGAGCAGCGCGAAACCTGTATGCAAGCGGTGATGGTGTGGGAGCACGAGCATCTTCCACCTGCTGAGCGCACAGGCTATATCCATAAGCCAGTCAAAGACGATGGTTCTATCGTTGGGGCTGAATGTGATGTCGAGCATGAGCATCATTATCCTAATATGCCCAACCCTAAAGGTGCAGTACAACCCGTTAAGTTTCGTGATAAATAGTAATTATGTAGCATAAAAAAGGCCACGCTAATCAGCGTGGCCTTTTCTTATTGAATAACTTTTTAAAGCGCCGTTGTATCAACACTAGGACGAACCGTTAATGGATTTTTTTCCATCAAAAATCCTTGCCAGCCCCAATGTAAAAAGTTACGGATATTGGCATGATCAGTTCCATTAGGGGTTGCTTGAACTTTGGCATAATGCTCGCCGAACAGTTTTAGCGTGTCCAATTGATTCAGACCATGGTGCTTGGCAAAGCCAAAAATTTTCGCACTACCTTCATTTTCACCAGCTGCATTATGTACCATTCCATTCACAAACGGGGCAGGTGCATAGCGATAAAAATCATCAATAAAACTGATGACATCATTGAATCCAATGGCTTTTTTATCCAAACCATTAAGTAGAGCCGATACATCTGATTGGCGGATACTCATAAATAAATGACCTCAGAGCAGATTAAAAAAGTGAAAGTATGTAACTTAGCGATTGAAATAGTCTTCGTCATCAAATGAAGGCGCAAAATTGCCTTGCTCAAGATGCTGCATTTGCGACTGTACAGAACGCTCATGCTGAATACGTTGATAAATCTCTTCGCGGTGTACGGCAATATCTTTCGGTGCATTCACACCGATACGTACTTGATTGCCTTTGACACCTAGGACAGTCACACTGACCTCATCACCAATCATTAGCGTTTCGCCCACGCGGCGTGTCAAAATTAACATGCGTCACACTCCTTATGTCGCATCAACAAATTATTACTCATCAGATTACTTCTCAATTGCAGGACATCACCGCAGTACTATAAAGGCAATGTATCAAACAACCACAATGCTTAATGTTGTACCAATAGCGGTAATGATAGGTAGATTCATTTAGCCCAAATGAAAGCCCCATTATAGGGGGCATAATGGAGACTGTCACGGGTTTTCACAAAACTATTGGGTAAATACTTACCCTAGCAATAATAAAAAATAAAAATAGGATCTAAAAAGACCCTATTTTATTTAAGTATTATTTAAAGTCATTAATAGCTGTTAACGGATAACCATAAATGCTAAAGCTATATTTTAACAACTTTTGAGCTTTATAGCCCAGCGATTTTACTTTCACCGTCTTCACGATCCAAACCAAATGCGGTATGTAATGACTTGACCGCTTTTTCTAAATGTTGGTCTTGAATCAGAACAGAGACTTTGATTTCACTGGTTGATATCATTTGGATATTAATGTTGTTTTCAGCAAGGGTTTGGAACATAAGGCTGGCAACGCCTGCGTGTGAACGCATGCCCACACCCACTAATGAGACTTTAACGACTTCGCTATTGCCCAAAATTTCTTTGGCACCAATCTCGTCTTTCACTTCATCATGGAGTACTTTTAAGGTCTTGTCTAAATCACTACGATTGACGGTGAAGGTAAAGTCTGTCGTACCATTGTCCGAAAGATTTTGTACAATCATATCAATTTCAATGTTGGCACGACCAATCGGGCTTAAGATAGCAGAGGCAATACCAGGATGGTCAGGTACACCGCGCACGACTATTTTTGCTTCGTCTCGATTAAAGGCGATACCTGAGATGATTGCCTGTTCCATATTGTCTCCTTCGTCTATCGTAATTAGGGTGCCGACATTATCTTGAAATTCTTGGTCAAAACTACCATCAGTATTTTCATCAAAGCTAGATAGTACCCGTAAAGGCACACCATATTTACCCGCGAATTCTACCGAACGAATCTGTAGAATCTTAGAGCCAAGGCTTGCCATCTCCAGCATTTCTTCAAAGGTAATTTTTTCAAGTTTTTTGGCTTTTGAGGTGACACGAGGGTCAGTGGTATAAACGCCATCAACATCGGTATAAATCTGACATTCATCAGCGCCCAAGGCAGCAGCAATAGCGACACCTGTGGTATCAGAGCCGCCGCGCCCTAATGTGGTTGCATTGCCTTCTTCATCAATACCTTGGAAGCCTGCTACGATGACGACATTGCCTGCATCTAGCTGTTCACGGATATTTTTATCATCGATACTTTCGATACGGGCTTTATTGTGGGCATTATCAGTTTTGATCGCTACTTGGCGACCAGTAAATGAACGAGCGCCTACACCAAGCTCTTTAATTGCCATAGCAAGCAATGAGATAGAAACTTGCTCACCGGTTGAGACCATTTGGTCGTATTCACGGGGATCAGGCTGAGTGCTAATTTGGCGCGCCAGATCAATCAAACGGTTGGTTTCGCCACTCATTGCAGAGACGACAACAACTACTTGATGACCGTTGTCATGCCAGCGTTTGACTCGTTTGGCGACGTTTTTGATGCGGTCGATACTGCCCATCGAGGTGCCGCCGTATTTCTGTACTATTAACGCCATAAAAATCTACCTATTATTCGTTAATGGCCTTTTATTATCATCAATGAGCGCCAATATGCGGATGTGACGCTCAATCAATGCTTGTATAGATAAAGCCGTATTATAAGAATTGCGCCCTATGCTTTTTGTTTATGTATTCAGTAGTGCTGAGTAGGTAATACACGCACGATGCATCCAAACGTTGACCTTTATATCATATCTACGTCACAACGTTAAGTGCCCGTAGCGCTTAGATACATGGCGATTGGTTATAGTGGTTATAACCAATCGCGTATCCTATGCGTAGTAGACCAGAGTGATGCTCTGTATTCATGTCTTTTTCAGGACTAGCTAAGCTGAGTTTCAATCCAAGTAGGTAGCGCATTCACAACAGCATTGGTGTTGGCAGCTTTTGGCGCGCCGCCTTGTGCGTAATCTGGCTTACCACCACCTTTACCACCAAGCTCACTTGCCAAATGACGAATGATATCACCAGCTTTTATCTTAGCCGTGACCGATTTCGCCACGCTTGCTGCTAGTGCTAATTGGTCATCTTTATCACCAATTAATACAATTACGCTATCAGGCAGTTTTGATTTAATGTCGTCCATTAGCGTACGAATCGATTTGCCATCGATACCGCTTAAGGTACTGATAAGCACGGGCGTGCCTGCGATGGTCTGTACCTCATCGAGTAAATTGGCTGCTTGGGCGCTAGCGATTTTTTGCTCTAGGCGCTCTAGCTGTTTCTCAAGTTCGCGTTGCTTATCCGCCATGGTACGCACACGCTGCGCCACTTCAGGACGTTTCACTTTTAGCTGACTGGCAAGCTCACTCAGTTGCTGCTCGCTTTGTTGAATGTTTTTAATCGCATTCATGCCAGTGACGGCTTCGATACGGCGGATGCCAGCAGCGATACCTGATTCGCTGGTAATTTTTAATACACCAATATCACCAGTGCGTTGCACGTGAAGACCACCGCACAACTCAATAGAGAAGGGCTTGCGCTGACCATCGACGATACTGTCAGTGCCCATGGTTAAGACGCGAACGTCACTGCCATATTTTTCGCCAAACAATGCCATCGCACCTTGTTTCATCGCTTCGTCGATAGACATATTCTCGATACGGGCAGGGGTGTTGGCTTGAATTTGCTCATTGACTAAGCGTTCGATACGCGTAATTTCAGCAGTGCTGACGGGCTTGTCATACGAGAAATCAAAACGTAAGACTTCGCTTGATACTAGTGAGCCTTTTTGCGTGACTTCATCACCCAATACTTCTCTTAATGCTGCATGCAATAGATGCGTGGCAGAGTGGTTTTTAGCACTAGCCGCACGGATGCTGGACAAGACTTGCGCATCAGCGGTTTGTTTGGTGTTAATGTCGCCCATGGTCACGACACCATAATGGATGATGGCTTGACCAGATTTTTTGGTGTCTTGCACTTCAAAAACGCCCGTTGCAGTGCGGATTTCGCCAAGCTCACCAACTTGACCACCGCCTTCAGCATAAAACGGTGTACGGTCAAGTACCACGACGCCTTCCATGCCCTCAGCTAAGCTGGCTGCTGGATTGCCGTCTTGATAAAGTGCATCAATCGTCACGCCTTCTTCTGCAAGCTGCTCATAACCGATAAAGGTTGTCGGAGTTTCTACTTGAATGACGCTGCTATAATCAACATCAAATTTGCCAGCATCACGAGCACGCTCACGTTGCGCTTGCATATGCTCATCAAATTCAGCTTCATCAATGACAATACCACGCTCACGAGTGATATCAGCAGTCAAATCGATCGGGAAACCATAAGTATCGTACAGTTTAAAAGCCGCCTCCCCAGATAGCGTGTCGCCATCTTTTAGACCTTCCAGTTCACTGGCAAGTAAACGTAAACCTTGTGCCAATGTCTTGGCAAACTGAGCTTCTTCTTTTTGAATGGCATTTTCAATGATGCTTTGCTTTTCTATCAGCTCTGGATAGGCACTGCCCATTTCAGCAACCAAGGGTGCGACCATTTTATAGAAAAACTCACTGTCAGCGCCTAGCTTATTACCATGACGTACCCCACGACGAATGATACGGCGCAGTACATAGCCACGACCTTCGTTACTTGGGGTGACGCCATCAGCAATCAAAAAGGCTACTGCGCGAATATGATCGGCGATGACTTTTAATGACGACTGTTGCTGATTCTCAATCTCTAAAATCTCAGCCGCCGCATCCATCAAGTGTACAAACAAATCTATCTCGTAGTTGCCATGGACGCCTTGCATGATGGCACTGATACGCTCAAGACCCATACCAGTATCGACACTAGGTGCAGGCAGTGGCAATAGCGTACCGTCTTTTTGACGGTTAAACTGCATAAAGACACAGTTCCAAATCTCGATATAGCGGTCACCATCTTCTTCAGGTGTGCCCGGCAAACCGCCTTCGATATCGGCCCCATGGTCATAAAAGACTTCGGTACAAGGGCCGCAAGGACCAGTGTCACCCATGGTCCAAAAGTTATCAGACGCAAAGGGAGCGCCTTTATTATCGCCAATACGGATAATGCGCTCAGCAGGAATACCGATGTCTTTATGCCAAATCTCAAAGGCTTCGTCATCGGTCTCGTAAATGGTCACATACAAGCGATTTTTATCGATTGCTAGCCATTCATCTGAAGTCAAAAACTCCCAGATATAGCCAATACCGGCTTGCTTAAAATAATCGCCAAATGAGAAGTTGCCTAGCATCTCAAAGAACGTATGATGACGCGCTGTATAGCCAACATTGTCCAAATCGTTATGCTTGCCGCCTGCTCTCACGCATTTTTGTGAGGTCACAGCACGGGTGTAATCACGTGGCTCCATGCCCAAAAAAGTTTCTTTAAATTGATTCATACCTGCATTGGTAAACAGCAATGTCGGGTCATTGTGTGGAATCAAACTAGAGGATGGGACGGGGGTGTGCTGCTTGCTTATGAAAAAATCTATAAAAGCTTGGCGAATATCGGCTGAGCGAAATGGCTGGCTCACAGCGGCTCCTTACTGACGAATAGAATTGAATAGATAAAGTAAAATAATTTTGCAAGCGATTTTAGCACAAACGCCCAAGCTCTTGGTACAAGAGTTACAACTGCTAGGTTATTCTGCGCATGTAGATGGTTGATGAATTTGTAGTGTATCAAAGCCAGTGGGTCAAAAAAGCTAATTGCTCAAAATCGCCGCATCGGTCTTATCCAGCTTATCTTGCCTCAATGGGTTGGACTCAATCACTTGTACTGGCAAGTAGCGTAGCTGTAGCTTAATGGGCAAATACTCAGGAAAATTCTCTGCCATATCTTGGGTAATGACGGTTTCGATTTGCTGTACATCGTATGAGGTAGGCGTCGTCTCTCCGCGAACGACTGCACGTACGACTTGATTTTCTTCTGAGGTATCAAACTGAGTATTGGTCAGCACGTTACCTTTATCGATAAAGTAACTATTGATGGCTTCTTTTACGCTACTCTCAAAAACTTGTTGTTTGGCGTTGGTTTGTAGATTGATGGACAAATACGTCCCTAAGCCACCTAACAATAATAACGTCACCGCATTGCGCCGCAAAAAGGTTAAATAGGTGCTTGATTTATAATCGTCATCGACCAAACGGCGAAAGCCCAATAACCAAAGTACTAAAGCATTGGTAAACTGAATAGCAATAATATTGGTTAGTGCCAGTAGCAGTGCTCCAAGTCCAAGCTGCATCTCGCCATTGGCAAATAAAATACCACTAGCGGCAAGAGGTGGTACTAATGCAGTGGCCACGGCCACGCCGACCACTGCCACCGACAGATGCGGTGAAACCATCGCATAAGCACCAGCAGTACCCCCTGCGAGCGCAATCATCAGATCCATGGATGTTGGCTGAGTGCGTGACAATATCTCTGCCGTTAATGGCTGATCTTTGTGTAACCATCCGACGATGAAACCAACCAATATCACCAATGATATGCCGACGATAACTGTAAGCAGTGATTTACGCAGCAATGGCATACGATGATCAATAATCGCTAATGCTATACCAGTGATAGGGCCTAGCATCATTGCAACCAACATGGCGCCAATCACTACGGCAGCAGAATTGGTCACTAGCCCATAACTGGCGATGATGGCAGAAAGTATATTCATAATGAAATACATTTTACTAGGCAGAGCGTTGGCCTCGATTCTGACTCGTACTTCTGGATAGTCTACCTTTTGATTGCTAAACTGCTCGGCAACAAATTGCTTATAAGACTCCAATTTGGCTTCTTTTTGTTCTTGAATGTCGTCTTCTGAATCTTCCTGATTATCTGCTTTATCTCTCACAGTATTTTTTACAGAATTGTCCTTATTTTGCGGCGTGTCGGGCTGTTCATCAATTGAGAATTGTCTTGCTTTATTGTTATGTTCTTTGCTCTCTTGCTGATGGTTATCAGAGATAGAACAAGTATTCGCTGATGGTTCAATAGTTTGTTTTGCAGAATTATGCTGTGTATCAGAGGGGTTAAGACCATCTGCCTCTACCGTTACTTCAGCGTCAGCATCCTCTTGAGAAGCTCGTTCTGTAACATTATCTGCTTCTGCTTGAGCATGTTCTGATGATAAATTTTCAAGAGTTTTATGATGAGGCGCTGCTGTCGATTTTAACGCTTCATTAAATGGTGGTGTCTCAAGCTCATTTATGTCGGGCTCATTGTTGTCGGGTTTAGCAGTTTCTAACGTTGCAACGACCTCGTCAGCACCAATTGACTTTATTGCTATTGTCGTTTCTGGGGGCTGTGCACAATCCATATTTTCGACACAGTCATTTTCATCGTGAATCTCTGAGTTTTTTAAAGACTCCGTATTTTCCACAGCGCTATCTAGCACAGAGCAATCAGCCGCAGTATTATCAGTTAGAGCCGCTTTTTTGTCTGGATAATTGGCTGTGCCTGAGGCATCTTCTATAACTAAAGAGTCCTTAGAGGGATTTTTTTCGGATGAGGTCATGGCAGCTAGCTTTCTTAAAGAGTCAAAGAAAGTCATTATTGTAATGATAAAAAGAGGACAACGTATGGTTTTTTTGCGACTAAATAGAGAGCAGAGTGAGTAAACAGCAATGCTTAAAACGGTGAAATTCAGGATAGTTAGATAACGACAATAAAACCATAACTATATCAGGGTTTTATTGCTTCGTCACTTAATATCACTGGCTTGCAGGTCTATATTAAATACTTACTTTCTTTGTGGGTTTAGTGTATAAAGGTGCTATATCCACAATAAAAATGAGGAATAAGTTATGAACTGGCCATTATTCTCTGTCATCTACGCAATGGCGGCAACCGTTACTATTGGTATCTTTATGATTGGCGCCTTAGTCACAGGTTTTAATGAAATATCTCATATCCAAATAGCGGTAATGTTGGGCTTTTTGGTGTCTATCCCTGCAGGTATGTTTTTTACCAAAAAAATCGGTAGCATTACTGGTAATGAAGAAAGCTATAAAGCATAAAAGCGAGAAGGGTTGTCGATTTCAAACAATAAGTCTGATAGTCGGTCATAAAAAAAGACCTTGATAGCAAGGTCTTTTTTTATTCATCATTTATGACTTATTATTTAAGCTCAACGGTCGCGCCATTTTCGATATTGGCATAAACCTCTAACACATCCCAGTTGGTCAAACGCACACAACCTGCAGAGGCTTGACGGCTAATTCCTTCAGGTTTTGGTGAGCCATGTAGGCCATATGATGGTTTAGACAAGCCCATCCATACGACTCCGACAGGGCTGTTTGGGCCTGGTGGTAGCATATGTACTTGTTTATCTGCGCCTTTACCAACTGTCGCTTTGTACCACGGCATTTTCACTTTATTAATGATTTTAAAGGTGCCTTGTGGTGATGGCGTTGCGTCACTACCAATGGTGGTTGGGTAAGTGGCAACCAGTTTATCGCCGTTATAAGCATATAAAGTCTTATCGGCTTTATTGGCAACCACACGGTTAATGCGCTGATTAAGCGGTGCGCGGGTATTTAAAACGGTGATGGTTTCGCCCGCTTTATACTGCTTGTTTTTATTCAACTTATCTAAATAACGCACATCCATATGGAAGCGCTCACCAAACATCTCTTTAATATCTTGATAGTATAAGCCTTTCATCTTCGACTTGGCTTCTGCGCCAGCAGGTGTGGTGGCAAAATTGGTCTTGATATCATCTTCAGTGATGGTGTAAGTTACAAGCACAGGTTTATTCGCTGGGATATTTTTATTTAAAGCATCCCATGTTTTTTGGTCCATTTTGCCCGTTGCTGGTAAGCCTTTCATGGTTTGAAAGTTGATCAGTGCTTTTTTACTGTTCATACCCCAACCGCCATCGATAGCACCAGGAGAAGCATGGTTCCAATCGAGCAATGCTTGCATTTTAATCGTCATTGCCGAGTTAACTTTCATATTCGGTGTCCATGTGGCACCGTTTACTTGTTTGGCGTAATTCGACAAATTCAGCGTGGTATGTTTTTTACCATCAACATCTTCGATGCTTTTGATAGAAGTATCAGCTGGACGAGCCTCAGATAGGGTGGCGGTAGGGGCAGCGACGGCTTGACCTTCACTAATATCGTCAGTAATATCAGACTGCACATCTTTACGAGCCAATTCTTCTACTGTCATATTATCAGCACTGACTTCTTGTTGCGCTGTTTCTACGTCGACTTCCTGTTTTTCGTCAATCAGCTGAGTCATACGGTCAGGCGAATTAGACTTTAAGGCAGGCGTGGCTACTACAGGAGCACGATCATCGATTGAGCTGCTACGGTTCTCTTGTATATCAAGGCTAACTTTTTTGGCAATACTGGGCATAGAATTAGCCGTACGTACTGGCAATGTGCGAGTCTCATCAGCAGGGGCAGCCGTTGCGCTAACACTGGCACTGGCGACAGCGATAGATATTGCAGTAATAATTGGCTTTATTTTCATCATATTGAGTCACTTGTGGTTGCTACTAATGCGGCTATTATGCGCATAATTTGCATGCTTCGCAAACTTTCGATACATCTTTTTTCATTAAAGTCTTGCCAAACGTCAACCGTTGACGTATTCACTACAGTTTGGCAATAACTGAGCGAGGGTGTATATAAGATGATGCGCCATTCTTACTTAAAATTCCTACTATCCACGTTGTTTTTAGAAGCATTTTTATAAACATAAAAGTGCAAATATTGGCGCAGCTTAGCGTTTATGTCTATAATGGTGAATAAATTTTTATTTAATAGATCGGCTTTTAACAAAAGGCGTTTTAACCCATCCGCATGTAGTCAGTGAACATGTAATCAGCAAGGTGCGATATGTCAGAAGACCAAACAATGAGCGCAGAAGAATTTCAAAATCAATACTTCAATGACGATGGTGTAGAGGGTGAGATGGCGTTTGATTTAGAGAGTGGAATTCTTGGTGAAGACGATCAATTTGCCAATTTACCTGCAGAGTTAGAAGAAGCCCGCGAGCAGTTGGTTAGTATTCGTGATTTTATTCGCTTTTCGGTCACCCAGCTCCGTAATTATGATGTGGTCGTTGCACAAGGCACCACCGATGAGTTTGCTGAAGCATCTGCCATTGTCTTGCATTCTCTGGCTTTAGATTGGTCAGCCAATGAGCAGATTCTCGATTGTCGCTTAACCAACTCAGAGAAGCAGTTAGTACTGAGTTTGTTAGAAGAGCGTATCGCTGAGCGTAAGCCATTAAGTTATTTGATTAACTTGTCATACTTCTGTGATTTGCCTTTTTATGTCGATGAGCGGGTGCTAATTCCAAGATCACCTATCGCAGAATTGATTCGTCAGCAGTTCCATCCGTATTTTGATGTCAATGAGCTTGCCAAGCCACTTGGTACGAGCGTCAACGAGCAGGCAGCTACGTTTTACGATCACGGTTTAGAGGTCAAGCAGCTGTCGCAGCCTGAGCGTATTTTAGATTTATGTACTGGCTCTGGTTGTATTGCTATTGCGCTTGCGACGCGTTTTGTCGATGCGTTGGTTGATGCCGTCGATATTGATAAAGGCGCACTCGAAGTAGCCATGGTTAACGTCGATCATCATGATCTTGGTCATCAGGTGAATGTGATTGAGTCCGATCTGTTTGCTAAGCTTCCTGCTGAACACCAGTATGAGTTGATTGTTACCAATCCGCCGTATGTCGATGCTGCCATCATGGCAGAGCTGCCCCCTGAATTTTTATACGAGCCAGAGCATGCGCTAGCCGCAGGTCAAGATGGACTGGACTTGGTACATCGCATTCTTTTTGAAGCGCCAGATTATCTAAGCCCAGAAGGCTTGCTTATCTGCGAAGTGGGCGATAGCGAATGGGCGTTAAAGCAAGCCTATCCTGAAATCCAGTTTGACTGGTTGAAATTTGCCCACGGTGGTCACGGTGTCTTTGCGATTACCTATGATGAGCTCATGGCGCATCGTGAGCTGTTCAATGCCTATGTACAGCTATTAGATAGCATTCAATAGAGTATCGAGATTTACGCTATAATCAAAAATCGACTTCATTTGTTTAAGGATAAATATGGCAGGCAATAGCATTGGACAGGTTTTTACGGTCACGACGTGTGGTGAGTCACATGGTGCAGGTCTTATGGCAATCGTCGATGGTGTGCCGCCCGGCTTAGCCTTATCCGCAGAAGACTTGCAGGTAGATTTAGACCGTCGTAAACCTGGGTCATCTAAGTATTCGACCCAGCGCCGCGAATCTGATGAAGTTGAGATTATCTCTGGTGTGTTTGAGGGTAGGACGACTGGCACGTCTATTGGCCTGCTGATTCGCAATACCAATCAAAAATCCAAAGATTATAGCGAAATTAAAGACACGTTTCGCCCCGGTCATGCCGATTATACTTATAGCATGAAGTATGGCTTTCGTGATTATCGTGGTGGTGGTCGCTCCTCAGCGCGTGAGACGGCGATGCGCGTGGCGGCAGGTGCTATCGCTAAGAAATATCTACAAGAGCGCTTAGGGGTGCAAGTCCGTGGTCACGTCACGCAAATTGGCAATGAGTATAGTAATGTCCTAGAACCTAGCCAAATTGATTGGGACTTTGTGAATAGCAATCCATTTTTTTGCGCGGATGCCGATGCTGTCAGTCGTTTTGAGACTTTGATAGATAGTTTGCGCCGTGAAGGCACTAGCTGCGGGGCACGTTTAGAGATTATTGCCAGTGGTGTGCCAGTTGGACTGGGTGAGCCAGTATTTGATCGTTTAGATGCTGATATTGCCCATGCGATGATGAGTATCAATGCCGTAAAAGGCGTCGAGGTTGGTGACGGAATGGCAGTGGCAGGACAGTTCGGTCATAGCTCTCGTGATGAGCTGATGCCAGACGGTTTTACTGCCAATCATGCTGGTGGTATTTTGGGTGGCATCTCGTCAGGGCAAGATATTCGTGTCAGTATTGCGCTTAAGCCAACCTCTAGTATTACTACGGCTGGCAAGAGTATCAACACACAAGGGGAGTCGGTTGATATGCTCACCAAAGGTCGCCATGACCCTTGCGTTGGCGTACGTGCCACGCCTATAGCAGAGGCCATGCTGGCTATTGTCTTGCTCGATCATTATTTGCGCCATCGCGGTCAAAATGCGGATGTGAAGCAGCCGGTAGCATCTATTACGTAGATGAATATTTAAAAAATATATCGTAGATTTATCAGCCCTTGGTTGTTTCCAATATTCTTATTAGAAACAACAAAGGGCTTTTTTGTGGACGATTAAAAAATGAGTGATTTAATAAATCAGGCACATTCAGCAAACTAATAATAGTCTTAGGCAGCTACTTGATATTGGTCAACAGCCACACATTGCTGATGACGAAATACCAATAGTAGTTGTTGGCTGGGAATGGCTAGCCAATGCCCAAAAGCGATACTCTCAATGCCTTCATGTGACAGTGCTTGTAGGCAAAAATGACGACTACCGCCTAAGCAGTTTTCTATAATTTGATTTTGAGTAAGCAAGCTTGGCATAGATTTTCTATCCTTAATATTGGTTACGAATTTGAATAACGCTATCGTAAAACAAGTAGATAGAAAACCTGTGTAGGAATGATGGAAAATTCATGAACTGGCATAGATGTTGATTTTTAAGCCAATGGTAGGGTTAAGCTAACCATGACACCAGAACGCTGATTCTTATCAGTACCAATTTTATCGTTATCAGCATGGACGTTATTAATAGTTACCTGACCTCCATGATGCTCAATCACTTGCTTAACAAGGGTTAAGCCAAGGCCAGTACCTTTTTTTAGGGTATTACTAGACATGTTAGGCTGTGTTTGCCTAGTATCGGACATTGAGTTTTCGTCTTCTGAGAATTTTGAGAAATGCTCTGATGTATTGTCAGTAGCTTGACTCTGATGCGACAAGCTGAAATAACGGTCAAACGCTTTATCAATGGCATAATCAGGTAATAATTTACCATTA
Source organism: Psychrobacter muriicola 2pS (assembly GCF_904846535.1). Taxonomy (NCBI): domain Bacteria; kingdom Pseudomonadati; phylum Pseudomonadota; class Gammaproteobacteria; order Moraxellales; family Moraxellaceae; genus Psychrobacter; species Psychrobacter muriicola. The sequence goes on from NZ_CAJHBC010000005.1 coordinate 264,963, forward strand.
TTAAATATATTGATAGTGACGGTTTGCGCTGAACTATTTTTCGCGATGCTTTGCAGATAAATGGCGACTGTGCTATCGGCAAAATGAATGGCGTTATCTAATACATTTTGCAGCACCTGTACCAACCAAAACTGGTCAGCGAAAACGCTGGTATTTGCTAAGATATCTGGCGATAAAAGGGTTGTTTCAGTAACCGGTTTTTCATCAAGATAGATGTCGATAGGCGCTAGGTGCTGCTGTTGCAATTTAGCGCTATTGTCTTTTGCAAGGGTTTGTAACAACGGTAGTAGGGGGGTCAGCTGCCGATTCAGCTTAAAAGTCGGTTGCTCAACTTTGGCAAGTAATAGCAGCCGATCAATCAATTGCTGCATTTTGATACTTTGTTCACCAATGGACTGTATGAGCATCTGTTGATCCTCTTCATCAAGTCCATTGTCTTCTAGCAGCTCACTACTGGCACGAATGGCGGTTAAAGGGCTTTTGAGCTCATGGGTTAAGGTATGAACATAGTCAGTGACATAGGCTCGGTTTTCCAATCGATGTTTCATAGATTCGATGGTATCTGTTAGGCTATTAAGCTCATGACCTAAGTAAAAATAAGGTTTTTTGGTGTCTTCTGCCAGCGCACTGGTATATTGGATAACCAAAGTAATGCTTTGCTTAAGCCACCATGCGACCAGTCCTGCTAATATAAGGGCAGCAATACTCATGAGCAGCGCTGTGATAAGCATGCGATTGCGCGTATTGTCCAAATAAGGCAACACGCTAGCGACAGGCTTGCCGATGCTAACGATACCAATCAGGTTGCCAGCGTCATCCTTTATCGGCTGCGCCACATACATGACCGTACCATCGCGCTGATTATGGTCTCGCGTCGTGCTTCTGGCGCCATACTGACCGTTTAAGGTTAAATAGACATCGTTCCAGCGGCTGTAATCTTGTCCTTCATCATTGTCCGGTTCGGGCATAGAGTCGTATATGACTATGCCTTTATCATCGGTGACGTATATCCGAAAGCTGCTATAGTTTTTGTTTTTATATTCTGGCTCTTGAGTGTCATCCATTGTTGGTATACCGATGAATGCCGTATCAAGCCTTTTTTGATAGGCATCATCGTATAGCTGCCCTGAAGACAGTGGTATCTGTAAACTTGCCGCCAGCAATTTGCTGGTATCTAACAACGTATCTTCGATGACTTGCTGCGCTGTCGGTTTGACATAACCAAACAGCTGAGTAAATGCGACCACACCGCAGATAATCAGTACTAACGCCAACGCGAGCCAAATTCTAAAAAAAATACTCAAATTCAGCAGTCGTTTTGTTTTAGTCGTTTGCTGCGCGGTGCCGATAGGATGCAGTTTTGCATACCAATTACTTTGGCTGGCATGAGTGCTGCTGTCAGCCTTATTATTAATATCAGTATTAGGATGGCTGTTAGCACTATCGTTGGTTTTATGATTCATATTTTCAGGTATATTATTTGACGTTATAGAAGGTCGATTTTAAGCAAAATATGGCTAAGTAAATTGTGGCTAGGCGGGGCACAAGGCGTAACCCAAGCCGCGATGGGTATGGATGACATCGATGCTGGCATCGACAGTGGCTAATTGCTTACGAATGGACTTGATATGACTGTCTATGGTTCTCGCCAAGCGATGATCGGGATAATCACTTACAGCGCTCAGCAGTTGCTCACGGCTAAAGACTTGATTGGGAGCTTTTAACAAAGTCAATAAGATGTTGCGTTCGGTGTTACTAAGCTCAAGCTTCTGCTCTTGCCATTTTAAGGAGTAATTAAGTGGTTGGTAGTGCCAGATGCCAGACTGACATTCAAATGTTAAGGCTTGCCCCGACATGGTATTCGAAGAGACAGGATTTGCTGTATCGTTTGCCTCTGCTGTATGGGAGGTGGGCGACTGAGACAATAATTGCTCACGTCGCCAAATGGCTTTTAGACGGGCAACCAACTCGCGCGGGCTAAAAGGCTTGGCACAATAATCATCACCGCCCATCTCTAAACCCAAAATTCTATCGACCTCATCGCTACGTGCGGTCAAGAAGATGATAGGAATGTCTTTTAAGCCATCAATATCAGCAGTGTGGCGTATTTGTTGGCAGAGACTGAGGCCATCACCATCTGGTAACCCAACATCCAAAATAATCGCTGATAGATCTTGTGCTTCAGCACTATGCAGCATTGGTAATACGCTGCTTGCATTATCGAGCCAAGTGATTTGCCAGCCCTCGCGCTTGCAAGTAACCTTGAGTGACATCGCGATAGCAGGATCGTCTTCTACCAGTAAAATATGGGTCATAGTCTCTATATCATCTTATAAGCTTAGGAAATTATCGTAGCACAAAATAGCAGATTGCTTTTGCTGACATGAGTCAAATGGTGTGAAAAGTTGATGAAAAAGTGGGGTGCTAAGTAGACAGTTTATGATGTAATCACCTTAATACGCTCAATAAAAAAGACTAGCTCAATGAAAAAGCTGGCCTTAGTGTTAAAGATTGAGCGTGATTATAATTTGTGCTCAAAAACTAGAATGATAATCGATGGAGTAGCAACGAAAACGAATGCAACGATTACATATCAGTAGACTCAGTGAATTTGACACTGCTAACCATGTTTTTGGCAGTGCCAAGACTAACCTATTTAAGACCCTTACAGTTGGCATAGTAGCTGACCGTAGCAGGCCAGTCTGAAAAAATGCCTTGGACACCGACGTCTTGCGCTAGTACGTCAATATAGTTCATCATATCACCATCATTGTTGATAGCATCGCCAAGACCGCTATAGTACCAATCACCACCATCTGCTAATGGCCCTGAACGCTCTATCGACCAGGCAATAATTTTTAGATCATTGGCTTTGGCTTGTTTTGCGTATTCTGATGGTTGCATATTTCCCTCACCATCAGTAGTTACTAATAACCAAAGTGCTGGTGCAATGGTGTTGATGCCGCGTGCTTTGATATCAGCCAATGAATGCTTCCATGTGCTTGCATCATTTTTATCAAATGTTTTATCCTTAGCGGTTTCATTACTGTCATCAATAAGGTAAACGGCATTAGCCCCATAAGCTGGCTCGTTTTTGATCCAGTAATCAAGATCTTCTATATTGAATGACTGGGCAAATACATCGCTTGCAGGCACGTCCGCTGCCTTATAAGTATCTATCAGCTGTTGGCGGTAATCGTTCAAACGATAGTCATTAAACGGCATGGTCACTGCAGGTGCTTTTAGTTCAGGCGTGTGTTTCATACCCAGCTTGCGAGCCAATGCGATATGGTCTTTTAACGTCAACACCTTACCGTTTTGTGAATACAAGTCCGTTCGCCAAGGCGCGGTTGCATTCATATATTCGCTAATACTGGTTGCTTTTTTATTGGCAGCATCCATTTTACCCTTTAAGGTTTTAAATTGAGCGGCACTGATATCTGAGGTGCGACATTCGATACTATCGGCATTGGTAAGTTTACCCTGAGCATCCAATACAGGCGGTACGGTACATTGCTTGGCCAGCGGCGTGGTCAAAATATTAGTGGTAGTGTGTAGATCATTTTGGGCATGACGACAGACAAGCTCACCGTCATTGGTAAAAGCGACATCACATTCTAAGATGCCAGCACCCATTTGTGCTGAAGCCACGTAGCTATCATAAGTATGTTCAGGTAGTTGTAGTGGCGCACCTCGATGCGCAATAGAGAAGTCTGTCCTACTTGGCAGTTGCCCTTTGCATGCCTGTAACTCTTCTTTTAGTGGTCCCTCATCCATATCGTTTATCAGATAAAACGGACGCACCCCATAGGTATATGCGAGAGGTGAGGATGATTGTACTGTCGATGCAGTGACTTTTGATGTCATCATTGAATGGCGGTCTGTAGTGCAGCCGATTATCAATAATGAGGTGATAAGCGTTAAAGGTAAGGCAAGATTAATCTTAGCTAGGATCTGCTTACTCAGCTCAAGCGCTGATTTATTAGAAATTGTCATGTAAAATGTTCCTGCAAAATTATAAAAAATCCCATCGGCCAGATTGATAGGAATTAAAAAATTAACGTTTGACTATTGGTTGCTACTTGCTAAAAGAAACTAAAGGTCGCGTACGTATTTGTAAGAGCTTAGAACTAATGTAGACATAATTGTAGGCACATGCGATAAAGAATAGACAAATGACTGTATTTAAGCTCGATAGTATCGGTCATGAGATCATATGTGCCTTTCTATGTTGTTCACATTTTTGCTATTGTCTGTTCAGTACCTCATTATTGATCACGCTCCCAAACTAACAGATGATGTTGACCATATAATGACACACACGTTATTTTGGCAAAAATATAGAAATGCTTAGGGCATATCTCACTACAGTATTAAGGATAACTATGAGTAATTATTTAGACGCAGTCGTCGTTGAACACAACCCATCTCAAAAGAAGATAGATCGCGCGGTGATTTGGCTGCATGGCTTAGGCGCTAGTGGTCATGACTTTGAGCCAGTCGTACCTCAACTAGGCTTGGCTGAGGATATGGCTGTGCGTTTTATCTTTCCGCATGCGCCTAAACGTCCAGTGACGGTGAATGGTGGTATGGTGATGCCAGCTTGGTACGATATCATAGAGATGAGTTTAGAGCGGAAGGTAGATGTCGCTCAAATTGAAGAGTCTTCTCAGCAGATACAAGATTTGATTAGTCGCGAGATTGAGCGCGGCGTGTCACCAGAGCATATCGTCATTGCAGGATTTTCACAGGGCGGGGCAGTCGCGTATCACGTGGCACTCGGCTATCCAAAACGTTTGGCTGGCTTGATGACACTCTCTACGTACTTGGCAACTAATGATAATATCGAGTATAGTGCTGCCAATAAAGACATGCCAATTTTGATTGAGCATGGCACCCATGACCCAGTCGTACCTGTTATCTTGGGCGAGCAAGCGCAGCAGTTATTGTCAGCGAAGGGTTATAATGTCACTTATCATACTTATCCGATGGCGCATCAAGTTTGTATGCCGCAGATTCAAAACATCGGTAAGTGGCTAAATAAAGTACTGGCTTAGAGGGTTGAGCTGTAACGTAATGTAATACAGATATTATATAGGTTGAAAGTCGACGTATAAGTCCTATATAATAGTCGACCTTATTGGGGATGTTCTGGCTTCGACGCTGGTAATGAAACTCAATGATGCATGTCGAGAGTGTATGTCCTCTCGTTAATCAAACATATATTGTTATAGTCGCAAACGACGAAACTTACGCTCTAGCAGCTTAAACCCTGCTTACTTGGTTGCTGATCACCTACAGTTGGTCAACTAAGTTGAAGCGTCCGCATGTAGGCTCGCCACAAGTGATTGTCTCAATCGCTTGGGTTCAAAAGTAGAGAATCGGCTAATCCATCCTGACTGTCGGATCGGTGCAGACTAAAATTAAAGACAGAAACTAAACATGTAGATTCATGAGCGTAATGCTGGCGGACGCGGGTTCAACTCCCGCCATCTCCACCAAATATTAAAAATCCGATCACTTAATGTGGTCGGATTTTTTTTGGTTTGATTTCTATATATTGGTTAAAAGGGAAGTAATTATCCTAACCATAAAGCACCTAACAAATAGGGTTAGAAAGCATAGTCCAAAGCCACATTTCTTATTGTGGGTAGTAAGCTCTATCAGCAAGTCAGCGATCTGACTATTCTTGTCAAAGGCCACGGAGGACTTGTGAAAATATAGTCAAAACATAGTATTATAAATATATTAGCATTAAAGGAGGTATCAGAAATTAATTTAAAGCAGGACTTAAGTCACGTTTATCAATCCAGCCGAACTTAGTGGCATTCTTATAAGAAACTTTGACCCAGTCTTCGTTTTGGTCAAAAGCTTCAATCAGATCACCTTTGATATAATAATTTGGCTTAGTTCTCAATTCAAAACTTTCATCAAGTATTTCTGCTTTTTCTTTTTTAACTGTGTACTTAATTGGAAGTGGAGGACAGTCTTGCAATATTTCATTATCGCTTTTATCTAAACTACTAGTTCGGCTATCTAAACCTTGTAAACTAAATTCTTGATTATCAATACAATAGTATTCTTTACCATTTGCCAAATAACCTTCAGTTGCAAAAGAATTTATATGCCATTTGTTATTCTTTAAAATAAAATAATAATCCTTAAAAGGAAAGCCTTTGCTTGAAAAGTATGTTGATAAAGAAAAACCGTTATTATTAGGTCTTGGTAATATTTCAGCTAAGAAAAAGCCTCCATCATCAGTAAAGCTACTAGTCTCCAAGCTTAATTTGTATTTACCACCTTTGTCTACAGTAAGAACATAAAGTTCGTCACCCTGATATAGATTAGCATTATCATTGATACGACTAATTACTAAATCATCTATACCATCTGCAGTAACATCAAGAGTAAATATTTTAAACTGATTTTTTGCCAAATCCTTTTCGATTTCCTGCAGAGATAGTGGCCCATTAAATATGAATTCTTCAATGGTTCCATCTATATTCCATGATTTAGAAATACCAATTTTTTTGCCATTTTTATATTTAAAGTCGTAAATATAAATATCAGGAGACAAGGAATATTTTGCATAGCAACGACCATTTTTAATACCATGATCATAATTGCATTCACCTGTTAGAACCCCCTGTTCATTCCAGCTCTTTGATGTACCATGCAAAACTCCATCTTTATAATGGTCTTCACTCTTTTTTTGTCCATTTTCAAAATACTCAATCCAAGTATCTGTGGGCATGTTATTTTTATAATTTGATTCTATTTCTTTATCACCAGATTCAGACCATACTATTCTTGCTCCTTCTATTGGGTAATAGTTATTGAGATGAGTTACGTCCTCATTATCAGTATATTCAAGCTTACCATCTGTTAAAATATAGGGATTGGTAAACTTTTCTCCAGAGATAAAAAAGTCCTGCACTAAGTAACGATTATTAGGTAATTCTTTAATGAGAACTCGATAATAATAGGCATCTGACTCAGAGGATTGTTCAAGACCCGATAAATCGTGAGCTTTCATATACAGAACGATATTTTTCTTAGCGTCAATGTCGCTGTTAACGTTATCCACTTTAGCCGTGGTTATCGTTTCTTCATTGCTTGGTCGATGTTCTGCAGAAGTTGATTGTGCATTACAAGCGACTATTGAAGTCAGGGCTGTTAGTAAGAGAAATATTTTTAGCATGTTTTTCATTTAATTTGGTCTTACTATAAATTCAAAAAAATTGCTACAACCACTCACAATCATCATCGTAAGATGAAAATAAATACTCATTATCCCTACAATTAAACGTTTGCTCCATCCCATTCGATTCAGAGTCAAAAAAGCTTATTGTATTTTTAATGACCTTAAAATCATCTGATTGTGGGTCATAAGAAAAACTCACATATCTTCTAGCGTAATTGTTATCGTAGCAAGATGTGTATTCAATATTAAAATTACCTGCACTTAAAATTATGTCTTCCAATCCTTCCATCATGCAGCCATTGATTGGGTCTGTAAACATTAAAACGTTATGTTGCCATAAATGGCTTTTCCCGTTGCCCGTTCGATATACGGAAATTTCAAGATCAAAATTTCTATCATCTTGTTCTTTAGGCTTTGCAACGCTTATGGCATCGCTATCGCCGTCCATATCTAAGTCAGCTTCTTTTTCTAAAATGACTTTAGTAAAGTTATCATCAGATTGTAACTTGTTTATAGCTGAATCAGCTGCATTTAAATTACTTACATGAACGTAACCAACATTGTACTTGTTATGAACAAAAAGCCAATCGCCTTCTATCCACAAAGCAGTAACTTTACTACCATTATTAAACTTACCTACACGTTTAGAATTAGAGCTAGGTAGTTCTCTGATATTAGTATTACCATCTTTATCGGCTACGATATATCTTGTATTGAGTATGCGAGACGACATTGCCTGATATCGTTTATAAAAGGTGTAAATAAATACTTCAAAAGACTGTGAGTTATTTGCTTTGAGGTAATACAACTCGTTAGGAAATTCATCGTTCCAAATAACATTACCAAAGTAAAATCTTGCAAAACGCTCAAGCTCATCCTTATTTAGACTTTTACTAATACTTATCAGTAAGTTAGGATTGTTAATGATAGCTTTTTGCATGTTGTGTTTGAACTGAGAGATTAAATCAACCTCCCATTCAACATTAGCGCCTATACTTGCAAACGATTGAGTTAACTCACTAGTCGAATAATCAGGAATATTATCGAAAAAATTGTTAATCATATCTATTTTTTCTTTATTACTATACTGATTGGTATCAAGAAATATCTTAAAGCCATTAGCATCTTTGAAATGTAATGGAATATCAGATGTTGATTGCTTGATTGTAGTAATTGTACCAAGTGCATTCTTAGTCTCAGGTTCATTGGTATTACCCTTACTGTCACAGGATGCTAAGGCAAGGGGAGTTACTAATAATACATATATAAGTGCTTTCATTTAATAGCTCTCAGTTATCTTAACTCGAATTTTAGTAAGGTCAGCATTCTCGAATAATTTATAAAAAGCAAATATAGTATTGGTGCTATTACCCACAAAGTCTTTACCCTTTGAACTTCCTAGTAAAATATAGCCATCAGTATTATCTGGATAATTTCCAATATGGATTAATATGTATCTGTCAGCAGGAACATCATTATTAAAAAGAACGAAAGCCTTTCCCAAAGAGCGATTTAGCGTTGTTTTATGCCATTTCACTTTATAAACGCCTATAGGAACTCTTTTGCGCATATTTCTAGTAGTAGTATCAGGGCCTGGTCTTTCTAGTACAAAGCCATCGAACTTATGACTTGGAACTGAAAGAGTACCTAGCGTTGACTGAGAACCATCACTAGTTCTAGTGATAATTATATCAACCGTAGAGCTCTCTAATGATGAAGTAGGAGGTTGTATTTTTTGACATTCATTAACTCGGAACACCTTTAAGCATTTTTTAAAGTGCTCTATTCTATCTTTTCGAGATGGAGTATTTTCATTAACAATATCAACCGTCTCTTCAAAATTTGATACTGTTGAACCCTTATTAGCTATATTATAGATCTTTCTATCATACCAGTAAGCCATTGAGGCGATAGTACCCTCTTCAATATTATTGATATTTTCAGCAGTAATCTCTTTATTAAAACCTGGAACTCTCTCTTTAATAGCTGTATTTATTGGATTGTATTTGTCTCTTCCAGTAATCCGTATGATACCTCTACCTCTATACTTCCATCCATCTCCACTAGATTGGTCACCATTGCCTAAACGATTTGCATACGCGATATTTGCTATCATCTCTTGGTTTGCTGGATTTCCATTATATCTTCCATACATTTTAGATAACGACTCATTTCCTCTAAATACTTTAAAAGGGCCCTTAAGATAAGTTTTACCATTTTTTTTGAAAGTTTTCGTTCTGTGCAGATTTTCCCAGCTATAGTTTAAGCTTTCTCCATTTTTTATATTAAATTTATTTCCGACTTCTTCCATTATATGAGCAAAGAAAAATGCTTTATTTAAACAGTTAGCCATCAGAAAATTTGAATTTACACTATTGAAGGCATCAATACATATCTTTAGTTTTTTCGTTGTATCAGCGTCCTTTGAAAATATAGAGTGTAGATCATCGAGAGTTAGTGTTTGACATCTTAGGCAACCATCTGTTGTTACATCAACCTTAGGTGTTCCCGTTTGACCTCTAGTATCAACTGCTTCCGTTTCAATAGGCGCTGAGGGCTGCGTATTTAAAGCCTGAGACTGATTTGGAGTAATGGAGCCAGCGTCAGAATCATTTGAGCTGTTGTTGGAATTTGTCTGATTTTCAAGAGGCCGTGGGCTATCTGCTGATTCACTTTCTTTAGTACCACGAACAGCATCATTAAGATCTTCAAACCCTTCTTTTAGATTTTCAGCCATTTTTTGAATAGCGTCCTGCGCTCTATCAAGTAGTCCTTTTTCCCTATTGTTAGGAGAGTTGGAAGAAGTCGAGGGCTTCGCTTTTGGTTGAGCAACAGGTGGGAGGGCTGAACTACTATTACTACGCAGCTTAATAGTCTGCCCAGATTGAAGTTTTTTAGGATCTGTTATGCCATTAATTAGTTTTAACTCCGTAACAGATACCCCACTTCTTTCCGATATACCTGAAAGCGTTTCACTTTTTCCTACGGTATATTCGGTTTTTAGTGATAAGTCACCATCTTTAGAACTAGTTTGGGGGCTTGAATCTGTGGAGGTTTTTTGCCTTGCTTTTGTGGGTGGTAATTTTAAAATGTCCTTTGGTCGTATTTTGTAAGGCTCTTTTAAACTATTAAGTTGGGCTATTTGCTGCCACTTCACTCCATATATTTTGGCAATAGAGGATAAAGTTTCTTTAGCTTCAACTTCGTGAGTTTTCCTTAAATAGTCTCCTGCAGACCCTTCGAACATTTTAAGTTTAAATTTGTGCTTTGCAAAAGGAGCTTGCGCTTCGAATGTTATTTCCCTAATAGGTACGATAAGGTCTTTTATGATACTTACCATTGAACCATTAGGAGGATCTTTTATAGATATATTAACGAGTGTACCTGCTGGTCTGGTTATCCATACCGTATATCCTCCAGCTATAGACGTTCCTGAACAAGCGGTTCGTCCATTTATCGTTACTATATGGTACAAGCCTTCCAGTGGCACTTTATACAAATCTACAAACTTTATTCTGAATTTTATAATTTTAGTATTACTCACGCATTAGACTCCTGCGAGTTTTTTATAGAAAATTAATTAGTAAATTTATAGTGGATAAATTTTTTAAATCAGTAGTGTAAAGTGGATAGTCGTTAATAGTAGATCCACTGACTATCTACTTTATTACCGTCAATGGTTGTCAAGTAATAGTAAGTTGGTACTGAGGTATTGACCGTGATGAAGTAGTAGCTCTTACCATTAACCATAGCTACTTGGTTGATATACAAGGAATACTCTTTAGGTGCTTTTTTGTCTAAACAAGCAATATTATCGTATTGATCAATAGAACAGTTGACTTCTCTGTTTTCAGAAACTTTAGAAGGAATACTAGCTACTATTTTTTTTAAGTTTTTATCTGCTATTGGGAGAAAGATACTGTTTTCATATTGATTAGCCGATGCCAAAACATTTGAATTATCCGTAATCTTTTTTACTAAAAGACATGTTCTTTTTCTTGTTAACAATATATTACGATCACTATTTGCAATGTTCAATGTCTCTCTAAGATCATGCATTAGCAAGTCATTACAATTTTTAATTGTAATGTTTTTATCCAAAAAATTGATGTCTTTAAATTCGCCATCAATAAATTTATCGATAAAAATCAATTGATTATCCTGTTTTATAGGTGTGACGAAACCAGCAGTAAGGTTGTTAAGATTGTAAATAGGGTTGTTGGCTAATTTATAATTATTTAGATTTAAAGGGAAATCATGCTCTAGGCTTACAGAGGAATTATTAGCATTGACATTGTCAGATTGTACTTTCATACATCCTGAGCTAAAGGTAAATAAACATACTGAAGAAAGCAAGATTATAAAAGGTTTCATTTACTGTCTCTATTTCTGTTGTTGATCGGCTAGCAATAAAAGTTCTCTTACATGCACATTTCTAGAATTACGAAGTTGCGGTCTATTCGATTCAGTAGCAGCAGATGCAAAATCTTTATTCTTAATATATCTATTAAATTTAGAGAATTTTGACACCCCAGCGCTAGATATGCCTAAGTTATAAGCCATATCTAAGATAGCTTCTTGAGCTGGCACTGGATAATCGTCGAATTCTGGAAAAGCTTGTCGTGCAGAGTCCAAATTACCCTGAATATGAGCGATTGTTATTGCTTTTGCATCCTCTTCTGTCATACGAATTGTTGTCAAAGATTCAAAGTAAGATGCTCGATTATTATTTCTACCCTGAACCGAATTGTAAACTTTACGCCACGCTTGTCTTATTTGAGCCTCGGTTGCTGCTACACTACCGATATAAAAAGGATATTTTGACGCTTCATCCGCAGACGACAGCATTTTGCCATAGCCTATGGTTACAAGGCTCTTAGGTTCGGCGCTATCAAGATACATGTGATTGTAGAAGCCTTCCTCTTTTACAATTGCTTTAAAGACTTTGTTTAAGTCTAGTTCGCCAGTCTGCTCTAAAGCTAAATCATCCACATCTTCCTCTTCAGAAATATACGATACGCCCCAGTCGGTATCTTTAAAGCCCACATAGGCTTCAACTTCTTCTTCTTTGTCGCTAATTACAGGGGTGGTGCGTCCATGCGCATCTAACACCCCTTCTATCAGCTGCCCATCAGGTCGTAGCATCTGAAACTCGATATCTTCAAAATTGTGCTGATAAAACAAATCATAGACATCCAGCTTATTACTAAACAGTGGAATAGTCTCAGGCATCATTGGTAGTGAGTAATTAGCCTTGGCCCCCGCAACCAACGCCTTCTTCACTGCCTTAATCTTAATCACTCCCGGACACACCAGCTTAATACCACTCTCATCAATCGTAATCGAAGCACCGCTACTTGTTTGTAGCTTGATGCGCTTAGGACTCGACACATTGACCTGTCCTGATTCACTACCAATCATCATCGACTGCTGACTGCTGACTGCTGACTGCTGACTGCTGACTGCTGACTGCTGACTGCTGACTGTGCAACTGCAACTCACCGCCCTGTGCCTGTATCGCCACAGGTTTGTTATTAGCACTTATATGTAATCCTGACAGAGCGGCTTGACCGCCAACACCCGAGAGCGACTCAATCGTATTTGCCGTCAGCGTATAGTTGCCTGCCACCACATCTGACTGGGTGCTGCATCATTGACCCATGCCGACTCATGCTCTGATTGTGAGTGTCTGAGTCCAAAGGTTGTGAGTAGCACACCCGTATCGCCACTGACCTGTAGTCCGTGATCGGTTGCGACATTGATCCCTTGGCCATGGTCACTCGATTGGTGATTGCTATAAGGATGCTGCAAGACGCCAAGCTCTACTACGTGTTCATCGGGCGCAAAGGTCGCCATCTCCGTGATGGTTGGATTTTCGCTGTTTGCACTTGACCCAGTATTTACCGTCCACTTTAGACCGACTTTGTTTGGCGTATCATCAAAGCTGAACGCCACCTCAGAGTCAGAAGTCAGTCCATACTGGGCAATACCTGATATCCAGCCGCTGTGTCCGTCATTGTTATTAATTTGTGAGTGTCCAAGGCCACTCCCATACCATCTGGGAGAAGATCCGCCTTGTAAGTTGTGTCTGTTAGATAAGCCCGCATCACATGAATAAGAGAAACAAAAAAACACCTCTTAACATAAGAAGTGCTTTTATTTTTAAACCAAATTTATTTAAACCATTTATACTCATTGTCTTTTAGAAGACGATAAAAACTGCCATGTAATGGTACATTTTGCTTCTTGATACAATCAACGGTTAAGTAAGCAACCAGCTCGCCATCAACAATGTTGACCATCAGTGCTGCAGGCTTTTGGTTTTCCACAAAAAAAGTCCTAAAAATCTCAAACTGCTCGACATCGCCATCAGGCATTTCTTTTCCACTTGGGGAACTTTGGCTAAGGCGAATAATGGCTTGATACCGTTTGCCCTCATGTTTAAAGTATAGCCGATACCAAGCAGGAACTGCTTTTTCACTCTTGTATGTGGTTAAGTCTACTTCAGACTGTGGGGTAAAGGTCGTGTTCCCATTAATCAAGAATTCTGTATAACCATATACATCAAGCGGCGTCGACAGATACCATGGGAACTTTTGGGTATTAAAGGTCTTCCATCTGCCAATAGAAAATGTACCGTTGGCTTTTTGTGCTTGGATCTTTTCTGGCTGATCCTCAACAAACCCTGCAAGATATTCTTCTTCACTCAAGCCCTTAGGGTTAAAGTGGTTGGCCTGTGCAAAATACTCCCACGGAATATCCACCTTTTCTGCTTGAAACTGCGCCACCTCTACAACTTCTGCCCAACCAAGACGTACTGAGACAAAACCACCAGGAGCAAGCGCCAACTGAATCTGCTTAAACCGTTCCGTATCTGGCGTGTCTTCAAAATCCATAGTGAGCTTGCGCTGAAACTGTTTTTCTATTTCTGCTTTGGGCAGTCTGGATCTGACGTGGTAGTACTTGCCCTCCAGAGGCGCCAGCCACGTGAGATTGATGCCATCAGGAATGCGAGAGCCACCTGACGCATCCGCACCTGCTGTCCGCCAGCCGCCGCCTGCGTGCACATAAAAACCGCGTCTTGAACCATCGTCATACATCCAAAATGATTCACCCGCGATCAGCTCAATGGGGTAGTAGCGGGGCGCAAATACAGCTGTAGAAAACCCCATTTTATTCTCTTTCATAAATACTCCCTTTAACTCCCGAGCCATATCTTTACCAGAGACAATGCAGGCTGTGAGCGATACAACGAACAGTGATAATATGCCGAGCTTGATACTTTTCATAACTGTGCCTTTATAAGTGCTATAGCATGATGCTGTCATTGCGTATTCAAGCGGCACACTATATCTTTGTGACATCGCCATGATTTGATGATAAGTAAGACAGATGGTCTCATTGTCTTAAAAACTATCTATCCGCTGGTATATTAGGTACACCATTTCTGCAATCAAATCTTTTAGTACCCACAGGCAAGTTATATTTTTTCCAATAGCGACGCAGCTGCGGCGTAGTCAGCTCGTTTCCTTGACAATCCTTTGGTAACAACGGTGTATCTCCTTCACAGGTAAAATATAATGTGCCTTTAGGCAAGTTATTATCTTCCCAATATTCTTCTGCTGATCTTTCGGGTAGGGGCGAGAAAAGAAGCTTGTCTGTTGCTGGATTGATCTGTGTGGTACATTCTCCTACTGCGTTGCCAGAGTCAGTTTCTAAATACTCTTGTTCATACATAAACCGCGCACCCAAATCGATACAGGCAGTGAGGCCTAGCATGCTGACTAAAAGTAATAATAGAGAGAGTGATTTCATGAGCGTATCCTTTGTGCTTATCTAACCAGAAATGACGGC
Source organism: Psychrobacter muriicola 2pS (assembly GCF_904846535.1). Lineage (NCBI taxonomy): Bacteria > Pseudomonadati > Pseudomonadota > Gammaproteobacteria > Moraxellales > Moraxellaceae > Psychrobacter > Psychrobacter muriicola. Next base: position 280,021 of record NZ_CAJHBC010000005.1, read on the forward strand.
ACGATAAAATTGATTGGTTTTTGGATTAATCCTAGGTAGGCTGACTGAAACTGAGCTATGCTGAAGAAACCGTACAAATAAACTTGGTAAACTAAGCATATTCACAGGAGTTTACCATGACCAAGAAAATCAGAACCTACAGTGCAGAATTCAAATCCAATCAAGGCTATCTTGAAGGAACTGAGCAGTATGATCCACAGCTTATGGCCGTGATGGAAGAGAACAAGCGCCTCAAACGACAGCTTAAAGTTGCCGAGGAAGAGCGAGAGATACTAAAAAAGGCAACGGCGTACTTTGCAAAGCACAGTTAGTCAGGTACGCCTTTATAGAAGCTAACCAGCGTCTTTTTAGTATCACTCGCATGTGCCGTGTATTACAGATAAAACCATCAAGCTACTACGACTGGTCAGAGCGCGGCATCAGCGACCAGCAGATACATCGCAACCAGTGTGAACTGCTTGTCAAAGCAGCTCATAGCCAGACGCATGAGCGCTATGGTGTTGAGCGACTGCATGCAAAGCTAACCGATCAAGGGCACGATATTAGCCTATATATGGTTCGACGTATCAAAGAAGAGCATGGTATCAAATGCCGTCGCCATAAGCGCTTTAAAGTCACCACGGACTCAAACCATAATAAAATGGTTTATCAAAACGTGCTGGATCAAAAGTTTGATGCTAAGCGTCCTAATGAGTCTTGGGTTAGTGATATCACCTATATCTGGACAAGCGAGGGTTGGCTATACTTAGCAGGAGTAAAAGATTTACACACCAAAGAGCTGGTCGGCTATGCTATCAATAAGCGCATGACAGCAGACTTAGTATGCCGTGCACTCAACATGGCCGTCAAAAATAAACGACCCAGCCAAGGACTGATTGTGCATTCTGACAGAGGCAGCCAGTACTGTAGTCACGCGTATCACAAGATCATCAAACAGCATCATTTTAAAGGCTCAATGAGTGGTAAAGGCAATTGTTTCGACAACGCTCCAATAGAAAGCTTCTGGGGCGTGTTGAAGAATGAGCTGGTATATCACCAAGACTATAAAACAAGGTTCACAGCCATCAACGATATCATCGGCTATATCGAGCTCTACTACAATCAGACGAGAATTCAAAAGGGTTTAGGCTATAGATCGCCAAGGCAGGTGTGGTTTAACTTTTATCGTCAGGCTGCGTAACTAAAATATCCCAAGTTTAGTTGTACGGATTTGACGGCAGGGGTCATTATGTAGCAAGGCTATCTTATTGTGTATATGGATGAAAGTGGCTTTGAGGCTGAAACAATAAGACCCTATGGCTATGCACCGATTGGAACCCCTTGTATTGATAGCTATAACAGGCAAGCAAGGAAGCGTACGAATGTCATCGGTGCTATCTATGAAAAGATGCTGTTTGCGCTTGATTACTTTGAGCAGAACATCAATGGCAATATATTTTATGACTGGTGCAAGCTCTGCTGATACCAAGTCTTAAAACAAAATGCGTGATCGTGATGGATATGAGCGAGGATAAAGCAAAGCACTGCTTTGCCCGAGCGCAAGACGAGAGCTGTGCTCGAGTGACAAGCTTTCATAAAAACAAACACACTCAAAAACTACTCAATAGACACGGCCATCGTATTCTTTGGCTGCCACCCTACAGTCCTGATTTAAATCCCATCGAGAAGAAGTGGGCACAAGCAAAGTTTCTACGCCAAGGCTGGATGGAGAACGATCTGCCTAAACTGTTTCATGATATGGGATGTTCCAGTTTTATTTTGGATTGACTATACTACCTTTGTGAAGATTTGCTCGGAGATTTATTAAGGGTTTTTAACTCTTCGATTAGACCTCTTGCAAAAGTACCGTTTTATTGACCTCCGCTAACAGAGTATCAAGGGCTAGCAATGACTTATGCAAGAGATCTATTGTATAAGGATTTATTCTTCCGCTTATTCTATTTACCATCAACCACAGCCTTCAAAATAACGAATATATGGTTCAAAATTAAGACTCATGCTTGAGACTTTTCCATCTACCGCATCATAGCGTATACCTGTCTCTTTGGAATTATCAGTCCAATATATAAATATGGGATCGTCAGTATGCGGACTATCCAATGTTTCGTCAGGCTGCTTGTTATGTAGCTTCATTACAGTTTCAACAGTATCTCCAATTTTGACACCTGTATATGATGTAAAACTATCAAAATTAGTAGTACCACTTTTAGAGACACCGACACCAGTTAACATATCATCAAAAAACTGAAAAGATAGTGAGTATTGATGATCTGGATACAGATTTGAGTTTGCGAGGAAACAGTTATCAACACCTTCTAACTGACTCTCAAATTTAATAAATTCATTCGGTTTAAACTTTTGCCCTAGAGAAATATTACTAATACCATCTTTATTTAAAACATGTTTTTTTTGATCAGATTTAACCAGTTGAATACCTTCTGATGCATCCTTTATTTTACTACTAGTCAATTCTTTGGGCGGTGAGTTGGAATGGTTGTTTTTTTCAAGATCTTTAAGACGTAACCAACCTGTTTTTGAACCCTTTAGATAAGAAGTTTGTATCCAATCATCTTTAGTAGATAGTACCTCAATCTCATCACCTTCAATAAAATATGAAGAAGTCTTGCTGTTAAGATCTGGTTTTTTATAGATAAAAGCTTTATCTGTGCTAACTATATAAGTTAAATATTTCTTATTCGGCAGAGTGTCACATTCTAATCCAAAATTGAATGAATATGATGTGGTTTGACCTTTTGCATCTGTCAATTCTAAATTTCTAATGAAGTTTTGAGACATTAAAGTTGCCGTGTATCCTCGATCATTTTGATATATACGAATGAATTCATGAGGACGACCCTCAATTGTTTCAACCTCATCGATACTTTCTAGGGTGAACGTACTGTAATCATTTATTTCTAATTCTTCAAGATTATTTTTATAGTAAATACTTATTGACTTACTATTGTCCATTAGACATAGCAATTTCTTTTTAGGTGATTCTTGAGAATGGGTTATTGAATTTATATCTTGATAATTAATTGAAGGAGATAAGTTGTTACTAGAAGACGAATTATCATTAACTGAAGAATCAGTTGAGATATTACAGCCTGCGCTTACCAATAAAGTAGACATTACTATAATCAAAAGTTTATTTATCTTCATAACTTATTTACCCTTTGTTTGGCATAATTTACAGCATCATCATAAGTCCACCCATAACGTTTGCTGCTCTTTCCAAAGCTACCTTTTTTATTTGCCAGTTTTATAAAATTAGTATATCCCTCTTTTGAAATTCCTGAATTTTTTATGACGCCGTTTTTATTTTTAGCAGGGTCATGCCATAAACCCCATCCGAAGCTCTCACCTATCATACTCATAACTATACTATCAGGAAAATTAAAAGTAGTTAACTGCTCTGATTTAATAGAACCCAAGTTGGCACATGATTTTATATTAAGGCTATCGACTCCCCGCTCAAAGTACTGTATGCGATCGTTAAAACCATTGAAACCTCCATTTACTATCGCACTGATGCCAATAATATCATTCTTATCAGCTAACTCATTTAAGTCTTTCCATTTGAATTTAGTCCAAAACCATCCAGCAGAATCAATAGAGTAAGGCAACTGTGCCATTTTAATGTTATTTGAACCTAAGAAATTAACATTCACATATTTTCCATAAGATTCATAAGCACCTTTCAGCGATATTTGGATATATCCTCTTCCTTTATAACCTCCATAGTGAGCATCTGTTACACCCTGTTCTTCATTGTATAAAAATTCAGCAGACTCGTGTGCTAATTGGGCTATGAAATGAGCTTTACGTAAGCAGGTAGTTATGTTGTATTGTTTTAAGGTCTTATTTAAGTGAGGCAGAACCTTTTCCAAAGTCGATTTAGCTCTTATAGTACATATTTTTTCTAATTGAATTAAACTAATGTCCTTATTACAGGAGCAACTTCCACTCACCACTTCGGGAACTCTTGATATAACATCGATATCTTTAATATTTGCTACTAATCCTTGAAGGTGGAGATGATTATCATGCCCTCGATAAGGTGCACAATATGGCAAAATATAACTCTTATTTATACCTGCTTTAGGATTAGTAAAATATACACTAAGCATTTTTACTATTGAATTGTCAGGTCTTTTTCTTTTACCCCAACCAAACTCATGAAAAGTATTAACAAGTTTTACGTTTCTCTCATGATCGTATTGAGAGTCGTAATCACGATTGTTTAATATAATTTTTAGCGCTTTTTTATCTTTTCTCAAATATCTTACGTCAATGCATTTACCATTAGTATGACTACTACTAGGTCCAGGACTACCATCTTTTTTACTAGCTCCATTAAAGGATATATCATCATATCCTAATTTACATAGTGCTCCTAAAAATGTGGCCATTGCAACCCCAGACAAGTAATAGCGTTGATGCTGTTTAGAATTCATAGTGATATTATAGCTAACATTGCCTTTTCTATATTTTGACAGTCTTTTTTCTTTCTCAACAGATGATATATTATTGTCATCAATCTGACTGCCATCATATTTACTACTTTCACTATCTCCACCAATATTAACTAAATATACATCTTCTCCTCCACCGTAACGTGGCGTTTTAAGATACTTAGTTTTACCTAGAAAATGTTTATTACCGCTTTCATCATAATAGATAAATTTTGCATACCCAACAGCTTGTCTGTTAGCACGTTCTATATGCCCATCATAATAGATATGATAAACGGTCGTATCACTATCGTAAGTAAACTGTTCAGCGGGGTTACCCTTTTGATTATTACCTGCTTCTTGTTTAATATCTAATTGTGATTCATCGATTTTACTCTTGTTATTTGAGGGGTTAATGCCAGATGATGTAGTAGCTTCCTTATCACCAAATAATGTGTCATGTAACTTCTCACTTGCATCAGCGATACTTTCCATCGCATCAATAGTTTCATCTATTACTTTTTGCTGTCCCTGCTTGATTGCTTCTTCTGCTTTATCAATCATAGCGTCTGCTTCATCAGAAGTCTCTTTGAGATTATCCCATACTTCCTCATACCAAGGTTGCTCTGAATCTATAGATATATCGCTTTTGGAGTCTACTGTAGCGGGTTCCGTTGGTTTTGATTGAGGAGAAGAGTCATCCGTAGTTTCTTTACTAACGTCTCCTATTTGAGCAGGAACTTTTAACCAATCTCCTTCGTAAATTTTATGAATACTTTTAATCTTTGGATTTAGGCGTTTCAACTGTGCAACATTTGTATTAAACTTTTTAGCAATATTTTCCAACGTATCGCCTTTAACTACCTGATAGTCTTTACGCTTGATACTACCAGCGTCTTCGCCATGCTTTCTAAGCTCTGAGTCAATTAAAATGGCACTAACTCTTGCTCTAATTTTGAGCTTACTTTTATTAGTTGAAGGCAATAATAGGCAGGAAACCTTTTTAAAGTCTTTAGTTCCTATTTTTATATATAGACAGAGCTTAGTACCTATTGGTTTAACAAATTCGTAAGTTGCACCTTTACTATTAGTTTTACCTTTAACTAAGTGACTTTCTTCATTGTTCTTGACTGTAACTATTTTATATTCAATATTTTTTAGAAGTTTGTCATTGGCATCGAGTAATAGAAATCCGGCTTTAATTTTCTTGTGACTGTTTGACATCATTCTTCATCCTCTAAAAGATTAATATCCTCTGCTGGCGCTTGACAGTCGCATTCTTCGTCAGAATATTCAAATTCTACATTTTCAATGATTTCATGCTTTTCCTCTTCTATATCAATTTCAATACTCCAATTATCTAGGTATCCTACTAGAACTTCTGCTTCTTTAGATTCCATAGATATTAACCGATCAGTGCGTCCATGCTTATCTAACGATCCTTCAACAATTTGACCATCGTCCATCTTAGCAACATAACTAACTTCACTAAAATCAGCATGATAAAATAAATCATACACATCCAGCTTATTACTAAACAGCGGAATAGTCTCAGGCATCATTGGTAGTGAGTAATTAGCCTTGGCCCCCGCAACCAGCCCTTTCTTCACCGCCTGCACTTTAATCATTCCCGGACACACCAGCTTAATCCCATTGTTATCGATTGTAATCGAAGCCCCGCCTGACGTTTGCAACTTAATACGCTTCGGACTCGACACATTTACCTGTCCTGATTCACTACCAATCGTCATCGCAAGCTGACTGTGCAACTGCAGCTCACCGCCTTGTGCTTGAATCCCGATTGGTTCTCTGTTTGCACTGATATGTAATCCTGACAGATCGGCTTGACCGCCAACACCCGAGAGCGACTCAATCGTATCTGCCGTCAGCGTATAGTTACCCGCCACCACATCCGACTGAGTTGCGCCTGATTGCCTCACTATTGTTTTCGCCATCCAGAGCGTATTGTTGCTTGATGCGAGGGTACTGTCTTTACTGACCAGCATCACATCGGCTGCGCCTAACACTTCCGTATTTAACGTCTCATCGATGATTTGCGCACTGGTTTTAAAGCTTTCTATCGTTTGGTTGGTGGTCTGCATGGCTGCCGTGGATTGCAAATGTGCCTGCTTTGCCTCTTTGAAGGTCTCACTCAGCTCAGTGCCCATTTTTAACTGACGTTGTCCTGCATCATTGACCCAAGCGGACTCATGCTCTGACTGGCTGTGTCTGATACCGAAAGTGGAGAGTAGGACACCGGTATCACCTGTGATCTGTAGTCCGTGATCGGTTGCTAGATTAATACCTTGTCCGCTATCGCTCGATTGATGATTGCTATAGCGATGCCGCAGCACGCCCAATTCTAATACATGCTCATCAGGGGAAAAGGTCGCTTGATCCGTACTAGTTGGCGTCTCAGCATTGGCGCGCGTACCTGTATTCACCGTCCACTGTAGACCGATCTTGTTTGGCGTATCATCAAAGCTTAACGCCACCTCAGAGTCAGAAGTCAGCCCATACTGGGCAATCCCCGATATCCAGCCGCTGTGTCCGTCATCGTCATTAATTTGTGAATGCCCAAGGCCACCACCATGCCATCTAGGAGAAGATCCGCCTTGTAGGTTATGTCTATTGGCTAATTCAGCATCACGGCTGGTGATATCTTTCTCATCCACATCACCCATACCGATACCGTCATAAAGCGATCTGCCAATCACAGGACTGTCTATATCGCCATACCAATGGTTAAGGAGAACCGACTGCCCAAGCCTTGGAGCAAATTGCCAACCATGAGTGCTACCGGATGAGAGTTGTAATGTGCGTAGGGGTGGGGTGGTGCCGTCATCATGAGGACTGATACTAGACCAGACGGGGGTGGTGATGGTTTGTTGTAGATTGTCAGTGCTGACACCAGAGTCGTAGCTGGCTGAGGCTGATCTTCTTATGTCGCCAGTCCGTGCTTGAGTCAGCCCTGTATAGGTGCTGCTGACAAAGGACTGTTTGCTAGGATAAGGGCAGTAGGGAATAGAGACGTCAAGCAAAGTCGCTGATGCCCAAACCCCAGTATCGCGGGCGATGTCAAAGCCGTGCTCGGGGATTGAAAAGTGACTGTGATTCATTACATGACAGTGCATATGCTGAGCAGTGCGCTGTAACCACTGCTTGATAAATACCTGATGATGATAAGAGACGCTATCATTATCAGGCTCAATACCGATGAATATTACCGCTATACAGTGGGTTGATAAGCTGCCAATAGAGGGTAGGTTATTGATACTCACTGGGCTACCGACACTTAGACCACGCATGGCCCCAGTCGCTTGATAGGTTTCGCGTTGACAACGATTTGCATACACCCATTGCTCTGCTATGTAAGTAGCGGCGTCCTCGCTGTGCACGCGAGAGGGCGCACCGATTAATACCGTGGTGTCATCTGTCGCAAGCGGTGACTCATCTACTGCTTGACCTTCATAAATGGTATCCGCCGCTAACCCATCTGCTCGTACTATTACCCTATCACTGCCAAGTTGTTGCGACCTCATTTGTAGCGTATTGACACTGTCTTGACCTGACTGTACGGATGACTGAGCATAACTATAGGTCAGCGGTATGAGCTCGCCTGTATCTAAACCATTAACCAACCACCACGTACCAAGCTCATCGACGGAATTCCCTGATACCCACAAAGTAGATATGCCAATATCAGCAAGCAGTCCAGTGACAAAGTCATAGTCGCTGACATCCGACTGTGTGCGCATGGGTAAAGGTTTAGACAAATACTCTGAGGAGGTACTACCCGATGACAAAAGAGACTCAGATATTTGCCAATTCAGATCGTAATCACTAAGGATGATGGTAACAATATCGAGGGTAGATTGATTGATAAAACTGCGGGTATGTATCGACTGCGTCAACTGCCAATCAGGGCTCACGACCTCTAAAGCATAGAAATGCATCGCGCCATCAGACTGCTGATAACGGATGCCTCGTATCAGTCCAGTACGACAGCTAGCGGTACGATGAGCGGAAAACGTGGTCAAGCATATCGGGGTGCCAATAAATGATAAACAAGCGTTCGATTCGATAAAATTATAACCAAACACTAGTATGTCAATGTTATCGGTTCGATTAATACCGTTTGCACCGGAAAACGCAACAGGGTAAAAGGTGTTTATCGTTGAATTATCAGTATGAACGGTAATATTATGTAGACGATTGGTCTTGGAAGGCATAAGAGGGGTACCGTTACTGCTTATTTTATACCAAGAAAATGGCTTGAATAGGTGATTTACTAAATTATTTATTAAGAAAAGTATAGAGTTTATTGAAATATTGTCAAGTATATGTATAATCAACCTCATTGATTTTTTATAATTAATGAACTTTAGTTATATTTATTTCCTTTAAAAGATCCATCCCTTTATACTTTTAGTGATGATACTGCTTTTATGAATCCTATTTATCGTACTAAACTTGCAACCGCAGGTCTGCTATCAGTCTTACTTAGCGCTTCTCTCTTGACAGCGGGTTGTGGCACCACTGCTAAGAAAAATGTACAAACCACGGTCAGCAAACCGATAGTGAAGCAGTTGAGTGAACCTTCGCTTGTCTATTTGTCAAGCGGCAATCAACTTAGCAGTGAAGCGTGGATGACTATTGCCAAAAATAACTATGAAACAAAACGCTATGCACGGGCATTGAGAGCGGCTAATGAAGCTCTAAGCGTTGATAATGAAAGGCTTGATGCACGTCAGCTTGCCATGCTCTCAGCAGTTAAAGTGATGGAAAGTAATATTGATGCTTATCATGATAATACTTTGATGGATAGTGGTGATAAGGCGACACTGAATGAAACGCTCACCAATATCACTACCCTAGTTAACGCGTCTAATTAAAATAATTTTGAGCAGGCACATGTATTTATCTCACACCAATAATGGCGAGCACCGACTTACAATGACCAGTATCAGAAGCAATATTAGAGTTAGTTTTACGCTATCTAAAGCGTTTTTGGCAGGTCTGTTTATCATGGGTTCAGCAATGACTACCGCCCATAGTGAGCTTGTCATACAAGAAAAAGACCCCGGTTCTAGCATCATAAATCAATTTGCGGCACTCAAAAATGCTGATGCAAAATCACCGCAACTGCATCAACTGGTCGCGGATTTGAATCAAAGAGTATCTCGTAATCCTAATGACTCGCTAGCATGGGAGATTTTGGCGCAGATTTATTCTAACAATGGCTATCATGCTTATGCTGTTTACGCAGCCAGTGAAGCCATTGATCTGGGTCAAAGCACTGCTAAGCTAAAAAAGATACTACTAAATAGCAGCGCTATCGTCTCCCAAAGCCAACTGCAATCAGATTATCTCACTGATGAGGTGGACGCAGCGTTTTTGAAGGAGTATCAGTACGCTTTAAGTAAGATATATGGTGACATCTATGGTTTCAATTACGATGAATCTTTGCCAAAACCACCAGCACCAGTCGTAAAACCTAGACGTCCTAACAAAATAAGCAAATCAAGATCTCAATCTCGCGCCTCTGTGAAAAAGCCAGCGACTTCTATTAAAAGAAAGTCGGCCGTAAAACAACCCTCACGCCAAGCACCAAAAGTGAAGCCTGTTAACAAGCCGACCAAACCTTCATCTTCCAGAAACAGCAACACCAAATCTACCGATCCATTCAGTATATTACGTTAAAACCAGAAACTGCTGAGGCAACTTATTATGGCAAAGCAAGACAGTGTGCAAAAGAAACTCGCAAAAGTACGTGCGCCTCGGGTGCATTTGACTTATGACGTTGAAGTGGGCGATGCGATCGAAACCAAGGAAATCCCTTTTGTTGTCGGCGTTTTGGGAGAGTTTTCAGGAGATTCCACTCTTGAACAACCACGCTTTAAAGACAAAAAGTTTGTCGAAGTAGATTTAGATACCTTTGATGAGGTGATGTCAGGTCTAGCACCACGTGCAACGTTCCGAGTAAGCAATGACTTGAGTGATAAAGGCGGTGAGTTCGCGGTTGATTTGGCATTTAATAGTATCAACGATTTTCGCCCTGAAGCAGTTGCTGATCAAATTGAGCCACTAAAACAATTGGTACAAGCACGAGATCGCTTGGCAGATCTGCGCAACAAAATATCCGCCAACGAAAAACTTGAAGACCTATTAGATGATGTGCTTAAGAACACCGAGCAAGTCAAAAAAATGGCAGAACAAAATCAAACTGACGGTGAGGATTAAACGATGAGTGCCCAAGCCCAGCAGCATATAGCCACGGATCCATTGAATAGCGAAAGCTATGACTTACTCGAAGAAATCGTCAATAAAAGTAACGTTGCCAAGTCCGATGATGAAAAAAATCGTGCCAAGTCGCAAATTGCAGAGCTTGCCAATGAAGTCATGCAAGGCACCGTAACGTTGTCAGATAATTTGGCCGCATCGATTGACGCGCGTATTGCCCAAATTGACGCGTTAATCTCTAAGCAGCTGACCACCGTCATGCACGCGCCTGAGTTTCAAAAGCTAGAGTCCAGCTGGCGTGGTCTGCATTATTTATGTAGCCAGACCCCATCTGAATCCATGCTAAAGATTCGTATGATGAATACTACGAAGCGCGAACTGACTAAAGATTTTCAGTCGTCAATTGATTTTGATCAAAGCACGCTGTTTAAGAAAATATACGAAGAAGAGTTCGGTAGCTTTGGTGGTGAGCCTTATGCCGCTATCGTTGGTGACTTTGAATTTACTCGCCAAAACTCAGATATGTATCTTCTTGAGCAGTTGTCTCATGTTGCGGCCGCTTCTCATGCACCTTTTGTGTCGGCGGCTTCCGCTGAAATGTTTGGTCTTGATTCCTTTACTGATATCGGTCGCCCACGCGATTTGTCAAAGATATTTGAAACCGCTGAATATATACGCTGGCGTGCGTTCAGACAGTCAGAAGATGCGCGATATGTTGCGTTAACCGTGCCTAGCTTTTTAGGCCGTCTGCCTTATGATCCTAAAGATGGCACAGTAGTCGAAGGATTTAACTTTACGGAAGAAGTCTCTGGTAATAATCATGACGATTATCTATGGGTGAACGCCGCTTATGCTTTCGCTTCACGCTTGACGGCGGCTTTTTCTGACTATCGTTGGTGTGCTGCTATTCGCGGTGTTGAGGGTGGTGGCTTGGTTGAAGGTTTACCTGTTCATACCTTTAAGACTGATGAAGGGGATTTGGCGCTTAAGTGTCCAACGGAAATCTCTATCACCGATCGCCGAGAAAAAGAGTTGAGCGACTTAGGTTTTATCCCGTTAGTCCATTGCAAAAATACCAATTACGCTGCTTTTTTTGGGGCGCAGTCAGCACAAAAAGCCAAAACGTATCAAAACGATGATGCCAATGCCAATGCTGCGTTATCGACACAGATCCAATACATTATGGCGGTGTCACGTATTGCTCATTACCTAAAAGCGATGATGCGCGATAAGGTAGGCAGCTTCTTAGCACCTGGTAATGTTGAGTCGTTTTTAAACGACTGGATTTCTCGTTATGTATTGCTAGATGACGGAGCCTCACAAGAAGCAAAAGCCCAGTACCCACTGCGCGAAGCTTCTGTACAAGTTGTAGAAGTTCCAGGTAAGCCTGGTGTCTACAAGTCCGTGGTCTTTTTGAGACCACACTTTCAACTTGACGAATTGTCTGTTTCTTTGCGTCTGGTCACTCAACTGCCGCAATCTAGCAACAGCTGATCGTTCATTAAAAACTAACGTGAAATTTAAATTTTTCAAAAAAGGTATGTGATATGAAGGATATTTATATTCAGTTCCGTGGTAAATATAAAATTGATGGCGAGTCTCGTGATAGCGAGCATAGAGGTTGGCTGGAAGTAAATACTTGGGATCACTTGATCCGTCAGCCAAAATCAGCGACAGCAAGTAGCGTTGGTGGCCATACTTCTGAGCGTTGTGAGCATGCTGACATGACGTTTATGAAAGACTTGGACTCGACCAGTCCTAAGCTATGGGAAGCGTGCTCTGCTGGTTATACTTTCGATGAGATTCAAATTGATTTTTATCGTGCCAACGGTGACAAGCGTGTTAAATATCTTGAAGTAAAACTTAAGCATGCGCTGATTGCAAGTGTTGAGCCAACGGTACGTTCTGAAGGCGTGCCAATCGAAAAAGTTGGTATCAAGTATGCCGCTGTTGAGTGGACTTACACCCAACAAGATATCGATGGTACTGCTAAAGGCGCTGTGACTAAAAAATGGTCACTAGCCAATAACACTGCTACTTATACAGCCTAATTTAGGTTGTATCAGGTGTCATCTATTGTATCGTACCGAAAAAGAAAGGTTTATATCTAGGCCTTTCTTTTTTGTTTTTTAAATAGGAATAATTATATCAATGAATTATGCCACTAACGTTTCTAATAAAGAAATTGGGTTTCGCCCAAACTTGTTCGAGCAGTTATTTGATGATCAGCCCCGTCATTTGTCGCATGAGATTGTGGTTCGTCGTCTCAATATTGAGGAATTAAAGTCTTCCGTTGCACAAGACCTTGAGGCTTTATTAAATACACGCTGTGTGGTGGCTAGTAGGCTGCAAGAGTATCAGCATGTGCGCTCATCGATATTAAATTTTGGCATATTGGATTTTGTGGGACTTAGTAGCGCCAATCCTACTGACTGTGATTATATCTGTCGACAAATCGCAATAACTGTCGAGCAACAAGACACCCGACTAAGAAACGTTCGAGTATCGCTAGATATTGGCGCGGTTGATGTCAATCAGCTGTGTTTTTCTATTGAAGCTTTACTGAAAGTTTATCCAGCACAAGAACTGGTCAGCTTCGATGCGTTCTTTGAGCCAAGCTCTCAGCGTTACTTAATAAAATAATCATTATTCATTTAATGAAATAACTACTACCGCTCAATCTATACAGTTAGCAGCGATCAATATATTGAGGCGTCATGGACAGTCTACTTCCTTACTTTGAGCATGAGCTTAGCCTGTTTAATAAACAGTCAAAAGAGTTTGCCAAAAAATACCCAAAAATAGCCAATCGGTTGTTGATGGGGCACGATACCGTAGATGATCCGCATATAGAGCGGTTGATACAGGCTTTTTCGCTGATTAGTGCGCGCATCAATAAAAAGCTGGACGATTCATATGCTGATTTTACCGAATCTTTATTAGAAGTCGTTTATCCCGATTATCTTAAACCCTTTCCATCGGTCTCTATTGCCCAGTTCAATCTAGGTGTGCAGGGTAATGCGATGAGTGAGCCGGTTTTAGTATCTAAAGAGACCCTGTTTGCTAGTCAAAAAATAAATGGCACGCCTTGCCAGTTTCAGTCAACCCAAGACGTGACTTTGCTACCGCTACAGATAGACAGCGTCGACTTTGAGACTCGCCAAGAGGTGTATGACAATCAGCATGGGCTGCTTAACGGCTGCATTAGTATTAAGTTCAAAGGTCTTAATTCGAGCTTTGACTATCAAGCCTTATTAAATCACTCGTTAGACTTATATATAGACGAAGATGCCAGTCAAGGCACCAGTTTGTGGGACTTGTTAGGGTGTGATGTGAAGCAAACACACCTTCATGGTAGGCAAGTCAATAATATAGCCGGTAGCCCATTTGAGATGTTAGGCTTCGACCCTGAGCAGCAAATTCTTCCCAGTCATAGAGTGAGTAATGCTGCCTCTGCCTTATTAAAAGAGTACTTTTATTTTCCCGAAAAATTCAATTTTTTACGCCTTAACCTTGGTAAAGTTTGTCCAGATTTAAAGATCGATAGTAAGGGCTTTGAGATTCGCTGTTATTTTAAGTTTGATAAAAAAAATACCATCCGCCTAAAAAACTTGCAGCAGCTAAGTGCTAGCAGTATTAAGTTGTTTTGTACACCCGTTGTCAATCTTTTCAAGGCTGCTGCCAAGCCTATTCAAGTTACCCATCGTTCTATCTATTACGATTTGGTACCCGATACCCGTGCGCTCTTTCAGCATGAAATCTATGAGGTTAATAAAGTCATAGAGTCGAAGCAAAGTGACAATCGTTTGATACAGCGTGAATATCATCCGTTTTATGCGCTCAATCACTATGAGCAGCAAGATGACGGTCGTTATTATCATATCAAACGCGATAAGGATATGGCTGAGTTTAAGCAAGGTTTTGAATACCAGATTATGTTTGTAGAAAAAGACCGCGAAGACTTAGCCGGCGCGGTGAGCATGAGTGCTTCTTTATTGTGTACCAATAGAGATTTGCCAGCACAAGTGGTATTCGGTCAAAGCCGTGGCGATTTGTTTAGCGAAGGGATGACAGGTTTTAGTAGTTTGTCGTTGCTAAAGCAGCCGACCAGAACGGCACGGTTTGAATACACAGGTGAGGAACGTTGGCGCTTGATATCACTGATAAGCCTAAACTTTTTATCACTTGCTGCTCAAGATGCTGAGCTGATGAAGGAGTATCTGTCGCTATATGACATTACGCAATCTGCTTCTAATAAACTATTGGTCGAAGGTATTGTCTCTGTCGAGACCAGTATTGAAGCTCGACGTATTCAGCGCGTGCCGCAACCTGGATTTGTGCGTGGTACGCTGATTAATATTCAAATCAATCAAAAGAATTTTGCTGGAGTGAGTATCCGTCAGTTTGCCCATTTATTGGCTCATGTGTTTGGCTATCACGCCAGCTTAAATAGCTTCGTTGAAGTGTCCATGAGTGATGCCGTTACCAAAGAGGAGGTATACAGATGTCAGCCACGCAGCGGTCTCAGTCCTCTTATTTAACGGATCTAATGGCTGCGCCGCAATCCTACGAGTTATTGCAAGCGCTACGTTTGGTTCAGCATGAAGTCAGTATGGGACATGCACCTATCGAGGTGCGCTACCGTGCCTCATTGTCATTGGCGTATCCGCAAGCTGAAATTGAGTCAATGTCGCTCATTGCTCAGGACAATATGGAAGACAGTGGCAGTTCAGTAAAGGCCAGTTCATTAAAGGCTAGGCAGATAGATGTTTGCCCCGCAGTTATCGGACTCACAGGCCCATTATCAGCCTTACCAGCGATGTATACCGACCATCTAGCCTCGCGAGTCAATCATGCAAAAGATAAAGCGGCACCAGCATTTTTAGATTTATTTAACCATCGTTTAACCGATTTATATGTACAAGCGAGCTGGTTTTATAACTTGCCATTACAGTATGAGATAAATAATAAAAAAGACAACTATCTGTTGAGCTTACGGGCATTGGCGCGTCAGCCGAAGAAGTTAACCGCTATCGATAGCTTGATAGCTTATGCTGGCATGATCGCCCCAGGACGCCTGACAGCCGACCAGTTGTCACATGTACTGTCGCATTTTTTAGACAGCACCGTCAGTGTCGAGCAATTCGTACCGGAGTGGTTTGATCTACCAGCCAGTGAGCAGACTGCGCTCGGTGGGAAGCATGCAGCACTTGGACTGTCTGCATTTTGCGGTGCGCGCGTTGTACAGTTTGATAGCAAAATTAGAATCGTGTTCCATCAATTGGATGCCAAACGCTATCTTAGATTATTACCTGCAGGGGATATGTATTGCGTCATTATCGATTTTATTCGTAAATGGTGTGGGGTCTGCCTTGCCGTCGAAATGCAGTTAGAGCTAGACAAACAATACATTACCCCGTTGTCATTATCAGAAAGTAATTTTGGTGGTTTGGGGCAGGGTGGGTTTTTGGTATCACAGCCTGCAACGCAGCACCATGATGACACCCGCTATGCCTTGCCTATTCAGTGAGTGTTTTATGGCTGATAAATAGACAGGTTGCTTGTTTACTTATCAGCCATACTGAGTTTGATATAGATAGGTTTTACCTATTGTGAAAAGTTATACATCAGTCTTATAAAAATAATGTTAAGTCTATTGAAAATGCCAAAGGAAAAGGTTTATGAGCCAGTTAAAAGCTGTAATTACCCGCTTGAGTCCAAGTTGCCGACAGTGTTTGCAGCAGGCAGCTAGGCTCTGTATTAATAATGGGCATCGTGAAGTCGATACGGTTCATCTGCTGCATGAACTAATTGCCACACCGCACAATGATGTGGCTCAAATACTTAAGTTCAATAAGGTTGCTCAGCAGTCACTATTAGCAGACATCACAGACTTACTAGATACTTTTGCTCAAGCAACAGGCTCAACACCTGTATTCAGTCAAGGGTTGATGGCATTGTTGGAAGATGCGTGGGAGCTTGCCAGTAGCCAGCATAGTCAAAGTAATGGTAATAATAGCCCACTAGAAATCCGCTCTGGGCATATATTACTCGTGCTATTGGCGTATGAGCGTTATCAGTCGCTACTCAAAACCCTCCCTGAGCAGTTACAGTATATCGACCGTTTTACCTTAAAAGATGACTATGAACGTCAATGTCTTGGTAGTACCGAAGGCAGTGGCTCGACCAACGTGAATAAAAGCGCAAATAAAGATACGAATAAAGACACTGAAAGTAGTCCAGATAATAGTACAGACAAACAGGCATTTTTAACAGAACATGCCACGACTCAGCAAACCCCTGCGTTAGATAAATATACTTATGATTTGACCGCAAAGGCCAGTGCCGATCAAATAGATCCAGTGATAGGCCGTGAGTTTGAGATTCATCAGCTCATCGATATTTTGATTCGTCGTCGTCAAAACAATCCTATTTTGACAGGTGAGGCAGGCGTTGGTAAAACCGCTGTGGTAGAAGGGTTGGCGCAAAAGATTATTGCCGGTCAAGTGCCTGATCAGCTCAGAGATGTGACGATACGTAGTCTTGACATGGGCTTGCTGCAAGCAGGGGCAAGCGTCAAAGGGGAGTTTGAGAGCCGTCTCAAGCAAGTCATTGAAGAAGTACAAGCCTCGGTACAGCCGATTATCTTATTCATCGACGAAGCGCATACCTTAATCGGCGCAGGCGGGCAAGCGGGTCAAAACGACGCAGCGAATTTGCTTAAGCCCGCGCTGGCTCGCGGTGAGCTTAGAACCATTGCTGCGACGACGTGGTCAGAGTACAAAAAATACTTTGAAAAAGATGCGGCATTATCACGTCGCTTTCAAGTGGTCAAAGTCGATGAGCCTGATATCGACACGGCAGTAGCGATGATTCGTGGTCTAAGTGCCAAGATGCAGGCGCATTTTGGGATTTTGATAGATGACGATGCGCTACAGGCAGCCGTTGAACTATCCGCACGTTATATCAGCGATAGACAACTGCCTGACAAAGCCGTCAGTGTACTAGATACGGCAGCCGCACGGGTGAGTTTATCGAAGACAGCCATGCCCAATCAGCTGGATAGACTACAAGCCAAAGGGTTGCAGTTAGAGCAGCATGTCAACAACCTAAGTCAGCAGCTTGAACGTATCGGCGGCGTTGGTGAAAAAGAAAAAGTCAGCCAAAAAATCGCTGTACTTGATGAACAGCGTCAAGCTAATCAGCAAAGTATTGCTGATATGACAAGTTGCTGGCATGAGCAACGTCAGCTTAATGATCAGCTTGATGCGCTCAATAAGCAATTGAATGGCAAGCCAGAGGATGCCTTTAATACGAATACGCTTAGTGCAAAGGAACGCTTAGAGAAACAAGATGAGTATCAAAGCATTGAGCAGTCGCTAAAACAAATACAAGAGACGCATCGCCTTATCCATCCTGTATTAGATCGGCAAGTTATTAAGCAGATTATCTCAGATTGGACAGGGATTCCACTTAACGATATGGCAGGCAATGAAAAAGATCATATCTTAAACTTGGCTGATACCTTGCAAGCGCGTGTCATTGGGCAAGATCACTCGGTGACTGCTATCGTTAAGCGGATTCATACTGCAAAAGCACGCCTAGACGATCCTAATCGTCCGCAAGGGGTGTTTATGCTAGTGGGGCCAAGTGGCGTTGGTAAGACAGAAACAGCATTGGCACTGTCCGAAGTATTGTATGGCGGTGAGCGCAACCTTATTACGATTAACCTATCAGAATATCAAGAAGCGCATAGCGTTGCTTCCTTAAAAGGCTCGCCACCAGGCTATGTTGGCTATGGTGAAGGTGGTGTCTTGACGGAAGCGATTCGTCGTCGCCCTTATAGTGTATTGCTACTCGATGAAGTCGAAAAAGCCCATCCAGACGTATTAGATTTGTTTTATCAGGTCTTTGACAAAGGAGTGATGGAAGACAGCGAAGGACGTTTGATTAATTTTAAAAATACCTTAATTTTATTGACCAGTAATGTTGGTTCCTCCGCGATTATGCAGCAGTGTATCAATACCGATCCAGCCGTCACTGATTTTAGCTTGCCAGACAGTGATAGCCTGAAACAAGTGATTAATTCACATTTATACAAAGCCTTCAAGCCTGCATTTTTGGGTCGTTTAACAGTCATTCCTTATTATCCGTTGACGGATGACGCGCTTGCAGAAATCATCCGCTTAAAGCTGGATAAAATCACTGGTCGTATCCGTGACAATTACGATGTCCCTTGTGTCATTGATCCTGAAGTGATTGAGCTGATTTTATCGCGCTGTCATGAGGTCGATTCTGGTGCGCGCAATGCCGACGCCATTATCAGTCATACCTTGCTACCGCAGCTGGCGGGACAGCTACTGGCTCATGATGACAGTCAAAGTGTGTTAAAGAAAATTACCGTATTCGTTGATGAAGATGATAATTTTGCTTATCGTTTGGATACCGATGCCGTTGTGGCGCTCAATCACATGGCGCAATACAGTGAAGATGAGACTGAGGATAAGGTCAAAAAGTCGGCAAGCGAACCAGTTTCAACCAAAAAGCCTGCCGTTAAAAAGCCGCCAGTAAAAAAAACAGCCAGTAAAAAGGCTGTTAAGGAGGAGTCACTATAATGAACACTGATAACTCTTTAACAACCAATATTGACACTCTTGTCGCCCCTATTGAGGGCAGTCGTCACGGCGTCGGTGAAGACCTGATATTTGATCCACGTATCGATGCTATCGTTGCAGCTCGGCAAGAGGATGATCCATTACTGGCACAAGGTAATTGGGTCACTGAGCTAAAAGTGGCTGATTGGGATTTTGTGAAAAATCAATGTGCCGAGTTGCTGAGTCATACCAGTAAAGACATGAAGTTGGCACTTTGGTATGTCGATGCACTGAGCCATACCGATCATTTATCAGGTATCAGTCAGGGTTTGAGTCTGCTACAGGCACTCAATGACGAATATTGGCTGACTATGTATCCGCCACTAGATGGGGAAGAAGACAGTATGGATATCAGGGCAGGGCTGCTGTCATGGTTCGTCAAAGCGTTATCCGATGACATCAAGCAATTATCACTCGCTGATACCAAAGCAGAAAACTACAACTACAATTACTATCTAACCGCGCGTGATCATGATAAGCAGCGTCAGCAAAACCCTGATAGCGAAACGTCAAATCAATTAATACTGAGTGACTATAATCAGGCCATCAAGACCAGCAGTGAAGCTTGGCAACAAGCACTGATGAGTAATGTTAATAAAGTCACTGAGCAGTGGCAGACACTGACTGATCAGCTCAATGATTTGATGGGTATGGATGCGCCAGTCTTCGCGCCAGTCACGGATTTATTGGTTGCACTGACGCAGCATTTGCGTCCATTGATACCAGAATATTCTGATATTACTAGTAGTATTGGTCAAGAGAGTGTAGCCGATAATGTCGACCTTATTGATAATAATGAATCTGTAACGTCGGATGGCAATGGACAATCAGCTAGCACAAAAAATATTAGTTCAACCAGTTTTAATCCTAGTAACCGCGACCATCAAAGCAATCGTCGGCAAGCGCTTAAATTATTGGCGCAAATCCAAGATTATTTTGCGACCAATGAGCCGCACAGTCCGGTGACATTTTTACTCGGTCGGGCGATTGAGTGGGCGGATATGCCACTGGATCAATGGCTCACTCATATCATCAAAAACGAAGATCAATTATCGATGCTCTCTGACATGATTGGGATTCAGCCAAAACGCGACTCATCTGACGATGGTTATTAATTGAATCAACTACAAATAAACGCTTGGTTAACTGGCAATTTATACACTATTTGTGATCTTGCAATATTAAAATTTCCACCTTTGGACTGATAAAAAGGGCTTGTCATGGTATGGACTCAAACAAAGCGGCATGTGCAACTGAGCAGTGTCCATCCTGATATCGCCACCAGTCTCATTCAACAGGCTGATTTGGTGGAAAGCTTACTCGGGATGCCATTGCCCGACAGTGTTTGGAGTAAGCCCGCACTTATGCCAATGCCTGACGCTTATCCAAGCCCTTATCATCAAGATCAACGAGCGCAGTCTTATCAGCAGCGCCAGCTGGCAATTTATTGCGGCTACCGTATCAGCATTACGCTACTGCATCCACAAGCAGGACTGGATACCAAAGCTTGGATAGGACAAAATTTGGCGATTCACTGGTACACAGGTGATATGGCACTGCCACATCAAACTCGTCACGGTATGATCACAGAAGTGGTTGCCCTTGGCAGCAACAGTGGCATGGCCGCCTACCGTATCATCTGCGAACCTGCATTAAACCAGTTACGACTCTCTAGCCACAATCGTCGTCATCATCACCTTAGCCTCGGCGAGCTTATCACTAATATTGTAAGCCCTTATGAGATGGACATTGAGATTGACGAGCGGCTGAGTGATTACCATATCCAGCACAGCGTGCAATACAATCAAACGGATTTGGCTTATTTAACTCAGTATCTTGCTTTATATGGCATTACGGGCTACTACCGTCATGACATAGACAGACATACTTTGGTCTTACTGCCAAATGACGCCGAAGCATTGCGTCCAGATACCACTGAAGTTCATAGTATATTGATCCAAAACCCTGCCAACCTTGCTGATAGACAAGACCGCATCACTGCCATTCGTCCACGCGTTGCCAATCATATTCAACACACCCAGTTTAGCCGATATGATAATCGGCTTCGCGGCATCTATAGTGGTAGCAGTAGCACAGATCAGCCGATTAACTCAAACAGCCCCAGCAGTCACCAGCGCTTTCTACATAGTCATACGTACTTTGACGATGACAGTCTGGATCACCTTACCACCTGTTACCAGAAGAACCAACAGCAGAGTGCCAATCTAGGTAGCTTAATCGGTAATATCCGTCATCTTAATCTACCAAGCGCGCACTATATCGATGGTAATCCTTATGTGACAGAGCCGATTAGCCTGACGTCTATTCATCATCGCATTAATAATCATATTCCGGCAGATTGGCTGGGCAGTGCGCCCTTTGACCCAATCACGTTGCAGCCTCATCTGATTCATAATAATAATAATAATAGTGAAGATGACAGTTATGATAATGTCCACCATATCAATGCCTGCTACCTACCATTTCCGCATCATCACCATATTCCTTTTGGGGAACAGCTTGCTACACTTGGGCAACCGCATCCAAGTCTGACAGGTCTTATGAGTGCCAGTATTATTGATACAGAGAGCAGCGCCATTACTCATGACCGTAATCATCGTGCTCACATCCGATATCATTGGCAGCAGGATGAAGGCGGACAAGATAATAATAGTGACACGTCTCACTGGGTACCTATTGCTAGCCATCTAGTTGCTGATCACATGGGACAGACCCATCCTTTGCGTCATGGTCAACAGGTCTTGATCGACTTTATCGGTGGTGACATCACCCATCCCATCATCATCGGCAGTACCCATAATGGACAAGGCAATAGTGAGGCTCAGCACAATAGTATTTCCAGTGACACAGACTTCATCGATGCGACCAGTCCGACATGGTTCATTAATCAAAGCCATGCCCATCCCATAGACGGTATCAAGACTCAAAGTATCGATAGTAGTCGCACAGGTGAGGCCAGCAAAGATAGCCTTATTAACGGCTATAACCAGCTGATGTTTGACGCTCATCCTGACAGTCCGCAGATTAACGTCTATAGCAGCAGCTATCAAAGTAGCCTAACCATTGGTCATCTTTATCAGCACACCGACCACACGCGAGGCCTTGCACGTGGACGCGCCATCAGTATCGAGACCCAAGCCGCTGCCAATATTCAAGGTAATTCAGGCTTACATATCAGCAGTCACCAAGCAAATCCCTCATCAAGCCCTCACATGAGTCATGACAGTCACAGTAAACTACAAACCGCTGATTATCATCAACAAGCGTACGAGCAACTCGCTAATACCCATCAGCCTGTCGGATTGGACAGCAGCGCTAGTAACAAGCAAAGCAGTAGCCAAAACCAAGAAGACGCTCAAACGCCATTTGCCAAGTTTAGTAAAGACACCAATGACAGCGTGCTAGATAATGCGGGTCAATGGCAACAACCAAACTTGCTTATAGACTCTCAACGACATTTGGCAATGCTAAGCGGACAACACAGCCAGCATACCAGCACAAAGAGCACGCACAGCCACGCGACAGACAATACCCATCATCACAGTCAAACGCAGATGAATCAGCTGGTCGCAGGTGATATTCATTACTACGCAAACAAAGCCCAGACTCATACCGCCGCTCATGGTGATGTGACCATACAAGCGCATCAAAATCAGATGCGACTCGACAGTGAGCAAGTACTACGCATCCATAGCCGTGACAGTATTGAGATCATCGCGCCTGATACGCTGACCCTAAAAGCGGCAGGTAGTGGTATTGAGATAGCGGGCGGTAATGTGACGTTTATCACGCCAAGCCAAGTGGGCTACAAAGCGAGTAAGGTGGATTGGGGTAGTGGGGGCGGGGCTGCTAAGAAATTAGTGATGAAGCAAATGCAGTTTGAAGCTTGTGAGAAGTTAGCAGAGCAGGCTGAGGACAATCATGCTGCTAGTACCGACTTGTAATAAAGATGACTTTCACTCAAACCTTATATACAGATATAAAAGCATGACAGCATCATGAATATTCAACCAGAAAAACCATTGAGCATAAGCCTACAGATGCAAATGCTTGACTTCCGTGCGTTTAGTACTTTTGATGCGGTTATTGTTCATCATGGTCAAACAGAGTTGATTGAAGAAATCAATTCTGTTTTTCCTGACGCCGTATATTCCTTAGAGCAGGAACTGCTGCGCTATCATATGATTGATAGCCCAGTCATGATAACGTTAAGCTCAGACATTAGTAATATATTAGAGGTGCATTTGCAGCAGTGTGAGCTGCTATCTCGTCATCACGGGATACTCACACTATTGGATTATACTGCCCCTAATATAAGGGCACGCAAAACTCGAATAAGTGCGAAAGAATATCTACCAGATGATCCTGAATGGCAGCAGCCAATAGTTAATGCAACTGATATAGAAGCCTCCAAACCAGATGCTAAGCAAATTGCTCGTGTACTAGGATTGAACCAAATCATCCAGAAAGACAGTCAAAAAAAGCATTTTCGCTATTTAGATCCGCAAGTGCTAATTCATTTGTTACCACTAAAACATCATCACTATATTGCTAGTCGCTATGGCTACCCTAAGCGGCTTTGGCTGTCACTTAACAATGATTGGCAAAGTATAGATTCCATCCATCATCATCAACCTAAACAAGTTACAACAGCGCAGCGCCAACCCAGCCATTGTCCGTTATTACAAGTCCAGTTAGACAATATTAGCCTACTGAATCGCTTCTTTGCTAAAAAAGGGATTGAGGGTAGTGAACTGATACTCAATCACTACGGTGCATTGCTGAGCTGGTTGGACAAAGCGAATACTCAACTAATAGCAGCTACACATCTCACTAATCCTGTGGATCGTATGACAATAATGAATAGATGCTTATATGAGTGTTATCAGCAATCAGGTTTAGTGACATCAGATAATTAAGAGATAGGGATAAAGGTTATGGTAGCTAGTAATAGGTGCGAGCAGTGTTTGACGGAAGGGATTGCAATATTGCCTGTGCGTTGGGGAATAAAAGCCAACAATTTATTTAAGGAAGGTAGCTCTATTAATAGAGCTCGAAGATTATTAAGAGAAGGCTACATTTATATAGTTGATAACAACGGACAGTGGTATGGATATATTGTCACTCAAGGTCGTTATCTCAATCAATTCGATGTACAGAATATGGCAAAAACACCTGATTTGCCTATCGTTGATTATACTTGTCACAGAGGCGATAACTGTACGGCATTAAAGAGCTTTATTCGCATACCCAATCCAAATAATGATATAAAGACACTGTGGTGTGCCTATAGCCCTGTTAAATGGACAAAAGCAGTTATCCAAAGGCATGAAAGTAATACTGACGATGCTAAAACTAATAATATGATTGAAGTGTCACTAGCTGATGCTAAGTTAGACAGTAAGGCGGGGAGTAGCGGGTATTGGGGATACAACATTGATAATGCTGATCCAAACGAAGATGGAATATTTCCATCAGAATATTATAGTGATGAAATCAATATTTTCACTAAAGACAACTATCAACCGTATAGAGGCTTAGAACGAGAAGTATTATGCAAAATATTTGCTAACCATGAAGAAAGGAACATTGAAACAACTAAAAAAGCGAATCGAGTTTTAGAAATTATCTTTGATGATCGTATAGGCGAATTAATTGATCTAAATGAGTTTTTAATTCAGCACGAAGAGGGTTTAGAAGACAAATATTCTATAGATATAAAGCATAAATTGGAAGTTGCTAATATCATTAATGGACTAGAATATTCAATAAAATCTAGCGTTAAAGAAAGTTTTTTACTGAATGATAATGATAAAAGAATTAATGGTTTGCGTGAGAAAAATTTAGTATATTTTAGTCCACGTGATGATTTTAGTAAATATGACTACAAATATGATAAAGATTTAGAACTTACTGCTAGTCTGACACTCACAGCTGATGAACGAAGTAGAGTAAAGACTGAAGCAGAAAAAGAAGCGAATAAAGTTTGGAAAAAAGATTATGAAAAACTTTATAGAAAGCAGCAGATGGATGCTTTTTTAACCAGTGCGACTGTTAAAGAAATAGAGAAAAATTTCAAGGAAATAGCAACATATATCCTGAGAGCTCATAACGAGATCATTAAAAACGATAGTAATCTAAAAAATCAGATGCAGTATAACTTTGATACTAGTGATGTAGTTAGTGGTATATCATATACTGAGACAGTCCTAGAGTGTGTGGGGGTTACGGTTAATGATTCTGAATCTATTAAACTATACGCAAATTTAATGACTAAAGATATTAATGATCAGCAAAGCTACCTACTTCGTGCTTTGGTCTTTAATTATCAAAATTGTATTGATGCCGTTATTATAGAAGCCAATAAGAATCTTGTCTGGTCAAATTTAGACTTTGGGTCTTCTGGCATCACTATGAACAACGTACTTGAAGCGTCATGGTCTTCACTATTAGGGACTCGTGCCGGTAAACATACGGATGATATTCTAAGAAAGTCCAAAATTATACAACAATCTGTCGAGCAATTAAGTGCGCCATTGTTGAAAGTCATTAGTCAAGAAGCAAGCAGTAACGCTATATCTCAAACTATGTATGCAATTGGATTGCACTTTGATGCCCCGATCATACAACTAAGGTTTTCAGGAACTAAAAAACAAGCTATTGCAGGGCTAACAGATGTATTACTCACACAAACAAGCGTAAATTCAAAAACGAATGCGCAAAGGTATGCTCGTTTAATGATGCACCAACTAAAAGTTTTAGATGGTGTGGATTTAAATGCGAATATTTCTGGTACAACATTGGTGCTAGATACAAAAGAAGCGAATTCAGTTTTCAATAGTGTAACTAAGAATAACGCACCCACAAAATCTGCAGCAAATGATCGTTTAAACATGTTAAAGATGTCAGCTAAAAGTGGTCATCAAGGCGCTTTAGCTAATCTAAAAACTGCCCAAGCATCTTTAAGGCGTTATAATCAGGTTGTAGACCTTGCTTCTAATGAGTTTGTTCAAATTATAGAACCAAAGGTAGCCTCAAATAGTATTTCAAATAAACTAGCTACTGCAGGTACACTGTTTCAAGCTGTGGCTTGCATGAGCTTGGCTGCTGGAATCTATAGTAATTCTAGAGAACAAGGGCTACAAAAAGCGATAATGTCAGAGGGTGGTGCAAAGCTTATTGCTGGTATCGGTTTTTTATATGGAGGAATATTAGATCAACGCGTTGCTATACAAGGTATAAAAGTTAAAAATCCAGCACTTTCAGCCGCGACAAAAGAATCACTAGATAGGTCTATCGGTAAAAACGCTTGGTGGGCTAAAAGACTAAATATAGGTGCAGCTGTTATATTTTCTGGTTTTGATTTTTATCATGCATATGATGAAGCTGCGAATAAAGGCAATGCAATAATGTCAGGACTATATTTTGTGTCTGGAGTTGCAGGTTTTGGTGCAGTAGTGGCAGTCGGTTTAGAAGGGGGCATAATATTATTTGGTGCTAGTATCAGCTGGACAGGAATAGGCATTGTCCTATTTGTTATTGCTATTGGTGTTGGATTCTTAATTTCCAAATTTACTTTGTCGCCTATTCAAGAATGGATACATAACAGTATTTGGGGCAGCGATAGCCTGCATTTATCTCATGCAGCAGATATAGCAGCGTATAAATCAGCTATTGAAAATACAAAAGTAACAGAAACATCCGATGATAATGATCAATCAACTAGCAGTGGCTCAGCTACTAGCGAAAGCTCTGTTGGTTCAACAAACAATCAAAATGCCACGACTAACTCTAATACTGATATACCTGATTATCAATATTTTGAAGCTGACAAGCCACTTGACTATAAAGATATTGAGTATGAGCCTGTTGAGTATAGTCCTGAAGTAAAGCGAGAGCTTGAACTTGCGAGACAACGCCTTGAAAGACAAAGTGACGATTACAAAATTACAGGTACTTCACCAACACCACAATCAAAAGAAGCATTTAGCGTAGATTTCAGAAAAGGTGACCGGACTGAACTTGTTATGAGACAAAAAGATACCCTGCCTATACATGATCAAAAAGCAGAAGAAAAAGCTCAAAGACTAAAAGAATTACGACGTCAATTAGAAGCATTAGAGAAGAATAAAAAATAACTACATAATTGAGAAGTTGAGACTATATTATGTTTATTGATCTAACAGGTCGCTCAAAAAATAAAACTTATAATACCATAGGCCAACCTTATAAAAAAGAGTATGAGGCCTACCGCTTATATCAGCAACAGGATTACGGACTACCACTGCGTCCACAGCGTACGGTAGTGCAGTTTAATAGCACATACATGGAGTTAGTCGATAGATGGGAGTCTGAGCGCGGTGAAATAACACACATTCAAGGTGCTGCATTTTTATTGGGAACTGTTGGCTGTGCTGTAGGAGTTTCCATTACTTTTTTAGTATATTCAGATGATGGATTAAGTCTTGCTCTTTTAGGCATCTTTATTACTACAGTAATCTGTTTTGGAATACTCTGGTTTGTCATCCAACTACTAAGCCGCGAGCTATTTACCTATACCTATTTCCCCGCACGTTTTAACCGTAAAAACGGTAAAGTTTACGTCATTGGCGCCAACAAACAAGTTGAAACCTACGACTGGGATAAACTAAAGATCCATATGCAGAACGATATCAATGCTCCTTGGGATGTGCGTTGCTGTGATGTAGGTGACGACGGCATTATTCAGCGCACCTTTAGCCTGCCCTTCAGACATACCAGCCCAAATGAGTTTTTAAAACATCACTTTGAATTTGTAAACACTTATATGAATAGTAAGACCGACAAAGATATCAAACAAGTGGCGGACAGTATCAGACATGTCTTTCCTATTCATAAACGTAAAGAAACTATTAGGGAGAGTATTGAGCGCAGTCGTTTTGAATATCATAATAGATGGGAAGATATGGAGTACCCTGAAACCAGTTTAAAAATTGATCTGCACTATCTAGCGTCCACGCCTTTTTGGTTATTAAAACTACTAGGACGTCGCTTAGCTGTATTAACCTGTACCACTCCGCACTTTCCTTTTGAGATAGAGGCTGAGTGTGATATAGATCCTAAAGACAAGTTTGACTTAAATAAAAGTCCACCTAATCCGCCAAGACGAGAGTACAGCTTACTCGAAAAAGTGGGTATTAGCGTACTACTCATTATTGGCTCAATTATTGGCTTGTCGGTCTTTGCCTTATTTATAGATATAATGGGCGCAGCAAGACCACATGGCGACTATCCAAGCTTCTTTAAGATGCTCTGGGATGTGTTGTTGTTGAAGTGGTTATGAGTTTGATTGTTGTCAGCTTATTGAAAAGGCTAAATAACTTAGCCTCTGAGTATTAGATGCTTTTTATGAATACACTACCTGCCCAAGACACAACAGATATTACCTTATTACCTAGGCCTTATAGTGACGTAGTGGATGTTGAAAAAGATCATCCGAACATGCTATATGTGGCGAAAGATGTGCGAGGCATCACCCCTTATGCATTAACCTTTAATGATGTCGGCAGTAGCATGCTGAATGAGGGGGGGGCTGGTACTAGTTCTGATGTTATTATTCGGTGGTGTATTGTTTTTGCCAATGACATTTGAGTTATTTATTTCATTAGACTATTATGATTTTTTACTTGCTTTAATTTTTAATTTAATGGCATTTGGCATTCCATTCATCATGATACGCAAAGTCTCTAAACTTACCGATAGTGATGTACCCATTGACGCCTTTGATAAAGTAGACTAACGTATTTTGCAATATGATGTTACCCAAGAAGATGGCAAAATAAAAGTAGACTACCATGGCATCAACGAGCTATCTTATAAAGACATTCATGCCAGTGTCAAAAGCGTCAATATCGTTAGCGCAGGCGGTATGAGTAGGACTTACTTCTTACAGCTTAACTGGCTAGATAATAACCGCAACATCGTCAATCAACTGGTCTCCTCCTTTCCAGCGACATCCGACGCCTATGCCCGCGCACAGTGGCAGTTCATCCGCAACTATATGGAAAAGGACGTTGATAGCCTACCGCCCATCACACCCTTTGACCCGCCAAAGACAACTAAAGAGCACAAGATCTATCTCTATACCGACAGCATCTTACCCAGCTATGGCGTCACCCAAAACTTTAAAATATGGCCGTGGTATATCCCACTGCTAATACTACAAGCTTACGTCAAACTAGGTGGCGGCTGGATACAATCTAAAGGTCGCAACATCATAAATGAGCCGCAGTATCAGCACTTGCAATATCCAAGCGACCAGCCTAATCCATATCTTGATCCCAACATAGACCCGTATCGCACCAAAGTGATTAACAATCAAAGCAAACGCTTTCTTTGGCGCTGGCGTATTATTTGGATATTACATACGCTAATCATTATATTATTTTTCGTGTTCATGTTCAGTTTGTAAGGAAGAAGAAAATAATTACACTACCTAAGCATGATACTCCTGATATCACTTTGCTACCACGACCTTATAGCGAGGGGGCAGATATTGAAAGTGATAACCCGAATATGCTCAACGTCGCTCGAGATGTTAAAAGTATTGATCCCAATGCCATGATCTTTCAAGATACGGGACGAAGCATGCTTGATGAAGGGGGGTTAGTATTGATTATTTGTTTATTAGTCATCTTTATAATTATGATACCGACGCTTTTAATTAACTTACTTTCAGAAGGGTTTTTCGGGGTGCTGATCTCACTCTTTCTCATCTTATTAGCTTTCATACTACCAATAGTAATGCTACGCAAGATGTTTAGGCTAAAGGATGATAATTCCCCTATAGATGCTTTTAATAGAATGGATCAGCTTGTTTTGCAATATGATATAACTGTTATAGAAAGCAAGCAGGAAGTTATATATCACGGTATTAATGAGCTACCTTATCAAGACATTCATGCCAGTGTCAAAAGCGTCAATATTGTCAGTGCAGGCGGTATGAGTAAAACCTACTTTTTACAGCTCAACTGGCTAGATGAGTCTCGTAACATCGTCAATCAACTGGTCTCCTCTTTTCCAGCTACCTCAGACGTCTATGCTCGTGCGCAGTGGCAGTTCATCCGCAACTATATGGAAAAAGACGCCAATAGCCTACCGCCTATTATTCCCTTTGACCCGCCAAACACCACTAAAGAGCACAAGATCTATCTCTATACCGACAGCATCTTACCCAGCTATGGCGTCACCCAAAACTTTAAAATAAAGCTATGGTACATCCCACTGCTGATACTACAAGCCTACGTTAAGCTTGGTGGTGGCTGGATACAGTCTAAAGGTAAAAACATCTTGAACGAGCCACAGTATCAGCACTTGCAATATCCAAGCGATCAGTTCAATCCATATCTTGATCCCAACATAGACCCGTATCGAACCAAAGTGATTAATAATCAAAGCAAGCGTTTTTTATGGCGCTGGCGTATTATTTGGATTATTCATACGATCTTCATACTGAGTATTATTTTATTTTTTTATGCAATGAATTTGGGTTGGCTTGATGGTTATTAGGAGGTTGAGAGAATATCGATTTAAATATTTGGATTAAGAGCTGTTATATCCAGCACAGCGTTCAATACAATCAAACGGATTTGGCTTATTTAACTCAGTATCTTGCTTTATATGGCATTACGGGCTACTACCGTCATGACATAGACAAACATACTTTGGTCTTATTGCCAAATAATGCCGAAGTATTGCGTCCAGATACCACTGAAGTCCATAGTATATTGAGCCAAAACCCAGCCAATCTCGCCGACAGACAAGACCGCATCACTGCCATTCGTCCGCGTATTGCCCAACACACTCAGCAGAGCGATTTATATCGTTATGACAATCGATTAATGGGTACTTATACTGGCAGCAGCACTAGTGAACAACCAATCGAATCAAGTAGTCCAAACAATCATACCCGCTTCCTACATAGCCATACTCGATTCGATGATGACAGTCTGGGTGAGCTTGCTACTCGTTATCAAAAAAACGCGCAACAGCTTGCTAATGTAGGTAGCCTCGCTGGCAACATCCGTCATCTTAATCTACCAAGTGCCCATCATATCGATGGCAACCCTTATTTAACGGATCCGATCAGTATCGTCTCCATACATCAGAACATTAATAATCATATTCCGGCAGATTGGCTGGGCAGTGCGCCCTTTGACCCAATCACGTTGCAGCCTCATCTGATTCATAATAATAATGATAATAATAGTGAAGATGACAGTTATGATAATGTCCACCATATCAATGCCTGCTACCTACCATTTCCGCATCATCACCATATTCCTTATGGGGAACAGCTTGCTACACTTGGGCAACCGCATCCAAGTCTGACAGGTCTTATGAGTGCCAGTATTATTGACACAGAGAGCAGCGCCATTACTCATGACCGCAATCATCGTGCGCATATCAGATATCACTGGCAAAGCGAAGGCGACGATAGCGCACACTGGATACCCATCGCCAGTCACCTCGTCGCCGACCACATGGGACAGACCCATCCTTTGCGTCATGGTCAACAGGTCTTGATCGACTTTATCGGTGGTGACATCACCCATCCCATCATCATCGGCAGTACCCATAATGGACAAGGCAATAGTGAGGCTCAGCACAATAGTATTTCCAGTGACACAGACTTCATCGATGCGACCAGTCCGACATGGTTCATTAATCAAAGCCATGCCCATCCCATAGACGGTATCAAGACTCAAAGTATCGATAGTAGTCGCACAGGTGAGGCCAGCAAAGATAGCCTTATTAACGGCTATAACCAGCTGATGTTTGATGACCATCCTGAGAGTCCGCAGATCAACGTCTATAGCAGCAGCTATCAAAGTAGCCTAACCATTGGTCATCTCTACCAGCACACCGACCACACTCGTGGTCAAGCCCGTGGGCAAGGCATTAGTATCGAGACCCAAGCCGCTGCCAACATTCAAGGCAGCACAGGTATTCATATCAGTAGCAGGCAGTCAGACCCTTCATCAAGCCCTCACATGAGTCATGACAGTCATAGCAAACTACAAACCGCCGATCAGCATCAGCAAGCGTACGAGCAACTCGCCAATACCCATCAGCCTGTCGGATTGGACAGCAACGACAATAACAAACCAAATGGTAGCCAAAACCAAGAAGACGCTCAAACGCCATTTGCCAAGTTTAGTAAAGACACTAATGGCACGGTATTAAGCGAATCCGGACAATGGCAACAGTCGCATCTGCTTATCGATTCCCAGCGTCATCTCGCCATGCTAAGTGGACAGCATAGCCAATTTACCAGCACCCAAAATACGCACAGCCATGCCACAGATAGCACTCATCATCATGGTCAAACCCAAATGAATCAGCTGGTCGCAGGCGATATTGATTACTACTCAAACAAAGCACAAACCCATACCGCAGCGCATGGTGATGTGACGATACAAGCGCATCAAAGCCAAATGCGACTTGATAGCGAACAAGTGCTACGCATCCATAGCCGAGATAGTATCGAGATTATTGCGCCTGATACATTAACGCTAAAAGCAGCAGGTAGTGGTATTGAGCTGGTAGGCGGTAACGTGACCTTTATCACGCCAAGTCAAGTAGGCTATAAGGCGAGTAAGGTGGATTGGGGGAGTGGGGGTGGAGTTAAAACAGAATTGCCTTATTTACCATCTGTAGAAATGGAAAACTGGATTGGTCTTAAACTTTTAGGGGTTGATGGTGAAGGTATACCAGATGTTGGCTACAAAATATTCTTTGATGGCGGTCAAGTTATTAAAGGAAGACTCGATAGAAAAGGTGAAGCACATCACAATAATGTGCCCGAAGAAGCCAACCGTGTTGAATATGAAGAAAAAGACTTTGAAGACCCTACTCCTGATTCATTTCTTAAAGTTTTAGAAGCTGCTAAAAGCTTTATTAAATAATAGAAGGTACAATTATGGGATTTTTACCTACACAAAAAGAACTTTCAAATGCACTTGCATGGTTCAGTGCACCTGTTAACGGAGCATTGCAAAAGGGCAAAGAAACGGCAAATGATATTGCCGATTGGCTTTGGGTAGTCATACAAGGTGATTTTGCGTCGGAACCTTCTACTGCTCAAGTCGTTACTGGTACTGTCGTTTCTATGATTCCATTTGTAGACCAGATCTGTGATGTTCGAGATATCTGTGCAAATTGTAAAAAAATTAAACAAGATGATAGTAATCCTTGGGCATGGGTAGGTCTAATTTTGACCTTAATCGGTCTGTTTCCAGTTTTAGGGTCGCTATTTAAGGGAATATTTAAAGTACTACTTGCCCCTGTTAGACGCTTCATGATGCGCCCTTTGTCTAAGGCTGGCAAATTTTCAGGTAGCCTGATATATAAAGCAGTTGAACCTGCTATTGAGCAAGGTATAAAGGAGCTTAATAAGTTTTTAGGACGTCCTGCCGTAAAAAAGCTAATACGCAAAGAGGCATCTGGGAACGTATATAGGTGGTCAGCTAAGCAACTAAGGAGTTTAAAAGCTAAAGTTAATAAGACGCAGATTTTAGCAGTATTTGACGAGCATATTGGCTATCTAAAGGAGACTGTCGAATTTGTCCAAAAATACGGCAGTAAAGGTATCGGTAAACAAGCTGGCGATATGCTTAAAATAGTGGTAGATGTACGAAATAAGGCTAACAAGCGTCTCGGTGAGTTCTTAGCACCCGTACAGGACTTTCTGGAACGTGTAGCCATACGGCTAGACACTGAAGGAGGGTATAAAGCAGTTACTAATCTGACAAATATAGCGAACTTTAGAAAAGTTCATACCGACGGTGAGGTGCAACTTATAAAAAGCAGTTCGCCTAAATGGGTGGATGTCACTAGAAGTATTAAATATCCCAAATTAAAAAAATGTCCCAAAATACCTAGAGGCTATCCAGATATTTCTGATAAAGGTAAAGGACCATTATGGAAAAAGTTTAACACATTTCATGATATGAAGGCAGTAGAACTAGGACAGGGGACGAGTTTATATCGCGTTGTTGACCCTACTAGTAAGGATAATATAGTCAGTCCCAAATAAAACAGATACAAATACAACCATTTGCGATACTGGTATACATTTTCCTTGATTGCTGTGCCTGCGCAGACAGAGGCTATGCAAAATGCGCCCAGTATCGCTGTGTTTATTTTATAGTGGATAGACTATAGTATATGTTGGATGCGAGCTTCGGAGTATTTGAAACTTAAAAAACGAGAAGATTGGCGCAGACGTTTTGCAGTATGGGCAAGCTGGAATAGTAATGGAGAAGTCGTCCATTACATTGTTCCTAAAGGTGGTATGAAAGTTTGGGAAGGTAAAGCCGCCAGTCAAATACTTGAAAATAGTAAAGGTCAAATCCAAACTGCTAATGGACGCGGTGCTATGTATGTGTTGGAGGGTGGTGGCAAACAAATTGTACTTGATCCAGCACAATTAATTAAAAGAAAAGTAAAACCACGCAGAAAAACAGGGTGGGGCTATGGTAGTGATCTAAAGGGTCTAGAAAATACAGACATGGTTGGCGTGCCAACCCTCAAACAAAACTGGTATAAGTGAACAAGCAATGAATAACTACATCATCAGACCGCAAGAGATTTACTTATTAGAGCGCTATAGCTCACCCGCTTACTTTAAAGAGATGCGCGATGCCTTTGCGAATATGCTAGAATCTGCTGAATATGCATTGGAGCTATTTGTCAATGATTTACCCTTTGATTACCGCACGCGTCCTATTAACAGACAACCTGATATTGTCTGGGGTGAACGGGTATTGCCAAACTTGCGTGATACTCTAGACAGCTTAAATGTTGGTTATCAAGAGCTGTTAAAAGGGGATCTAGCGGCAATAAGATATGGTGGTAATGTTGAGAGTGATTTTCGCGCTATCAGTATGGATTACGACATCGACTGGATGCCAAAGCAGCAACAGCTGGATTACGATAAATGGGAAAGAGAGGCAAGCTTACGTGCTTTTAATATGAAAATAACCAGTTATTTTGGTTGGAAAATAGGTAGTTTGATTGAACGCTATACCGCTGAATCTCGAGGGCCGCTCAACCCACCTGAATCATGGCCTATTTATCGCCTCAATCCTCAATATAGCGTTGAATTAGATGAAGTTGTCCCTGTCGCAGGCATTTATGTACCTAGTAGAGCAGATGCCAGTGCTCAAGTGTTATTGGATGGCATGTTAGCAAATGAAGCTTACGTCGGCTATGACCCTGAAACCATGCAAGCGGTCGGCATGGCTCCTGTCACTTGGATGCTCGTTGAGCGCATTGCGGATAGTGGCGGTGGTAGCATGAATGTCGCACCAAAACGCTTACGCTGCGAGTCGGGTAAACCCTGTCCACAGACGGGTAATTGGTGGTCACCATCCAGTCAGGATGTTAAACACTTTAAAGCAGGTGACATCATGCCAAAAATGAAGCGACTTGAATGGAAAACCATTTGGTATTTCAACGAAACCAATCAGTTAAACGGTTAAGATAACTTACACCTTTTTTTCTGCTTGGCAGGCAGTAGCCAAATAAATAACGCTAAAACAAATGAGAATACTAAGAGATCGCTTAAACATAACTCAAAACCTGTCTTAGTCGTATCGATTAATAATGCAATATACCTACCCTTGCTCACCCTCAAACTGCCAGATAACCTGACCCCAGTTATTGTTTGGATAGTCAGGCATGATGTCGCCCTGCTTAAAGTAGGCTCTACTATCTTTTTTGGCAGGTGTGAACCAGTAGCCTGATTTGGGGCAGGGCTGATTGGCAAGGCAACGTCCCTTTGCTTGACTGGTAATTTCGGGTTGATTGGGTTTGGTTTGATTTTCATAGTAAGGCGTCATGTTTTCGCCTGCCTCAGAACGCTGCATAAACTCTTCGTAAGTGATTTTATAGGGGTCGATAGAGACAAACTTGCTGGTGTCAATACCAGTTCTCTCTAATACAAGGGGTAGGGTGTAGTCGGGTTGATCTTGTTGAACGTCTAAGCCTATCTCTAAAGCTTGAGTTTCAGCGTATAGTCTAGCTTGCGGTAAGTCTGGATAAGCTTCTATAAAAACTGATTCCATAGTATCGTCTGGATTGTCATAACTGAGATAGCTGTTGATATGAATCTCTTCGGAGATAAAATCTAAACTGATCATATAGACGTAATTGTTAATCTCTTCTTCAAAGTTGTATTGCATAGTAATATCTAAAAAAACATCAGTACCATTTCGTAGATCCCAAAATTGTAAGCTTGGTAGCTGTTTAAACTGATCAAAGGTTAGAGGGTATTGATAGTTTAGAAAGCTAGATGATACATTCTCATCAGTGACATAAGCATAACTATCTTGGACAGATATACGAGCACTAGTGACACGACGATCGTTCTGCCAACCTTGCTCTTCTAGCTGTTTAAACAGTTTTTGCACAGCGACATAGGCATCTTTTTTCGTAACAGCATAGCTGCCTTGAGAGTTAGGGACGAAAAAATCAATTCGAACCGACTGTATGCCTCGTTTAGGTTTATCATGAATATAGAAGCCTGAGGTCATACCAACATTATCAACAGTAAGTGATGGAATGTTAGGATAGTTGAAAGTCGCAGTCCCATTGTTAGACGGAAAGTTAATTTCGTAAAAAGTAACGCCTAAGCTGCCAATATTGAGCGGATTATCATCAAAACTCCAATACTGTTTAATGTCCTCATTATTTTTTTTAAAGGTTTCAGGGCTTTCTTCTACTGAAACATAAGCATGAGGCGGCATAGTATTTCCTTTTGTATCGTTTTTGCTGCAAGCTATTGTAGATAATGATAATGAAACTGCTAGTAATACTGTTTTAAAAAGCCTATATCTAAACATAGTTGTTCCTAAGTCTTATTAATCCAACCTGCTATTTTAACCATCTCCCTCTCAACTTTTGCTCTTGTACTATCATTGTTCATAAGCTTGATATATTGCTCAGCAACACTGGTAATCCACTTCATTCTCTTAGTAATATCAGCCAACTTAATATCATCAGGTGCAATATTCTTGAAATCGGGATCGTCAGTATCTGCTTCAGAGGTATAGACCATTTGTATATCAGGAATAGATGCCTTTCCTCTTCCAACATCAGCTAGCCATAATCCTGCTTTAAAACCACTTTTTTGATAGATTATTTTTTGTAATACCTCGCGTTGCTCATGATTAGCAAGTTGCATAAGATTTTTTTTTGATTTTTCCTTCTTTCAGTTTTATTTTTATAAGAAAGCTTTTCAAATTCTTTAGTCGCATTAAAAGCAGGTTTGATATATTGGCTTGCACTGAGATTGCGAATTTTTGGTAGTACATCGTATGCCCCATGTGAGTCATAGACCGTTTTTTTAACTTCTGGGATATAGTGGTTAGTATTGCGTTGGTTGATACATGTACTAAAGTTAGTACTACATTGATTATATTCAAAGTGCCATCCAGCGATATCTTGGTATAGCCAAAAGTTACCGAGCTTAAAATTATATACAACACCTAAAACTCCGCCATCTGCAGCACTTGACCAATGCCCTCATGCATCAGCGACAGTCTTACTGGCAAACGCCCCAAGACCCATCCAAAAATGACGCCCTTTAAACTGTGTATCACCATTGACATCGCTATGTTCCAAATAAAATTTAGCATACACCGCTGCTATTCGCCGCGATCTTGCTTCGCCATCCTGTACTACTTTTAAATGAATAGTAGAAGATTTCTTATCCGAGCTTGTCGTAAGTTTCTCGAAACACTGATATTGAGCTATTGACCATGTGTAGCTACACGGCATTGTTTTAGTGGTACAGCTATTTTTTACTGTATTAGTATCGAATTTAAGTGTTGCCATTTCATACTCGCTATAAGTCTTTTAAACCCTCGATAGATTTAAATAATATTTTAGTTTCTAGCTTTTCTGATTTGGTATCCGTATCTGCTCTAACGGTTTTACCTTCGTCGTTTACCTTAGCTTTCATATTTAGATTCTTACCCAGTAAATGGTAATCAATGTTTTTTATAGGTAGTCCTGCCGTGTTTAGAAACTGCACCTGCTCATCAAAAAACTCTTTTTCTAGCAGCTTATCGAAAGGTAGGCGCGATAAATAACTACTATCCATACCACCCCCAGCCTTACTATGCTTTCCTGCCTTCTCCGTAAACTGCTTTGCCACTATCGTGATATCAGCACCGTCCAATGTGATACTCGCATCACCAGCGGTCAGCGTAATCTTATTGGTCGCGACTATCTCAACCTCTTTGGTCGAAGAAGCAATGTTTATATCTTGCTTAGCCGTCGCTTCCAGTTTTCCTGTATGGGCGGATAGGGTGATATTGTCCTTAGCATTAGTCATACTAAACTGACCATCGGCTATGATATTGAGTGACTCACTACTCACTTGATTATAACTATCGCCACTACTGATCATCATCTCTTGCTGAGTGGTCGTTATCATCTCGCCCGTCGTACGCTAGATCAGCAGGTCTTCACTGACGTAACTGCTATCCGCTGCGCTATCTATCAGTGTATAGGGCGTTGTTTGATGGGTTTTGGTTTGCTGTTCCTGTGCGATGGACTCAAGTTGCGATTTAATGGCTTGATGCTCGTTTACGTTGCGTCCTAACCCTGTTGCCAGTTGCGTTAAGCTAAGTGCTGACTACCCAATGACGTTTGGGTGAGAGTCGGGATATGCTATTGATAATTATGCTGTTTAGATTGTGCGTGGGTTGATAGGATGAGTGCTTCGCTTGATGAAAACGACAAACCACGCGAAGGTGGCTTAAATAAAATAATAAAAGACTAACCTTGCTCGCCATCAAACTGCCAAATAACCTCACCCCATTGGTTATTAGGATAATCTGGCATGGTTTCGCCTTGTCTAAAGTAACTACGGCTGTCTGCTTTGGCTAAAGTAAACCAGTAGCCTGATTTTGAGCAAGGTTGTCCTGCTGGGCAACGTCCTTGGACTTGACTGGTTATTTCAAGTTCTTCTTCTGATAGCGTTTCTAGATAAGGTGTTAGATCTTCACTAGTATCTCGTTTTTCAAGAAATTCATCATAAGTTAATTTATAAGGATCTGTATTGATTGTTTTTTGAGTATCAAAGCCTGTTTTTTGTTTTACGAGTGGAAAGGTATAGCTGGTTAAAGACTTATCAATCGTCAAGCCTTTCGCAACTACTTTTGATTCAGAAGACAATTTTGCAACAAATGGTGGATTAGAGTATTGTTTAGCGAAAGACTCTAGTGCTCTATCATGATTTTCTGGTTCAACGTGCCTATAAATTTCATGAAGTTGATCATGAAAATCATAAGCGAACAAAATGGTCGTATCACCACTGTTTTCAACATTTCGCCACATCTCTATTTTTAAGAAAATATCCGTACCATGTCGCAGGTACCAACGATGAATGTAAGAAGTGATTTGATTAAATTGCTCAAAACTCAGTGGATAGCGATAATCGAGATAAGAGGCATCACCACCCGCTAGTGCGTAGTCAAGTGCAGTTTTAGGAGTAATACGCGGTGCAATAAAATCAAAGTTATACTCCCAACCTTGTTTCTCTAATTGCTTAAAAATAGTCTGTACTTGCTCATATGCTTCTTTGTCAGTAATATTCTTTGGGTCTTTACCTCGAAGAAAGGTCGCTATTGTAAAGTCCGGTAGGCGATATTCTTTGACACGTGTATCATCCATTACATTAACAAAGCTGACATTGTTCAGTATTAGCTGCCCGTTTGGATAGTTGAACTGAGCGGTAACTTGACTGCCTGTAGGAAAATCGAAGCCTTTTTGATCACGTCCGATTGGCCCTTTAGTCAGTTTTGGAAGTCTTTAAAGCTTGAATTGTTATTATATAGTTCTTTGGTAGTCATATTTAAAGAAATTTCTAACGGTTTGTCAGGCATGGTAGTCTCTTTTTCTGCTTGGCAGGCAATAGTCGAAAAAGATAGTGATAATAATATTAAGGTTGCTTTTAGAAGTTTATATTTGAACATAACCATCCCTGTTATTTATTAACCTCTAAATATTTCAATTATTTTCCAAAAAAATAATATATTTTTGTAATTCCAACCATTCTGATTC